>CAZEDX010000032.1:0-47343 GCA_964511015.1 uncultured bacterium | reverse complement strand
TCTGCAGGCGTGTTTTGTCTACGGCTTGCCCGAGGCGTATCGCGACCGCATTCGTTCCGCGCGCGCTATCGCCAACCCCGGCTGCTTCGCCACGGCTTGCCAATTGCTGCTTTTACCGTTGGCGACGGCGGGGAAACTACCGGCGACCCTGCCGGTGTTCGCGGTGACTGGTTCGTCCGGCGCCGGCGCCACGCCGAAGTTGACCACGCACCACCCGTTCCGGTCTGACAATCTCTTCGCTTACAAGATGCTGGCCCACCAGCACGAGCCGGAAATCGACCAGACGTTGACCGACCTCGCGCATACACCGCGTCGCGTCCGCCTGCTTGCCCACTCCGGTCCATTTGTCCGTGGTATTCACGCAACCGTATACCTGCATGATCCGACGCTGGCCGAGGTCGACTTAGCCGCATTGTTCCGCGACTACTATGCGCCGCATCCTTTCGTCATGGTGTTGAAACGGGCACCGGAGGTGGCCGAGGTGGCTGGGTCGAACTTCGTGCACATACACGTGGCGCAATGCGGCCCGGAAGCGGAATTGCTGCTCGTGCTCGACAATCTGGTCAAAGGTGCGGCCGGCCAGGCGATCCAGAACATGAATCTGGCGCTGGGCTTCGCCGAAAAGGACGGTTTGCAATACCCAGGAGCGTATCCGTGCTGAGCCCGCTGCCCGAACTGCCGGTCTACCATCTGCATCCGCTCACGTTTGTGCGCGGGCAGGGGGCCTACGTTTATGATCAGGATGGGCGCGAATACCTCGATATGTACGGCGGGCACGCGGTAGCGGTGTCGGGTCATTGCCACCCGCGCGTTGTCGCGGCAATCATCGAACAGGCAGCCGGGTTGTTGTTCTATTCTAATCTGGTGCAAGTGCCGCACCGGCACGAATTGTGCGTGAAGCTGATGGAGCTGACCGTCCCGGCATTCGCCGCCGTGTTTTTGACCAACAGCGGCGCCGAAGCCAACGAGGCCGCGCTGACCATCGCCCGGTTAGCGACCAAACGCCGGCGCATCGCCGCGGTAGCGGGCGGATTTCATGGCCGCAGCTTGTTGACGCTTTCGCTGTCCGGTCTCGAACGCTATCGCGCGTTGACCGAGGTCGGCGGCCAACCGTTGTTCCCGTACGTGACAATATTACCTTGCGAGGATCTGACCGCGGCGCAGCAGACGCTCGATGAATCGTTTGCCGCGGTCATCGTCGAGCCGGTACAAGGTTTGGCCGGCGCCGTGCCGCTCTCCGCCGAATACCTGGCCGGCCTACGTGCGCAATGTGATCGCGTTGGCGCGTTGCTGATCTTCGACGAAGTCCAATGTGGTATGGGCCGTACCGGCACCTTCCTCGCCGGCGCCCAATCCGGCGTGCAGCCGGACCTAGCCACGCTGGCCAAGGGTCTCGGCGCCGGGTTTCCGATCGGCGCGACGCTGGTAGCCGAACGGCTGCTTGAAGCCGTGCGACCCGGAGATCTGGGCACCACCTTCGGCGGCGGTCCAGTTGCTTGTGCCGCCGCACTCACGAATCTCGCCGTTCTGCAAGACGAAGATCTGTCACGTCAGGCGCGTGAGACCGGCGACTACCTCGCCAGGCATTTGGCCGGCCAGCGCAGTGTTTTGCGCGTACAAGGTCGCGGGCTGTTGCTCGGCTTGGTACTCAACCGGCCTGCGGCGCCGGTTGCGGCGCGTTTGTTGAACGAACAGGCGATTGTCGTCGGAACGAGCGCCGTTCCCGAAGTGATGCGACTCATGCCGCCGCTGACTTTGCGGCGCGATCAGGCGGACCGCTTTCTCAACGCGTTGTCCGCCGTGTTGGAGCTAGAATGAGAGGAAACGGTTCGATCGCTTTCATCAAACGCATCGCCGGCTACCTGCGCCTGTATATGGGCAAGGTTTTCGTGGTGAAGATCGGCGGCGCGGTGCTGGCCAGCGCTAAAGCCCTCGACGGCGTGGTGGAACAATGCCATGTGTTGGCCGACCTGGGCATTCGTCTGGTTGTCGTTCATGGCGGCGGACCGCAGGTCAGCGAATGGTCGCGGCGCCTCGGTGTGGAACCGACCATCGTCGGCGGCCGGCGAGTCACCGACGACCAAGCGCTAGAGATCGTCAAGATGGTGCTGGCCGGCAAGCTGAACGCCGATCTCGTCTCTGCACTACGGCGCACTGACACACTGCCGGTCGGCCTGACCGGAATGGATGCCGCGCTGGTACAGGCCCGCCGGCGGCCTCCCGTCGCGATGCGTGACGATGAAGGCGTAGAACGCCTCGTCGACTTCGGCCACGTCGGCGATATACAGGCTGTCGACGTTAGACTGCTCAACTTGCTGCTCGATGCCGGGCATATTCCGGTCGTCGGCTGCCTGGCTGCGGACTGCCAAGGCCATCCGCTCAACGTAAACGCCGACATCTTCGCCGAATCGATCGCCGTTGCGCTGCAGGCAAAGAAGCTGATTTTCCTGACCGATCAGCCGGGCTTGCTGCGTGACCGTAACGATCCGACTTCGCTGGTGCCGTTCGCTGATGCCAATGACGTGCGCGAATTACTCGCCGGCGGAGCGCTTGTCGGCGGCATGAGGCTGAAGGTGGAAGCTTGCATCCGCGCTGCGGCAGGCGGTGTGAAGCGCACGCATATCATCAATGGCGGACAACCCGACGCATTGCTGACCGAAGTGTTTACCGGCGAGGGCTGCGGCACGATGATCGTCAGCGAAAAAGAGAAGAAGGTGTACCAGGAGACGGAACTTGCCTGATCCGTTGCCGCTACTGGCCCGACTTGTTCGCACGCCGGGGCTTACCGGCCGGGAGGCGGACGTGTTGGCCGCAGCCAGCCATTTGGCGCACGACCTCGGTCTACGAGTCGAGGCTTCTGCCGATGGCTTGATTCTGCGCGCCCCCGCCGCCACCAGCGGCCCGGCGCTGTGCTTTTGCTCGCATCTGGATGTCGTGCCGCCCGGTGAAGGCTGGTCGGTGCCGCCGCACGAAGCGGTGATTTGGGATGACGTGCTGTGGGGTCGCGGCGCGGTCGACGCTCGGGCGTCATGTTTGGCGATCCTGCTGACCGTGGCTCATTTTGCTGCGGATCCAAAAGCCAATATCGTCGGTGTACTGTCGGTTGGCGAAGAGGGGTTTGATCCCACCCTGCCGCGGTTGCTTTCCCGCGTTGGTCCGATTGTCGCGGCGGTGGTCGGCGAACCAACCAAGATGGACATTGCCACTTCACAGCGTGGACTGCTCGTCATTGAGTTACGTGCGCACGGCGTGCAGGGACATGCCGCGCGCGTGACCGGTGAGTTGGCGATACCACGCCTGGTGGAGGACTTGGTAGCCATCGGCGAGCTAAATTTTTCGCGAATTCACCCGACACTCGGCGGCATTCGCGTCACCCCTACCCGCTTGAACGCCGGCATTGCCGACAACGCCACCCCGCCCGTCGCCACCGCTCTACTCGATGTCCGCACTACGCCGCTATATTCCAACGACGAGATCGTGACCACCATCGCGCAAGCAGTTCGCACCGAGGTGCGCGTGGTTTCCGATCTCTGGATTCCCTGCGAAACACCACCCGACCATCGTTTGGTGCATTGCGCGCAGACCGCGATCCCCAGTGCCCGTCGGTACGCTTCCGACGCTGCCAGCGATTGGACCTTTCTGGCCCGCCGTGGCGTGCCCGCTGTGAAATGCGGACCGGGCGATCCGGCGTTTTCGCACGGCCCAGACGAACGCATTTCCCGCACAGAACTGGAAGCCGGGGTTGCCGGCTATATCGCCTTGGCTGAACAATGGCTGGCGGAAGACGTCCGCCTACCGGAGGTGTTTCATGCCTGAAGCCGAACGTCGAAGGAAGCTGTTGTTGGAGTTGATCGCGTCCGAACCGGTATCGACGCAATCCCAACTAGTGCGGTTGCTGCAACAAGCCGGTATTGCTTGCACGCAGGCCTCGGTTTCGCGCGACATCAACGACCTGGGGTTGGTTAAACTGGCCGGCCGTTACAGCCTGCCGCCGACCGCCGCCACGCCGCTCGGCTTGAACGGCGAGATGCTTCATCGCGTGCGGTCCATCCAAACGGCGGGGGACGCGTTATTGATTGTCCACACCAACCCAGGCGAAGCGAGCTTGGTCGCATTGGCTATCGACAACCAGCGTTGGCCGACTGTCGCCGGTACCGTGGCTGGAGACGACACGTTGTTTATTGCTTGCCCCGGGCGCATCGAACAGCAAAAAACGCTACGCCGGCTGCGCATCGCGCTAGCGGTACACGAACCGCCCGAGGCAACGAAAGGATAATGTCATGAAAGATCCGTCGTGCCGTAAGATCGTACTCGCCTATTCCGGTGGGTTGGACACCTCGATCATTTTGCATTGGTTGAAAGAGCGATACGACTGCCAAGTCATCGCCTACGTGGCGGACGTCGGTCAGGGCGACGGTGAATTGGCCGGCTTGCGCGAACGCGCGCTGGCCTCCGGCGCCGATGACTTTTTCTGCGACGATCTGCGCGAGGAATTCTGTCGGGACTACCTCTTCCCGATGATCCAGGCCGGTGCGTTATACGAAGAACGCTACCTGCTCGGCACCAGCATCGCCCGACCGCTGATCGCCAAAAAGATGATGGATGTCGTTGAACGCGAGGGCGCCGATGCGGTGGCTCACGGTTGCACTGGCAAAGGCAACGACCAAGTGCGTTTTGAGCTAACCTTCCGCGCTTTCAATCCAAAAATACGCATTATCGCCCCGTGGCGCGTGTGGGATATCCGTAGCCGCGAAGACGCCATCGCTTATGCGCGCAAATACAACATTCAGTTGACCATCGATGAGAAGAAAATCTACAGCCACGACCGTAATCTATGGCATCTGTCCAGCGAAGGCGGCGAATTGGAAGACCCTTGGCAGGCACCGCCGGAAAATGTGTTTGAGTGGACCAAGGCTCCGTGCGACGCGCCGGACTGCGGCCAGGAAATCATCATTGGTTTTGAGAGCGGCGCACCAACAACATTGGACGGCGAGAAGCTGTCGCCGGCGACCTTGCTCATGAAGCTCAACGACCTCGCCGCCGCTCATGGCGTCGGTCGCATCGACATCGTGGAAAACCGTTTGGTCGGCATGAAATCGCGCGGCGTGTACGAAACACCCGGCGGCACGGTGCTCTACGCCGCTCATCACGAGATCGAGAGCCTGGTTCTCGACGCGGAGACGATGCATTTCAAGGAACAGCTCGCGCCCAAGTACGCCGAACTGGTTTACAACGGCCGATACTTTACGCCATTGCGCGAAGCGCTCGACGCCTTTGTTCGTGAAACCCAACACAATGTCACTGGCGAGGTACGCCTGCTGCTCTACAAAGGCGCGGTGCATGTGCTTGGCCGCCGGTCGCCGTACTCACTGTATCGCGAGGACTTCGCCACCTTTGGGCAGGACGATGTCTACGATCAATCCGACGCTGCGGGCTTCATCAATCTGTTCGGCTTGTCGATGAAGGTCCGTGCTATGATCGAAATGGAAGGGGGCGAAGCGCTCGCCGGCTACCGGGCGCCGAACTATTCCAAGTTCAAGAGGGACTGATGACGCTTTACCACGGGCGGGTCGACGTCGACTACGGCGACCTAATGAATCAGATCAATCGCTCGCTGCCGGTGGACATCCGCCTGCTGCCGTACGATCTGCTGGTCAATCGCGTTTGGGCGGTGGAACTGCGGCGTCTGGCCGTGCTTTCTAATGCCGAACTGGATGCCTGCCTTGAAGCGCTCAGCGAACTCGCCGCGCAACACCAGCGCGGCCGCTTCGGGGATTTGCCGGACGACGAAGACGTGCACACGTTGATCGAACGGCTGTTGACGGAACGGGTGGGGGCGGCGGGCGCGAAAATCCACACCGGCCGTAGCCGTAACGACCAGGTCGCCACGGACATTCGTCTGTTCGCCAGCGATCGGCTTGCCGAACTTGCGCGTGAGATTGTCTCGTTGATCGGCCTGTTGCGCGAACGCGCCGAGAAAAATGCCGAGGTGTTGTTTGCCGGCACCACACATGCCCAGCCCGCACAGCCGATCAGCCTCGGGTTTTATTTGCTGTCACTTGCGCAGGCGCTGATGCGCGATCACACCCGCCTGCTCGACGCGCGCGACCGCACCAACCTTTGTCCGCTCGGCGCCGGCGCACTGGCGGGGTCCGCTTTCGCGGTGGACCGTCAGGCTTTGGCCGATGCACTCGGGTTTGACGGCGTGCTCGACAACGCGCTGGATGCCGTATCCGACCGCGACTTCGCACAGGAAATCGCCGCCGCCTGTGCGGTGCTGACCAACCACCTATCCCGCTACGCGGAACAATTCATCTGGTGGGCCAATCCGGCGTTCGACTATTTGCGCTTCGCCGATGAATGGTCGACTGGTTCGTCCATGATGCCACAGAAGCGCAATCCGGACGCGATGGAGCTTGTGCGTGCCAAGGCTGCGCGCTGCCTGAGCGACAGTGTCGGCTTGTTGGCTCTGACCAAGAATCTACCGCCGTCGTACTCGAAGGACTTGCAGGAAGACAAGTACTATCTGTTCGACGCGTTAGACACTGCTCGCCTAGCTTTGCGCGTCTTTCATCAGGCCCTAGCCACCGCATCGTTTAACGTCGACCGGCTGCAGCGGTCGCTGACGGCCGAATTGCTGGCAACGGAAATCGCCGACGCTTTAACGAGGACCGGCGTGCCTTTCCGGACAGCACACGAACGCGTTGGCGCTCTGGTCCAAAGACTGGAAACGGCAAACCGGTCGCTGGCAGACGTCAGCGACGCCGAGTGGCATGCGACGTTCCCCGAGTTGCCCGACACCAGCTTGGCTCGCGACTATGATGCTGCCGCGAACCGGCGCAAGGTGATCGGCGGCACCGCGCCGGCGGAAACCCGGCGACAGTGCGCACGACTCGGCCAGTGGATCAACCAATCACCCGCGCCCGCCGTGCGCGTGCCGGAATAGACCTTGCGAACAGGGGAACGTGTGACCCAGACTATCCTACCGCCGGGGTTGAGCGATCCGAGAATACAACGTGGCGCCTGCGGTGTCGGTTTCGTCTGCCGGGTCGATGGCGTGCCGCGCCATGACGTCGTCGTCGATGCCGTGCAGGCCCTGGCCAACCTCGAACACCGCGGTGCCGTTGGCGGCGACAAATCGACGGGCGACGGCGCCGGTATTCTGTTACGCATTCCGGACGAGCTGTACCGCGAAGAATGCCAGCGGTTGCGCTTCAACCTGCCAGCCGTCGGTGACTACGCAACCGGGTTGGTCTTTTTGCCTGTTAACGAAGCGAACGCGGCGCGTTGTCAGGATCTCCTCGAGGAAGCGGCTTGGGACAGCGGTTGCGCTGTACTCGGTTGGCGTGACATCCCCGTTGAATCCGCCGGCCTCGGCGTTTACGCGCAGCAGACCCAACCGACCATCCGTCAGGTCTTTCTGGCCCGTAACGCGGTACCCCGCGAAGCATTCGAACGCAAGTTGATGGTCATACGGCGTCAAGCCGAAAAGGCCTTTGGTTGTTGGTCGTGTGACGACCGTGCGCAGTTCTATCTGCCGAGTCTGTCGTGCCGATCGATCGTGTATAAGGGTTTGCTCACCGGCTCGCAACTGACAGGTTTCTTCCGTGATTTGGTCGATCCACGAACCGCCAGCCCTTACGCGCTAGTACACCAGCGCTACAGCACGAACACACTGCCCACCTGGGCACTGGCCCAGCCATTTCGCCGCATGGCACACAACGGCGAGATCAACACGTTGCACGGCAATTTGGCCCAGATGAAAGCCCGCGAGGCTGATCTGTTTTCGCCACTGTTTGGCGACGACCTTGCCAAGCTGCGACCCGTTTTGGTAGCCGAGGGCAGCGATTCCGCAATTTTCGACAACATGCTCGAACTCCTGTCGCTCGGCGGCCGTTCGTTGCCACATGCCGTGATGATGATGATCCCCGAAGCCTGGCAGAACGTGCCGACCATGAGCGCCGACAAGCGCGCATTTTACGAGTTTCATTCCACCATAATGGAGCCGTGGGATGGGCCGGCCGCGATCATGTTTTGCGACGATCGCTATATCGGTGCGACACTCGACCGCAACGGCCTCCGCCCGGCACGTTATACGGTCACCGTCGATGGTCTGGTGATCATGGCATCGGAAACGGGTGTGTTGCCGATCGAACCCGAACGCATTCTAAGCCGCGGCCAGCTGCAACCCGGCCGTATGTTTCTGGTTGATTTCGAACAGCAACGCATCATTCCCGACCAGGAGATTAAGGCAAAAATCTCCCGCGCCAAACCTTACCGCTTGTGGTTGAAGCAGAACCGGCTCGAGCTCGACAGTCTGCCCCGTGCGGTGGCCGAACCCGATTTGCCCGACGAGCGCTTGCTACGGCTGCAACACGCCTTCGGTTACACCGAAGAGGAAATCTCGATGATCCTGATCCCGATGGCGTCACAGGGTCAGGAACCGATCGGTTCGATGGGCAATGACACGGCATTGGCAGTGCTGTCCGAACGCCCGCAACTTCTGTATGGCTACTTCAAACAACTCTTCGCTCAGGTGACCAATCCGCCGATCGATCCACTGCGCGAGGAATTCGTTATGTCGTTGATGGGTTGGCTGGGCGCGTCGGGAAATCTGCTGACCGAAACACCGGCTCATTGCCGCCGGCTGCGACTGAACCAGCCGATTCTGACGCCGGAGCACGCCGCACGCCTGCGGCAATGCGACTGGCCAGAACTGAAATCCGCCGAAATCGATGCTCTGTTCGATCGGCGAGGTGGACATGGTGGATTGCGAGACGGACTGGTCGAGCTCTGCCATCAGGCCGAATCGGCGATCCACAGTGGGGCGCGGTTGCTGTTCGTCACCGACCGGCACATCACGGCCGACCTTGCGGCGATTCCAGCACTACTGGCCACGTCGAACTTGCACCACCATCTGATCTGGAAAGGGCTGCGTAATCGCGTTGGTCTGATTGTCGAAACAGCTGAGGCCCGCGAGGTGGCACACTTCGCACTACTGCTAGGTTACGGCGCGAACGCCATCTGCCCCTATGGGGCAATGGCCACGGTCGCCCAATTGTCGCGTGAGTACTTGTTGGAAAACGTACGCGACGTCGACCAAGCGATTGACCACTACGTCACCGCCGTCAAGAAAGGCCTGCTCAAGACCTTCAGCCGCATGGGAATTTCCACCCTGCGCAGCTACTGCGGCGCCCAGTTGTTCGAGGCGATCGGCCTGTCGGCGGAACTGGTTGACCGGTATTTCCACGGTACCACGTCTCGTGTTGGTGGTATCGGCCTGGAACATATCGCGGCGGAGGCGGTGGCACGTCATCAACGCGCTTTTCCGGCGGCCGGCGAACCAGCACGCCTGCTCGACATTGGTGGCCGATTCCATGTCCGTTTCGGCGGCGAACGCCATCTGTGGACGCCGGAGGCAATCTCCCATCTGCAACACGCCGTACGGCAGAACGACAAAGGTTCATACCGTCGGTACGCGAAACTAATTAATGATCAGTCGCGCGGGCTGGCGACGTTGCGTGGACTGTTCCGCTTCACGCCGGGAACCGCCGTGCCGCTGGCCGAAGTGGAACCGGCAGCACAGATCGTCAAACGCTTCGTCAGCGCCGCGATGTCGTACGGTTCGATCAGCCGAGAAGCGCACGAATCGATCGCCATTGCGATGAACCGTCTTGGTGCACGCAGCAATTCCGGCGAAGGCGGCGAAGATCTCGCCCGGTTTGCGCCGCTGCCCAACGGCGACTCGCGCAATTCCGCGGTGAAGCAGGTCGCGTCCGGTCGTTTCGGCGTGACCACCGCCTATCTGCTCAGCGCGCGCGAGCTACAGATCAAGATCGCACAAGGCGCCAAACCGGGTGAAGGCGGTCAGCTGCCCGGGCACAAGGTCAGCGCCGAGATTGCCCGCGTCCGGCACACGACGCCTGGCGTAACGCTCATTTCCCCACCACCACACCACGACATCTACTCCATTGAGGATCTCGCACAGCTCATCTACGACCTCAAAACCGTCAACCCGCGCGCCGATGTGTCGGTAAAACTCGTCTCCGAAGTCGGCGTCGGTACTGTCGCCGCGGGGGTGGCCAAGGCGCGGGCCGACATCGTGCTGATCGCGGGTCACGACGGCGGCACAGGCGCGTCCCCACTGACGTCAATTCACCATGTCGGCATACCGTGGGAATTGGGCCTTGCCGAAACGCAGCAGGTCCTTGTACGCAATGGCCTGCGCGACCGCATTCGTGTACAGGTTGACGGCCAGCTGAAGACCGGGCGCGACGTGACCATCGCCGCGTTGCTGGGAGCCGAGGAGTTCGGCTTCGGCACAGCAGTGCTGGTTAGTTTAGGCTGCGTGATGATGCGCAAATGCCATGCCGACACCTGTCCGGTCGGCATCGCTACGCAGAACGAGGAACTGCGCAAACACTTCGCTGGCTCTCCGGTGCACGTCGAACGATTCATGCTGTTCGTTGCGGAAGAAATGCGGGAATACATGGCCGAACTCGGCTACCGCACGGTTGAAGAGATGATCGGTCGCGTTGAACGATTGGAAACTGCCGATGCGTTGGGGCACTGGAAAGCGAGCGGACTCTTTTTCGCTCCACTGTTCACATCCAACGGTGACGGCAACGACCGGCCACTTCGCTTCAGGCAACCGGCTGCTTTGACAGCCGATCCGCCACTCGATGACGAGCTTCTTGAGCTCGCTCAACCGGCGTTGACCGCCCGACGACCGGTACGACTGGAACACACCATTCGCAATGTGCACCGCGCCGTCGGCGCGCGACTGAGCGGCGAGGTCGTCAGACGTTATGGTCCGCAAGGCTTAAACCCAGAAACCATTGTCTTGCGATTCACCGGCTCGGCCGGCCAAAGCTTCGGCGCATTCCTGGCGCCCGGCGTGTCGATGTATCTGGCTGGTGACGCCAACGATTACGTCGGCAAAGGCATGTCCGGCGGGCGGATCGTCATCTCGCCCGATCCGGCGGCTCAGTTTCTTGCACACGAGAACGCGATCGTCGGCAACACTGTGCTCTACGGCGCCACTGGCGGCGATCTTTTCGTGGCCGGCACCGCTGGCGCACGCTTCGCCGTGCGCAATAGCGGCGCGCGCGCGGTGGTCGAAGGAGTGGGCGACCATGCCTGCGAGTACATGACCGGTGGAGTGGTGGTCGTGCTCGGTCACACCGGCCACAACTTCGCGGCGGGGATGAGTGGTGGCGTGGCCTATGTTTACGACGACACCCAGTTGTTTGACACACGGTGCAACCTAGACATGGTCGAACTCGAGACTGTGTGGCACCAGGACGATCGTCAGCTTCTGCGCGAGTTGCTCGAGCATCATGCACGGTTTACGGGCAGTTTGCGGGCTCGCCAGATGCTCGACGACTGGAATTCGCATCTGCCGTTGTTTGTCAAAGTGATGCCGATGGACTACCGCAAAGCGCTGGAACGCATCCGTATCGAGGAGAAGATACGCGAGGATGCCGTGTCGGCCACCGAAGAGGTGTACGATGGGTAAAGCTGACGGTTTCCTGCGTTATGATCGCCGCGATCCGGAAAAACAGCCGGTTGATGAACGATTGACCTCATTCGCGGAATTCGAGGAACCACTCGGGCTGGTGACGCTGCACGAGCAAGCCAATCGATGTATGGATTGCGGTATTCCTTTCTGTCACCAATTCGGCTGTCCGGTGCACAACCGCGTGCCGGAATGGATCGACGCCGTCTATCGTGGCCGTTGGCGCCGGGCAGCAGACCTACTGCATGCAACGATCAATTTTCCTGAGGTCACCGGCCGCGTCTGCCCCGCACCGTGCGAAGCCGCCTGTACTCTGTCGATCAACCGGCAGCCAGTGACGATCCGTCATCTCGAATTGCAGATCGTCGAACGCGCGTTTCGCGAAGGCTGGATCATGCCCGAATGCGCACCGCAGCCAAGCGGACACAAGGTGGCGGTGATCGGTTCCGGACCAGCCGGTCTTGCAGCCGCACAACAACTCGCGCGCGCCGGCCACCAAGTGACAGTCTTTGAAAAAGACGATCGACTCGGCGGCCTGCTGCGCTACGGCATCCCCGATTTCAAGCTTTCCAAATGGGTGCTCGACCGCCGTCTGAATCAGCTCGCCACCGAAGGCGTCGTCTTCGAGACCGGGCTGACCGTCGGCGTGGATCTGTCGGCCAAATACTTGCAGCGCAGCTTCAACGCGATTGTGCTGGCGCTCGGAGCCGGTCGGCCACGCGAATTGGCCGTGCCCGGCCGCGAGTTAGCCGGTGTGCACCTCGCCGTGCCATATTTGACACGTCAGAACCGCCTCAACGCCGGAGACTTGCTCACCTCTACGCAACATTGGTCCGCGACGGGAAAACACGTCGTCGTGATCGGCGGCGGCGACACTGGCGCCGATTGCATCGGCACCGCGCGACGTCAAGGCGCAGTGTCGGTCACCCAGCTCGAAATCCTGCCCGAACCGCCACCGGTGCGTCCAGCCGACAACCCTTGGCCGACCTGGCCACGTGTGTTGCGCTCCTCTTCATCCCATGAAGAAGGCTGCGAACGCCGCTGGAGCGTGCAGACCAAGGAATTGCTCGGTTCCGGTGGTGCGGTCACGGGACTGCGGGGGGTGGGCGTGGAATGGAGCGACGATCTTCGCTCATGCCGCGAGGTAGCGGGAACGGAATTCGAACTGCCAGCCGATCTGGTGTTGCTCGCCATGGGATTTGTCCACGTCGAACACGACCGGTTGCTTGCCGACCTCGCTCTCACTTTTGACGAGCGAGGCAACGTCGCGGTTGACGCCGACCTGGCGGCGGCCCGGGGCGTATTTGCCGCGGGTGACGCCGTCTTCGGACCATCACTGGTGGTGCGTGCAATTCAGAGCGGCCGCGCGGCGGCGGCCGCCGCCGATCGTTACCTCTCCGGGTTCTGACTCGGCTTCAAATATAAGTGACCAACCGCAGCGGCCTCGATGTGATCGAAGTCCATGTCCATCGTCACACCGCGGCCAGTCAAGTAGAAGTCCAGCATGTCGTCGTAGTGTTCCGACGATGGCCGACCCGACTGCCCCCCGGGTAGCGACATGAAAGACGAACGCAGGTCGGATAGGTCAATGGCCAGCCGCAGCACGGCGCCGTATTGGATGGGGAATTCCACCATGCCAGCCCGCGCGAACTGGTTCTTGTCGACGGTGTTGTTTGCGCCAAGGGTCGGTAAAGGACCGCGGTTGACGTAGCCCGCAAGTGTCGAACTGCCGCCGAAGGCGTGCTTGAGCACGAACGGAGCGATCCGTCGCCAACGCCATTTCGTTAGGTCATCGCCGTATTTCTTTTTCAATGCTTGCACGGTGGCATGAAATGCTTCCCGGATTTCTTCTTCGGCCGTTTCGCGTACGGCCGTCGCGCGGTTGTCCCACGCAATGTTGGTTGCGTCACCAAGAATGCCGAATACCAGCGGTTCGGCGTTGAAATAGGTCAGGATAAATTGCATCGATTGCGGCGATACTTCGTCTTCGAGCGTGCGTTTGACCAGCGCCGCATTCAGCGCATTGAAAAGCGTCGCACCGACCGTGTCCGGCAAGCATCGTCCGTCCCATGCAAGCAACGCTGTCGCCGCTGCAGCCACCAAGCGGTTGTCTTCGTTCAACAGCGGCGCAAGCGCGCGTTCGTACAGCGGCCAAACTTCCGGCCAACCCATATCCATGCCGTCGATTTGCAGATCACCAATCTGTTCGGCAACCGGACGCGGCCGGCGGCCGAGCCCCAGTACCTGCACCATGCGCGCCCAGCGGTGCGCCACGTCTCCTTCAAAGTTGATCGGCCACCCTTGCGAAGACGGATCGACCACTTGGTTGTTCGCGCTGCCCAGGTAACCCGTTGGCGGATTTTCGACCCAAGGCATCTGATCAGGCGGCACGAACTCATGCCAATCGTAGTCGGCGACCCAACCGGGGGAAGGAACAGTACCTAAGTGATGCGCACGTTTGGGCAAGAACAACGGTCCACAATAGGCGATGTTGCCCGCGTTGTCTGCCAGCGCCCAGTGACCGATCATCGCCGCGAAATCGTTCAGCGCCAGACGCCCTTCCGTGACATTGCGCGCGCGATACAGGTTGCGTATCGCGGTGATTGGTTTGCCCTTATCACGATGACGTTGCAACGCAACAAGCGGAAAATCAGGCGGCAAACGTTCGACAAAATCATTGAGCAACACGCCATGACGCGACACCCGGATGTTGTGTGTCTCCACCTCATACGTGCCATCAGGCTGCCGGATACGGAATTCTTCTTTGCGTATCTCCAGCGCTCGCGGCTGACCATGCTCGTCGAAGCAGTGCCCCTCTCGGCCGGGCACGGGTTTTTCGACGTACAAATCGGCAACGTCGGCCCAGTTCGACGTCGGCCCCCAAGCCACGCGACCGTTGGTTCCGAACGAGATTGCCGGCAAACCCATGAAGCCGCCCCCGATTACTTCGTACGAGCCGCTAGCGCAGTTGTCGCAACGTACGTGCGCCAAGTAGCCGAGCGGCGGCAGGGTCAGCGGCATGTGGGGGTCAGATGCAAACGCAGCCGCGCCGGTGCCCGTCCAGGTCCCGGACATTGCCCAGTTGTTGCTGTTGGAACCGCCGTGCACAAAGCCATCCCACGGCGAATTGGCCCGCGCGACCTTCGTTTCTGCCGGCGCGAGATCGGAGGTCATCGTGTGCGCATACTCCGCCAGGTAAGCCGCCAGTTCCGGAGCGATCGGCGGAATCGCCGCGAACGGATCCTGTTCCGGTTTCTGGCCGATCAGGTGCGGCGGTAAATCGTATCGGGGCTTCCAGATATTCAACGCGCGGTCGATCGAGCCACCGGTACGCAACTGGTGCACGATGATCTCAAGCCGACCAAGTTCCTGCTCCCAATTTTTATTCAGGCCAAACGATACTAGCGCCGTGATGCGCAACGAGTCATCGATGGTCCACGGTGGTGGCTGGTAGTCGAGTACGCGGAATTCCATCGGTCGTGGTTCGAGCGCTGTGCCGGCGTTGACTCCCGCAGCATAGGCCTCAAGCAATGCCAGGTCTTGTGGGCTGGCGGTCGCCTTGATCGCGGCGGCATCGGCATCAAGCCCGATGGCGCGGCTGACGATTTCCAGGTGCGCCATGCCGCCGGTCGCATCCTGGTTGCCTATCATTTCGCGCAACTTGCCTGCGGCGAGCAAGCGTAAGGTTTCCATTTGGAAACGGCGGTCGCGGGCGTGCATGTAGCCCAGCGCCATGGCGAGCGATTCCTCATTGGTGGCGCGGATGTGCGGTACGCCGTAACGGTCGAGCGTAATCGTTGCCTCGGTAGCCAAGCCGGGCAATATGATTTCGTGATCGCCCTCATTGCCGACGTCGTTCGGATCGAGCCGGTAGCCGAGGTAGCGCACTGCCTGCGACGAGCAGGCAACCAGCAACAACACTGCCAAGGAAGCGAGAACCAACCGGAAAGCCCGTTTCTTCATCATTTCCCCCTCAAGCGGGATTGCGCATTGTCTTGGTTGTTGGCGTAGGTTGCCTTACCCGGCGGTCGACGGCAAGGGGCAACTACTTGGACAACTCGGCGAAAAGTTCCAAGCCGCGTTGGATCCAGGCCGGCTCAAGTTGGTCGGATTCGTAGTTGTCGCGACTTACACGCAACCCCTTGGCGTTGGAGTGTACCTGATCGAATCCGTGCTCGAACAGCGCGTTGATTACCTCACGATGCCGCGCATCTCGGAAGTATTCGCGTGCCGCGACGTCGTTATTGACCCGCACTAGATAGCGTTCATCAAACAAGGGGTCACCGGTCGGGAGGCTCTTGTAAGCGCCGAGCCTGGCCAAGGTCTTCGTGAGTTTGTTGTTTTGCATGAGAAATAGATGAAAGCCGAGGGAGCGCGGCCGTTCGAGGTACAACATCGGCGGCACATTGCGACCGCGCAACCGGACACCGAATCGAACTTCCCCTTGCTCGTCCGTCTTCTGTACAAACACCCCCCGCCACACTCCGCGCTTGATCTCGCCGCCCAGCACGTTGGCCAGCGGCTGAAGTTGCCTGGTCAACGCGGCCTGCATGATATGGAGCAGCACCAGTCCAAGGGCAATGAAGGAAACGAACGAACCTACTACCAGAAGAACGATGGTGACGGTCATGGCACTATCCGGGTGATTGGATCGGTGCTCACGATGCCATGTTTCGATTGACAGAGAAACCCGGGTGGGGGGGCGATTCAGAACAATACATAGAGAGTACCGCTGTGCGCTCTGTAGAATCTGATCCGACTTTCGCGGCGGTATGTCAGAAACACATCTCGCCGGGATACAACAAGGAGGTTGCTGAGTTGCCACTGTTTCCATCGCAGAAACCGTTCAGGTCGTCGTCTTACGTTGACTCATCGCTGCAGGTGCCGAAGAGGTTTTCCACCGAGAAGGTGGGGTCCTCAAAGCTGCTGTAGCAAGGCAAAAAGAACTCGGTCAAGACGGCATCCAGTGCCGGCCGAAGTTAGGGCATACACCAACGAAGGGACGATCGTATCCTTTTTACCGTACGGCGAAAACGCCGGTGTGACATCAATGGCGACCGAAACGCCATAAGCCACATTCGACGCGATTTTTTCCGGCGTCACGGTCCGATAATCCTCGTTTGTCGTCCCGATGGGCTACAGATTGACATCGATTGTGTTCGGCTTGATGTCCTGCACAAAGCTGAGAACGTTAAACGACCATTGGCCCCCCGGCGTCGTCACATCCACTAAAAGAAAGACCATGTCCGGGCATGGTTCACACTGATAACCATACTCACCGTATTCTCCGCAAAACCTTGTCCCAGCATGTCCTGGTAGACCTCGTCGATCGACAGCGTTCCCGTGTAGTGGCTGGCCGACAGATTCAACCAACATCCACCGTTGCTGCCGGTTGGGACACACCAGTGCAATCCTGCACCGTCGAGCAACAACGTACCTCCGCTTTCCGGATCGAAATTGGAGAATTTGGCGCGTAGTGAGGCGGCAGGCCGCCAAAAGTCATATTTCGAAGCCGCAAAGCTAGTGCATAGATGTCGTCCATGTCGTCGTCGACCGTGGCGTCGGCGGCGGCGTCGTTGTTTTCGTGGTCACCGAAATCGCGACCCGTAAACAAAATGAACAAGGCGGTCAGCAGTCCCGCCAGGATACTCAACGAGCACAACGGGCGATTCATGGAGTCCTCCAAGTTGATGTGGCGGCCTGCCTACAAAACGTCAATGCCTGCGAATTCCGGTGGGGAACTTCTCACATCGCGGTCAATCACTGATACAATTTTGATAGGAAGGTCGATTGCCGACCGATATTGCTCCTCTACCATCGGCCAATTCGTTGATCGAATAAAAGAAGGTTCGACTACCAGAACTTCAAGATCACGCGCGTGCCCACAGCGACTACGTCGGCCGCGCGGGCATTGCGCCCGGGAATCCAAGTCTGGTTGCGATAGCCAATATAGGGTTGGATCGGCACACCGAAGCGCAACAGGCTGATCGTTGCCTGTCCGGACAAGGCGTTCTTATAGCCGGGCTTCCACAGCTTCTCGCGCTCGTAGTCCCAGATCGGCGAATCCGACCGCCAGTCGGTCTGCTGCAAATAGGTGAAGGTGTAACGGAAGGTCAAGGTCAGCAACGGCGGCAGCGCCTGCGCCCGTTGGGCGTCATGTTTCACCAGCCAGGTCGCCATCGCCGGGCCCTTCCAGGGCACGACATCGACCTGGAAAGAACCGCCGCTGAAGTCACCGCCGTCGATCGTATAATGTCGGCCGACGTAAGGTCGGTAGTTGAGCATCAATGGGTTCTTGGTGCCTTGTGGTGTGTCGTATTGATGCCGGAACAAAATCTCGTGAAAAACGTCGACACCCAACACCAGGCGACCATCAAGGCTCTCACGGAACGACTTGTCGAGCGAGAGATGCAAACCTAGTTCGCCGTTGGAATGCAGATCCCACCCTGTCGTGCCGGCAGCGACGAGCTCTTCCGGATCGGCTTGCCGGCCGGTCGGCAGCGTTCCCATTAGCAGCATCGACATGGCCACACCATTACGGTCGAACCAGCTCAGGCCGTCAGTGAAGCGGTAGCGTGCGCCAAACTGGATGTCGGCTAACACCCCATGGTTACCCGACCAAGTATCGGGCTTGGGCTGTCCCATGCTGCCGGCCCACTGCCAGAAATCCGACTCGCTGTAAGGCCGGCCAAGGCCCCATTGGTAGTCGCCCGGCTCCCATTGCAGATCCGGCGTGATGGTAGTGTACAAAACGATCGGTACACCGATGCCGAAGACGAGGTTGTCGAGAATGCCGTAGTGGAGTTGTGCAATCAGAATCCCGAAGCGTGTTTCGGCATTGGGAATCAGCACACCCTGCTTGCCGCCGCCCGGTTCATAGCGCTCGATCGGTTCGATCAAAGGCACCTTCTTGCCCTCGTCGTTGTAACGGCTGTCGAGCTGTGACATGACGTAACTCAGGTCGAGCAAGAAAGCTCCTTGCGGCAGCGTCTCGGTGAACCCAGCAAACGCCGACAGCGGCAACAACACAAGCACAAGCGACAACCACGCGGCTCGGATGCGTTTCATCATTCCCCTCCGTCCGCGAAGCGGCTCAGATCAAAGGTGGCGAATGAGCCGTCAGTGGCTGGCACCTGCCCCATTGCATAGTGCAGTCTGAGTTTTGCCGGTTCGTAAACCACGGCGTTCATGCTGTCGCGCTGATCTACCAACGCCGGTGTACGTAGCAGGTCAATTGCTTCGTCCAGATCGAAGCAGCCGTAGCGGTCCTCGATTTCGTCCCCAAGTACGAAGAAGGCCCGCAGCGAACGAAAGTAGAAACTGCTCCAAAAACGTTGTGGTCGGATGTCGAAGCCAACGATCGAGTAGTCGATCTCGTTCAGGTTCTTCACGTAGTGCGAGGCCACGCGCAGGTCGTCCTCGCCGACACTTGCCAGCGGCCGGCCCCACGCATCGAGGCTCTCCGGATCATCGGGATCGGACGAATATGTGTGGCAGCCGCCGTTTTGCTCTTCCTGTATATTGGCATCGAGTTCCGCCGCAATCATTGTGCCCTTCCGGTCGAGCAACAGAAAGTTCCAACCGAAGGTCGACGGGTTGTTCCGGAGATAAGCAACGGCCGACGCCGTGCTAGCCGAGTGTTCCAGCATTTCCCGCCCCATGATCCCGACCGGGATGCCGCTGGCCACCAGTTGCGCAAAGATCAGTCCCTGGTTGAAGGCCTGCGCGTAAGGGCTGTTGAGCGTGTCGGACATGTTGACCAAGTAGGCGAAACCGTCGGTATTCATGCCCGAGAAGCCCCAGATCACGCCCGCCCAACCCACATAGGCGAATGGTTTGCCGTTGGACGGCCGATGGATGAACAATGCGGTATGCTTGTGTGTTACATTGCTGTCGAGCAGCGCGAAGTGGTGCGCCAGCAGCGGATTACCATCGCTCGTCGCGGCGCCACGCACCGCAAAGCCGATTGACGGCGGCTGCGTGCGGCCGTCGGGATAGCCCTCATTGACTACATCCTGCGGCTCACGTCTGTAGCCTACCGTCGTGAAGGTGATACGTTCGTCGCGCATGTAGCGCGCGTGCTCCGGTGGCGGGTCGACGATCACATCGAGGTCGCCACATTGCACGATGACCGAATAGGCTTGTCCGGGTTCGAAGCCTCCCGGAGGAGTCAGGATCGCTTCCTGCGTTTTACCGTCATCGCTAACAGCGCGAACTTCAAGGCCAGGATCGCCGTAAACGAAAAGCCGGTCGTTCACTTGAAACCGAATCGACTCCGGATTCACGCCCTCCAGAGAATCGTTGAAAACGAAATGAATGCTCGCGTCGGTCGGGACCTCGACCATCGCCGCATACGGACTCGGCTCGTACGGGTCGAGCAAGCCCTCGTCACCTTCGTCGGTGTCGCCATCGCCATCGTTGTCGACGCCGTCACGGGCCAGTTCGGCACCAAAGTCCACACTCAGCATCGATGGTCCTTGGATGATCTTGATAAAGAAGGTGATCGAACGGAAACCGAGCAACGTGTCCACGAACGTGTTGAGCACGAGAATTTGTTCATAGGGCATGCCCGAACCGTCGGCCACGCCCTGCATCTCCTCGATGTACTCCGGAGGCAGCGTCTTTTCGAGGTTGCGCGCCGATTCCAGCATGATCAGGTATGAGAACTGGCCGTCGTCGTACATTTTGTCTTTGTAGCGCAGCAGCACGCTGGCCACGTCGGGCCGCTCCCGGTTCAAGTACGGGAAGATCGAGCTGGTCAGCAGCATGGTGTAGAGCGAATGGATCTTGCTGCGAAAATGCTGTCCGTGCTGAAAACCGCGCTCATATGGCGTGCCGTGAACCTCGAGCACCTCGACATACGGCGGCGGTTCGGCCGCTGGGTTGCATGCCGCTGTCCACACCAGGAGCGGGACGATCAACCACAAGGTGAGGCGTTTCATTGTCGTATTGTCCTCTCCTAGCCAAGCGCCCAGGCCAGCACCGCGCCGGCGTAGTTGGCCAGCGCATAGCCGACCAGTCCGCAGATAATGCCAGGCACCAGGATCTCGCGGTTGCGTAGAGCCAGCGCGACCGGCCCGATAAAGGGCGGCGAAAACACTGCCGCTACCGAGGTAATAATGGTCGTGTCGCGGTCGATGCGGCACGCCCAGCACAAAAACAATTGAATTAGGACAGTGCTTGAAAGCACAAAGATATCGAAGAGAAACACCATCGGCGAGGCGGTCACGAGTTGGCGCAAATCAGAGATCAAACCGATGCAGACAAAGAAAACGAGCATCAAGAACTGGCCCATTTTCTCCGTACCCGGCCATTTCTGAACTGCCGGCACGAACGAGGCGCCAACGGCCAGAGTAGTGACCGCCAGGATCGTGATGGCATCACGGCTGTTTGCTGGCAAATAACCCGACAACCCACCACACACCGCGACAATTGCCAGCGCCAACAAAATGCTAGGTACCAGTTTCCGCCACGGCGGCAGTTCGGCGCGATACGGATCCCATGAAGCGTCGGCCGTGGGGCCGGCACCTTCCGAATACGGATAGGGCCGCATGAACTTGCCATATAGCGGACCGGCGAGCGTCAACAGGAACGTCAGGTACAAGAGCGAATTGAGCATATCGGCGGTATTCAGCGTCATGAAGGTCGACGGCTTCGCGCCCACCACCATGCCAACCGCGTTCATGTTGCCAGTGCCGCCGATATATACCCCCACCAGCATGCCGGCCATTTTTGCGGTCTCGGCCAAGTGGTCCCGAAACAGAAAATGACCGATGGTCGCCGCAACCGCAGGCGCAATACAGGCGAAGGTGAACGCCAATAGTGTCGGACCGGCCAACCGGAACCAAGCCACAAAATTGACGGAGAAAAGGAGTAGTGGGATTGCCATCGCCACCGCGACACCTGAAACAGTCAGCGCCAGTTTGGCATCAATCGTCACCCCTGGCATGTTTCCGGGAATCATGCCGATCAGATAGCACACCACGACTGGACTCAACTTGCGAATGATGGTGTACCGCCGCGAGAGGCGCAGCACGATCACCGGAATGGCAAGCGAGAAAGCGACGATTGCCGCCACGTTGAGTACGTTCACGTTTCGCGCCTCAGCTTCTTTGCTACTTCCTTCCGCAGCTTCAAAAACATCATGCCGGCCTTGGTGGCCAGATCATCGGGCGGCCCTTCTTCGAGCCCCGGTTGTTTTCCTTCGGGGCCATATAGCTCCGCCATCATTTTTACCAGTTCGCCGCGGATCAGCTTTTTCAACGGTACATGGGCAATCATGCCATACATGGCCGCGCTGCCAGTGCCGGCCAGTTCCGGGTGCTCACGCACCGTTTGCACCGACGCTCGCAGGTCACTCAGGTAGTCGTCGACAACGGAGGCGTGGCGCGGAGTGACCATCGCATGGAGACCATCGGGGCTCTGTGTGCGATCGATGTTCCAACCGCGTTTTTCCATCTGGTCGCCGACGGCATAGACGTCGAGGTCGGGCGACGTCGACTGGAAGGTGAACACACTCATCGTCGGCCGACCAACCACGCGCAACGGCACGATGGCGTTGATGCCATCGATTAACCGCCGGGTTGTTTCCATCGTCTCCCGCGCATTTGCCAGATAACCTTCTTCGCCATGGGCGTTCATCGCGGCCCAGGCCGCGGCGATAGCGCCGCCCGGCCGCGTGCCCAGCAACGCCGGTGAAACGAACACGCCACCCGGCCATTTCTCGAAGACAAAAAACTGGTGCTTCAGATACTCCATGTCGCGATAAAGAATGACCGACGCGCCTTTGGCCGCGTAGCCGTATTTGTGTATGTCGGCCGACATCGAGGCCACGCCCGGCACGCGAAAATCGAACGGCGGCACCGGGTAACCTAGCTTCTCGACGAACGGCAACAAGAAACCGCCAAGACAAGCATCAACATGCAACGGAATGTCGTGGCGCAAGGCTAGTCGCGCGAGGTCCTCGATCGGATCCACAATGCCATACGGATAGCAAGGCGCTGAGCCTACGATGAGGACGGTGTTGCGATTGATTCGCCGGCGTACGGCCTTCACGTCCATACGGTAGTCTTTGTCGACCGGCACGTGTACCGGCTTTACACCGAAGTACTCGGCTCCCTTTTCGAATGCCACGTGCACCGAAGCCGGAACGATCATCTCCGGCGTGCCCAGCCAGCGTTTGCGAGCTCGCGCACGGTCGCGATGGGTCTTCACCGCCAACAGACAGCTTTCGGTGCCGCCGGAGGTCATCACGCCCACTACATTTCGGTCACCGTTCAACATCGCCGCGGCCATGCGGACGACCTCGGTCTCCATACGCTTGAGGCTGATGAAGGCCATCGGGTTGAGTGCATTCTCGGAGAAATACTGCGCATAGGCCTCGCGTAAAAAGCTCGTGTACTCTTCACCGAGATAGTAGACGAGGCTCCAGGTTCGACCTCCCCGATAATTGGCGTCGCCGGATGCGAACCCACGTAGGTCACGCAAAATCTCCTGCCGCGGCCGACCTTTCGCCGGCAAACGTACGTCGGCGACGCTCGCCGGCCTAGCGGTATCCACTTCCTTCTTGCTCATGTCGGAAACAACACCTGCCAGAGGTTGACTACCAATACGAGCAGCCGACGCACCTCGTCGGGCTCCGGATCGGAAAAGACCTGACCGACGTTGATCTCAATCCACGTCGGCAGGCCATCGATGGTTAGCGGCCCCAGATCAATCGGCAATACGTTCAGCACTTCCAATAGTCCATCAAGGTCAGACAAGCGCAAGGTATCGACACGCGTCGGATCGACGTCGTACGCCGAGCCTTCCCAAAAGACAGCCGGCAGAATCGCGCACAACTCCGCAATTTCCACCGCGAGCGCCGGATCCAGCTCGACCGTGCTGCCGATGAACAGTGTTTCTTCCGCCGGGTCGTACCGATCGTTTCCGTTGGCGTCATGGTAGCCAAGTTGGGCATCGGCCTGGTTGCCGGTTTCGCGGCGGAGCGATTCAAAAGCAAGCGCAAAGCGGGTAAACGTATTGCCCATGTCGATACCCGCCGCCTGCATGTCAGCCACACCGGTGTTTTCAACAAGGTACAGGAATGTCGGATAGTCTTCACTCGTCAATAGACCGCTGAGCAGATCGAAAATCATGTTCAACGTCTCGACCAAAGTGGCGTCAGGATCGCTCTTGGGCAACTGCAGCACAGTCGGATCAAATCGCAGATCGAGCGCTAGCAACAGATGCAGCGCCGCATCAAGCAAGGAATTGAGCGCGCCAAAAAAATGCAGGTCGGTTTGGTCGAACACACCGCCGAACGACAATAATGTTGAACCGTTGATCGACAAATCGAATACCGGCGTTTCGAACGCGAGATCCGCTTGCGAGGTGAGCGCCGCATATTGCACCTCACCCTGCTCCATTGCCGGCACAAGCTTTTCCCGAAGATAGGCATGGATTGGGTCGGTAAAATCGGAATCGAACGATCCGCCCGAGGAAGCCGGTGCGAATGATGGACCGGAAGTGGCGGCTCCCTCCCCGGAGGTCAGCTCTTCTTGGAAATTCAGACCGTTGATCTGTTCGACAATGTCGTCGATGAAATTGGGAAACTGCATGACGTCGGCCAAAAGCAAACCGTAGGCCGCGTCAGTATTGGCTGGCACAAGGACTTGCGCCTGGGCGAAAGCTTCGGCTGCGGCTAACCCTTCGTTCAAAGCAAGCTGTTCCTTCCCTTGATCTAGCAGATCATCAACGGAGGGATTTGTGGCAAACGAAGAGTTGTCTTTCCCGCAGGCCACCGACAACGCCACCAACAATAAGACACACCACACCTGTGGCCGGAAGGCTTTTTTCCTCACCCGTACCTCGACTTCTCTGACGGTTCATGGGGGTGCAATACCATGTCCCGAATTGCTACCAGTCAGCTTGTGATTGTTGGGGACAATTTGTATCACGCCTGACCAACTGCTGGCAAACGCGGTAGAAATAGCCAGGCCCTGCCGCCGGTGCAGACGATTTGGCTCTAGCTTGACGTGCCGGAAACACGCATGTGAAAATTTTACTCATCGATCGTGTCCGACGATCGGCGGGCAATCATACGTTTCGATCGGATTCCATGTTGTGACCAAGTTCAAGCGCCTGGTTCTGTTCTTTGGCGGCGGCGCGCTGGCGCTGACCGTGATGTTCGCCCACTTTCTATTCTTCCTGCAGGCACATTTCGTGGCGGCCGCCGTGGTATTGTTCACCCCACCGATACTGTTTGCCATTATCGATTGGCGTTGGCTTGATCGTTCGTTGCGGACCAATCGCGGTATGTGGTTCGCGCTTGCGACTATCTTGCCGATTTCAGTGTTTTTTCTCGTCTGGCAGGTGGTGAACCATACCAGTCTGATCTGGGCTTGGGTGGGAGCGGCCTCGGCAGCCTTTGTAGCTTGGCAGTTGGATCAACGCCGATGGCGGTTTTTCGGTCCACTGACGTGGCTGACCTGGTTTCAGGTGTTGCTCGGCCTAGTCATCTTTGCCGCAGTTCCGTCGAGCCACTACTACGAATTCAAAAGCTACGAAAACATTAAGTGGAGCAAACTCGAATCGGTATTGGCCCAGCCGGGGGTTATGCCGCTGGTCTACACGGAACTACTTGGCGGACGCAAATTTTGTGTGCACCGCAGTGGCCTTCGCCGCCCGTGCGAAGCCTTCGATCCCTACCTGATTCGGTGCCGGCCACCGGCGACTATTTACGTGCAGCATGAATTGCTTGACCTGATTCAAAGTATCGATCTCACCACGCTCGAGGCCAAACATATGCCGTCACACGGCAGCACCTTGTTCTTCTTCGATTCAGAAAATCCTGGCGTGGCCTACACCGGCCCGAGCTTCTATCCGTATCGCGAAGCACAAATGCTTACCTTTGACACCGATACCATGAAGGTGGTCAGTCAAGATTCACTCTATCGGCCACAGTGGGACGACCATTCGCCGTTTTACGGCGCTTTTCGCATGGGCTTTACCACGCGCGACCGCATCTATGTGCTTACCGAAAACGGACGGTTGTTGCGGTTCACACGCACCCTGCAGCCGGAAGCATTGTTGAACCTGCCTTCGGTTGGTGCCTTTTTCAATACTATCCACTATGAACCGGCTAACGGCAGCGCCTATGCCGCCTATTTTCCGTTACTGACCTACCACATCGACGTGCAGCGGTTCCGTCTTGTTGGAGTGCGGTTCTCCCCAATGGTGTTGTGGATCGATACGGTGCCAGAAAGGCACGAGGTTCTGGTCAACGGTGTGTGGAGCGTCGACGTGCTGGATGACCAGACTTTGCGAACCAAGCGTTCGATCCGCTCCAAGTTCGGCATCCGCAACTTCGCTTACGATCGGCAGCGGCAACGGCTATATATTCCCTCCTATTTCAGCGGTGAACTCGGTGCCTACGATTACTTGACTGGCCGCTATCTCGGTTCCGTATTCGCCGGTCCAATTCTCAGAGCAGTCTACTACTGCCCTTCAACCGACCGGATCTACGCCGGCAGCTCGTTGGGCGTATTCGAAGTCAATCCCGACGCCTTCGTCGCTCCGGCGGTTCGCTGATTCCGTCGGCGCCGTTCCTGTACTAGACTGCGGATCAGACGCTTGCACGGGGGACGCAAGTTGACTTCCACTACCGCTCAAATGCTGCGGGCCGCCCGGTCCCTGGTCACCGGTGGTTCACCTTGGCTGTTGAGCGTCGGCTTCCTGCTCACCTATCGCTGCAATCGAAAATGCGCGTTCTGCCGCCTCCCGTACTTGGCCGGCTCGGAGATGACCACGTCCGACGTGCTGGATCTGCTCGCGCAATTCCGGCGTCGGGGGGTCATGCGTTGCGGGTTGAGCGGCGGCGAACCGCTTTTGCGCGAAGACCTGGGCGACATTGTCAACCGCGCGGCTGAACTCGGCTTTCTGCTCAACATCAACACCAACGGCTGGCTGCTAGCCGAACAGATTGATCGGCTACGAGCAGCCCGACAGATTACTGTGAGTCTCGACGGTCCACCGGAGCTACACGACGCCGCTCGTGGCGCAGAATCTTTTGCTCGTCTCGTCAACGGCGTTCGCGCCGCACAACACGCCGGGCTACGTACTGCCGCGATCGTCGTGGTCACGGCACAAAATCTACCGGTGCTGCGTGAGACGCTCTTGTTGGCCAAAAACCTGGAGCTGACAACCTATCTGCAGCCGGTGACGGCGTGTGATGTCAGCGGTCCGTTGGCCGAAGAGTTACAACCCGAGGTCGCGCGGTTTGTCGCCGAGATCAGGTGGATTCTGGATCACCGGGCGAGTCTCCGACTTGGTAGTTCACCGGCGTTCTTGCGCCACCTGTTACATTATCCGCATTGGGACCAAAGCATCCGCTGCCGCGCCGGCGAGCGCTTTGTCTACGTAACGCCGACTGGCGAATTGACCGCTTGCCATGTCCATTTCGAACAAGAATACCGGCCCTCGGCACTCAAGTTGGGCGTCGACGCCGCATTGTTGAAACTAAGACGACCGGCCTGCGGCGGCTGCGCCATCAGTCCATATATGGAGCTATCGTTGATCGCAAATCTCAACCCCGGAAGTATCTGGCATGCCTTGCATGCGGTCTGATCATCAACCGCCGAACTGGTGGGAGCTGGTCCGGTTATACCGTATGCCAGGATGGATCCAGTTCCTCGGCTTGGTACTGCTCGGCCACTACTGGGCGCCGGGCGGCATGGTTGGCAATTTACTCGCTGGGCTGTTGATTGCCGCCGGTTGTCTGGCCTACGCGTATGGCGTTAACAACTATTATGATTGCCAAATCGACGCCCGGTCAGCGACCAACAAAAACCCACTCGCCCGCGAAGGAGCTGACACACGGGGGGTTTGTGCTGCCGTGGCCGCACCCGCCTTGTTGGCGTTGGTGATCGCCACGATGACAAACGGCCGTAGCCTGGTCATCACACTGGCGGCCATTGTTGTTGCAACAGTCTATTCGGTACCCCCTTGGCGCCTTAAGCACGTACCAGTCGTCGGTTTCGCTTGGAATGGTCTCTTGTTTGCGCCGCTATTCGTGTTGGGCTGGACCAATGCCTCCGGCCGGTTGTTGCCCGGCCTTGCTCTGTCGCTGTTCTTCGCCCTGCCGGTGTTAATTGTCGAGGTCTTTCACGAGTTGCAGGATCTACCGGACGACGAACGTGGTGGTTGCCCGACGCTGCCGGTGTTGTTCGGGCCAACTGGGGCGCGTGGGGTGGTGATCGCAGTGGCAACCCTGCTGGCGGTCATTGCCGTCTGGTTACTGGTACGCGGTGTTTTGGCCGCGACCGAGACAATAATCTGCGTTATGTATGCCGCGTTTGCAGGCTTGGTCGCAGCGCGACCGGGAAGCGTTGCTTGCTGGACGCCACGAGCCACCCGACTGATCATGCGCGGCGCCACGGCGGCGTTTGGGTTGCTCTTCCTCGCCGCACGACTATGGGGCTGAAATCGGCCACACTTGACGGTCTACCGGCTTTCAGACATAGACCAGAGATAGGGTTGCAATCGGGCGGCTGCCACGGAAGGAACAGCGATGTCCACGGCCTCATTGGCTTGGCGGATTCTACAGACCCGGCTCACGGGTGCACGTGTGCCGATTTCCGTCTGCTTGGAACTGACCCATCGCTGCAACGCACATTGCTCCTATTGCGAGATCTCTCGCGACTCACGCGAGGAGATGAATACCGCCGAAATCAAGATAGCGATCGACGAGTTCCGCGCGGCAGGCATGGAACGGCTTGGCCTCACCGGGGGCGAGCCGATGTTGCGCGACGATTTGCCGGAGATCATTCGTCACGCCCGGCGGCACGGTGTGTACGTCTCGCTCAATTCCAATGGTCAATTGGTGGTCGACCAATCCGAACGTCTGGTCGGGATCCAGACGCTCGTACTGAGTCTGAACGGCGACGACCGCCAGCACGGCGAAACCAAAGAAGGTGTCGATTTCGCAAACGTTGTCGCCGCCATCGAATGGGCTCGTAGAGCAAACCTCGATGTGATGACGATCACCACTTTGACTGGCAAGAACCTGAACGTCGTGCCGTTCGTAACAGAACTGGCGCGGACGCTCGGCTGCTGGTGCACCTTCCAGCCCGTGCTGCTTTGTGGAACGCGGGCAGCACTGCCGGCGGGCCAGGATTTCGACCGCATGGAGATGGTGCGCACGGTGGATCAAATTATCGACGCCAAACGCCGTGGCTTGCCGGTTGCCAATTCATGGCGCTACTTAGACTATTTTCGCCGTTTCTACACAATTAGGAATGTCCCTCCGCCGCGTTGTCCGGGCGGGCGTTACATTGTTACCGTGTTACCGGATGGAACCGTCGCGCCCTGCAACATTCAGCCGATCGGCGTGACGTTCGCCAACGGACGGGAAGTCGGTTATGTCCGCGCGTTCCGCGAAATGCCGTCTTTTCTCTGCAAAAGTTTTTGCGCTGGACCTTTTTTCGAATTGAACGACTTGTTCGCGTTGCGACCAAGCGCTTGGCTGAACGCCGCGCGAATTGAGTGGAAACGTCGTCGCACACATGTCTCAAAGGTATAAACCGGAATGTCACCGGAAATCATATTGAACGCAACGAAGGGCTATTGTCGCCCTTGCGACCAAGTCGTGCCGGCGCAGATCGTTGTGCACGATGATGCGGTCTGGCTGCGGCGCAATTGCCCGGTCCACGGTGCAACTGAAGCGCGCCAAACACGGCACGTTGATCACTATCGGCGACTGGAACGCCTGTTGCCTCCAATACAACCCAACTTCTCCCTCGATTATGAAATTGCCGGAGCACCGCATGTGCGCGGTGTGTTTGTCGATTTGACCGGTCGCTGCAATCTGCACTGCCCGAACTGTCTGGCCGACGCGGGCGGCACCTCCGGCGACGAGGCCAATCTTGATGAATTCATGGCCGCGCTGGCCAAACTCTTGCCGCGACGTCCAGTGATTGTTCTTTCCGGCGGCGAGCCAACGCTGCGCGCCGATCTTGCCCAATGGATCGCCCGCCTGACGCACGCCGGCTACGAACTCAAGCTGCTTTCTAATGGCATAAAGCTCGCCGACCCGGATTACTGCCGCGAGCTAGTAGCTGCGGGTTTGCGCTGGTCGTTAGTTCAGTTTGATTCGTTCCGCGACGAAGGCCTATTGCCGCTACGCGGCCGGCCTGGGCTCGCCGATGTGCGGCGCCGTGCTGTGGAAAACATGTCGTCCTTGGGAGTCAATATTTGTCTGAACTGTATGTTGGACACCCGGCATAACCTGGATGAGGTCGGTGAGGTGCTGCGCTTCGCCTTTCGTACGCCGGGAATAAGGCATGTCCAGCTGATGCCCGCGCGTTGCCTCGGTCGAGGCGAAATGGCCGGTGAAAAATACGATCTCGAAGACGTCGACATTATCGAAGCAGTGGCGTCCCAGACCGGCAACGCCATCATGTACAAAGACTGGCTGGCGTTCTTCCGGCTGATGAGTAGCGTCTACCACCTAACCGGCTCGCCTTATTTCGCCCCACGTCGCTGCTTTTTACCCTTGCCACTGGTCGGTGACGCCGAGCGCTTCTTCCCCATCACCCGCTGGGATAGCTTTCTGCGCCAACCAGGCAATCTGTGGCCGCTGATAAAGATGGCCGCACGCGGCGGCAAAGCCGAGTCGGCCAACTGGTCTGAACGTTCGCTGGTAATGGTCATCGAGTCTTTTCGGGAACCGGCCAGTATAGATGTCGGTGATGCGTCCAGATGTTCACGCTACTACTACCGTCACGGCCGGTTGCAGCAGTCGTGTCTGTACAACGTAATCGACCGGCCACGAATGCGAGCGGCTCGCGAATGTTTACGCTGATATGGGATTGTCCCGACCGCCGCGCATGGGATAATGGTGGCCAAACCCGGGATGCACGCGGATTCGTTCGGCGTACCCGATCACAACCATCTGTTCGGAAGCAGACTTGATCCCAAACGGCCACACACCAACGTCTGCCGAATGTACAGAACTCGACCGCTTGGCGCCATGGATTCTGTTGCTGGCTATCCTGGCCTTCTACTACCCGATGTGGTCACGTCCGTGGCATGCCGGCAGCGCGGATCAGTATCGCAATGCCGACTGGATGACCGCATTGACGCATTTGGAACACCCACATTTCGCGCTCGTGCGGTACGGCGAGATCCCACTGCATACCCATTTGTACAGCGGCGGCTATCCGGTGCTGCAAAACCCGGTGAATTTCAATTTCAGCGCGCTCGGCCTGCCACTCTACGTACTTGGCGGAGTACGTGGCGTGAAGGTTAATATTCTTCTGGCCATGTGGGCCGGAGCCTGGGGCGTTTTCCTGATCGCCCGGCGCATGTTGTTGTTTGGTTCCGGACCCTCATTGTTCGCTGGGTTGGCCTTCGGGGTTTCTGGGTGGGCACCGTCGTGGCTGCTGGTAGGCAATCCGGCCGTGTTTTTCCTAGGCTTCACACCATTGATTATCTATTGGACCTGTACCGGTGGCGAAGACCGGCGGCGCTTGCTCGCAGCGGGTCTACTGTTGGGTACCATTCTCGCCGCGAGCGTCGCATTTCTGAGAATCTTCTTGTATTTACTTTTCTGGTTCCCGCTGTTTTGGGCGGCCGGTGGCGTAGAAAGTGGAAAACGGCCGTCGCCGGAACGCGTTTGCTTGGCAGCGGTATTGTTGGTTGCTTTGTCGGGAATCATGTCGACCACGGCGCTTCCTTTTTGGGCGCGGGCTACTTTGGCGTTGGCGTCGTTAAGCTTGCTGGCCTGTTGGGCGCCGGTGCGCCGTCTGCTCATGCGATGCTGTCCAGCGATGGCCGCTGCATGGGTGGTGGTTGCAATTGCGTTTGTGGTCGCCGGAGGTCGCACCTATGCGACTATTGAGTTGCTCCATCATGGCCAATTGGGCCACACGGGCGCTAATAACAAGGAATACGCTGAAGTCATTTCTCTGCCCGATGTAGCGACGTTCGGCGACGCACTTCTCCATCATGGGCCGTTTCGCGGTATTTACGACCAAGAAGGCTGGGCTGCCTACCTTGAATACGCCTACCTTGGATTGACCTGGCCTTTGGTCATCTGTCTGCTTGCGGGCGTTTTGTTGGGCTGGCGAAGACTGGCACCATTTCTGGTGATCGGAGTTCTGCTCATCGCGGCATGGTTCGGCGGTAGTATGCCGGTGGATTTCTATCGCGTGCTCCTGCAATGGCTACCGGGTGTCAACAACATCAGCGAGCCGTACAAGTACTTCAATCTGTTCGTTCTCCTCTCATTGGTGTTGACGGCAGCCGCAGCCGCCGATTGGGTGTGGAGCCGTTTTCGTCATCGTAGCGCTCGGTTGGCGATAGCGGTTGCAATGACAGGTGTACTGGCTGTTCCGTTCGTCTCCAACCAGGCTTGCCTATGGCCGGCGTTCGACCGTCCCCTTGCTAGCGGTACACCGGAACCGAATTTCTATCAGGTAATGGGTGCACCGTCGCGTGCCGTTGCCGAGACCGGCCTGGCCGCTGTACGTCTGGCATCTCGCAATACCAAGTTCCGGGAACAAGGGCGGCCGGCCGGACTATATGTGCCGATCAACATGACCCGGAACATCGGCACGATCGACGCCTACATCGATATCTGGGTCGAGGAAAACGCTGTACCACGCTACTTCGTGCTGCCTGACAACAGCCGCCTTCCAAATCCGGAATACCGCGGTGAGGCTTGGTTCAACGAACCCAACAACCACGTCATCGGTTACCGGATCACGCCAAACACGATTACCGCACGGGTGAAAACCGTTTCTCCCACCCAACTGCTGATCAACCAGAACTATGATGCCTACTTCCAAACCAACATTGGCCGCGTGACCGAAAACCGAGGTCTGTTGGCCGTGGATCTTCCGCGTGCCGGCACCTATGACGTGCGACTAACTTATCGCCCATGGCCCATGTTAGTACCTGTGTTGCTGTCCACCCTCCTATTCGTAGCCGGTTTGGCGGCGCTTGCTTGCTGGCCGCGTCTGGCACGATGTCGGCGTGTTGTCGGTTGACCCTTGCTTGACGGCGAGATCGTGCTTGTTAGAGTGATGCGCGTCCGGCAACCATTGCGGATGGACATCCCATGAAGATCCTGTTGCTCGAACCCCCTCTTAGCTATGTCCATCCGACTATTTTTCCTCGCCATCCACCACATTACGCCGCTTACGCAGCCGCAGTGCTGGAACAGGCCGGCTTCACATGCGCGATCATCGACGCCTTTCTGGAGCGGTTGACCGAAGACCAGTTACTCGAACGCGTTGAACGCGAACAACCAGACCTAGTGCTGATCGTTCCTTTCGACTACACACGCGAAACGCCTGAACCGATCACCATTGGCGTTGCCGACGGTTTACGGAAGCGGTTGCCTGGCGTTCCTGTCGGACTGGCTGGCAGCATCGACCCGGTACCGTTCCATACGCTGTTGGAACGTTGTTCGGCATTCGACTTTGCCCTCGTCGGGGAATACGAACAAACCAGCGTGGCAATCGCGCGAGCATACGAACGCCGCGCCCCTTTGTCGTCAGTATCTGGCGTGCTGTGGCGCAACGCCGGCCAAGTTTCGTTTACCGGCGAGGCGCCACCCGTGGAAAACCTCGATGACTTACCCTTCCCCGCGTGGCATTTGACCGACTTCCCGCGCTATTCGTTTATTCCCCATCGCTTCCGCCACACACCGCTCTATCCGTTGCTGGCCAGCCGCGGTTGTCCGTTCGCCTGCATTACCTGCAAAGAAGCCCGCGTGGCAAAAATTACCAATCACCGCCTACGTTCTGTCGCCAATGTCATGGCCGAAATCGAGTACGCCCGCCGGCGTTGGAAGGCCCGCGAGATTCAATTTGCCGACGCGACGTTTGGCCTCGACCGCGACTGGGTGTTTGCACTATGCGACGCGCTCGACGCACTACCCGAACGCATTCCCTGGTCGGCCATTTCACGCATCGATGTGGTCGATCGGGAAATGCTGGCACGAATGGGTCGGGCCGGTTGCTGGAATGTGCTGTACGGTGTTGAGTCGGGTAACCAGCGTTCACTCGATCTGATTAAGAAGAACTACTCGCTCGAGGTGGCGGCGGGCATCATTCACGCCACTCGCGAGGCCGGCATGGAAGCGACAGCGTCTTTTATCCTCGGCCTGCCGGGCGAAACCCGCGCCGACGTGCTACGCACTATTGATTTTGCCGTGACGCTAGACCCCGACTATGCCCAGTTCTTTTTGCTCAAACACATTGGCCAAGCGGCTGATTTGACACCATGGGGGCGTCTCGAGCCGGAGTGGGACATTTCGCCCTATGACTTCCGCGGTCCGACCTTCGTCCCTTTTGGGATTCGCGATGTGGCAGAACTCAAAGAAATGCAACGTATGGCCTATCGCCGGTTCTATTTTCGGTGGTCATTTGTCCGGCGCAAGTTGCCCGAATTATTGCGACCCGGTCAATTGCGCCGGCTACTTTCTGGCGCGGGAATCGCTCTGAAAGCCAGTCTCAAGACGTAGCGGCCGGCACCTCCCCGCCTTGGGATACGTGCAACTTGTTGCGGCCGAGCAAACGTCGCGTGGCGCGGTTCATAATCTTGAGCACGACCTCACGCACTTGACCGATGTATTCCAGCGGTATGTGCTCCATCGTCTCTTCCACCAGCCGCGTGTCGTAGATCCGGTATAGCCAAGCGCGCACCGGAAAACGGTCCTTGAACACTTCGTATCGGAAGCGTCGAAATGCTCGATTGATCTCGGCCGGCGGAAATTGCGGCATGTTCAGGCAACTCTGCCGGTAGACCTTATGCCGGCGCTCATCCGTTTGCAGCCAACCCTCGCGCTTGCAGGTCTCGTACAACTCTGTGCCGGGCCACGGATCGAACACCCAGATCTTCGGCGTTGCGCCAAAACTCGGCGAGAAGAATGGGCCGTCATTGTAGATCTCGCGGTTCATGTCGATCGTGGCCTGATGCATCTCGCGGGTTTCATACGGCAAGCCGACGATATTCGAGATGACAGGATGAATGCCGATGGATTTCATATAACGGCAGACGCGCAACAAGTCTTCGTTTGATTGTTCCTTGTTGAGCACCTGGTTGCGAATGTAGTCGTGCCCCGCATCCAAGCCGATGAAGATCGAGTAACAGCCGGCGCCTTTCAACTCGTTCATCAACTCTTCATCCAGGCAGTCGGCGCGGGCAAAAATCTCGAACGGGTATTTCAACCGCTTAGCGTATTCGCGACAGAAAGCAATAGCCCATTCGCGGTCCCAAACGAAGTTGTCATCGCGGATGGTGATCCAACGGAAATCAAATTTCTTAGACACCTCTACGATTTCGTCGCAAACAACTTCGACCCGGCGGTTGCGCACATACGTACCCGTATTCGCCTTGCGAATGTACGCGTTGCAACAGAACCTGCAGTTCCAGTTGCAGCCGCGCCCCAACAAGAGATTAATCGCTCCGTTGTTAGCGTCGATCGCCTTTTGTTGATAGTCGCCCTGACTGCGGTCCATGAACGGCAGTGTGTTGAGATCTTCAATAAAAGCTCGCGGCGGGTTCTGGATGATCTGGCCGTCTCGCTTAAACCAGAAGTTTTGGACGTCGGTTACATCCATACCGCGCTGCAGCTTCTGCAGATATTCCAGAAATGCGAGTTCGCCTTCGCCATGACAGATCGCATCCACATTCGGCAGACTGAGTACTGCCTGCGGATTGACGATCACATGCGTGCCGCCGCATACCACCGGCACTGTGGGCTTCCAGGCTTTGACCATGGCCGTTGTCTGCGGCAACAATACCGATTCACAGGTCATAATGGAAAAGCCAACAACATCGGGCTCGTATTCCTGCAAGATAACGGGCAAACGATTGATTTCTTTTAGACTCGCGAAGTGGAGCATACGCACATCGAAGCCTTCCCGCTTCAAAAACGCGCTCAACGCCGCTGTACCATTGGGAAAACAACGTGGAAACTGTGCCTTGATATTGGACGACACGAGGAGAATTCGCATCGGCAATCCTTTCGCGGCTGTCTGACCGGGTCTGATTATAGGACGCGTTCCGAGGGCTGACAAACGAGAGCTCTAGCGTCGCTCGAGGAAACTAAACAAGGCAAGAAACCCGCGCGCATAGTAAGCTAGATCTTCAAATGAACGGATGCGCCGTAGACATCGCCACCAATACGCCGGGCGCAGGTAGAAACGCCGAAAGGCGCGCCGTGACAGGCCTTCGAGCTGGGCCGCGTCGCGGTAGCCGAATGGCACGAAAGACGCTTTCTTGTAGAAATAGCCCGGCCGCTCCGCGATGACCCCTTCGTATCGGCAGAGTTCATAAAGCTCGGTGTTCGGATGTGGCACGGTCAAGGTGTATACCGCATGATCCAGTCCGAGTTGCAGCGAGAAATCGATCGTTCGTTCGGCATCGGCCGGCGTCTCGCCAGGTAGACCCAACATAAAGAAACCCATGATCTCCAAGCCCGCGTCATTGGCCACCCGAGCCGCCTCACGCGCTTCGGCAAGAGTGAAACCCTTGCGAATGCGGTCGAGCAAATGCTGGTTGCCGGATTCGAATCCATAGTAGATACGCCAGCAGCCAGCCCGCCGCATTAGCCGCAACAAATCGAGCGTGACACCCTGAAAGCGGCTTTCACAACTCCACGCGATGTCCAATCGCTCGTCGATGATCCGTTCGCAAAACCGTTCGACCCAAGCGGCATCGGTGATGAAGATGTCATCCTGGAAGTAGATGTCGCGCGCACCGGCAACAGCCATCACCGTTTTCATCTCGTCCGCAACCCGTTCCGGCGAATGGCGGCGATACACTTTTCGTACCAACCCCGACAGCTCGCAGTATGTACAGCGAGCGTATGAACAGCCGCGCGAGGTAATCATGCTGCTCGACGGGAGACGCTTGGCACGGTGGGGCAAGGGCCGATAGCATGCGTGTGGATACAGGTGATAGGCGGGAGGCGGCAGATCGTCGAGGTCGGCAATCAGCGGCCGTTCGACAAACGACGTGAAAGAACCATCCGGCAGGCGGTACAACAGACCGGGGATGCCGGCGGGCGACTGACCGCCGCGGCGGCGCCGGCACAAATCGCGCATCGTCAGCTCGCCGTCGCCGGCCACCACGACGTCGATCTCCGGGCATTGCGCCGGCACCTCGTGCAGGTAGCTGTTTGCGTGCGCTCCGCCGAAGACCAGCCAGGCGTCGGTGCGCGAACGCAATGCGCGAATCAACGCAAACGCGGCCGGGGCCTCAAAGGTAATGGCCGTGACACCGATCACCGCCGCGCTGGTGGCCAATACCCGTTGCGTCGCCTCGGTCAGGCTGAGCCCTTCCGCGGCACAGTCGATAAGCGTGACGGCAAAGCCGTCGGCGGCCAACGTCGACGCCAGATAGCCGATGCCGAGCGGTGGCTGATTGCGGTAAGAGCGCTTCGCGCGGAAACCATAGAGCTCGCGCAAGAAGTCCACCGGCGGCGCAACCAACGTGACCCGCATTTCGTTGGGCATCTATTCTCCCGTGGCCTAGGTATCGGTCAACGATAGCCGACCGACGCGTGGCGCGTTGGCCAAGTCTACGGCCAAGGCGGCGGCGACACAAGAAAAGAAGCGCACTAGTGGTCGGCAAGATTGCGCCCGGCGAACAGAATGGCTTCGGTGCGGGGAGCGTACTGCACGACGACGGGTTTGGGCGACATATCCAGCCCGCGCAAGGTTTCGGCGATGGGGTGATGGCCCAACGTCACTACGGCCGCGTCGCCGCTACGGCTCTCAGCGTACTCAATCGGGTTGGTCAACACGTTGGCCACCAGCGGGATACCGTCCTTCACCGAATAGGTGACAAACCGCAGTTGCTTCCCTGTCGCCGTTGGCAGCACACGGCTCTTGAGCGACAGCACATGTTGGCCGCCAGCGGTGAGGTCGCAGGTAATCGAATCAGTGGTGCGGGAAAAATCGATGTCCGCAAGAAACTTCGGGTACCCGTACATCTCCACGCCGCCATAGCGTGCGATCTCGGTTGTCACGGGCAATTGCCATACATAAGCACTGAAACGCCGCCGCAACAATTGCCAAACCGCCGTCAGCGCCGGCACCTGCGGTACGCCGTAGGTGACTAAAAATGCGATGCTGAACTCGTTGTAAGGGTCGATGTCCGTTTTTCGATATTCAAACGCCGTGAAGGCAATCAGGCATCTACCCGGCGTCATTTCAATCGGATGCATCTCCGGCCGCGGCAGCAGGTTGTGCACCTTGGCGGTGGTCGCCGTGTAGATGGCTGTCAGCGAAGTGTTGTCGTAGTAGAACACCGGCAGCTTGGCCTTTTGTCCTTCCCACTGGAACTCCCATTGTTTGATGTTACCGAAGAATGAACTGTTCATGATCGTCCCCCCTTCGTTCAGGCCAAAGCCTCTTTCGCCAACGCAGCAAGTAGTAGTTCCGCCCGCGGATTCGCGATGGGTAGCAACGCAAGTGTAGCCGCGTCACGCAGGCGTTTTTCCAAACCGTAGTCACGCATGTAACCGTACCCGCCGAGCAGTTGGACGGCGTCAGTGGCGCCGCGCACCGCCGCCTCGGTGGCCGCGATCTTGGCGCCCAATGCCGTGCTCAGATCGCCAACCGTCATGGCGCGCAACAAGGCCCCTTCCGCGGCGGTTTGGGCCGCGGTCATCGCACCAACGAGGCTACGCAGGTGCGAATGGTCGATGATCATGGCGCCACCCTGATAACGATCAGCCATGTACTTGAGCGCCTGCAACCGCGCTCCCCGCAACACTCCGACGGCGACCGCTGCCACCGCCAGACCAATGTGTCGTAACAACGCGCAGTAGAACTTGTTTGCCTGATCGCCAGTCGCTATGACATCGTCTTCCGCCAACACAGCGTTTTCGAAGGACGACTCTGCCAGCGGCATCGCTCGTAACCCGAGTGCAAATTCCGGGGCACCGAGCCGCACTCCGGTCTTGCCGGCTTGCGCCAGAAACGCCACCGGTCTTTCGCCTCCGGCAAAAGCCACTACTACGCCGTTCGGCGACACGTTGAACGCCGTCCCAACCTCACCGGTCACGCGCCACGGCGGGCCGACCACCTCGACTTCAGCGGAGAATCCTCTTGCCTCTGTTGGTATCGGGACTATCGCCCCGGCCACGTTGTTGGTCGCCAACAACCGCGCCAAGATCTTCGCGTTACCAGCTTCGTGCAATGCCCCCAGAATCGCCGAATGCACGGCGAATACCGCCGCATGGCCGGCACATGTCCGGGCGAGTGTGGTTAGCAACACTGCTTGCTCAATCAGTGAAAAACCATGGCCGCCCGCCGCTTCCGGCAGCGCAAACCGGTCGAAGCCCGCTTCGCATCCACGGGCGAATATCTCCGCTGGGAAAACCGGATCACCGTGATCCGCCTCAGACGCCACCGGTGCAATGTGCCGCGCCGCGAATCGGCTGGCGGTCTGTTCCACTTCCGCGAGACATTGGGTGTCAAACAACATGACCAGACTCCCGCGGGAAGTAATTGACGAATAGGTTATGCCGGTTCAACTGATTCGTGCCTTCGTAGATCTGCGTCAGCTTTGCGTCGCGAAAGATCTTTTCCAGTTCGTGACGGTGTAACGACGCTTCCAGACCGACGATCTGCAAGGCTTCGTAGGCGACTTCCATCGCCGTGTCGCTACCGCTGATCTTGGCCGCCGATGCGCACACCTGAATGTGGCGGAGATCGTCAGGATCCAGTTGCTCTTTCGCCATTCGTTTAGTCGCGCGCCGTGTTAGCTGCGAACGCAGTGCGCGGGAAAGCAGCGGGTTGCGGCGAAGTGACGCCGGCACGGCTTCCAACGCGCGCGTGGCCGGCTGGTTCAGCAGCTTCGGTACGCCACGATGGTCAAAGCTCATACAAGAGTCGAGGTAGGCCTGGCGGGCTAAGTGGATGCGGCGGGCCATGTCGGCCAGTTTGATTTGCACCCATTGCTCATCAAACAGACGACGCCCGCCGGTTTTTTTACGCAGCGCGAAGTCGACTGCACGTTCGAACGCGCCGCGCGCTACACCGGTAGCGATAGCCCCAACCGGGCCGCGCGATGCACCGAGAACGGTTTCGACACCGTCCATGCCCGCGCATTCCGGCCCAATCAGGTTTTCACGCGGGACAAAACAGTCCTCAAAGACCAGTTCCGCCGCCGGGCAGGCCTTCATGCCCATCTTTTCTTCGACGCGCCCGACTGCGAATCCCTTGTCACCCGAACGAACCAAGAAAGCGGACATTGTTTCCACCGGCCGAGTGCGATCGAGCGGCGCCATTACCGTGTGGTATTTTGCGATCGAGCCATTGCTGATAAACACTTTGCGGCCGTTGAGCACGTAGCCGCCTTCGACCGGCCTGGCATCGGTCATCAGTTTAGCCGTGCGCAAATAGCCTGCATCTTCAACATCGGAACCCGCCAGTGGTTCGGTGATAGCAGCAGCGAAGATCACCGGTTCGCCACGCTTCTCGGCGGCACATACTTCGGCCAGCGCGCGGTCCATGTGGTACATCTCAAGCGAAAACATGATCCCGGAAATGCCGAGACCGTGAGCGCCAAACACATTGGCTACGCCGGCGCATGCAGCACACAGCTCTTCCATCATCAGTGCGAACGGGGTGGTGAGCTGGCCGCCGCCGCCGGCTGATTTCCGAATACATGCTGATAGCAGTCGGTATGGCAGGCCTTGCTTGATCAATTCCCAATCGAAATACCGCGGGTCGCGACGGCATTTGGCGTCAATTTCAAGCGCCTTCGGCCGGATAAAGCGGTCGCCATATTCGCGCGCCCGCTGCTGCCATTCCTCGAGGTCGTACACGTACTGTGGGCGCGTTTCGGCCAACACCTTCGTGCGGGGCGCCATTTCGCCGAGACTCCGCCGCTTGATTTCCACGTCTAGGAAATCCGCCACCGGCCAATGCTCCAGTCGAGAGGTTGCCAGCTATCTATTATTTTGAACGCCGGGTGCTGTCCACATACTTTCGCAGCACCTCGGCGCTGTTATACCGCGGCCGCCATCCGAGACGATCGCGCGCATGATCGGCGCTCATCAAGATCGACGCCGACGCGCCGGTTTCAATCCAGTCCACCGCCTCGCGCGCTTGGAAACCAAGCCGCCAGCTCAAACGAGCCAACCCCACCGCCAAGCGACGTGGAACATGCAGTACTCGTTTGCCGAGCACCGCTCCGGCTTCGATATCGGTAATCGCCTGGCCGCCGGTTAGATTAAACACATCCGACCGGTCGTAAGTCAGTGCCATTCGGAAAGCTTCGACGATGTCTTCGTCCCAACAGAATTCCGTTTTGAGCGCACGGTTGGAACTGATCAGAAAAGGCAGACGAAAGAGTTGAGCCATGGAATTCTTGACCGTGGGGCCGAGGAAGATGGACGGGCGAAAGCGGATGATGATGGTTTCCGGATGTTCCTTTTGCAGCAGATCGAGCCGGCGCTCCACTTCGCCTTTGGTGCGCGAGTAATACCAATTGTCATTTGGCCGCAACGGAGCATCTTCGGTCAGCAACGGCGGATTGTCGGGGTGCGCACCGTAGGCAGCCACGGAACTGGCGACCACCAACTTCGGCACGCCGGCCGCAACGGCACCGCGAGCCACGCGCTCACTGCCGTCGATGTTGATGGCGTTGATGTCGGCCGTAGTCAGGTTCTTATGCGGTTCGACAACGAACGCCAGGTGGTAGACGACGTCATAGCCACGCAGCAACTCTTCGAACGGCGCCGTGCGCACGTCCGCCGGCCGGAAAGTCATTTTGGGGCAGGTGATGGTAGGCTGTCGGACGTCGAGGCCTAGCAGACTGTCGACGGCTGGTTCATCTGCCAGCCGTTGCGCCAGCAATTGACCCAGATAACCCCCGACACCCGTGACCGCGACTCTCACCGGAATCCCCTTCGTTAGTACCAACAACCGACCGCGGCGACCATAAACGCCTGGTCGTCATCGTCTAAGACTCCGCTTTGATCGAGGTCGGCGCCGTCGCACCAGTTGTTGCCGATATTGCACGTCGCGCCGGACCCATATAGATCCCACGCGGTCGTGAACAGATCCTGGTCGGCCTGATCCACCGCACCGGAATCGTTGAGATCGGGTCGTTCGCAGCCAAGTAACGCCCAGGAACAATCGAGCACGGATGGTTCGAGCACGCACAACGGAACTTCGTTCCATAGTTCCGCCGAGCCGAACCACTGGTGATTGATGTTCGGGATTTCGTGGAATAGCCCATCCACGCCGACCGACTCGTAGTGATCGCCGTAGCGGCGTAGTGGCTTGTCCGCTTCGGTGGGGAAGGCCGCCCAATAGCGATCAATGACCGCCTGGCGATCGCTGCCGTTCAGCGCATCCTGAATAATAGTCCAAATCTCCTCGTCGGTCCGCAACGGCAACGGTGTGGAATTGCCTCGCGTCAGCACGGCTTCAAAACGTTGCGAATACGTTTCACTCTGCGCGAAGCCCTGCGGATCGAAGTCTTCGTTACCCACCCCTCCTTCGTGGGCGTATCGCGCGGCCATGGTCAGCATGCGGATAGCCGTGTTGACGATATCGGCCGGCGGTGTCGGCTGTGCCAGAGCCCAATCGAGCGCCATTTGCGATGCCCGCCGTTGGATTTCGGCAATGTGATAAAGCGTTTCTTTGGCTTCCTGCAGCAGGTCGGCGTCAGCACCTTGTTCCTCGGCGAGTCGCGCATAGTAGACAATGGCGAAGGCGGCCATCTCCGGCTGGTCTAGCGCATCCGCCAGGTCGAGTAGCAACGGCACCACTTCGTCAGGCAGCACACCGACCAACAACTGAACAAGATCCCACAGCGGGACACCAAAGATTTCCATATTGAGCAAGTCGCCCCAGCCCAAGCCAATGTAGGCATCATCCAGGTGATGGCAGGTCTTGGTGATGTCCGGTTCCGGAAGACCCAGCAGTTCGAAGAGGTACTTGATGGCGATGATTTCGTAGGCGCCAGGATTCCCCACCTCTTCTTCCGCCGAAGCCAAGCCATCGCTCGACAATGCCTTGGCCATATACGCCATCTGGCACGAATTCATCGAGCCGAGCCCTTCCCAGCCTTCGTCCGTGCCATCCGGCCGAATGCGGCCGGCTACAATCAAATGCTCCTCGTCGTAGGGCTCATATTCGCCAACGGTCATCAGATTGTATTCGTGGTCGACAACCGAATCGCCGATGCGTTGGCCGGATTCCCATGCCTTTTGCGCTGCGGCGCGCACGTCGGCCGACAGCGAATCGTCGTTGGCGGCTTCCCAGGCGGTGAAGTAGCCCATGCCGTAGTCGGGGAAATTGTCGCGCGAGTTGTGGTTGCCCCAAAAATAGCCTTGGTAATCGCCAAGCTGGGAAACCATAAACGACGAACAACAATCCGACACGCGCATGTAGTCGGGCATCATTTCATGCACGAACGTCAAGGCGTAGTCGGCGATGTTGATCAGCGCTTCAACGTTGAAATAGAACTCCGCGGGATTGCCACGATAGCGATAGACACCATCAGCAAAGAAGGTGTCGATAATCTCGCCTTCCAATTCGCTCGGATAGGCAACCGCCGGCGAAACCGGCGTGCCGTCCCGTTCACGAGTGACTGTGCCGGTCGAACCGTCAATGGTGACGGTGTAGCCGGGCACCCATTCGCGGCAAGTCAGACCCGGGATGCCGGAAACCTGTTCCGCCACCGCCAAGCCCTCGAATTGGCGAATCAGCGTCAATTCGAGATCCCGGCCGCCAAACACCTTGTATGCGTGATACGTATGAAACGTGGAGAAGCCGATGTCGTTGTTGTCCTTGGGATGCAGTACGACATCATAGGTGTCGTCTTGTTTGTCAATGAACGTCGAACCGAGCGTCTCAGCCGGAACCACGTCATTGACCAGCGAGAAACGATTGTAGGCGATCAGCACGCGGTTCATGCGTTCGCGGTAGAAGAGCCGGAACGCGTCAGCCTTGGCGTTCGGATTGTCCCACGGATCAAAAACCATGTCGTCGTCAACGGACGTGTCGTCATCAGCGGTGTCGTCGTCCACCGTGTCGTCGTCGGACGTATCGTCATCGACAACGTCGTCGTCTGCTGTGTCATCATCCACATCGTCGTCGACGTCATCGTCGCTGTCGTCGTCGGCATCATCATCGAGATCATCGTCAAGATCATCATCCGGTGCTGGCGAGCCATCGTCGTCGTCATCGGTCGAAACGCAACCGGCAAACAAGATCGCCAGCAACGAGAGCAACAACCCACAACATGTCATATTTTTCATGGCAACCTCCGTACCTCGGCCGGGAATCGGCCGTCCCCGAGAGGGCTGCATTGTAGCACGGATCGCCGGTGATGCGCTCCCCGGCCGCCCAGAGACAAAAAGGGAGCAGGCCCCGCAGCCCGCCCTCATTCGAATCTAGAAGTATGGCCGATCGTCAACAGCCACAGCAACGGTCATCATCATCGTCGTCGTCACCGCCGCCGCCGGTGGTGTCGTCATCGGTCAAGTCGTCGTCGATCGTGTCATCATCGGCGATGTCGTCGTCGATGGTGTCGTCATCGGTGGTATTGTCGTCAGTGGTGTCGTCGTCGACGTTTTCTACACACTCGTCGTTGGTTTCGTCACACGTTTCGTCGGCGTCGCATGGATCGCCTGAGGAAACACATCGGTCGTTCGTCTCGTCGCACGTTTCGTCGCCAGTGCACCACTCGCTGTCGTCACAGTCGCGAGCCGATCCGGTCGTGCAAGTGCCGGCGGCACAAACGTCGTCCACCGTGCAAAAATCGCCGTCTTCGCATGTACCGGTGTTGTTGGTGTAGGTGCAATGGCCGGAGCCGGTCGTATAGATTTCTTGATGGGGCAAATAGCTATCGTAGTACAGTTTTGAGGCGGGCGGAGGTTCAGGCAGATAGTTGGTCCGGTCGTCTATGTCGCCCACGCGCAGACCAAAGGATACGGGGTATTCGGTGTTGTCTGCGCCGGGGGGGTTGGAGTGACGCCAACCGACGGTTTCGGTATTCCAGGCAAAGACAATGGCGTAGTAGTGGCCTTTAGTGATTGGGACGTTGACACCACTGATCTCATACCACCCGCTTCCGGCGCCGAAACTCACGGTTTTAGTTTCGATCAGTTCGTAGTCCGAATACGTGGTGGTATCGGATTCGTAAACACCCAGGGTAATACTGGTTGTACCGGAGAGTTCCAGGTACATGTGCGCACCGATCAGGACCGTGTCGGTCGTTGCATAGAAGATGTTGCCTTCCGTACTGTGGGCAGAGTCGTGGTCGGAATAAGAGTCGTCATAAAAAGCGTTCCACCACCAAGCCGACACCCGTGCAAACGTCATCGGTACAGTCGTTGCTGTCATCACACCCGGCGTCGGTCGCGCAAACTGTGTGTTCAAGATCAAGCTGATATGCTGCCACCCACATCGTGCCGGCGTCATAGTAGTCTTGGACAATGGCCCATAGATATTCGCCGTCATAGCCCAGCCCGACAATGTACTCGCCAATCGGTGCTGTAATAGTGGTCACCAAGGCGCCGGTATCGGGATTGAGGTCGTAGATTTCCCCGGCATCCGAGTCGCCGTACCAGATGAGCTCGCCGTCATAGGCCACTCCACGGATCTCATGGCCGGTGTAAACCAGATCAATACTCGATTCGACAGCTCCGGTATCCGGGTCAAGTTTATAGAGCTTGTCATCAGCGGAGTCCAGACTCCACAAGTACAACCCGTCATAAGTCAGACCCATCGGATTCGCCCCTGGCGAGCTGAACGAGTCGAAGACTGCGGCATCGAAACGGCTGATGCGGTAGATCATCGCCGTGAAGTAGTCGTCAAACCAAAAGCAATCTTCATCCCAAGCCAGACCCGTCATGGGAGTGCCAGCACCCGAGGCGTCGAGAGTGGTAAGAATCGTCCCGTCATCGATGTCGATCTCATAGATGTAGTAGTTGTTGTTTTCCAAAACGAACATGGCCTCGCCGATGAAGGCGATGTTGCGGATATACAGATCATCCGCGAAACTGAATTGGTCAACGACATCGCCCACTGCTTTGGAACCACTGTCGGCCCCCCGGCTCGGCAGAAAGGATTTCCCCACCCCATAGGGCAAGAACAAGAATCAAAAAAATCAGTCTTGTAGTTTGCTTCGATTTCATCGTTATTCCCCTTCTCTGTGGACAGATCGTATTTTTTGTGCCTGCAAGTGCATGTTCAAAATATGCCTTTCCCGCTACTTTTAAACACTTTCTTGGTTCGACCGGACGCGATGATTTGGTCAGTCGGACTTGCTCAGGAAATTGCCGTAGCTTGCCATCCAATAGGCCGCCAGATAGTCGTGGCCGGAATTCACGTGTAGTAAATTGTCCGCACCACACTCCTCGACCGCAAACGGGTTCCACTGGAACATGAAGCCCGCGGTGCACTGCAAGTCGATAGTGAATGGATCCTGCGCCTGATAGTTGATCTCGCCAATCAGATCTTCCAGGAATGGAAACTGGACCTCGAGATCATGCAAAAACACCGATATTGGATCGAGGGTGTAGGTACTCGGATCACGAGCCGGTAGGTAGAACTCCACCAGCGGCGGTTTGCGGAACGTGGCGAGGTCCTCCTCAAGTTGCGTTTGGTACTTGTCATCGCGGCCTGGTGTGTAGTCGCCTTGACCCATGAAGATGGCATTGAACCAGGGGTTATGTGACAACCGGGTAAAAGAATGTACCTCGTTTTCAAACACCTGGAGCATGAACGCGTAGTCGGCCGGACTGAAGTAGGCTTTGCCCAGCCGAAGAACGTTGTACCAATTCGTGTGTGACAGGTTGTTGCCGTAGTATTCCGCGTAGCGGTTGAATGTAGCGATGGTCTCGACTTGGATGATCGGCCGATACGAGTCGCGCAGGTATTTCTGAAGTTCGGCGCGGAAACGCTCCAGGCCGGTGACATGGTAACCGATCGTGATCCACGCCAATTGCATCGGCGGCAGCACCTGGGGCGCGGCATCCGTCGGCTCACCGGATTCGTCGATAATCCACCAGTGGTCGGCGAGTAGTTGATCCAGCACTTCGGTGACATCATCGCGGATAATTTGCCGAGTTTCCTCGTCGTCAATCAGGTCGTAGGCCAACGCCATGCCGTAGAACCAGCCGGTGTATTGATCGCGGCTGGTTTCACCGATCCAGAAGTCGCCAGCGTACTCGCCGTCGTTGACGCGGTGGCAGCGGTTGTTGTTGTCGCACCATTCATCGCCGCCATACAGGTCGATGATGTTCTGCGAACCCCGAAAACGGCTGATGAAGCCGTTGGTATCTGTAACGTGCAAATGGCCATCTAACGTCCGCACCTTGGCCATGGCGTTTTCTTTGGCTTGCTGTTCGCCGGTGACGTGGTAGCGGAGCGACTCGGAGCCCAAGTAAACGCCGGTCCAAATGGTGCTGTCCCCGAAGCCTTCGTAGAGGACCGGCGTGGTGTAGCTGACATCCTCGAAATGGACATGGACGCAACCGCCGTGATCGGGCTGGTGCCATGCGAGATGCCAAGCATCGTAGTCCATCGCTTTCTGGCGCAACGGCCCCGGCTCGCCCGTCTCGTCATAGGAGAAATGCGCCACAGTGTCTTGCGGCCACGGCGCGATGAAGTCGTCGGCCGCAGTATCGTCGTCGATGGCATCGTCATCATCGTCGTCGGCGCTGTCATCGTCCACGGTGTCGTCGTCGATCAGATCGTCGTCAACCGTATCGTCGCCAGTCGTGTCGTCATCGACTACGTCGTCGTCAACCGAATCATCATCGTCGGTGACACCGTCGTCGGCCGTAGGGGCAGAGTCAT
>CAZEDX010000031.1:20619-47898 GCA_964511015.1 uncultured bacterium | reverse complement strand
GCAGATCGAGCAGCGGCGGGGTCTGTTCCCAGGCGATGAACGGCCGCTTCGCGATGCCGATGCCGTGCTCGCCGCTGATCGTGCCGCCGAGCGACAAGGCCAGACGGAACAACCGCTCGCGGGCCGCGGCGGCGTGGGCGGCCTCGGGGGGGCGATCGGGGTCGTACAAGTAGTTGACGTGGATGTTGCCGTCACCGGCGTGGCCGAAGCTGGTATGGGGCAGCTCGAGTTCGCGCGCGATCTGCGCGGCCCCGGTGATCAACTCGACGATGCGCGAGACGGGCACGGTCACATCCTCGGCGACCCGCTGCGGCCGCAGGTCGTACAGCGCGGGGCTGATGGCTCGCCGGGCGCTCCAGAGCTTTTGCGATTCGGCCTCGTCGCTTGACGTCCGCACCTCGCGGGCGCCGGCGCCGCGAAGCACCTCGGCCAGCAGCGTGGCCTGCTTGGCAACCTCGTCGGGGTCGCCGTCGACGTCGCACAACAGCGTCGCCACGTCGGGCGGCAACAAGTCGCGGGTGCGGAGGCGCACGGCCGACAGCGCGGTCTGATCCATCAGTTCCATCGCCGCCGGCACGACCGGCGATTGCAGCACGGCCAGCGCGGCGCCGCCGGCCTGTTCGAGGCGGTCGAAGATCGCCAGCAGCGTCGCCTTCGCCGCGGGCTTCGGCATCAGGCGCAAGGTCAATTCCGTGATGACGCCGAGCGTGCCTTCGCTGCCGACGAAGAGGCGCGTCAGATCGTAGCCGACTACGCCCTTGCGGGTGCGGGTACCGGTGCGGATCGTCTGCCCGTCGGCCAGCACGACTTCGAGCCCGGCAATCCAGTCGGCGGTGACGCCGTATTTCACCGCGCGCAATCCGCCCGCGCCGGTGGCGGCGTTGCCGCCGAGCGTGCTGGTTGCGCTGCTCGCCGGGTCGGGCGGGTAGAACAGCCCTTCCTTCTCCACGGCGGCCTGGAACGCGGCGGTGACCAGGCCCGGCTGGGCGTCGGCCAGCAGGTTGTCGCGATCGACGGCGAGCAGGCGGTTCATGCGCGACAGGTCGAGCACCAGCGCCGGCTGTTCCGGCACCGCGCCGCCGACCGTTCCCGTGCCCGCGCCGCGCGGAATCAGCGGCAGTTTTTCGCGCGCACACAGCCGCATCAACGCTTGTACTTGTTCGGTGGTGTCGGGCAACACGACGGCGAGCGGAACGCAACCGTGGATCTTCGAATCGGCGGCGAAGGCGGCAAGGGCGCCGGGTTCGTCGAGTACCGCTTCGCGGCCGACGAGGGCGGCGAGCTCGCGCGCGAGGCGGGTCATGCCGGCCCCAAGAACTCGGCCAGCAGCGCCGCGAACTCGGCGGCGCGCTCGAGGGGAATCATGTGACCGGTCTGGGCGAACAGGTGGTAGCGCGCACCGGGGATCGCCTCGGCCAGCTTGGCGCAGAATTTGGCCGGGATGAGGTTGTCTTCGTCGCCCGCGACCACAAGCGTCGGGGCGGTGATGCGCGCCAGGCGGTCGCCGGCATCCCAATCGCGGCAGGCTTCGAAGTCGTGCCGCGCGACAAGCGGGTCGCAAGCCAGCATTTGCTTCATCGACGCCTCGGCCAGGGCCGGGTCGGCAGCCGCGCCGAAGGCGAACTGTTTAACGGCGCTGAAGGCCATTTCGGGCTGGCCGGGCAGCAGGTCGAACAGCACCGGGACTACTTTGATGCGGGCGGAGGTCGCCACCAGCACCAGGCGGCGAATCAACTCCGGCGCGGCCGCGGCGACAAACTGCGCGGTGGCGCCGCCCATGCTATGGCCGAGCAGGTCGATCTGCGTCCAACCCCGCGCGCGGCAGAAGGCGAGCACGTCTTGCCCGAAGTCGGCAATGACCTGGCGCCCGGGCGCGGTCGATTCGCCGTGGCCCGGCAGGTCGATCATGACCAGCGGCCGGTCGGGCAGCAGCGGCGCGAGCGCGCGCGTGAGCAGGGTGTAGACGTCTTTTCCGCCGGCGGCGCCGTGGAGGAACAGCACCGGCACGCCGGTGCCCGTTTCGTTCCGCGCCCGCCAGGCAACCATGCCGCCGGGAATGGCTGTTTGCTGTTGCATGAGCGGACGGTAACGCGAGCGGCGGCTCGCCGCAAGACGCCACTTGATCTGCGTCCCACAATTCGGGAGAGTAGGGCAACTCTACGCAAAAGGAACAGCCATGAGCATCCGCACGATCGGCATCCTGACCGGTGGCGGCGACTGCGCCGGCCTGAACACCGTGATTCGCGGCGTCGCCAAATGTGCCATGAACCGCTACGGCGTTTCGGTTCTCGGTATTCTCGACGGCTTCGAAGGCCTGATGGGCGAGCCGCGGGTGATGCCGCTGACCGGCGATCACGTGAAGGGTCTACTCAACCGCGGCGGCACGATCATCGGCACGTCGAACAAGGCCGATCCGTTCCGCTGCAAGTCGATCGTAGACGGCAAGGTGGTGATTACCGACCGCAGCGACGAGGTGCTCAACAACTGCCGCCGGCTCGGCCTGGACGTGCTGCTGGTCGTCGGCGGCGACGGCACCAACGCGATCGGCCTGAAGCTGTTCGAAAAAGGTTTTCCGGTCATCGGCATTCCGAAGACCATCGACAACGATCTGGCTTGCACCGACGTGACCTTCGGTTTCGATACCGCAGTCAACATCGTGATGGAAGCGCTGGACCGCCTGCACACGACGGCGGAAAGCCACCACCGCGTCATCGTCGTCGAAACGATGGGCCGCAACGCGGGCTGGATCGCGCTGGAGGCGGGCCTCGCCGGCGGCGCCGACATCATTCTGGTGCCGGAGATCCCGTTCCATCTCGACAAGGTTGTGGAAGCGATCGAACGCCGCGAGAAATCCGGGCGCAAGTTCACGATCATCAGCGTGGCCGAGGGGGCCGCGCCGGCCGGCGGCGGGCAGGTCATTCGCGACGTGATCGAGGACAGCGCCGAGCCGATCCGCCTGGGCGGCATCGCCGATCAGCTATGCCGCTGGCTCGAGAAGCGCTGCAAGAGCGAATGTCGCGCCACCGTGTTGGGCCACGTGCAACGCGGCGGCGCGCCGACGGCGTTCGACCGTATGCTCTGCACGCGGCTGGGCGTCGAGGCGGTGCACGCGGCGATGCGCGGCCAGTTCGGCTATATGGTGGTGCAGCACAACAATCTGATGGCCACCATTCCGATCGCCGACGCGCTGCAGAAGCCGAAACTGGTGCAGCCCGACAGCGAACTGGTGCGCATCGCGCGCGACACCGGGGTCAGCTTCGGAGATTGACCATGCGCCGCCTGCTGCTCGCCGGCTTGCTCTGGACCGCGCTGGCGAGCCTGGCCGTTCTGCTGCCGCCCACGGAAGTCATCTACGTCGATGACGATGCCGGTCCGTGGCAGACCGGTTCCCCCGCGCATCCGTTTGCCGAAATCCAAACCGCTATCGACGCCGCGGCGCCGGGCGCCACCGTGCGCGTGGCCGTCGGCTACTACTCGCCGTTCGTGCTGACCAAGCCGCTGCATTTGCAGGGCGCGGGTCTGGACAACGCGCGCATCGCCAGCGCGGACGGGTCGCCGTCGCTGGTCAGCGGCGCGAACGGCGCGGTGGTCGAGGGCTTCACGTTCCTCGGCGGCGGGGCCGACGGCGCGCCGGCGGGCGAGGGGCTGAGCGTCGAAAACAGCGCCGGCGTGCTGGTGCTGTCGTGCAAGTTCCCGTTCTTCGCCACCGCGCTCGCGGTCGAAGACAGCGACGTGACGCTGGCGGCGAGCATTCTCGAATACGGCACGGTCGGGGTCTACCTGCACGGCAGCGTGCTGCACGCCTCGGCCAATCTGATGGTGAACAACGGCGCCGCGGTCGATTGCGACGCCGGGGAGGTGGACAGTTGGACCGACTATCAGGCTGGCAACCTGGTCGATATCGCCGACTCCTGTACGCGGGCGGGCTACTAGCCGCCCTGGCGTTGTTCGCGCTCGGCTGCGCGCGGGATGACGACGAAGAGGAGTGCCCGGCGCTCGACTGCACCTCGTGCGGCGAGCGCGTGGTGTGGCTCAGCGCGCCGGCGGCCAACGCAGCGGCCCGGACCGGTGACATCGTGCGCGTGACCGTTCATGCCCGCAGCGCCGCAGGGGTGGCGACGCTGGGCTTCGTCGCGCTCGGCGACCTGGCCGGGCAGCCGCTGCAACTCGCGCACGAAACCGCCGCAGGCGGCGGCCAGGCCGAGGCGACCGCGCAGTTTGATCTGGCGGTCCCCTTCAACGGCAACCTCACGCGCATCGTGCTGGTTGCGCTGGCCGAAGACGCCGACGGCTTCCTGCGTTCCGATGTGCAGTCGTTCGCGGTGGAAGCGTACGAGTAGCTGAACCAATTGATTTGCCGGCCGGCCCGGCGCTACAATCATCGCAATTGGAGGAGGCGGTAGTGAAACCCATCCACAGAATGTTTCTAGTACTGATGATACTTGGTTTGTTGCTCACGGCTTGCGACGACTCCGACGATGATGATGCGGCGGACGACGACTCCGACGATGATGTGGACGACGACAGCGCCGACGACGATCTGGATGACGATGCCGACGACGATACGGACGACGACACCGGCGACGATGACACCGCTATCTATCCGGATTGTCCGCCGTACGATGACAACATGCGCCTTTTTGAGATTGACGATTTCTATTCGACCACCTGGCGTTTGTGGGAGGATTTTGGCGGCGCGGCGGGCTGCACGGTAGCGATCGACGATAACGCGTTTGTGTTGGACTGCGAGGGACAGGATGACGTGGTCACCGGTACTTGGCTTACCGAAGAAACGGACAACCCCTTAATCGAGGGCGCATCGGTCAGAGTTGCCGGCAACTACGTGGACGAGTTGACAGGCTATATCTGGGTTGTCGACGTTGCGAATGTGTTATTGTTATACAATGACACTACCCCCTTCGATGGTGTCAATCCGTCGACGGTCGTTGTCGAGGACATGAGTCTGACCGTGACAGGTGTTTCGGATACGGTGTGCCAATACCGCAGCATCGAAGACCAACCGCCGGTGTTCAACGATAACTACCGTTGGGAAGAGGTGTTCGGTGGCAACAGTGACGGTTCGGTACAAGGACTGGAATACTCGTCCGATTTGCCGCAGTCGATGGCGTTGATTGAGGACGGTGCGTATTGGTTCGCCTCGGTGGCCAATCATTACGGAACTGTCGTCGAGGTGAACACCAAAGACGAGGCGGACGAATCGTTTCACCAGGAAATCCAAGTAGCCCTGAATCCAGACGCGATGAACGGCCGCTGAGCAGGTCCGTTCATCTTCCCAACCGGCCTCCCTTGGCAAGATGCCGTAATTCGGTCTAGCATGACCGAGCCGAAAACAAATATTCCGACAATCACTGGAGGAAGGATCATGAAGATATTGCTGCTTGGCGGGGCGGGGGACATGGCGGTGCAGGCGTTGCGCGAACTCAACCGCGACGCGAAAGACGTGGAACTGGTGACCATTGTCGATCTCAACGTGCCGAAGGCGGAAGCCACGGTCAAAAGGCTCGAGCTTTCTTACCCGACGCAGATCGTCGAGCACGACCTCTTCGACAAGGAGTGGCTGGTCGAACATGCCAAGGCCGTTGACGTGGTGCTCGGCTTCGCCGGTCCGTTCTACAAGACCGAAGCGTACTGCGCGCAGGCCTGCATCGAGGCCAAGACGCACTACGTGTCGATCGCCGACGACTACGACGCCTACCTGGCGGTGAGCGAACTCGACGCCGCGGCGAAGAAAGCCAAGGTGAAGATCCTCACCGGCTTCGGCAACAGCCCGGGCATCACCCAGATGCTGGCGCGCAAGGGCTACAACAGCATGGAATCGTGCCGTCGCATCAACGTGAACTGGGCGGCCGGCAGCAATGAAGACGTGGGCATGACCAACCTGATGCACCTGTTCCACATCTTCAACGGCACCACGCTGCAGACCTTACGCGGCAAGGAAATCGAAGTGAAGACCGGCGAAGGCCGGAAGATGGTCGAGTTTCCGTACCCGATGGGCTGGCTGCCGGTCTATTACACCGGCCACGCGGAAAGCGTGAGCCTGCCGCGCAACCTACCGGGTCTCGAGGAAGCGACGCTGCACGGGGGCGTGCAGCCGCCGTACATCCCGATGCTGATCAAGACCATGTCCAAGACCGGCCTGTTCAAGACGCACGAGCGCCGCAAGAAAGCCGCCAACTTCTTCTACAAGATCGAGGGTATCTTCGCCGGCGGCGGCTTGGACAAGTCGGTGGGTCGCGTCGACTGCTACGGCGTGGACGACGGCCGCGCGGTGTACCGCTACTACACCTACATCGGCCACATCGCCGAACTGACCGCTTTCCCAGCGGTGCAGGCGGCGTGGTGGCTGAAGAACGGCAAATTCGACAAGGTGCCCGGCGGCGTCTACAGCGCCGAGCGGATCCTCACCGATCCGGACGAGTTCCTGAGCGAACTGGTGCAGCGCGGCCTGGAAATCTACTACCACGAATGAGCAAACGTCTGTTGATCGCGTGCTGTCTCGCCGCTGCATTGGCGGTGGCGCTGGCGACGTGTTCGTCGCCGAAGAAAGTGGCGCGCGATTTCACCCTGGCCGATCTGGATGGAAAGCCGTGGTCACTGGCGGCCCATCTCGATCGGCCAGTGGTGCTGACCTTCTACGCCACCTGGTGCGACAAATGCCGCGAGGAGTTGCGCATTCTCGGCCGCGTCACGCGCGACAAACCGTTGTCGGTGGCGGTCATCTGCCGCGACCCGCAGGACCGCGACGAATTGAAGCGGGTGATGGCCGAAGTCGGGCTGGACGCGGCGATTCTGCCTGATGAGGCGATCAAGGTCTTTACCCTGTTTGATGTGAAGAACCTGCCGAACACGCTGCTGCTCAACCGCCAAGGCGAGGAAATCATGCGCGCCACCGGCGGTTTTCCGGAGGAACGGGCCCAGCTCGAGGTTGAGATCAACCGCCTGCTCAAGATCAAGAAAAAAAAGATCGAAGCTACGCCCGCCACGAACTAGCCAACCGCGACGATGCATGGTTCAATAGCAATTTTTGACGGTTCTTCCTTGACGCCGCTAACATGGCCTCGGCCGTTTTGTGATTACTTTGACTGACGTTTGTGGGTCGGCGCAACATCCACACGTGTTTGGCGGCAATTACCGCAGCTACAAGCAATCGACTCCCGGTGCGGGGTCAGTATCTCTTGACCCGTACCTCTTCGGCCCGTTTGCGTGCCCAGGCGTGGGCCGGTTGGGCGCGGCAGGCCGCCGAGAAAGTGCGGTATGCCGCATCCCAGTCATTCGATTTCTGCTGCCGGCGGCCGTTGTCGTAGAGGCGGTCGGCGACCTTCCAACCGAGCTTTTTGAGTGTCGTGTTCTTCGCGTCGATGCGCCAACACCTGGCCAGCAAATCGGCTGCTTGCGCATCCTGGCCCGACTCGAACGCCTGCTTCGCCGCGGCGAGGTAAGTCTGCAGGCGCAGCTTGTTGATTTTCGCCACCTGCTGTTCGGCGCTGGATTGGCCGATGATCAGTTCGATTTGGCGCGCCAACACGGCGGCTTGATCTGCCCCCAGCGGATCGCGCCCGGCGGCGGCGAGAGCGTCATTCGCCAAGCGCTCGACCTCATTCAGCGCGGCATCCTGGCCGACATCGATCGTCACCGGCAACGCACGCTCGACCGCTGGTTCTGCGCCGATTTGCACGCTGACCATGAGTCGGTAACGGCCGTCGCGGTCGGGCATTTCGCAACGTACCACGTCGCGCACGTATTTCCCCACCTGCCATTTACCGGCGGGCAGCACGCCGCCGAGGCCGGGTACTGTGTCGCGCCAGACCGGCGTTTCACCTTCGCGCACCAATGCGGTCTTCAGCTTGAGGTCGGGTATGCGCTCGGTGACAGTCCAGGTGAAGAAGAGCGGTATGGTTTTACTCGGACGCGCGGCCGGCGGCGCTTCCACCGCGACCAGTCGCAACGCGCCAAACGGCTCGGTTGCCAGTTGTGTCGCCGGCGGCTGATCGCTTTCGAGCAGATCGCGCCGGATGTAGTTCCCGTTGGGGATGCGGCCGAAATGCCGGTCTTCCGGCAGCTTCAAGTACTGCACTTCCCATTGCGGGTTGCTGGGAATGGTGGTCGCTTCACCCCAACCGCGGCGAATGTGAATGAACTCCGGACGTCGCTCTTTGAAGAAATACTCGTTCATCATGCGACGCCAGTTGTCGGTGTAACGATGAGTGGCCATCGGCACATCGAGCAGATAGCCGATGTCGAGCATGACGCCCGGCCAATTCAAGGACGTGCCCCCCATGTCCATGTCGGACAAGGTCAGGTCTTCCGGCCGCAAGGCCAGGCCCTTGGCAATGCCGCTCCACCACTCGGCGCGGCGGGCGATCATTTTGATGGTCGTCTCTTTCTTTTCGGCAAAAGTCTTTGCGTGTTCGGAGGACCCGGGCAGTTGCGCCAGAAATGGCACCACGACCCAGACCGCCGCCAGGGCGAGAGCGGCAGCAAAGGCGGCTTTGGCGCCGGCCTTCTTCTCGATGAAGGACCGCACGATCTCCGACAGGTGAAATGCGGCTAGTCCCAGCAACATGGCCAGGGGGATGGTCAGCACGGACAGGAATCGCCAGCCTTCCATCCAATCGCCTCGGGAATAGATCGGAAAGAAGAGGAGGAAGAGGGTCGTCAGGGCCAAATACAGCGCCTCGCGCCACGCGCGGCGACCGAGGAACGCCGGTACGCAGAAGAGAATCGCCGGCCAGAGTGTGTATTGGTCGAAGTAGGAGCGCACGTACTTCCAGCCGCGGTCTTCGAAGTCCATCAGCTTGGGGCCGTCGGCCGGATTGACCTTCGCATAGTAAGTGTTTGGGAAGACATGCGCATAGTACCAGTAGTGCCACAAGTGGTAGCCGCCGAAGAGCAACGCAAACGCGCCGCCCCAAACGAACAGCCGGCGCGTCGGACGCCGATAAACAAGCAGGTCGTTCAGCAGCAGGAAGCCGCCGGCCAGCAAGGCGTGCGCCGGAGCTTCCGGTCGGGTGATCGCCAGCAGGAACAGGGCCGGGGCCGACCATGGCCAGGCGTTTTTGCTGCGGCTCTCGCGGATGACCAGGAACAACGACAGAGCGAGGAGAAATCCATACAGCGAGTTTTCCAGACCCGACTGGTTCCAGATCGCGAAACAAGCGTTCGAAGCGACCAGTAAAGCAGCGAAGGCCGACGGCCAGGGGCGGCGCCCATTGGGTAGCGGGAGAAATCCGAAGAAACAGATCAGCGCCAGTGTGGCGACCGCAAACAGGTAGCCGGCGACCTGCGAAGCTTTCATGAAGTCGCCGCCGAACTTGTAGATCAGCGCCAGCAGGTAGACCCACGTCGGGTCGGAAAAGCCCTCCACTCTTTCGGTGCCGGGGTGAGCGACCGAACCAAAACCGTCGGCGATGTTGCGCACAAAGGTGAAGGCGATGCCCGCGTCATCCACCCAGAAGCTGGTGAAAGGAGCGGCTTTGCCGGCGTACAGTGCGATCGAGATGCCCCAGCCGACGAGCACCAGCGTCAGTACCGTCGATTTCCACGCGGATTTCTCGGGCGGTGGGGCAGTCACTTGCGGCTTCGGCTTGGCGGCCACGTTAGTCCTCCGCTATTCGGTCCAGCGTTGCACAAGATTCAGCAGCGTGCACACCGCGAGCGCCATCACGCGGGTGGATACCCACTCGCGCGGCCCGTGATAGTTCATGCCGCCGGTGAAGACGTTGGGCGTCGGCAGACCCTTGGCCGTCAGGCCCGAGCCGTCGGTGCCGCCGCGGATGGGAATGCGGTCGGGTTCGGCGCCGGCGTCGCGCACGGCCTGGTCGAGCTTGGCGGCGATTTCCGGCTGGTCCTTCAGCCACACCGCCATGTTGCGGTACTGCTCTTTGATCTCGACATTGACCTGCAGCCGCGGCTCTTCCTTGGCGATACGGTCGACCAACGCGCGCAACCGTTCGCCGCGCGCTTGCAGATCGGCCGTGTCGAAGTCGCGCAGAATCAGCGTAACAGTTGCCTCGGCGGCGTTGCCTTCGATCTTGGTCGGGTGGAAGAACCCCTGGCGCAGGTGGGTGCGTTCGGGGCTTTCGCGTCTGGGCAGGCGATCGAGGAACTTGCCCGCAAAGCGCAGGGCGTTGACCATCTTGCCCTTGGCGTAGCCCGGGTGCACCGCGACGCCCTTGAAGGTGACCTTCGCCCCATCGGCCGAGAACGTTTCGGCGTTGACCTCGCCCAGCCAGCCGCCGTCAATGGTATACGCCGCGTGGGCATTGAAGCGCGGTACGTCGAAGCGCGCGGCGCCCTGGCCGATCTCCTCGTCGGGCGTAAAGCCGATGCGCAGCGTCGGGCGCGGCAGATCGGGGTTGGCGCGCAGCATCTCGAGCGTCGCCAACACGGCGGCCACGCCGGCCTTGTCATCGGCGCCGAGCAGGGTCGTGCCGTCGGCGGTGATGATCGTATCACCAACGCAGTATTTGAGCTCCGGCGAATCCTCCGGCGTAATGATCACGTTGTCTTTCAACGTGATCGGGCCGCCCTGGTAATTGGCGTGAATGAGCGGCTTGACATTGGCGCCGGGGAAATCAGGCGCGGTATCGACGTGCGCCAGCAGGCCGATCACCGGCGCGGCGGGCCGGTTGCCGGGGAAAGTAGCAAACAGATAGCCATTTTCATCAAGCACGATATCGGTGCAGCCGAGCACGGCGAGTTTGTCCTGCAAGCGCTTTTGCAGCTCAAGTTGACCGGGCGTTGACGGCCAGACGCCGGTTGTATCGTTGGACTGGGTGTCCACCTGCACGATTTCGAGGAAGGTATCAACAAGCTTGGTCTGCTGCAGAACGACCAGCGGATCGGCAAAGCACTTCATCGGGTGTCTCCTTTCCGAACGAAAAACCAAAGCGGGATTCGGCAGGATCGTACCAACAATCGTCGTTCGCACAAGCCCCGGCGCTTGGCCTGTCCGCGAGCGGGCCGTATAATCGCAGCCCACAGTAGGAGAAGTGGGTGTCTGCAACCGTAGTCATCGACGGACAAAACCTGACCATCGAAGCGGTGGTGCGGGTAGCGCGCGAATTCGCGACGGTGGATCTGGCCGCCGATGCGCCGGCGTGCATGCAAGCCTCGCGCGATGTGGTCGAGGCGATCACCGCCGGCCACGCCCGGGCGGTGTACGGTGTGAACACCGGCTTCGGCAGTCTGAAAGACGTGATGATCGCACCGGGCGATCTGCTGCGGCTGCAACGCAATTTGCTGAAAAGTCACGCTGCGGGGATGGGTGCGCCGCTGCCGATCGAGGTGGTGCGCGCCGCGATGACGCTACGGGCCAACGCCTTGGCCAAGGGCTTTTCCGGGGTGCGGCCGGTGGTGGTCGAGACGTTGCTGGCCATGCTCAACCGGCGAGTGCATCCGTTCATTCCGGAACAGGGCAGTGTCGGCGCATCCGGCGACCTGGCGCCGCTCTCTCACCTGGCGCTAGTGCTATCGCGCTCGGCCGACGACGCCGAAGACGACGGGGCATGCTCAGGTGAGGTTTGCGATGAGCAAGGGGGGCGTCGCTCCGGTAAGGTCGCGATGGCGCAAGCTGGTATACCGCGCGTGGTTCTCTCGGCCAAAGAAGGCCTGGCACTGAACAACGGTGTGCAGATCAGCACTGCCTTGTCGCTGTTGGCCTTGGTCGATGGCGAACGGCTGGCAAGGTTGGCCGACCTGGCGTGCGCGATGACCGTGGAGGCGGTGTTGGGCGCGCCCGACGCCTTCCGACCCGAGGTGCATGCACAGCGGCCGTTGCGGGGTCAACGCGACAGCGCGGCGGCGATTTGTCGGCACTTGCGCGGTTCGGCAATGGTGGGTTCCGACGCCAAACGCATCCAAGACGGCTACAGCATTCGTTGTGCGCCCCAGGTGCATGGCGCGGCACGAGACGCAATGGCGCAGGCGCGCGCTATGCTGGCGGTAGAGGTGAATAGCGCCACCGACAATCCTTTGGTCTTTCCGGCCGCGCTTGGCGGCATGACGATCAGCGCCGGTCAGTTCCACGGTGAACCGGTGGCAATGGCCGCGGAGATGATCAAGCTGGCGCTGGCCGAATTGGTGGCAATTAGTGAACGGCGCGTCTTCCGGCTGCTGACCAAAGCCCTCAGCTTTGGCCTGCCGCCGTTGCTGGCTCCTCCCGAACGACCAGGTCTGGGTTTGCTGGCGGTGCAGTTCACCGCGGCCGGGCTCGCGGCCGAATGCAAGCACTTGGCCCACCCGGCAGTGGTCGACAGCATTCCGACCTGTGAAGACCAGGAAGATCACGTCAGCATGAGCCCGATCTGCGCGCGGGCCGCCCGGCGTATTGCGGCCAACGCGGCGTACGCGTTGGCGGCGGAACTCTTCTGTGCGGCGCGAGCCCTGGACTTACGCCGGAAGCAGACGGCACTGCGGCTGGGCGACACCACTGCGCGTTGTCTGTCCTTGCTCGAGCCGGTGCTTGATCGCGACACCCGCGGCGCTTCACCGGCGGCCTGCTTGGAAACGATTCGCGGACAGATCGAACGCGGCGAATTTGACGCGCTGGTGGCGGAGGACGCGCCATGACAGTCGTGAAGGTGATCGGCGGCGCGCTGACGCCGGCGCAAGTGGTGGAGGTAGCCCGCCACAATGCACGCGTCGAGTTGACTGACGACGCGCGAAGCAAGCTGGCCGCCGGGCATGAACGACTGGTCGCGGTGGAGAAACAGATCGGCCCCGTGCCGTTTTGGAAATTCGCCGATCTGGCCGGCGAAGACGGTCGGCAGCGGGCCAGTGATGTGCCGGACCTGCCGCGGCAGGTCTTGCTCGATCACGCGGCGGCGGTCGGCCAGCCACTGCCGACCGAGTTGGTTCGGGCGATGATGCTCTTGCGCGCCGACGTGCTGGCGCAAGGCTATAGCGGTGTGCGTCCGGAATTGGCGCAAAAGCTAATCGACCTGCTGAATGCCGGCATTCATCCGGTGGTGCCGAGCCAGGGACATTTCAGCATGCCTGGCGACACCTCGGCGTTGGCGCATATGGCGCTGGTATTGCTCGACGGAGAGGGCGACACGGGGCGCGCGGTGCGGGGACGCCACGAAGAAGGTTCACCGGCGGTCAGCGGCAGAGCGGCGTTGTTGGCGGCGGGCATCACGCCCTGGCGGCCAACGTTAAAGGAAGCTTTCTCGCTGATCATCGGCCACTCGTTGGCGGCGGCCTGGTCGGCGTTGATCGCGCAAGATGCACTAGATTTGTGGCGGCTGGCGGTGGCCGCCAGCGCGCTGACTTGTGAAGCGATGCTGGCCAATACTGCCGCATTCGACCCCGCATTGCAGACGCTTGGGCCCGGACGCGAGGAACCCGACCGTGTTGCGCGCATGATGTGCGCCTGGCTGGCCGGGTCCGGTTTGGCCGGCCCGGGCGAACGCACGGACGCCTTTTCGTTGCGCTGCATTCCCCAAGTGCTGGGCCCGATCAGCACGGTGCTCCAGCGGTCGCGGGAGGTAATTACCAATGAACTACGCTTGGCGAGCGACAACCCGGTCATCATTGCCGGGCCGGAAGGCCCGCGCTGTCTCGACGGCGGGAACTTCCATGGCGAACGTCTAGTGCTGGCGCTGGACAACTTGCGGCTGGCGTTGGCGGAGATCGGCGGATTGGCCGAACGGCACGCGTTTCTGCTGACGAACCAGTCGCGGTCCAACGGCCTGCCGAGCTTCCTGATGCGCGAGCGCGGCCTGAACAGCGGCTTCATGTTGGCGCAATACACCGCGGCGGCGCTGGTCAGCGAGAACAAGACGCTATCGGTGCCGTACGCGATAGATTCGATTCCGGCGTGCCAGGACTATGAGGATCACGCCGGTCTGGCGGCGCTCAGTGCCGATGCGACAGCCCAGGTGCTTGCCAACCTGCGGCGCGTTTTGACCATCGAACTGGTGTGTGCGGCGCAAGGCATCGACCTGCGGCGCGAGGAAGGGCGAGAACCGGGACCACGCACGGCTGCCATACTGGCCGAACTGCGCCGGGTGGTGCCGAAGTGGGAAAGCGATCGGGTGCTGTACCTCGATCTGGCCGCGGCCGAACGGCAGTGTGGTCCGGATGGCGGACTAACGCGCCTGGCCGCGCAATTGACGGAGCAACTGAATGAGTAAAGACGAACGCATCAAACCGACCCAGCCGGGCGGCTTCAACGACTATCACCCGGCGCTGATGATTGCGCGGTCGCGAATGATCGACACGATTCGGCGCACGTATGAACTCTTCGGCTTTCAACCGCTCGACACGCCGTGTGTTGAATTCGCCGAAGTGCTGCTGGGGGAGGGTGGCGAAACCGACAAAGAAGTCTTCTTTCTGGTCAGTCCGGAAGAAGACAAGGAACTGGCGCTGCGCTTCGACCTGACCGTGCCGCTGGCGCGCTATGTTGCGGCGAACACCGAATTGCTGTTACCGTTCAAGCGGTATCAACTCGGCACTGTGTTCCGTGGCGAAAAACCACAGGCCGGCCGCTTCCGGCAATTCATGCAGATTGACGCCGATATCATCGGCGCGCGCACCGGCCTGGCCGATGCGGAGATCATCGCGGTCACCGTTGCGGCGATGGAGTCGCTCGGCGTCGAACGTTTTGTAGTGCGGGTCAACGACCGGCAGATCCACGACGGCCTGGCGGAAGCAGTCGGCGTGCAGGCGCGCGGCGCGTTACCACGCGGAGAAATGGTCAATGAATTGCTGCGCGTGCTGGACAAGCTGGATAAGATTGGCCGTCCGGCGGTACGCGCCGAACTGGCGCGCAAGCCGGAACACGAAAACGATCGAGCGCTGGAACTAAGCCCCGACCAAATTGCGTTGGTCGATCGGTTCCTCGATATCGCCGGCGACAACGCCGCCAAGCTAACGCAGGTTGGCGAACTGATTCGTGGTGATGCAGGTCGACAAGGGGTGACCGAGCTTGGTGAAATACTCGGCTACCTGCAAGATCTCGGCGTCGCCGAAAACCGCGTACAAGTCGACCTAACGGTTGCGCGTGGGCTGACCTACTACACTGGGCCGGTGTTGGAGACAACCTTGCTTGACTTGCCTGAGATCGGCTCAGTTGCCAGTGGCGGACGCTACGACGACATGGTCGGACGTTTCCATGCCAACCCGATCGCCGCGGTCGGAACGAGCATCGGTCTGGATCGGCTGTTCGACGCGCTGGGCAAACTCAAACTGGTGCCGCTGGTCGAAAGCGAGGTCGACGCACTGGTGGTTGTCTTCGATCCGAAACTGAGGTCGCGCTACCTGCAGATCGTCGGACAACTGCGGCGTGCGGGCGTGTCGGCGGAGATCTACCTCGGCTCCGACACCGGCTTCAAAGCGCAGATGCGCTATGGGTTGCGCAAAGGCGTCAAGTATCTGGTGATTTGCGGCGAGGACGAAATGGCCAAGGGCGGCGTGCAGGTAAAAGACCTTGCCGCGCGCCAGCAAGAATTCGTACAGGCGGATGAACTGATTGGCTACATCGAAAAGAGGAAGAAGGCCTAACCTTGCGCTCGTCACCTTGCTGTTGGGGTGTCTGGCGATGATGGGTGGAGGTTGCGGCAAAGACTCCGGATCCCAGGCGGAGACGGCAACGCGCGAGCGTCTGGTGGTGCTGACTTTTAACCTTTGGCACGGACTGAATCCCAAAGGGAAGGTGCGCTTTGCGGAGTACGACTCACCGGGCGAACGGGAAGGGCGGCGGCAGTGCTTTATCCACCACGTGCGGCGGCTCGATCCGGACGTCATGTTCCTCGAAGAGGTCAATCCGGCTCCCGACTATGCACGGCGCCTCGCACGCGAACTGAATTACGATTACACATTCGTGGTGGACAATTCTGGGCTGAAGATCGGTTCGCTCGGCATTCCGACCAACCTCCGATCGGGGTTGGCGATTCTAGCCAAGAAGGACTTACGTCTGCACGGACTCGGCGGGCGCAAACTTTCGGGTTCGTTCGGCTGGGCGGGTCGCTGGTCGTCGTTGCAGACCAAGGAGTTTCGGTACGCGGCGGCCGGTGAAATCCGTGTCAATGGGCGGCGGATATTGCTGATGGGCACCCATTTGCACCATGGTCCGGAAGCCGACGCGGAAATCCGCGAGACACTGGCGGCGCTGGTGGCGAAAAACGCCATTTCGCAAGCGCGTGCGGATGAGATCGTGCGGGACTTCGACCGCGCGTCCCGGCGCCGGCGGCAAGAACTGGAGAAAGCGATTGCATTCGCGCGTTCGTTCGGCATGGACCAAGGGGCGATGTTGTTCGCCGGCGATTTCAATGCCTCGCCGGATGCGCCGGAGTTGACCTGGTTGAAAAAGGACCTTGGATTCCGCTCCGTGACTGCCGACGACGATCCGACGAAACTGCTCATGACGTGGGACTACCAGCGCAATCCGAACACGCATTTCTTTGCCGATTTCGTGCCGGTCAACGAATTCGAGCCGGTCGTTATGGATGCTTTACAGCCGGTGATCGTCAAACAGACCAAACGGTTGGACTACATCTTCCATCGGGGGATGGACGGCTGGTTGGTGTTACGCGATTCCGGCCTGTTCGCCAACAGCCCCTTTGAAGGGCGCTTCTGTTCCGATCATTTCGGTATCTTTGCCGTCTTCGCCAAGCCCTGAGCAACTCGTTGCAAAAAGAAAACCCAGGGCGACAAGCGCCCTGGGCGATTTTGGAGGGGTTGCTGGGATTTGAACCCAGGACACTCGGAGCCACAATCCGATGCTCTACCAACTGAGCTACAACCCCGGCTCAAGCAGGCGCATAGTCTAGCGATCGATTTTCGGCTGTCAAGAACCGTGGAGCGGTTAAAAGAAAACCGCGGGCTAAAGGCTCAGCCCGCGGCAATCGGGGGGAGAAAGGGCGAGGTTTTGCAGGGAAGGTTTTCCCTGGCAGGCGAAGTCCCCGCTGCTTGAGGCGGCGGGGCATCAGCCTTGTTTTCATGCTTAAAGATCGGCCGGGATTGGTAACTGAGTAAGTATTATCGGCGCTGCGGGATAAGAAGTTTTTGAATGTTGTTTTCGATCCAACGGCTAGTCTTTTCATAGTGGGGATGAGCGCGTTCCGCTTCGCGAAAGGCCGGACTATGGAGAACCCGGCGCGCCCCGTCATGCCGGGGTCGAAATAGCCAATGCAAGATCTCGTGGTAGATCAGCGTCTCCACCACATAACGTGGTACCCAAGGGGCATCCAGCGATGGATGCAGCCGGATGACATTCCCTTCGTAGTCATAGCTTCCCAGCATGATTGATCGCCGACGACGGGAAACCGCAATCTTGCCCCACGTGATGCGGGAATCGCAGGCGCGCTTGAAATACCGGGCATTGACCCGGTCGAACAACTCCTGCAGGTCGAAATACTGTCCTTTGTGTTGCAGGTGCTGGGCCGCCACGGTCAGATGAGCGTCATGGTTGATCAAGCGCGAATGCTCGTCGATATACCGGGCAATAGTGGCGCGATTGGCCGGCGTTGGCCGGCGAAAAAAAGCGGCCAGTACCTTCACAAACGGCACATCTGCCAACAAAAACATATTGTGTAGGCGGACGTGCAAGCGGCCGTCGCGCCAGCGAAAAGTGATCATGCTGCGGCGGTTGTCGGTCACGGTCAGGTGAACCGGGGCCTCCAGCAGCACGGCCAGGCGGTTGCGCAAGAGATAGACTCGTGGGTCGTCAGACATGCGGTGCAGACTGCCACGTTCCGCTGGTGGGGACAAGACAGCGCCGTCGGCCGGCGAGATTGACTTTACGAAGCGGCCGGCTCGTGTCTATGATTACGCCCTTGTGGTGTCCGGCGGTTTGTGTTTATTTACCGTTGCCCTTTTTGTGGAGGATTCGATCGTGAACCGTTGGCCTGTCAGGTGTTTGTTGGGCGTGCTGGTGATTTTGCTGCTGTTTGCGCCAAGTTGTTCGAAAAAACCGGCCGATCAGATGCCGGTGGACGAAACCGGCAGCCCGATTCTGGTCGATATCGGTAACGGCCAGTTCAAACTCACCTTGGCCTATTACGAATTGGCGTTGACTCGCGTGGCGCCCCTGTTTCGTGCCCAATTTTCGACCCCCGAAGGCAAGCGCGAATACCTCGAGCGCCTGGTGTATGAAGGCGTCTACTACCTCGAGGGCAAACGCCGCAAGTACGACAAGAAGGTCGAATTCAAGAATTCGTACAATCTGCGCCTGTACCAGGGCGTGCTCGACGAATACCGGGCGGATATCCGCAAGAAGGCCAATCCCACGGATGAGCAGATCCAGGCGGAATACGATCGCACCATGAAGGGCAAACCGTATGCCAAGCCGCTGGAGCAGATGAAAACCGCAATCCGCAACAGCCTGATCGAAAAGACCGTCGACGAGACCTTCCTGGCCAAGCGCGATGCGTTGATGAAGGAATGGCAGGTGAAACTGCATACGGAACTGCTGGACCGCTTGCTGCCGGGCACCAAACCGGAGGACATGCCGAGCTTAGAAGAGCCGTTGGCCGAAGGCCTCAACGGCTACAAGTACACGGTCGGGCAGTTGGCCAAACGCATTGAGGAATCGCCGCCGTCGATTCGCGAGAAGCTGAGTGAACCGGGCAAGATGCAGGCGCGCCTGGAATTCGTGGTTGGCGAAGACGTTCTGTTTACCTGGGCGGTGCGCGAAGGCTATGACAAGACAGCCGGTTTTCAGTTGCGCAAGCTGATGACCGAAGTCATTACGCTGAGCCAGATCACCCGCAAGGAGATTCTCGGCACCGATGTCGTGGCGACGCTGGAAGACGCGAAAAAGTACTACAAAAACAACCCGAAGAAATTCGATAAGCCGGATGGTTCGCAGGTTCCGTTCGAAGAGGTGAAGGATCGGGTGATGGCCGCGGCGACGAACGAGAAGCAGATGGAGGCGATGAAATCGCTGGCCAAATCGCTGATGGCGCACCGCTTTCCGACGGTGAGCTACGAAGCGAACATCAAGAAATTCTTGATCGGCGCAACGGATGACCATCAGCGCTGAGCCGGACCGTTTCGATCAAAGCCGCGAAGTCTTTCGAGGGTACTATCTGGTTACCGTGCGCCGCGGCGGGACGGATGAAGGCCGGCGCTTCTTCGCGCGAGGGTTGATCGCGCACGGTTTCGGCCGCCTCTATCTCACCCCGCGGGGCCTCCATTTCCTACGCTATCTGACGCGGCGGCCGGTTTTTCTTCCGGTGGCGGATTGGCGTGGATTTGATGTTGTTGTTTCGTCGCGCCGACGCATTCGCGGCCGCTTGGCGCTGGAAGTCGATTGGGAGCGCGACGGGCAAGGGCTGCGGTCGATCTTGGTTTTGAGCGGCGGTGGCAGCGCTACGCGCCGGGTGGCGGACTGGCTGGGTGCGCATGTGACGCCGGCGAGCGATAAATCAGTTTGACTTCCCAAACAGGGCGCGGTTAATGTGCGGAGCGATGAAAACAACCCGCACATTGGCGATTCTTGTGGTTTCGCTGCTGTTGTCTCCCGTCGCTACCTGGGCGGCCGTGGACCAGATGTTCGACGAGTATGGCGTCAGTCCGCGTGACACCGCCATGGGCAATGCATTTGCGGCGCTGGCCGACGACTATTCCGCCACCTACTACAACCCGGCCGGTCTGGTGTTCATTGACGGCAGTCACGCTAGTCTCGGCTACCGCGGGGTATATCCGGTCACGCACATTCGCTTCTCGCGCGGCGAAAAACGCAATTTGGGAGAGTCTCCGCCTTCCGATTTTTTCTTGATGGGGATCTCCAGCGACCTCTCGTTCCGGCGCATCGTCAGCCCGACGATCAGCGAGCGGTTTGGGCTGGGCCTAGCGCTGGCGTTCTCGCAGTACATGAAATCTTTTACCATTTATGCCGATCCGAACACACCTTATCTGTTCCGTTATGCCGACCGCCCGGTCAGTCTGATGAGCGTATATTTCGGCGGGGCGTTGCGTGTCTTCGACTGGTTCAGCTTTGGTGCGACCATGTGCCTGGCGCCGTCGGTCACCTATACCGATGTCATCGCGCATACCAACGTGTACGTGCCATCGTTCCGCACCGAAACCACGCAGACCAGCACTACCCGGTCCTGGACGAAAGTCGATCCGGTATTCGGTACCTTGTTTCGCATTCCGGGCTTCGGCCGGCCGGATTTCATCAATCTGGCCGTCGTGTGGCGCGATGAGGTGCTCACCCTCGACGGCTCTGGAGAAGTGGCCACCATCAACCGGATCGTATTCGAGGAGACCGGCCAATCGTTCCAGGCGCCTAGCACAATATACAAGTTGCATCAGCTTTCGGGCTATGCGCCGATGCAGTTCGTGCTGGCGGCAAGTTGGAACATGACGCCGGCCGTTCACCTCACCACCGATGTGATCTGGAAACGTTGGTCAATGTGGTTGGAAGGAAGTGAAGAAAAGCCTAATCCACCGTTCCATGATACGGTGCAGTTGCGCCTTGGCTACGAGCAACAGACGCGCATCGACTGGGCCTGGATTCGAGACTTGATCGTGCGCGGCGGCTACTACTACGATCCGTCGCCGACGCCGAGCATGAACGGACCGTTGAACATTCTCGATCCTGACAAGCACGTGGGCAGCGTCGGGCTAGGGTTTCGTTTCACTGATCCGCTGGATATCGTATTGACGCCGATCCAGTTCGACATGGCTTATCAGTTGCACTACCTGGTGGAAGAGCATGTGGAGAACAACAATGATCCGGTGTATCCGGAATTGACTGCCGGCGGACAAGTACACAATTTCGCGGTCCGTCTGGACTTCGCGTTTTAGGGAGTGGGCGATGCGATTGGTATGCTGCTTGTTGCCGTTGCTGCTTCTCCTCGCTGCGTGCGGCAGCGGTGAAAAGCCGGAAGTGGTGGAGGTTCCCGCCGGGGACCCCGTGCCATTGGACAACGACGCTTCCGACGATGACGCGACGGACGACGACGTCGCGGATGACGATGCGCCGGCGCAAGGATGTGATCAGACTCCGCCCCCGGTGCCGTTGCCGGTGCGCGCCATTCATCCCCACATCGCGCCGCGACCGCCGCAAGCGACTCCACAGCAGAGCGGCGTACCGACGGCTTTGTTGCTGTTGTTGCCGATGTCTCTGGGTTGGCTGATGCGCCGCCCGCGTTGACGAAAACCCGGCGACGCGAATATCTTGAAGCGTCTCCCCGGGAGGGCTTGGTGAAACGACTTTTTCTCGCGTTGCTGCTTGTTGTCGTCCTGCCTGCGGCGGCTTGGGCCGGCACGGTGCGTGGCACGGTCATCGGCGAACAGGAGAGCGGACCGGTGGCTTACGCCAAGGTAACGCTGGTCGGTGCGGGTAAAACCACAAAAACCGACGATGACGGTCGCTTCACGTTGACCAACGTGCGTGCAGGCGAATATTGGGTGACGATCGAGGCCGAAGGCTACCAGACCCACAAAGCGAAGATCCGCGTGATGGCCGAGGGCGAGGTGGCCTTGAACGTTACCCTCAAGTTCAGCGTGACGGTGCAAGGCGACGAATTGACGGTCACCGGCCGGACACCCATCGACGAATCCCCACAAACCAGCGCCGAGCATTTCACGCGGGAAGAGATCGCCAGCAACGCCGGCGCAATGGAGGACATCACCAAGTCGGTCCAAAGCTTGCCCGGCATCGTCTCCAGCACCGATTTTACCAGCGACATGTACGTGCGCGGCTCGCAGAACTGGGAAAACCTGATCGTCATTGATCGCCAGTTGCTGGCTAACCCTTACCATTTCGGTATCGGCCTGTCGGTCATCAACACCGATCTGGTCAAGGACTTCACTTTTTACACGGCCGGTTTCCCGGCTGAATACCCGCTTGCAACCGGTAGCGTGCTCGACGTGACCTATCGCGATGGCAACCGCGACCACGTTGACGGGCAGTTCAATGTCTCGATGCTGTCGTCTTCGGCGATCATGACCGGTCCGCTCGGCAAGAAGATCACTTGGGTGTTTTCCGGCCGGCGCAGCTACTACGACTACATGCTAAAGCTGATGAATTTCACGGACGTGCCGATCCCGGTGTTCTCTGACGCCTTCGGCCGCCTGACCTATGAACCGAACGGAATGCACCGCTTCGTCGTTTTCTTGATGCGCAGCCAAGACGGCGCCAAGGCAACGATCGAGGAAAATCCAAGTTCGGTCGACGAAGGCGACGCCTTTTACAACCAGCTTACCCAGGACTATGGATTCGATTACACCTTCATGCCGGTCGAGTGGTTCTTCACCGACAGCACGTTCAGCTACCAGATCATCAACTTCGACGGGACGGTCTCCTCGACTTCGGAAAACTTCTACGGCCACGCCCGCGCGAGCGCGTTCTATTACAACCAGGAATTCCAGTTCGATTTGGGTCGAAACGTGTTCAAGTTTGGCGGACTGTACGGCTATGGTTGGGGCGAACTGCGTTCGGCGTTCCCAATTTCGCAGTATGTGGCCGGTGCACGTTTCACCAACACCCAGGAAACATTCAACATCACCTACAACACGAAACAGACCTCGCAGTACTACGGCGTCTATCTGCAACACGAGGCGGAGGTGATTCCCAAGCGGTTGCGTACCAACGTTGGAGCCCGCTTCGACCATTACCAGGCCGTTTCGTCAGGCTGGGTGATCAGTCCACGGGCCAGCATTGCCACCAACATCGCCGAAGATACCGTACTCAAGTTGGCTTGGGGCATCTACTACACGCCGCCGATGGGCGGTTTCGATACCAGCGAGGATTTCGGCAATCCGGACCTTCGGGCGCAGCGCTCGACACACTACGTAGTCGGTCTCGAACAGGCCTTGGGCGAGCACATGAGGCTGCGGGTAGAGGGTTTCTACAAGCAGTTTGACGATCTGGTCTACATGCAGTTGGCCGGCCAGGAATTGGACCTGTCGGAATCGTTCAACCTGGTGATGAACAATCAGATACCCGATATCGATTTCGCCAATTCCGGTTACGGCCGTGCGCAAGGCATCGAAGTGTTCTTTCAGAAGAAGATCTCCGGTTGGTGGGACGGGTGGCTGGCCTACACCTTGTCGGAAGTCCAATACAACGACGGCGCGGGCGAATATGGCTGGTACTATCCCGAACAAGATCAACGCCATACCCTGGCGCTGGTGGCCAACTTCCGACCGATTCCGGATTGGGTCTTTTCCGGCAGTTTCACTTTGTCGTCTGGACGACCGTACACGCCGGTTGTCGGCTGGGTCGAACGGTACCATGGCTCGTTCCTGCGCTATTGGGAAGCGCAACTCGGCCCGCTCAACTCGGCGCGCCTACCGCTGTACCACAGCCTCGATGTCCGTTTGGAACGGACCTGGCATCCGTATAAATTCCTCGATGTTGTCGGCTTTGCCGAAGTCTACAACGTCTACAACCAGCGAAATCTGTGGAGCTACTACTACGAAGACGAGAACGGCGTCGACAAGCCCGTGCGCAAACCGATCTACCAGCTACCGTTCCTGCCGTACCTCGGCATCAAAGCCGTTTTTCTCTGATGGCGAGCTGGTGCTCGGCCGCCGCTTCGTCACGTTTCCCGGCCGCCTCCAGAATGATGGCCAGATTGAAATGATGCCGCCACTCGTGCGGATTGACCCCGATTGCACGGCGATACCATTCAATAGCCTCGGGCAACTTGCCGTTGCGGGCCAGGAGGGTGCCAAGGTTGGCCATGGCCACGTCATTGGCCGGGTCGGCTTGCAGCGCCAACAGGCCGGCGCGAGTGGCGCCCGCTGCATCGCCAACCGATTCCAACTTACGCGCCCAGCGGTCGAAGTAGGCGCCATAGTCGGTTGCAACCGTAGTGGTGTGGTGATCGCGAACAAGTGTGGAGTCAAGAATCGCGGTAGTTTGATAGTAACGCCAAACCGCGCTCGTCGGTGCCGGCCAACCCTTGGGCCACCACCAGGTCAACGAGCCGGATTGCTCGACGTCCACCTGTTTCACCAGTTCGTCCAGCGCGAGTTGGTCGGCCGGATTGCTGACCCGGTCGAAAATGAACGCAACCGGCAACACCGGGCGTTCCACCAAATTGGCGACGGCGGAAAGGAAGAGCGGGTCTTCCAGCCCCAAGGCGAGGTACTCTGGCCGCATGGTGATTGTCTGTGGGGGCAATTGAGGTGCGAGCATGTTGACCATCCAGGCCGCACGAAAGCCCAGGCGCGGCAGCGGAACGACCGTGGGCCGGCGACGTTCGACCATCTGCAGATACCAAAGCGGAAAGAGGTTGTTATCGCCGCCAACCACCAGTGCGTAGGCCGGTTCAGGGTGGGAGAGGTTGTTTTGCGCGGCCTCGTAGGCCACCCAATTGCGCTGCTGTGCATTAGCGGCCGCATGACGCATGAGCGGTGTGAAAACCAATGCTGCCAGGAAAAGAGCGAGCACGACACGTGCGGCAAATATATGCCGCCAACCGGCCAGCCAGCGCATTACATCGGCCGTAGCTACCGCCGCGCCGACGATCACCACAAGGTATGACGAGATCAAGTAGCGACGCACCTGAAACATCTCATCGGCGCCGATGTAATTGATGCGCAGCCCGATGTTTACCGTGATCAACAACAGCAGGCCGAGCAGCAACGCGCGTTCGCGACGGACGAGCATGCCCAGTCCGACCAGCCCCAACAATAACAATGGTACACCGCCTTCGTCGAGGAAGCTGTTGCCTATGATGCCGAGCATCTCCAGCTTGTTGTCCCAATCCGCGTTCAGCATCTTTTCGGAATACTGGCGCTGCAACAGAGAATCGAGCAAACGCGGTAAGGTGTTCGGCTCGCCCCAGTTGAGCACGGGGTTCGCGGCGGCGCGCAGCGGCACGTACAGGTAGACCGAGACACCAAGGAAGACACAGGTTATGGCCAACAAGAGGTCGCGCAGGTGGACATCGCGACGGTTGGCGATCGCCAACGCCAACGGTACCGTGCCGACGACCAATAGAATTTCATGGTTGGCCATGCCCAGTCCGAGTGCAAAAAATGCCGAAAGCAGAAAGCGGCGGTCGCGCGTGGTGCGCCAGCGCAACGACAACCAAATGACCAAGGCGGCAAAAAAGGTATTGAGCGGGTAGGCGCGAATCTTGAGCGACTCCTGCCACAGGGTGAAGGTGCCGGCAAAGGCCAGGGCGGCGGCAAGCGAGGCTGCGCGGTTGGCGGTCAGCTCGAACAACGTCCGGTACGTCATCCAGACCGCCAACGCGCCAAAAAAGGCGGAGAAAAGGTTGCCGCGCCAGGCGGCGTGGCCGAGCGGAATCTGCGCGAACAGGTGGCCAAGAGTGGCGAGTAGCGGATAGCCAGGCACGTGCGGCACGGCGAACATGATGGCGCCGACCGTCAATTCTCCGGCGTCGCCCAGATGGATGGTGGGCACCATGTTGAACAGGTAGATCGCCAGTGGCGCGAAGAAAGCGGCCAGGTCGGCGAATCGTTGTTTCATCGGGCGCCCCGCAGTCGGCTCCGCCAGGTCCAGACTACCAACGCGGCCAGACCAAGCAAGCTGATGATCTTCCCCACGGTGCGCGGGGGTGTGTCGCCAAAATGGGCTTCGATTACATGAAGCCCTGGGCCGACGGCCACGGCCAGACGACAGGTGTCCGGATCGGCGCCGACCGTGGCTGGATGTCCGTCCACTTTGGTTCGCCAGCCCGGGAAGTAGAATTGATTCAACGCCACCGTAGATGGCGTGTCGGCATCCACATCGGCGCGCAGCCACGGATAGCCCCAGGCGCCGCCGACGACACGAGCCGACCCCGTGAGCACCTCGGCGGTGGTTGTCGCTTCGGCGGCCGGCACCGCCCGGCAACGGATGGGCAGGTAATCATTGCTTGCGGTACTGGTCACTCCCAGGCGGCGAATCGTCTGGATGGTCAGGAAACGGTCGGGGCGCATGAGTTGTGGTTGCCGGTCGGCGATCGGTCCGTCGGCGGGGTGCACGAAAGCGAAACCCATCCGTTCGGTGTCTTGGAAGACGTAGCGCACTTGAACAAAAGCGGCGGAGGCCGCCACGCTGGCCAGGCATAGGACCAATGCGGCGATCAGCCGGCTGTTTTTGGGCAGCGCCGCCGGCAACGCTCCCAGCAGCGGCGCGGCGAACACCGTCGCGGGCAAAAGGAATCGCCACGGGAATTGCACAAAACTAATTAGCGGCAGACGGGACCAGACAGACGCCGACCACGATAGGGTCATGAACAGTGCGACAGCCGAGCTGAGGGACAATGCCAGTCGCAGGCGCATGCCGGCGAAATCCTTACGCAACCCCAGAACGACGGACAACGCCAGACCACTGGCCAAGGCAAACCACATCATCTCGCCGAACATAAAACCCATGCGGTCGGTGCCGCCGGTTACGCTGGCTCCGAAGCCCCAACGGCGCTGGAACAACTGGCGCGGCTCAAGGAAATGTTTGGCGTAGCTGAAGAAGCCACCGGTCAGACTTTCGGCTGATTGAACCAGGTTTTTTTCGGCCAACGCCGGCAGCCAGAAAAACGCCGCCAGTGCCAATCCACAAACAAAGGCGAACGCCGTGCGCGCCACAGCGCGGCGGTTGGGTACCACCAGGGCGGCAAACAACAATAGCAGCGGGGTGGCAATCATGGCGGTGATGTTGTGGGCGAGGGTCAGGCCGGCGTAGGCAAAGGCGAACAGGATATGGCCGCCGGGCTTTTCTTCCTGCGTCGAGAGCCAGACGCCGAGCAGGCAGAGGGCGAGCATGGCGAAGGCGGCGAACTCGGCGATGCCGTTGCGCACGTAGGCGTCGACAAGAAGGTATGGTGCCAGCACGAAGGCCGAAGAAGCGGCCAACGCACCGTCGGCGTCGAACATGCGTGAGGTCAGGCTGAACATCGCTAGCGCCGCAACTAGCCAGAATAGCAGATACGTGGCCTTGAGCGCCCATAGGCCGTCCAATCCGATCAACCGGAACACCTCGATGACATAGTACGTCAGAGGGGCGTAGAAATTAAAGATTGGGCTGCCGTGACGGAAGTAGAAGTCAGGTAGCCAGCGCGGTGAAAGATCGCCGTGCAGTACAGATTGATGAAACGCCTCGGCGCGGGAGAGGTCGACATAGGCACTGTGGCCGGCGATCTGATAAGGCCGGAACAGCGGATGCACCGCGACCAGCAGCGCCACCAGCAACAAGGCAATCCGTAGAATCCGCACTACGGACCTCCCGATAGGGGACGGTTGTCTTTCAGGCGCGAAATGAAGTTCGGGTCGATGGCCAACAACCGTTGCACGGTGGCATCGACTCGTTCGCGGTCACCGGTCATGCCATAGGCGCGCGCGAGGTAG
>CAZEDX010000031.1:0-20609 GCA_964511015.1 uncultured bacterium | reverse complement strand
CGTACTCGAGCGCCGCCTGGCGATAGTTTTCGCGAACCATAAAATGATTGGCGCGCACTTGATGCAACATGCCGGGTTCGGTGCGGCCGAGCCACGGCGCGACCCCGGCGTAGAAGGCGACGAGCAGGCCGAAAACAACCAACCCGGTCTGCCACGTCCGCCCGGGGGACGCGTCAGGCGGTTCGGCCACCAGTAATGTGCTCAGCCAGAGTGCAGCGAGAAGTGCCACCACCAGCAGCCAAGCCATTGTGTCGGGGAGATCCAGAGCATTGCCCGGCCCGACTCCAACGGCGAGCATCGGCACGGCGAATTCCCATAGTGGATTGACCACGCGGTCGGGCATCTGTGGTTCGGTGAACATGCCGACCGACATGAGCAGGCTCGAGAACGCCGCGGCGCCCGCGAGTGCGCCACGCAGTCGCGCCCCCGTCTGTCCGGCGAGCCAGGCCGCCGCCAACACCAGCAGGCCGACCACTGGGGTCAAGTGTCGCGGGCCGAGACCGGCGCCGCCACTGGCTTCGAAATGGCCGCTGAAAAACAGAACCAGTACCAGAAACATGCCGGTCAGCAGCAGGCCTTCGCGCCGCCGCCGGACGATCATCGCCACCAGGCCGGCGAGGCCGATCAGCAGGAAGGGGCTCCAGAAGAACAAACCCTTGGCCGGCGAGAGCAATAGCAACCACAAGTTGTCCGCGCGCGGCCAAGTCACGCCCATCACACCGTGTGACATCTGCTCGTCGTAGTAGGCCGATTTCACCTCGGTGTAGCCTAGGTGGAGCGGGCTGCCAAACGCCGCCCAGTTGAATCCGCCGATGATTGCCGCCGGTAAAAGCACGCCGAGCGCGGTGAAAACGGCAATTCGACCGATCCGGCGCTCGAACGAAAGCAGGTAGATGCCGGCCACAGCCCCGAGCAGCGCGGTCGGATACTCGATGGCGATTGAGAAACCAAAGCAGGCGACGCTCCAGATCAGCAGCTTCGTCTGTTCGGGGCGGGCACGGTACGAGACGAGATTGAGCACGCCCAGAAGAATCAGGCAGGCGGCAAAACCGTGGCCGTACAACATGGTGAAGAACGGCCAGGCGGTGGTGGCCACCAGAAAACCGGCCGTCGCCACGAGCGCGGTTCGCGGTGGCACTTCCCATTCATGCAGACGCCGCCAGAGAACCACCGCGCTGAACAGCGCCAGCGCCGCCAGCGAGAAAATGCGACTGAGCGCGCGCGCGACGTCGAAGTTGTCAGACAGAAACCGGACGAGGGCATAGACCGGCACCAGCAGCAGGCTCACGCCCGGTGCCTTGTCGGTGTAGTTCTTGCCTTGGAACACGGCGACGTCGTTGGTGCGCGTGGCGTAGGGGCCGAGCTCGCAGGTGCCGTCTTCAACAATGCGAACCGCAGTCGCAAAGCGGGCCATCTCGTTGCTGCCGGCGTGACGGTTGGCCGGCAGGGCCAACAACAGGAACAGCAACAACAATGACGGCCACGGTAGGCGCGGCCGTTGAGAGGTTGTCATTCGGTCTCCTTCAAGCGGACGGCATTCTAGCATAGCCGACGAACCTTGTGTGTCTGGTCGCCGGCATGCGATGATCCGCCTGATGTCCGACTACTTTCTGCCATGGTTCAAGGCCCTCGCCATCATTGTTCCGGTGATCTGGTTCGCCGTGTTGTTGGCGCGCCGTTTGGCTTCCTCACGCGACATCGTTGTGCGGAGTGTGATCGGCATTCTGATCGCCTTTACCGAGGTGACCGCCGTTGGTATTATTTTAGGCGTCGGCGGTTGGCTATCGTTTGCCGGCTATTTAGTCGGACTCTGGTGGCCGCTGCTGTTGCTCATGCTGGTCTTGCGCGATCCGTGCGGCCGTTGGGCGCCGGCAGATGAGCACAGTGCGCCGTGGCCCGAACTCTCCGGCCCGCTGCTGGCGCTGACTTTGTTGTCGTTCGCGATGTTGGCTGGCTCGATGGCGGCCCATCTGGCTGCGCCGACGGTGGAATACGATGAATTGACCTACCACCTGCATTTTCCGGTGCAGTGGCTGAACCAGGGGCGCCTGTTCCTGATTGATACACCTTTTGGCGATGCCGCGCCTTCCTACGCGCCGGTCAACGGCGAGCTCTGGTTTGCCTGGCTGATGGCGCCGTTTTTCGGTTGGGCCGGACCGGTCGGCACCTTCAAGTTAGCCGGCGTCGATGCGCTGGCACGCGTTGGACAGTTCCCGTTTTTTGTCTTGCTCGCATTGTCGTTGTTGTTGCTGGCGCGGGATCTCGGCGCACACAGCCGGTCGGTCTACCTGCCGGCCGTTTTGCTGCCGTTCGTGCCATGGTTCACGCGGCAAGCGGCGACGGCGAGCGTCGACCTGATGATGGCCGCGTGTCTGATGGCCGCGCTTGCTCTGGCGTTCGGATACCGCCACGGCGGACCCTCACGCATGGCCGTGTTGAGCGGTCTCGCGGTCGGCTTGGCGCTAGGAGTCAAGTACGTGGCGACGGTCTACTTGTTGGTGCTGTCACCACCGCTGTTGTGCTGTCTGCTGTCGCGGCGTAGCCGTAAAACAATGGGCATGTTTTTCCTGGCTCTGATCGTCTCCGGTGCGCCTTGGTATTTACGCAATCTGGTAGTGGCAGGCAATCCGCTGTTTCCCGCGCAGTTTCTGTTTTTCGACGGCGCCTACACGCGACAGGCGATGCTGGCCAGCCCGTTTCGGGTGCCGAATCTCGCCGCGGCGCTGGCGGTATCGGCGCAAGCGTTTGGTTTTTGGCTGGCACCGGTCGGTCTGGGCGGGATGATCGCCGGCCTCTGGCTTGCCTGGCGACGTAGCGCATGGCGGTGGTTCGGTGGGGTCGCGCCGGTCGCCCTGAGCTGGCATTTCCTGGTGGTTCCCTACAACTCGCAAGACCGATTCTTGCTGTGGGTGGTCGCGCTGGCGCTATTGCCACTGGCGTTTTGGCCTGACACCCGTCGTGGTCGTTGGGCGCTGCTCGCGTTGGTTCCGTCTTTGCTGTTGACCGTTTGGGGGCCGGGGCAAGGCTTCCGCGTCGGTATGTTGCCCGTCGCCGCCAGGGGGATCATGCCGCATGACGGTGTATGGTTCGCGGCGATCGTTTTGGTGCTGATGGTAGCAATGTGGTTCGCAGTGCGCGCCCGCATTGCACGGACCGGTGTGCGGCTGGCGGCGGTCTTCTTAATCGGTTTCATTCCGGCATTGGTCGCCGCTCATCCGCAAGCCGGAACATTTGTCGAAACCGGGCTGGGGGCCAGCAGGGAATTGCCGTTCGCAGGCTATGCCGCGGTATGGGATCAGCATCCGACCGCGGTGGCCTATGCTGGGCGCAATGCCCCGTACTACCTCGCCGGACGAGCGGGCACGACCCGCGTGGTCTACGTCAATACTGACGGCCAGACGGAGATGAAGCTGCATAACTACGTGCGCAACCTGGCGAAAGCTGGCTTGTTGCGGCGCGAACAAGAAAAGGCCGATTGGCGTGGCCGACATCGGAGTTACGAGAGCTGGCATTCCGCCTTGTTGCGGGAGCAGGTGGAGTTGCTCTTCCTGGAACCATTGCGCGGGCAGGAGTTGAGCTACTTACCGCACGATGCCGACGGCTTCACCATTGAGCGCCAATGGGCGCGGGAACATCCAGACCAGTTTGTGCCATTGATGGCCGGCCCGGATTGTGAAATCTATCGGGTGTTACGCCCGTAAGTTGCATTGGCCTAGGGTTCTGCGTATCATCCGCCGGTCGAAATGGACGGAGTCACGCACCACAAGATGAAGATTGGTCCAGTCACCATTACGCGCAAGTTGGTCTGGATTCTTCTGGCCATCACCGTCGTGTTGTACACGGCCGACGGCGTGCTTCGCGTGTTGGCCGATTTTGGCGGCCTGCGTTGCGCGGCGCACGTCATGCTGGCGGCCTGGGCGTTGTCGCTGTTGTTGCTGTGGAAAGAATGGGCGGCGTATTTGACGGCCGCGTTGTATGTCGCATGTTTCCCGCATCTGCGTCTGGGCGTTCTCGGTTTCGTGTGCCTGGTTCCTGTTATGCTGGACGCCTTCTCGGGCGACCGAAAGCGCGCGATGTGGTTGGGTTGGCTGGCCGGCACAGTGGCCAACACCGGCAAGCTCTATTGGCTGGTTTATACGATCTCGTATTTTTCGCCGATCCCTTTTGCGGCGGCGGTAGCCATTCTGCTTTTGCTGACTTCGTTCCTTGGTCTGTACTGGATGGCCGGTTTCGGTCTCACGTATTGGGCCGTGCGCCAGCGGGGCCTGCCGTTCTGGCTGGTGTTCCCGGTCAGTTGGGTGTTCTGGGATTGGATGCTCGTCGTTTTTCTCGGCGGCTTTCCCTGGGACATCCTCGGCTGTGCCGCCTTCCACGTGCCGTTGCTTGACCAATCTTTCGATCTGGTGGGCGAGCACGGAATGGGGTGGCTGTTGGCCTTCGGCAACGTGGCCTTTTATGAGTTGTGGCGGTTCTATCGCAAACAACGCGCTTTCCCCAAGGTCCAGATGGCCGTGTTGGGCACTCTGGTGATCGCGGCGCTGTTTTACGGTGCCGTTCGCACCAGCCAGATTTCGTCTTTGATGCAGACCGGACGACCGATTCGCATTGGTGTGGTGCAAGGCAACGTGGACCAGAACATGAAATGGAAATCCGCGTTCCGGAACAAGGTGCTGGACGACTACGCGGCATTGGCGAAGACGGTGGCCAATCAAGGCGCCGAACTCATTATATTTCCGGAGACGGCGATTCCCCGCCGGCAATACCGCTGGAACAAGGCGTTGCACCCGGAAATCTCGGCCTATGCGCGCGACACCCAGCGTTGGGTGTTGACCGGCGTACCCAGCATGACCAAGCGGGATGATCCCGACGATCCCCGCGGCGAAAACCGCAGCCACAACAGCGCGGTGCTGATCTCGCCGGAAGGCGAGGCCGTGTCGTGGTACGACAAGAACCGACTCGTGCCCTTTGGCGAGTTCATTCCTAAGAAGCATTGGCTGGAACGGATCGCTCGCGTGTTCGGCAAGGAAAAGATCAGCGGTACCCTCAATTTCGAGCCGTCGGGCGAATACCACATCATGCGCTTCCCGATCGCACCGTTTTCGGTGTTCATCTGCTACGAGGCGGTTTATCCGTCGACCGTTCGGAAGCTGAACCGGTTGGGGGCGCAGTTCCTGGTGACGATCACCAACGACGCTTGGTTTGGCAAAACCTCGGCGCCGTATCAGCATTGGTCGCAGGTCGCCATACGGGCGATTGAAAACCGGCGCTACGTCGCGCGCGCGGCGAACACGGGGATCAGCGGGTTCATCGATCCGCTCGGTCGCACGATCATAGCGACCGATTTGTATGTGCCGGCGACGCGGCTGGGGGTGGTGCGCACAATGGATGTGCAAACAATATATGATCGATTCGGCGATGTCGCGGTTTACTCGGCGGCAGCCATTTATCTCGCGGCCCTGGCGTATGCGCTGGTGGGACGGCGGAAGAAGGAGCAGGCAGCATGATTCTGGACGATACCATTCAGCGTGTATCCGCGGTGCGACAGAGACTCGAAGATCTTCGGGGGTATCTTTGATTTAGCCAAGAAACGCGAACAACTCACGGCGCTTGAAAACAAATCCGCCGCGGAAGACCTCTGGAAAGACGGCGAGGCCGCCAAGAAGCTGCTCAAGGAGAAGGCCGATCTCGAGCGATCGCTGAGCGAGTGGGATCGGCTGGTTGGCATGGTCGAGGAAGCCGAGGTCGCGCTTGAACTGGTGCGCGAGAGCCACGACGAAGACCTCGCCGCCGAACTGAATCAACGCCTCGGGGAAGCGGAAGAACTGCTCAAGGCCACCGAGTTGCAGATGCTGTTCTCCGGCGAGGCCGATTCCGCCGGAGCGATTCTGGAGATCCATTCCGGCGCCGGCGGCACCGAAGCCTGCGACTGGGCGCAGATGCTGCTGCGCATGTATTTGCGCTACGCCGAGCGCCGCGGCTTCTCTACCGAGTTGATCGACGAACTGCCCGGAGACGAAGCCGGCATTAAAGGGGCCACGGTGGAGATCAAAGGCCTCAACGCCTTTGGCTTGTTGAAAGCGGAAACCGGCATTCACCGGCTGGTGCGGATCAGTCCGTTCGACGCCAACCAACGCCGGCACACCAGTTTTGCTAGCGTGTTTGTCTATCCCGACATTGAAGAGACGATCGACGTAGAGATCGACGAGAACGATTTGCGAATCGACACCTACCGCGCCGGCGGCAAGGGCGGTCAGCATGTCAACAAGACCAGCAGCGCGGTGCGCATCACCCACTTGCCGACGAACATTGTCGTGCAGTGCCAGAACGAGCGCAGCCAGCACCGCAACAAGGCGCAGGCGATGAAGGTGCTCAAGGCCCGCCTCTACCAGTTGCGCTTACAGGAAAAACAGGCGGAGAAGGATGCAATCAACGCCCAGAAGAAGGACATCGCCTGGGGCAGCCAAATCCGTTCGTACGTGCTTCAACCGTATCGGCTGGTCAAGGACTTGCGAACCGACGTAGAGATGGGCAATGTCGACGCGGTGCTCGACGGCGACCTGGACCGGTTTATCGAAGCGTACCTGTTTTCCCAACACACGAAGGAGTCATCGCGAATCGGCGGGAAATAGCCGTTTGCCAATTGACCGCACCCCCGCGAATCGAATACCATCTTCTTTGTTCGAGACTTCTCTCTTGTTCCAGGTTCAAGCTGCTTGGGGGTTAGATCATCATGTCTACCGGTCGACTCCTTCTCTTGCTCAGTGCTATCTTTCTCTTGGTTCTTGGACTGGGCGCCGGACCGGCTTGCGACACCTCTTCGCAAGTCGACATGCCGCTGTACGGCGCGGGAGGCGTCTTCCCCGACGATGACAGCGACGACGACACGCCGTCGGACACGACGCCGCCCGATGCGCCCATTGTGGATGATGTGGTAACGCCGACCGCCTTGGCCTACCAGTCGGTGCGGGGATCCGCCGAACCGCTGGCGGTCGTCAAGGTCAGCGGCGGATTGAATGACACCGAAACCGAAGTCGATGAGAGCGGCCAGTTTTGCGTTAAGGTGGCGCTGAAGACCGATCAGGTCAACAAGCTCGTTTTCGTCGCGGTGGATGGAGCCGGCAACGTGAGTGAGGCCACTTATGCCAACATCGAACAGCAGTCCGAACCGCCCAACTACGCGGAGTCCGGTACGGCCAGCGCCAGCAGCGTCAGTTACACCAAGCCGGAAAACACACCGGACAAAGCTATTGACGGCAATTACCTCAGTTGGTGGGAAAACACGACCCAGACCTGGCATCCGGAAGCGCTCTACCAGCCGCAATGGCTTGCGGTGAAAATGGCGAAGGACTACTGGATCGAAACCGTCAATGTCTTCTGGGGCCGCGATCTGCTGGGCAAATACGAATACGGCACTCTCTTCGATGTCTACGTCAACACTGAAGATGAGCCCGAGGTGATGCCACATGAAGTCGATCCGTCGGAGTTGGGCGAATACGGCTACGTTCAGGTCGGTCACGTGGTACAGGACACCGACGAGGACATTCAGAACAATCTGTTCGACCTGACCGACGACCCGCGCCAGGGCCGTTGGGTGTTTTTGGCGCTGTGGGAAAGCAACGCGCCGAGTCCGCTGACGACCGCGTACAGCTTCGAAGTCGCGGAACTGGAAATCTACGGCTACGAGCGAGCCGATGAAGGGTGTGAATGATGAAGCGGCTGATTCTTGCGGCGGTGCTGGTACTGCTGGCGGCGAGTGCGGCCTGGGCCATCGACATCCAAAACTTGCAACCAGCCATCGGCAACCAGAATCTGTTGACGTTGTACAGTTCTTCGCCGTATGCCCACGGGCAGTTCGGTTTCGCATTGCTGGGAAACTACGCGGCCAATCCGTTCGTGTTGGGCTTCTCCGACGACGAGAAACTGAAAATCGTTGAGTCGGATATCAGCACCGAACTGCAGGCGGCGGTCGGCCTGTTCGATTTCATGGACTTCGGCGTCGCCGGGCGATTCGACGTGCTGGCCGGGCAGGATTTCGACGTGCGCATGTCCGAAGCGTTTCCGGAAAACGACGAAGAGAACGCCTCGGCCATGGGCGATCTGCGCCTGATGCTCAAGTTCCGGCTGCTGCCGAACAAGCCGGGCTCGCTCGGCCTCGCTTTGGTTCCGGTGGTGACCGTGCCGACCGGCAATCCAGACTACTACACCGGCAACGGCGCCGTGACCGCCGGCGGACGGTTGGTGATCGACAAGCGCTTTGCCATGGTCAACATGGTGCTCAACGGCGGCTATGTTTACCTGGCCGACGAGGATGGCGCCGATGAGGGATTCGACCCGACCGGACGTGCCGAGTTTGGCGCCGGCGTAACGGTCATGGTGCACCGCTACGTTGAACTTCTCGGTGAAATTACCGGCCGCACGATCGATTACGGTATTGACAACATCGATCTGGAAGTGCCGACCGAAGGCCTGGCTGCGGCGAAGTTCTACGCCGGGCCGGTGCATTTCACCGTCGGCGGCGGGCTCGGGGTCAATGCCGGCATCGGCAATCCGACCTGGCGCATCTTCGGTGGTGTGGGGCTCACCTGGCCGAAGCTCGATCGCTCGCGCCCGGCGGAAGGGGGGTTCGACCCCGCCAGCCGCACCGAGGACCGCGACCGCGATGGTCTGAGCAACTACGACGAAACGCGAATCCACCATACCGATCCGCTCAATGCCGATTCCGATGCCGATGGCCTGACGGACGGAGAGGAAATCAAGAACGTTCATACCAATCCGTTGGCAACCGACACCGACGCGGACGGCCTGAGTGATGGCGCCGAGGCGCGGATGTACGAGTCCGACCCGTTGAAAGCGGACACCGACGGCGACGGCCTCAGCGATGGGCAGGAAGTCAACGAAGCGCACACCAACCCGCTGAACTTCGACACTGACGGCGACGGCATTATCGACGGCCGCGACGCGGCGCCGCTGGAAGGCGGTTCGCGGAACACGTACCTCGACGAAGACGGTGTACCGCAGCCAATTGTGGCCCGCCGGCCGGGTGGCGTCATCATGCTGCGTGGGCAGTTCGTGCTGCCGCGGCCGATGGTGTTTGCCGGTCCGCAGAGTGCGGAACTGACCGCCGACGACAAGGCCATGTTGGACCAGGTCGCCGAGTTGCTGGCGGAATACCCGAAGGTGCAGATTCAGATCGAAGGGCACGTGGCCACCGACGTCGGCGACGCAAAGAAGCTGACACAAGACCGTGCGGAGGCCGTGCGCGCCTATCTGCAGAGCCGCGGCATCGACGGCGCACGCATGACTGCAGTCGGGTTGGGTTCGGACGTGCCGATCGCGTCCAACAACATTCCCGAGGGGCGGCGGCGCAACACGCGCATCGACTTCGTCATCACCGGCGGCGAATAGAGACCGCACCGCACTGTCGGCAGCTACCCGGAGACGCCCGGCCGGGGGTCTCTCTTGACTCCGGCCGCGGAGTCCTTTAGAAAATCACGAAATATGCCTTACCAAAAAGACGTCGAATTTTTCCCCTTTCTCGGTCAGGTGAATCTCCACGCGCGAACAAAGGCTACACCACATGATGACTTTCACGCTCGCACGCCAGTTGACCGATTCATGGCTCCGCTTCTTTTCCGCCGCGACGATTAGCCTGGTTCTACTCTTGTTCTTGCTGCTGGCGCTCATCGCCGGTTGCCAATCGGACGGCTCGGGCGGCAACGATCACCACAACGCAGACGATGACACGGCCGACGGCGAAGTAGACGATTGCGGCTTCACGATCGTCAAGGTGCCGGACGGGTGCGACAAGTGCCACGGCGCTCCGCCCAACTCCGCTCGGCACCCGGAAAACAACCGCTGCTACCGGTGCCACGGCAACGTGATCGCGCAGGACTTTGCCTGGGTGCAGGAGAAACTGCACAACAACGGCACGGTGGACTACGCGGTGGGTTGTACGTCGTGTCACGGTTGGAACCAGGGAGTATCGCCGCCGCAGAATTTGCGCGGCCAGTGCAGCGTTGACCAGCCTGGTGTTGGCGCGCACGCGGCGATGCGTAACGCGACGTTGCCGGTGCACCAGGTCGCCTGCACCAACTGCCACACGGTGCCGCTCAACACCTGGGCGGCGGGGCATATTGACGGCGACAAGAAAGCAGAGGTGACCTTTGCCAACCTGGCCATCCTGGACGGCGCGCATCCGGTCTTCGACGGTAAGAAATGCACGAGCGTATATTGCCACGGCGCGACGCTGACCGGCGGCACGCTCACCGAACCGTCCTGGACCGATACCAGCCATGCCGCTTCGCGGTGCGGTGCTTGCCACCGCCTGACCGACCCGCAAGGGAACACAGATGTCGATTGTCACTCCTGCCATCCGACCACGGTCGACGAGAGTGGCGCCATCCTGCCGCGTGGCACGCATATCAACGGGTATGTCGACGGCACGGCTGACCAGAAGAAGAAGACGGGAGGTGCGCGATGAATAGACGGCAATTTCTGATTGGCTCCTCCGCGGCCTTCATTTCGTCGTTGGTGGCCGGCCTGGGCCTGCCGCGCGCGGCGCTGCCGATCAACCCCGAAGAGTGGACGCCGGCGGACCCGCAGCTTGGCGACGGCCCGGCGCCGTTGCCGGAAATCACCGCGGTGGTCGACATCATCGTGCCGGCCGATCCGGAGATCGAAGGCGATTTCAAGGGCTCCGATTACTACGGCGACTGGGTGCTGGCCGCGACGCTCGGCGAGATGGGCCAGCTCATGGCCGTGCAGTTCCTGAACAAATATGCGCGGCAGACGGCCGGCAAGAAGTTCATCAACTGCACGCCGGAAGAACAGCTCACCGCGCTCAAACAGTGGATCATCGAGCGCGAGGAACTCAATCCCACGTTCAATCAGATGCTCAGCGGTATCCTCACGGTCTCGATGATCGGCACCTACGAAGTCGACGACCCTGACCTGCAGCTCGAGTTGTTCGAATCCATGAACTGGTACGATCCGAATGACCCCTCCGGCACCTTCCATATTCCGTGTGAGGGCTACGTCGACGCAAAGGTCTTTCCGGTGACGTTGAAGAAGGGGTTGAAATCATGAAAACCGACTATTGCGACGTGTTGATCATCGGTGCCGGTGCCGGCGGCGCCACCCTCGGCGGCGAGCTGGCCGAGGCCGGGGCGAAGGTCATCTTCCTCGAAGCCGGCAAGGACTTGGACATCACTTACGGTTCGGAAAAACACTTCGCGAACCGGCAGCGTTTTCTCGACGCCGTCTCCGACGACTTGTTCTTCCACGAAGACTACGAAGGCCGCAGCTGGCGCACGGCGATGGGCGAATGCTCCGGCGGCGGCACGACCACTTACGGCGGCGTACTGGAAGAATCCATTCCGCGCGATTTCGACGCCGGTCTCTGGCCGTTCAGTTGGGCTTCGTTCGAGAAGTACATCGCACTAACCAAAAAGCGCTATCACGTTTCGCGCTGGCCGATCGAAGAACTCAGCCACTATGCCCAGATCGTCAACGAAGCGGCCGGCGGTATCCTGGGCCCGATCCAGAGCGCGTTCAATCGCGAACCGTATTTCGAATACGGCGTCTATCACGACCGTTGCCGGCAGTGTAAGTGCTGCATGCTCGGTTGCCGCTACAACGCCAAGGCCAACGCGTTGACCGTGCCGCTGCCGAAAGCCAAGTGGTACGGCGCGGAAGTGTTCGACAACTGCCTGGTGACCAAGCTGAACACCAACAACACCGGCACGAAGATCACCAGCGTGACCTATTTGAAGCGCACCAAGACCGGGGTGGCCTCGGAGTACGTCGAGGAACGCAAGATCGTCGCCGAACGCTATGTGCTTGCGGCCGGCGCGATGATGACGCCGATGTTGCTGATGTGGTCGGGGAAGAACGGCGAGTACCTGGCCAACTCGTCGGGTCAGGTGGGACGCAATCTGCGCGGCCACTTCTTCCGTGCGACCTACGCCATTCTCGACCGGGACGACGTGCGCACCTACCAGGGACAGGTTGTCGAATTGAACGACCTCTACCAGAACTACGACAACGGCTACCTGTTGGAATTCAACATGGCCGCCCCGCCGACCTACATGGGCGGCATGTACGAGATCATGGAAAAAGAAGACCTGCTGGACCTGATCGGCCTGAAGTTCAAGCGCTTCATGCGCCAGTACAGCAAGATCATCTGCTCCGCACCGCTGGTGCGCAGCTACGACGACGGTTTCACCGAAAACCTGATCGTGCCGCATCCGACGCGCCAAAACAAATACGGGCTGCCGGTGCCGAAAATCACCTTCGAACCCAACGCCAAGGAAGCGGAGTGGCTGGTCACCGCGGTGGATGTTGCTAAGCAGATTCAGATCAAAGCCGGCGCCGACACTACCCAGATGTTCAGCGGCGCCATTGACGTCGTGCACCAGAACGGCACCTGCCGCATGGGCACCAATCCGAGTGATTCGGTCACCGACGTCAACGGCAAAGTGTGGGATATGGACAATGTGTGGATTTCCGACGGCTCCATCTTCCCGGCGCCGCTACTGGCGAACTGCGCGTTCATTATTTACTGCCTGGCCTACAAGGTCGCGGACTCGATGCTGAATCGCGAGACGCCGACCAAGTAGCCTGAGTGCGAATCGATTCCCAGCGGGCCCCTTTGCTTTTCGAAGGGGCCTTTTATTTGCGTTCGAACCGGAAAAAGCCGCTCGGCGTTTGGTCTTTGGTCTTGTGAGACACCACAAGATTCTGTAGCATCCGGTTCCAGCCACTACCACAAGAGGGGTGCAGTGCGCATTCTGGTCACCAACGATGACGGTATCGATTCCGCAGGGCTGGCAGCGCTGGCCGAAGCCATGTCGGACTTCGGATCGGTGGTCGTCGTTGCCCCGGATGGCAACCGTAGCACCGCCGCACATAGCATGACGCTCGAGCGCCCGTTGCGCATCAATCGCGTGCGCGATGGTTGGTATTCGACCGACGGCACCCCCGCCGATTGCGTGCACCTGGCCTTGAACGGAATTCTGCGCGACCACCGGCCACAGTTGGTCGCTTGCGGTATCAACAAGGGCGGCAATCTGGGGCAGGACATTACGTACAGCGGCACCGTCATGGCAGCGCTGGAAGCAACCTTGATCGGCGTGCCGGCCATCGCGGTGAGCGTTGACGCGCGGCGGGATTTTGATTTTTCCGGCGCGGCGTTGGTGGCCCGCAAAGTGGCGCGCCTGGTGTTGCAGAACGGCCTGCCTCCCGACACACTGCTCAACGTCAACGTTCCCAACACTTCGCCCGATGGTTTGCAAGGCATTTTGCCTACCGTCCAGGGACGCCGGGTCTACGGCGACGAGATCGAGGAAAAGACCGACCCGCGGGGTCGTAAGTATTACTGGATCGCCGGCCAGGAGAGGGGGTTCGTGGACATCCCGGGCAGCGATGTGGCGGCGGTGCGCAGCGGCTATGCCTCGATCACCCCGATCCGCTTCAACTTGACCGACCAAGCCACGTTTGAGGTATTGAAGAAGACATCATGGTGAAATCGGTTTCCGCCGAACGTCTGCTGATCAATCGCGCCAATATGATCGAACACCAACTACGCCGCCGCGGCATCAAAGACGAGCGCGTGTTGGACGCGATGGACCAAGTGCCGCGCGAACGGTTCCTGCCGGAGACCCAGTGGGCCGAGGCATACGCCGACCGTCCGTTGCCGATTGGACAAGAGCAGACGATTAGCCAGCCGTTCATGGTGGCGCTGATGACCGAGGCGCTGGCGCTGCAGGGCAAGGAAAAGGTGCTGGAGATCGGCACCGGCAGCGGATATCAGACGGCGATTCTGGCCAAACTGGCGGACAAGGTGTTTACCGTCGAACGGATTCGGTCGCTCGGACGCGACGCGGAAAAGCGCTTGGCCGACATGGGCATTTTCAACGTGTTGGTACGTATTGCGGACGGCACACACGGTTGGAAGGAAGAGGCGCCGTTCGACGCGATCATCGTTACCGCCGGGGCCCCGGCGGCTCCGGCGCCCTATTTGGAACAGCTCAAGGTCGGCGGGCGACTGGTCATTCCGATCGGCGACCGGTCGGTACAGACGCTGTACTGCTACACCCGCGAACGCAACCAGATCGTCAAGGAGAACCTGGGGCGGTGCATTTTCGTGCCGCTGGTCGGGCACTACGGCTGGGAAGAATGATGCGGCGGAATTGCTTTGTGTTAGAATTGGTCCCGTCAAAGCGAGGCCGGGCATGCCCGTTCAAATCGCGGTAAGCGGCGCTGGAAGTTGCGACGGACACGTGGCGGAATTGGCCTATCAGGTGGGCCGTTCGATTGCGCGCGCCGGGGCGGTCTTGGTGACCGGCGGGATGGGCGGCGTGATGGAGGCGGCCAGCCGTGGCGCCAAGGAGGCTGGCGGACTGGTGGTCGGAGTATTGCCGACCGCGCACCGCGAATCGGGCAACCGCTACCTTGATGTCGAGGTGGTGACCAACATGGGCCACGGGCGCAACGTGATTCTGGCCCATTCGGCCGATGCGCTGATCGCGGTGGCCGGGGCCATGGGCACGTTGTCGGAAATTGCCATCGCGCTCAAACTGGGCAAGCCGGTGGTCGGTCTGGAGAGTTGGTCGATTGAAGGAGTGATTTCCGCGTCCGACGCAGAGCAGGCGGTTGAAACCGCGTTGCACTGCCTGGGAGGCCGTCATGAGTAGAGTCTGGAAGCCGGTACTGTTGCTGCTCGTCTGTTGGCTTCTGGCCGGTTGCTCGTACTACCACGTCGTCGAGAGCGGCGACACGCTGTATAAGCTGAGCCACGACTACGGCGTTTCGGTGCAAGACATACAGCGCGCCAATCCGGGTGTCGACCCGTACAACCTCCAGGTCGGCGACCGGATCAAGATCCCCCGTGCGCCGAACCAGACTTTGCGGGACTATTCGGAACAGAACCCACGCGCGAACCGACAAACGCCGCGGCCGGTTGCCACGCCGACCCCGCGGCCGCAGCCGACCCCTCGGATCAACGCTACCCCGCGTCCACAACCGCCGACGCCGACCCCGGAGCCGAATACGGCCGCCCGTTTCCTGTGGCCGCTCGACGGCGGCACGATCGTGCATAAATTCGGTGATCGCGACGGCGGCGTGGTCATGCGCTGGCTCGATATCGAGGCGGCTGAAGGAACCCCGGTTCGTGCGGCTGCGGCGGGCACGGTTATTCTGTCGTCGGACCGTTTCCGCGGCTACGGCAACATGATCATCATTCGGCACGACGACAACTTCGTGTCGATTTACGCTTACAACAAGAAGAACCTGGTGCAGGAAAACCAGCAGGTGAAGCAGGGACAGTTGATTGCGGAAGTCGGACGCACCGGTCGCGTGGAAAAGCCGACGCTGCATTTCGAAATCCGGATCGGTTCCCAGGCGGTAGATCCGCTGCTGTACCTGCCGCGGCGTTGAACGCAGCGCGAAAGGAGTATATGGATGGACGCGAAGAAACTGGCCGCCTTAATCCGTGATGTGCCCGATTTCCCCAAGCCGGGCATCGTTTTCAAAGACATCACCACGCTGGTTTCCAATCCGGAGGCCTTCAAGGCGACCATCGACGCGTTCGCCAATCGCTATCGCGGCCAGCAGATCGACAAGGTGCTGGCTATCGAATCACGCGGCTTCATCTTCGGCGGTGCGCTGGCCTACACCCTCGGCGCAGGCTTTCAGATCGTGCGCAAGCCCGGCAAGCTGCCCTACAAGACGCGGAGTGCCAGCTCCCAGCTGGAGTATGGCGCCGACACGCTTGAGATCCACGAAGATGCCGTCAGCCGCGGTGAAAAAGTGTTGTTGTTCGACGACGTGTTGGCCACCGGCGGAACGATGGCGGCCGTCGCGGGCCTGGTCGAGGAACTCGGCGGCAAGGTCGTCGAGTGTTCGTTCTTGATCGAACTGGACTTCTTGAAAGGGCGGGAGAAGCTTGTTGGGAGACCGGTCTTCAGTCTCATTCACTTCTAGTTCGCTCCTGGTCTGCGAGACCTTCGTCAGCCTCTGCGGCGAGACGACGTTTCAAGGACTGCCCGCCTTCTTCGTGCGCACCAGCGGCTGCAACCTGCGTTGCCGTTGGTGCGATACCTCCTACGCCTGGGAAACCGGTGAAGCGCGCACGGTCGCTTCGCTGCTCAATGAAGCCAAGGCGGCGCGCCGTGGTCTAGCGGTGATCACCGGCGGCGAGCCGCTATTGCAACCGGCGATCAACGATCTGATCGCCGGCTTTGCCGAACGCGACTGGGTGGTTTTGATCGAAACGAACGGCACGTTGCCGATCGCCGGGCTGGATCCACGCGTGCGCCGGATTGTTGACGTCAAACCGCCGTCGGCCAAGGCAAGTGTCGGTTTCCTGACCGCCAATCTCGACGACCTGCGCATCACCGACGAACTCAAGTTCGTGGTCGCCGACCGAATCGATTTCCAGACGGCCATTGAGTTCGTGGAAAAGTATGCCCTGATCGGGCGTTGTCCACTGCTCGTATCGCCCGCCGCCGGTGAAACCGAACCGGCGGAGGTCGCCGAATGGTTGCTTGAAACGAGGGCGCCATTTCGACTTCAGCTCCAACTACACAAGATTTTGTGGGGCGACGACGCCAGGGGCCGCTAGGTAGTTGCGCGGCGGTTGCCCCGGTGGTATCCTTTTTTCCTCTGATACCAGATGATTTCGCTTACGGGGGCGTTTGTGCGCATCGCAGTGGCCAGTGATCACGGCGGGTTGAAGCTCAAGGAACAAGTAAAAAAATGGCTTGCGGCGGCAGGCCACGAGGTGCTCGACGTCGGCACGTACAGCGAAGATAGCTGCGATTACACGGACTTCGGCGAAAAGGCGGCACGCATGGTTGCCGCGGGGGAAGCCGAGCGGGGGGTGTTGGTCTGCGGCACCGGCATCGGCATGAGTCTAACCGCCAACAAGATCAAAGGCATACGCGCGGCCTTGTGCACCGACCCGTACATGGCGTCGATGTCGCGGGCGCATAACAACGCGAATATTCTTGTGCTTGGCGAGCGCGTGGTCGGCTTCGGGCTGGCCGAGGCGATCGTCCGAGCTTGGCTAACCACCCCCTTTGAAGGCGGCCGGCATGAGCGAAGAGTCGAAAAAATTCACCGACTTGAGTCCTAGGCCGCCGCGTCCCACGTGGGACGAGTACTTCATGGAATTTGCGCGTCTGGCCCGCACGCGCAGCACCTGCTTGCGCCGTGGCGTAGGGGCGGTGCTGGTCAAGGAAAAGAACATCCTGGCGACCGGCTACAACGGGGCGCCGCGCGATGTACCGCACTGCTCGGAGGTTGGATGTCTGCGCGAACAAAAAGGCGTCCCTTCGGGCCAGATGCACGAGCTTTGCCGCGGGTTGCATGCGGAACAGAACGCCATCATCCAAGCGGCGTATCACGGCGTTTCCATCCGCGATGCCGACGTCTACTCCACCACGTTTCCGTGTGTCATCTGCTCGAAGATGCTGATCAACGCGGGCGTGAAGACCATCTACTATTCCGAGGGCTATCCGGACGATCTCTCCCGCAACCTGCTGGTGCAGGCGGGGGTGAAGCTGGTTCATCTGCCGAAATAAAGGAGCGTCGCATGCTGTGCCCGTATTGCCGGTCAGACCAGAACAAAGTCGTGGACTCGCGCTTCCGGGAGGTGGGGAACGTCATCCGCCGCCGCCGTGTCTGCATCGACTGCAATCGGCGTTTCACCACGTATGAACGTATCGAAGAAAACATGCCGCTGGTAATCAAAAAGGACGGTCGCCGCGAGCCGTTCAACCGCGACAAGATCCTGGCCGGAGTGGCCCGGGCGTGCGAGAAACTGCCGGTGTCCGCCGACCAGATGGAGGGCTTGGTGATGGAGGTCGAGCGGCACTTCGCGGAATGCGGCGACAAAGAGGTGCACAGCACGGAAATCGGCGAGGAAGTGATCGGCCGGCTGCGGGATTTGCACCCGGTCGCGTATGTGCGGTTTGCGTCCGTGTACCGCTCTTTCAAGGATATCGACGCCTTCATGACCGAGTTGAAAGAGCTGCTGCAACATGAAAAGAAAGCGACCTGACGACCGCCTGGTCGAATGGGCCATGCGCCGAGCCTTGCGCCTGGCCCGCCGCGGCGAAGGCTGGACGAGCCCCAACCCGATGGTTGGGGCTGTTCTGCTCCGGGACGGCGAAGTCATCGGCGAGGGATATCACCATGCCGCCGGTCAGCCGCACGCCGAAATCGAGGCACTGGCAGAATGCCGCCGGCGAGGCCTCGACCCACGCGGCTCGACCATGGTCGTCACGCTCGAACCATGCTGTCATCACGGCAAGACCCCCCCCTGTACCGATGCCCTGTTGGCGGCAGGGGTAGACCACGTTTTCGTGGCCCATCGCGACATCAATCCGCTGGTGTGCGGGAATGGGGTTAACTGCCTCGAGGAGAAGGGAATCGGGGTACACGTCGGCGTGTTGTCCGGACCGGCCCAAAAACTCAACGAGGCCTTCTGCAAATGGATGCTTACGGGTAAGCCGTTTGTGCTGCTCAAAGCGGCGTCCACGCTCGATGGCAAAATCGCCACCGCTGACGGCAGCAGCCAGTGGGTCAGCAATGCGCCGGCGCGACGTTTTGCCCACCGTCTAAGACACGCCAACGACGCCATCATGGTGGGTGTGGGTACCGTACTGGCGGACGACCCACAACTAACTTGTCGTTTGGAATATAAGTCCCTGTGCCGACATCCTTTGCGTGTCATTTTGGATTCGAATCTGCGCACGCCACCTGGTGCGAAAATCGTGTCCGGCGACCTGCCGGGAGAGACGCTCATCGCGGCGGTAGAGGGGGCTGATCCGGAACGGGCAAAAAAACTTGTCCGGAAGGGGGTTAGCGTTGAGTATTTTCCCCGGTCCGCCGATGGAAAAATCGATCTGACCGCCTTGACGGATGCCCTCGGAAAGAGGGATATAACCAGCGTCCTGGTCGAGGGCGGCGGGCGCGTTTTGGCGGCCTGTCTCGCGGCTGGGATCGCCGACAAGCTGGCCTTAGTTCTGGCGCCAAAAATCGTCGGTGGCGAGAGTGCAATTACCTCGTTCCACGGCGAGTTGGCGCGAACGATGGACGATGCCCGGCGTATTTACCATTTGACCATTCGCCGCTTGGGCGAAGACTGGTTGTTGGAAGGGTATTTTAGGCCGTCGTCATGTTTACCGGATTGATCGAAACTATCGGCACGTTGACCGCGGTGTCGCCACGTGGCGCCAATCGCGTTTTCCGGATGCGTCCGGACACGTTGCTGGCCGGGTTGCGGATCGGTGATTCGGTGGCTTTGGACGGCTATTGCCAGACCATTACCGCACTGTCGGGAGACACCTTCGAAGTGGAGGTCAGCCCGGAGACACTGGCGGTGACTACGGCGGCCGCCCGGAAGGCCGGTGACCGGTTGAATGTGGAGCGGGCCATGCAAATCGGCGACCGCCTTGGCGGTCATCTGGTAGCAGGGCACGTGGATGGCGTCGGACGTATCGCCGCGATGCGAGGAGAAGGCGGGTTTACCGTCGTTCGCGTCGAGGCTCCGGAGACGGTATTGCGCTACTGCGTTCCGAAGGGTTCGGTGGCGTTGGACGGCATCAGTTTGACGATCAACGCGGTTGACGAACGCGCGTTCGAAATCGGCATCATCCCGCACACCTGGTCCTCCACGACGCTGGCCAATCGCCGCGTCGGCGACGAGGTCAATCTGGAGGCCGATTTGATCGGTAAATACGTGGAGCGTCTATTGGCCGTGCGCTTGGGTGACAAGCCCCCAGCGCCGGGCGGAATCGATGCGAACTTTCTAGCCGAACACGGCTTTTCGAAGTAGGAAACAACATGCCGCTATGCACAGTAAAAGAAGCAATTGAAGCGATTCGCTCCGGGAAGATGATCATCCTGGTCGATGACGAGGACCGCGAGAACGAAGGCGATTTGATGATCGCCGCCGAGCACGCTACGCCGGAGGCGATCAACTTCATGGCGAAGTTCGGCCGCGGGTTGATCTGCCTGGCGATGACGGAAGAACGCGCCGATTACCTGGAACTGCCGCCGATGGTGCCGGACACGCAGAACAAGAGCCGCTTCGGCACGGCGTTCACAATCAGTATCGAAGCCCGGCACGGCGTGACCACCGGCATTAGCGCGCATGATCGCGCTACCACCATCCAGACTGCCGTGGCCGACGGCGCCACCTCGTATGACCTGGTCCGTCCGGGGCATGTGTTTCCATTGCGCGCCAAGAACGGCGGCGTGCTCAAGCGCGCCGGGCAGACGGAAGGCTCGGTCGATCTGGCGCGGCTCGCGGGCATGAAGCCGATGGCGGTCATCTGCGAGGTCATGAAAGACGACGGCACGATGGCGCGCATGCCCGATCTTGAGCAATTCGCCGCCGAACACGGCCTGCTAATTTGCTCGATCGAAGAGCTGATCGAGTACCGAATGCGCACGGAAATCCACGTGCGCAATCTGGCCTCGGCGCAGCTGCCGACCCAATACGGTGAATTCATCGCCAAGATCTACGGCTCCGACGTCGAACCGTACGAACACGTGGCGCTGATCAAGGGTGATGTTGCCAACGGTGAACCGGTGCTCGTGCG
>CAZEDX010000030.1:282-49853 GCA_964511015.1 uncultured bacterium | reverse complement strand
GCTGACCGGGTCGGGTTCGGCGAACGAATCCTCGGCCGTGTATTTCTCAATCATCCGCTGGAACGCCGCCTGCACCTGTTCTGGCGCCGCATCGCGCGGCACGCCCAGCCGGTCGAAGAAATTCTGTTCGGCCACCGCCAGGTATTCTCCGGCCAGCAAACGTTGTACTTCGTTGCCCCGGCTGTCGGTGGCCATCACTTCCGTCGTGCCGCGAACCGCATGCCGATAACCGCGCAACGCCGGCAGGTTCTCCGGATCACCGCGCAAGGCGTTTTCAAAACGGTCGCGCGCCAACAGGCGCTTGTTCTCTTTCAGATAGATATGACCCAAAAAAACCGATGCCGCGGCGCAGGCCGGATCTTGTGCCAAGGCCCGACGCAACAGCGCTTTCGCTGCCGCGCGACTCTTTTCGGCCATGGCTCCCGATCCGCCGGACGTCTGATATAGGGACCATCCCTGCCACGCCAGGTACTCGGCCTGGCGCGAATCAACCTGGTACGCTCGCTGGAAGGTGGTAAGCGCCGCTTTGAAGTCGCCGCGCTGGAAAAGTTGCTGGGCTTGATCGAACAGACGCCGTCCTTCGGCACGCTCCTCCGGCGAAACCACCGTCGGTTCGCCGTCGTTCCGTGCGGTCCGGGAGCGGTCGTATTCCTGCCGCTCGGTTTCCGACGACAACGTGGTATAAGCCACCGTCAGTCGTTGGAATATCTCATCGGCTTTTTCCTGCACCAGTTGGTCAACCGCCTCCCGCATTGCCGCCGGACGCAACTGCTGCGAGAGTTGGAAGTAGGCACGGCGTAGATCCCCCGAGTTGACCTCCGGATCGACGCCGAGCAGTTCATAGTAGTCCCAAACGCCGATGCGCTGGAAGTACTCGTGGATAACCTCTTGGTATTCCTGCAGTTCCGGTGAGCGGGGCGGCGCCTCGGTCGGTGTTGCCGCGCTCTGCCGCATTGTGTCGATCTGCCAGATGCGCTGATGCGCTTCGAAGTTGTCCGGATCGTAGTGAATGGCGCGCTCGTAGGCGAGTTCGGCCTTTTCCAGCTTGCCGGCGAAGAAATAAATATTACCGAGGAACAGATGGGCCTCCGGTAATTGCGGATCAATCTCGAGGGCCCGCTTGAGGCGTTCGATGGCCAGCGACTGAATCATGGCTCCGCGCTCGTTGTCGCGCAGATAGATCGTGTAACCCAGGTACGCATGGTACTCCGCCACCCGCCCCTGCGACTCGATCGCTGCTTCGAACAAATCGGCGGCCTCCAGATAGTCGCCGCGAGAAAAGGCCAGCAGACCTTTCTGGAAACATAGCTCCGCCTGTAGTGCGTTGGTGTCGCGCAATTCCGACTTTTCCGCGATCGCCTTTTCATGCAAGGAGCGCTGAATCGGATCGGCCGCGATCTCATAGGCTTCACTGATGCGGTAGAAAACCGCTAGCGCCTTGGCTCGCGTCAGATCGTCCGCGGCTAGATAGCGTTTCTCGTCCATCAGCCCCGCGCACGAACGCAGGTAGACCGCAATTATCTCCGCCGGTGAGGCGTCGGGACTGATATCCAACACGGCCAGCAGCGGACGTTGGAACGACTGCAAATACCGTTGTTGGCACACTTCCCGGAATTCCACGTCGACCGTTTCCGCTGAGCGGTTCAACGGATCGATGGCCGGCCAGACGCGGCCGGGGGCGCCCGGCGCGGCGAAGGCCACAGCGCCAATGACATCGAGCAGGTAGAGCATGCGGTAGGTGTCGGTCGGTGAAAGCTCGCTGTTGGTGAGTAGCGACGCGACGGTGCGATGGCCGTCGAGGATCGCCCAGAATCGTTTCTCCGCCGGCGTCGGGTGCAGGCGTTCCAAGCGAGCCGTCCCTCCTTCCGCCGGGTGCACGGCCATCACCAACCGTTCGGTGAAGAAGCTCTCGAGTGTTGCCGGTGAGAGATTGCTTTCCACCCCAATGCGCAACAGACGGCCGAGGTCCAACGGCAGCGGTACCATACCCGCCGGCACAACATCGAGAGCCGGCTCAAACCAGTAGACACCCTCGCTCCAGGAAAAGACGTTGAGCAGCTTACGCTCCGCCTGGCTGGACAAGGTGGTGAACAGATCGTGGGAACTCAGCGCGCCCAACTCCATGAGCGTTTCGCCTTGCAGTTTGCCGGTGTCGATCATGCGATTCAATGAATCGGTCAGCGTCTCCGAGCTAATGACCTTGCGGTCGAGCAGCATCTGCTGTAGGCATTCTCGGCGGGTTCCGCCGCCCACATGAACCACGGTACCCTTCTGGAAATGGATGTGCTTCTGAATGAACCCACGCTGCACGTGCAGAATGCCGTTTTCTTCGAGCAGCCAAAAAGTGGCCAGCAAACGCGGCACCAGTGTTTCACCGAGCAAGCCATAGAGGCGGACCTCTTCGCTGTCGCGAGCCTCGTGAATCACCGCGCCGGTCGTAGCGTCGAACTTCTGGCCGTCGTCTTTGAGGATGACGCCGTCGAGATAGAAAGCCAGTTTGCGTTCCAGATCGAAGGGTTCAAACGGTTTGACCAGCACATCGTTCGCGTGGTAACGCACCTTTGCATCGTGTGCGAATTTGAAGTTGCGCAATACGCCGCCCATCATCAGCACGGGCACCTTCTTGCCGGCTTCCTCGCTCTTGATCTTGTCACACAGCGCAAAGCCGGAACCGCGCGACAACAAGACCTCGATCAGAATCAGATCGAACTGGCGCGCCCGAAACTGTTCGAGCGCATCCGACAAGGTCCGAGCCCAGTGCGCCTGGTCGTCGCGCAGCTTGAAGATGTCGCGAATGAATTCCCACTCGGCTGCCGACGGTTCCACCACCAGAATCTGTTTTCCGGCCATGTAGCGCCCCTTAAAACCTGTCGCTACTCGGGCTTACGTCCGAAGAGCGACCGGAAAATACCCTTGCCCTCGGCGGCCGCCTTTTCCGGCTTCTTCTCGGCAACTTCCTTGGGCTTGGGCTCATTCGCTAGCCGTTGATTGATCAATCGCAATTCACGCATGGCTTCCATATGACCGGGCTCGAGTTCCAATACCTTTTCGAAGCGCGCCTTGGCTTTGAGCCAGAGTTCGGCTCGCCGATAGTGCTTGCCCTGCAGCAAGTACACGTCGGTAAAGCCGGGATCCGCATCCAACGCGGCTTTGAAGACCGCTTCCATCTGACGTTCGGCGGTTGGGTCGCGCCGATGATCGCGATTGTAACGGGCCCAGGCTAGATAGACCTTGAAGCGCCAGTCTTCGGTATCGTCGAGCTTCATTTGCTGCTCGAAGAGGCGGCAAGCCGCGTCCCACTCGTTGCGTTGCAACAATGCTTTGCCCTTCTGCAGCACGCGCTCGGTGGAGAACTTCTGTTCGCGCTGTTGCATCGATCGCTGTGCATCCAGTTGGCGTAGCGAGCGCTCGTAGGCTCGGCGCTTGCGATCGTTCGACAGAACCTCATAGGCTTCATTGATGATCACGAAAATCTGCTCGGCCGGCGCCAGTAGGCGCGAATCCTTGAAGCGGTCGGGGTGGTAGTCTTTGGCCAGCGCGAAGTACTTTCGCCGTATCTCCTCGACGCTCGCATCGCGTTCGACCCCCAGCACGGTGAAGTAGTCCGCCGACTGCATCCGCACCAAGGCCTCGCGCATTTCGTTCTCCCGGTCGGGATCGCACGACGATTCCGTTGCCGTCGCATCCAGATCCTCGGCCGTGAGCCGTTTCTGCGTACGCAGCCGGTCGGCTCGCCGGATCGGATCGTCCGGAGCCAGGCGTTCCGCGCGCGCGAAGTATTCATGCGCTTCTTCCGTGCGCCCGAGCTGTTCGTGTCCCCTTGCGCACAGCTCTTGTGCCGTCACACTGTAGGAATTCTCCGCAGCCACCTTGCGCAATTCAACCAGCGCCGTGCGTGCCAGCTCGTCTTTGTTCAGTTCGCCGGCCAGTATCGTAGCCCAGGCATGCCAAGCCCGGTAATCGCTTTCCGTCGGTTCGAGCGATCGCGCATCGGCAAATAGATCGAGTGCATCCGCCACCCTTCCTTCACGTACGGCGACCACGCCGCGCAGGAAGCTGACCTCCGCGAGCGGCGCCGGGTATTCCCGCCGCGCCAGTAAAGACTCGTCGAGTTCCAGGAACGAGGCGAAGTCGCCGCTCTGGTTCTTTTTCGCCCACACCACCAGCGCTTCGAAGGCATTGCTGGCACGTTCGAAGATGGCGTAAGACAACTTCCGCCACTCCGTGGGGAGTTTGTCGACATAGTCTTTCTGATGGTAGTTCTGCGCAATCGTATAGTAGCCGCGCCGCAATTCCTCTTCGGTAAAAACACGGCCGATGCCTAACATCTCAAAAACGGGCAGTCGCAGCAGTTCTTCCCCACGCGATTGCAGCCGTTGAATTAGGTTCATGGCTTCGACACCGAGTTCGACCGCGGGCTCATCGCGTTCTTCTCGCTCAGCATCGGTGCGTTTCGGATAGGACAATAAACCAAAAGCTTCCATGGCCCAGAGTATGCGGAAAGCGTCCACCGGACGCAGTCCGGACCCAAGCACGATCCGTTCAATATTATTTTCACCGTCAATCAAGCGGATCAGCCGGCTGCGAAGCGAATTCAATGCCAACGCCTCTTCGATGTGCCGCGCTTCGGCCATTAGCGCGGGCCGCCGATCCAGCCGTTCGCGGAAATAGCGCCAGAGCCATTCCTCGTCGCTTTCGCCGGCCAACGCGTCGACAACTACTTTCTTGAGTGGTCCCGGACTCTCCCCCGACGCCAATTCGGCATCCGGTTGGCGATCGAAGAGGAATACATACGAGCCCTCATGCCATTGAAGGGCATCGATCAGCATGGACCGACTGCGTTGCTGTTGCGTGCTACGCAGCACGTCGGCAGAGACCAGCCCATTGGCCACCAGCCAGTCTGCCAACAAGCCGGTAGGCGGTTGAGCGCTTACCATGGCCGTGAGTCGGTCGAGATCCAGGCGATTCTGTTCGAACAACGCACGCAACAGACCTTCACGAGCCATACTCGACTGGACCAGTGTTGGCTGTCCCGCACGGAAATAGACTTTTTTGATAGCTCGTTCGCGGCGCAACAACAACACTCCGGTTTCGCGCTGTTCGAGCAAAGACAGAAAAAGGTGTGGCGCCGGAAACTGAGCAAGATCTCCGACGTAGCTGACCGGTGAAGAAACGTTCTGCGTTATCGGCGAGATAGCAATGCCCCCCAAACAAAGAATGGCAGTATGTGCCGTTTACTGACTTTTCATCTTATGTTTGGGCCGGTGAACAAGTCAACTCTTGCTCGCCTCACCGATGCGGAAATTGGCACCAACGGACCTCCAAGTCGCCGCCCTTGGAGCCTTACCGTTTTCGACTTTTCAAGTGACTTCGCAACGCATACAATGTCCCAGCTTCTAAGTTTGAACATCAGCCTATGGCGGCACAAAGGGAGCATAGACTATTCATGGACCATGCCGATCGAGTGGCCAAGGAACTGCGCCTGAACACCAGCGCTGTGGCCCGCACTTCGGAACTGTTGGCACAGGGAGCGACCGCGCCGTTCGTGGCCCGATATCGTAAAGAAGTGACCGGCGGCCTGACCGAGACGCAAATCATTCAGATTCGCGATCTATTCCACCGCGCCAAGAAGCTGGAAGAACGCCGTCAGACTTTGCTGCGCGGTGTCGGCGAAACCCCTCTGCCGCCCGATTTCCCGGCCAAGGTGGAGGCCGCTCCCGATTGGGATCGCCTCGACGACCTGTTCGCTCGGTACCGTCTGAAGCATAGCGCCGAGGCTACCCGCGCCCTGGAACAGGGTTTGGAACCGTTGGTCGATTTCCTTTGGTCGCGCAGTGGCGCCGAAGGCGACCCGGCCATGGCCTACATCAATGCCGAAAAAGGACTTGCCGAACCGGCTCAGGTCTGGGCCGGCGCACGCGAACTGCTGGCCGAGCGGATTTCGGTAGACGCCGATTTGCGCTTGGCACTACGCGACGAATTCGAAAAGAAAGCCATGGTGCGTGTGGCCGTGGTACCGGGTAAAGAAAACAAGGCGGCCGACAAATACCAGGAATACTTTGATGTGCATATCGCGGCGGAACGGGTGTCTGGCCCACGGGTGATGGCCATCCGCCGCGGCGCCAAAGAAGGCCTCCTTTCCTATCACATCGGCATCGAGCGTGACGCCGCTCTGCAGATCATTCGTTCCCATCTTGCTCTGACTGCCGACCTCCCCTGGGCCGAGCACTGGTTAGCCGCGGCGGACGCGGCGTGGGACAAGTATCTGGCGCCGGCGCTGGAGAACTCGGCCAAGCGAGACTTGCAACGCCGGGCTGAGAAAGAAGGCATCGAGTCCGCCGCCAAAGCTTTTCGCCGAATGTTGCTAGCGCCGCCGCTGGGTGGCAAATGGATGCTGGTGGTCGACCCGGGTGATGATTGCCGACTCGTCGCGCTCGATGGCGCTGGCGCATTGCTCGCATCAACCATGATTCAGCCGTTGCGAAGCGACTACGACCGCGATCAGGCACAGAAGGTCGTGGAAGACTATTGCCGCCGGTACCGAATCGAGATCATTGTCATCAGCGCGGGAACCTCAGCGCGCGAGATCGAAAACTTCTTCCGACAAATCGACCGCGAGCAACTGAACGATGCCGACCTATTGCCGTTCGCCGGCAGTCCCACCCTCGGCGCGATCGTCGATCGGCTACGGCAGGAACTGCCGGACGTCGATGACCCGATCCGCCGTGCGATCGCAATTTGCCGTTGCCTCCAAGATCCGCTGGCCGAACTAGTCCGTTGCGATCCCCTGGCCATCATCGGTGCCCATCACCACCTCGACCAAAGTCTGTTGAAGCAGGCACTGTATGATACGGTCTGCAGTTGCGTCGCCGCGGTGGGCGTCGACGTCAATACGGCGCACGAAGAGCTGCTGGCCCATGTGGTCGGCCTCGACCGCCAGACGGCGGAGGCGATTGTTCGCCACCGCGCCAAGCACGGGGCGTTTACCTCGCGTGAACAGATCAGCCAGGTGCCTCAGTTGGACGCCGTCGCCTTCGAACAGGCGGCCGGATTCCTGCGGGTCAAACACGGCGAAAATCCGCTGGATGCCACCGCGATACACCCGATGCACTATCCGATCATCGCTCAGATGGCCGCCGACCTTGGTGTCGAGGTCCGCGATCTTTTAGAAAGCGAAGAAACCCGCCGTCGCATCGACCCCACCAAATACCGCGGCGATGGACTGTGCGAGGCCACATTGAAAGACCTTCTAGCCGAACTGGCAGCCCCGGGTCGTGACCCGCGCCAAGCCCTGAAACCGATGCGCCTAAACCCGGAACTGGGCAGTTTGGACCAACTCAAGGAAGGCATGATCATCGATGGCGTCGTGGCCAACTTGTCGCAGTTCGGCGCTTTCGTGAACGTCGGCGTGCAGGACGGATTGGTGCACGTATCAGAACTTTCACACCACTTTGTCGACGACCCGGCCAAGGTGTTGCAGGTAGGTCAGAACGTAAAGGTCAAAGTTATTGCCGTCGACCTGGCACGCAAGCGACTCTCCCTTTCGATCAAGCAGACACAGGAACCGCCACCCGCTCCGCCGGCACCACCTCGCCGTCGGCCCGAATCAAGACCGGAAATGCGGCTGGAACGCCGTCCAGAAGCGCGCGGCGAACACCGCGAGGATCGTCCGCCGCGGCCGATGGGAAAACAGCGTCCCCGCGAGCCGCAGGGCAAGCGACCGCTCGCCCAGGCCGGCAAGCCGCACCACGACAGTCCATTCTCTGCCCTCTACATGGAGAACGGTGTGTTGAAGATGCGGGAAGACACCAACAAGAAGAAGAACAAGTAGATCGTTACTTGTGCATCAAGCCGCCGAAGCGCACGCGGAGAGCCGCCACGATTGCGTGATCGAACCGTAGCGGCGCGAAGACCTCTACAAAGGTGCGGCCGCGCCGGACGCCAACCAGCCCAATAGCCAAGAGCGCGGTCAGCGTAATGACCACGTTCGGCCAGGATTCCAGGTTCCAGGTGATCGGCGAGCGGTACTCGGTTCTCGCGAGCGGAAACCAATAGACGATCGTCCAGTCGTAGCCACTGCCCACCAGGTCGCAAAGCAGGTGCAGGTGGAAGGTGACCAGTGCGAAAGCGGCCGTGGCCAAGCGGCGGCGAGCCAACGCGGAGCACACCGCGGCGGTGGCCACGGCGGCAAACAAACCGTGTGTCACCACATGGTGCCAATTGGCATAGGCCAACCGCCCGCCCAGGAGACTCAGCGAGTCGAGGTCTGGGATCACCCCGGACCATGCTACCAGTGCGCGATCACGGCGGTTTTCCAATCCGTATCCGGCCAACCAAGAGAGCGACAAGTGGGTGACAGGATTCATCTCAAGCCTTTTCACAGTGATGCCGAAGAATAGATTAGGCTTAGTGTCGGAGGCAAGGTGGACGTTCGTTTGATCTCCCGTTTCGGGCCGCTGAGCAATTCCCAGACAACCAACAAGTCGTCAGGCGCGAAACAGCCCAATCCGACAAGCGACATCGAAGAACCAAAGAAATTTGGCAAAGAAAAGGAACTGACCCAGCGAGAAAAGCAAGATGTAGCACGCCTTCAAACAGTGGACCGCATGGTCCGTGCCCACGAACAGGCGCACCGTGCGGCCGGTGGTAGTCTCGCCGGCGCCGCCTCCTACTCCTACCGCACCGGTCCTGACGGCAAACGGTATGCCGTGGCGGGCGAAGTGCCGATTGACGTGTCCAAAGAGAAAGACCCGGACCGGACGATCGCCAAGATGACCCGTGTAGTGGCCGCCGCTTTGGCTCCGGCCGACCCGTCTCCCGCCGACCGCGCGATCGCACGGGAAGCTTCCTCCCAGAAAACGGAAGCCATGGCCGAAAAGCAAAAAGAGGTTAAAGAGGAAGCGGCGGAAGCGGCCCAAGGAGAAGAGTCATCGCCCACCCAAAAGGCGACGCTCCCGCCGACCGCCACGTCCGCCGCTAGCGCAAATCCTCGTTCGCCTTCAAACCCACACGCGACGTCCGCGGACCAGGCCAAAGCTGGTTCCATCGACCTATTCGTCTGATCGCGTTACCGTAGCCAGCCAGAGCGCCCCTTCCGCTACGTAGGCGACGTATAGGTGCTGGTCCGAGCCTTCACCGCGAACTAGCGCCACGTGCGAACCGACATCGCCGGTGTCATCCGCCGTCAAATGAACCCAAGTTTCTCCGCGTCCGGCGGCGATCTGCAGTCTCCGGCCGGCGCCCTGGTAGGCCGCGTATGGATGCTCGTCAAACACCGCCGAGGTCGGCGCCGAAACCGCGGTTGGGTCGATCGAGTAGGCGAACCAATCGCCTTTGTAGCGCGCCGCCATCTGCAAGCCGGCATCGACGTAGAGCAAATACTGTTCGTCGCCGGTGGTGTTGCTGATCAACGATATGTGATCGCCGGCGGATTGGCTGACCGTTTCGCTGGACCAGGATCCACCAGGCGCGAGTTGGGCCAAATTCACGTCGCCGTCGCTGGCATCGGCGTACGCGATGTAGACCACTCCCCCCACGACGTTGATCGCGGTGGAAGTGCCGACGACGCCCTCGTCATCAACAATTGCCGTCTGCCACAAGCCGTTTTGGTTAGTGGCGTATTTCAGCGCACCATAGGTTTCATCGTGATAGGCGATGTGGGCCGCGCCGTTGGCGTCGATGACCAGTGAGCTGTGGGTGCCGACGACACCCTCGGAATCGAGCGCGGTAAACTCCCAAGCACCGCTGCCGTTGGTGCCATAGACCAGCTCGTGGGTCAAATCGTTGTAGAAGCTCATGTGCGTGACTTGGCTGTCGTCGACAGCCAGCGCCAAGTCGCGCGCGTCGCCGCCGATCACCTCGAGCAGCACTTCGGTCTGCCACAAACCACCTTCGCGCACGGCATAACGCAGGGCCTGTGCGGTGTGGTCGATATACAGTATGTGCAAGCGGCCGCCACGATCCGCCGCGATCGCACAGTCATCCACGAAGTAGCCGCGGTCGAAGTTGATTGCCTCCCAAGCACCGCCGCCACTTTGCCACACGCCGATGTCGCCGATGGAGATGGTCACGTCATCGGTCATTGACGCACGAATCGCCACCGGGTAACCCGCCCCAAGCTTCTGGGTGACCCACGCCTTGGTAGCATTGGTCGCGTACATCGTGGTGGCATCGGCCGAATTGAAATATGTGACGTGCGCCACGTTACTCGCATCAACCGCCAGCGCCAGGCTGTCACCAATGGCCGTGGTGTTGTCGATGACTTCACGCACGGTCGCGCCCCAGGTACCGGTCAGGTAAACCACTTCCGCGACGGTTTCGACCGCGCGATAAACCAGATGCAATTTGTCCAGACTGTCCACCGCTACCGCGCTGGCCCGGTTGTATGGTTGCGCGTCATCGATCACGACTGCGTCCCACGTCCCACCCGAACGCCGGGCGACATGGATCGTTTCATTGATCGCGTCGTTGTAGCTCACGTAGACAACGCCCGCGGAATCGACCGCGAGACTCGGAAATGCACCTAGGCCTTCGGCGTCTTCGATGGTTTCGAACGACCATACGCCATTGGCACAGCGGGCATACAGCGCTCCCAGCGGCTGGCGGGACACCTCGCGGTTGTAGGCAATGTGCACGATGTTGTCTTCGCCCACCGCGATGGCCGAATAGTGCCCGACGTCGCCGTTCTGGTCGACGATTTCACTGCTCCAAATACCGCCCGGGTTTGAGGCGTGCCAGAGATACCCCCCGTACCAATCATAGTAGGCGACGTGCAGCACGCCGTCGGGCCCATACGCCGCGGATGGATTGGCAAAGGCGCCGAACGGGCCTTCCGCGGCCGTCCATTCCACGCCGGCGGGCGAATAGACCAACATCCGCCGCGACTTCAGGGTGATGACGTGACTCGTTCCCGTCGGATCGAGGGCCAGAGCCGCCCCCGAAAAAACTCCGCCGGCGACATATTCAAAGGTTGCCTCGAGTTCCTCGTTAAAGGTTTCGTTATCGGCGGTGTCGTCGTCGATATGATGGCCGTCGTCGTTGTCGTCATCGTCGTCGCCGCCCGTGCAATCGCACCCAACCGACAAGGCCAAGACGCAGACCAACAACAAGAATACAATCCACCGGTATTTCATTGTTCAAACCCTCCACGGCGAGGCCTGCGAAGCCATTTTACACCAATGTGCCGGCAAACGGTTGCACAAAAAAACGCGGGACGTGTAGAATGGCCGCGCTTTCGAAACCCGATGTTGCGGCCGACGACCGATTCGCCGTGGCCTAAAACAGCTATCGATATTCACGGGGGAAAAGGAACATGGCCGGCCATTCGGTCGACTCATTTCACACGCGGGCAACGCTCACAACCTCAGCCGGCCAGTATACGTACTTCCGCCTGAGCCAATTGACCGTCGACGGCGTCGCCGATATCGCCCGCCTGCCCTTTACCATCAAAATCATGTTGGAAGGTGTATTGCGTCGTGAAAACGGCTTGACGGTGACAAAGGATGATGTGTTGAAGCTGGCGCAGTACGACCCGCGCCGGCCGGCCACAGAGGAAGTGCCGTTCCTGCCCGCACGGGTCTTGATGCAGGATTTCACCGGGGTGCCGGCCATGGTCGACCTGGCGGCACTGCGCTCGGCGATGCAACGCCTCGGACACGACCCGGAGTACGTCAATCCGTTGCTCCCGACCGATCTGGTCATCGATCACAGCATTCAGGTCGATGAGTACGCGTCTTCCACCGCCCTGGCCAATAACACACGCCTGGAATTCGAACGTAATCGCGAACGGTACGAGTTCCTCCGGTGGGGCCAACAAGCATTCCGCAACTTCCGCGTGGTGCCGCCGGCCAGCGGCATCTGCCATCAGGTCAATCTCGAGTACCTTGCTAAAGTGGTGTGGCAGGAAACGGTGGCGGGTGAGCGGTTGGTATTCCCCGACTCGCTGGTCGGCACCGATTCGCATACGACGATGATCAACGGCTTGGGCGTGCTTGGCTGGGGCGTCGGTGGTATCGAAGCGGAAGCCGTAATGCTCGGCCAGCCCTACTTCATGAATTTGCCGCAGGTGATCGGCTGCCGGTTGACCGGCCGTCTGCCGACCGGCGTGACCGCCACGGATGCCGCCCTGGCAATGACCGAGTTATTGCGCCGCCAAGGCGTCGTTGACAAGTTCATCGAGTTCTTTGGCCCGGGCTTGAGTCACATCAGCCTGGCCGATCGCGCGACGATCGCCAATATGACGCCGGAAACCGGTGCGCGCTGCCTGTTCTTCCCCGTCGACGGTGAAACGCTCAAATACTTGCGCCAGACCGGCCGCACCGCCGAGGAAGTTGAACTGGTAGACGTCTATTGCCGTACACAAGGACTGTTCCGCACCGACGATTTGCCGGAACCCGCGTTCCACGAAACATTCACATTCGACTTGAGAGCCTTGGAGCCGTGCGTGGCCGGGCCGCGCCGGCCGCAGGATCGCATTGTCATCCGCGATCTCAAGAACCGTTTGCGGCAAGATTTGCGTCAGCCGCCGGAAAAGCGCGGTTTCGGCCTGAGTGACAAACAAGCCGCGACCACGGTCGATTACCAGTTTCCCGACAGCACTACCGGAACCTTGAAGCACGGTGACGTGGTGCTGGCTTCGATTACCAGTTGCACGAACACCGGCAATCCATGGGTGTTGATTGCCGCCGGCCTGCTGGCGAAGAAAGCCTGCGCGGCCGGACTGCGCGTGCCGGTGCATGTCAAAACCAGTCTGGCTCCCGGCTCGCGCGTGGTTACGCACTATCTCGATCGAACCGGACTTACCCCCTATCTCGACCAACTCGGGTTCCACACCGTGGGTTACGGGTGTGCCACGTGCATCGGCAATAGCGGTCCGCTGCCGGCGCCGATTGCCAGTGCCATTGAACGTAGCTCGCTGGTGACAGCCTCGGTTTTGTCCGGTAACCGCAATTTCGAAGGACGCATCAACCCCCACATTCGGGCCAACTACCTGATGTCGCCGCCGCTCGTCGTGGCGTATGCATTGGCCGGCACAGTGGATATCGATCTGACAACAGAGCCGCTGGGCGTCGTCAACGGCCGCCCGATCTATCTGCGCGATCTATGGCCAGCCGATGAGGAGATCGCCGCGCTGCGTGGCCCGGCGCAAGACCCGGCAACCTTCCGCGCCGTTTATGATTCACTGCTGACCGGCAACGAACATTGGAACGCGATCCCAAGCACCGGCGAACCGGTGTACCGGTGGCAAGATGAAAGCACATACATTCAGGAGCCGCCGTTCTTCCACGGCTTGTCGGCGGACCTCCGCCCAATCGTCCCTATTCTCGGTGCACGCGCGCTGCTAATGGTCGGCGACAGCGTGACCACCGACCACATTAGCCCAGCCGGCTCGATACCACCATCAACACCAGCAGGGAAATACCTCATCGAACATGGCGTCCCCCCCGCCGAGTTTAATTCTTACGGCAGCCGCCGCGGCAATGACCGCGTTATGACACGTGGCACCTTTGCCAATATCCGTATCCGCAACCGGTTGGCGCCGGGCACCGAAGGCGGTTGGACCACCTGTTTCCTTGATGGACAGGTCAAATCGATCTACGACGCCGCGCTTGCCTACCAGGCCGCGCACATTCCGACTTTGGTGATCGGCGGCCGCGACTACGGCATGGGGAGCAGCCGCGACTGGGCGGCCAAAGGGACCGCGTTGCTGGGTATCAAGGCAATTCTGGCCAAAAGTTTTGAAACCATTCACCGTGGCAATCTGATCGGCATGGGCGTGTTACCATTGCAATTCCACGACGGCGAAGATGCGGATACGCTCGGCCTTTCCGGGCAAGAAACCTTCGACATTCCGCTCGACGACCGACTGAAACCGCGGCAGAATATCGTCGTCACCGCGACGGACGCTCATGGACGGGCCAAAATGTTCACCATGATCTGCCGTCTCGATACGATGGTGGCAATAGAGTATTACCGGCATGGGGGCATCATGCCGCTGGTTTGGCGCCAACTGATAGCCCGGCCAACCAACGAGCTCTAGCGAACAAGGAGCAAGAAACCATGACCAACAAGACCCGCATTGAAAAAGATTCCCTAGGCGAAATGCCGGTACCGGCCAACGCCTATTACGGCATCAACGTTGCGCGCGCATTGGAGAACTTCCCGATCAGCCGCCGGCGCATACATCCACGAATCATTGACGCCTACTGCCGCATCAAAAAAGCGGCGGCGAAGGTCAACCAGGCGGCCGGCCGTTTGCCCGCGGCGAAAGCCAAAGCCATTCGCCAGGCGGCCGACGAAGTGCTGGGCGGGGCGTTGCGCGACCAGTTCGTCGTCGACGCCTTCCAAGCTGGTGCCGGCACCAGCACCAACATGAACGTCAATGAGGTACTAGCCAACCGCGCGTTGGAACTGCTCGGCCATCCCAAGGCCGATTACTCGTTCCTCGGTCCCAACGACCATGTGAACATGGGCCAGTCAACCAATGACACCTATCCGACCGCCATGCGTCTGGCCGCGATCGAGGCACTCGACGCCTTCTATCCGGAAGCCGCCTATCTGGCCGCTTCGCTGGAAAAGCTGGGCGCCCGGTTCGCGCGCTTCGTTAAAAGCGGCCGCACGCACCTACAAGACGCCGTGCCAATCACTCTCGGCGGCGAATTCAAAGCCTACGCTGCCGCAATTCGTGCCGGCGTGAAGCACATTCAGCGCACGGCGCAGGACCTGCTCGACCTGGGCATCGGCGGTAGCGCCGCAGGCACGGGCATGAACACGCACCCGGCTTACGCCGCCAACATGGTCGTCGAGTTGAGCAAAGAGACTGGCCATCGTTGCCGCAAAGCGAAAGATTTGCAGCACGCCATGCAGTCGCAGGCGCCGCTGGCTTTTGTCTCCAGTTCGTTGCGCGACTTCGCCGTCGAACTCGGACGCATCGCCAACGATCTGCGGCTGCTGTCGTCCGGCCCAACGACCGGGTTGGCGGAGATCCGGCTGCCGGCGGTGCAAGCGGGCAGTTCGATCATGCCTGGCAAGGTCAATCCGTCGATTCCGGAAATGGTGAACATGGTTTGTTTCCAGGTGATCGGCAACGACCTGACGGTTTCGCAAGCGGTCGCCGCCGGCCAGATGGAACTGAACGTGATGATGCCCGTTATGGCTGAAAACCTGATCGAGTCGATCGAGATTCTGACCACGGCCTGCCGGCAGTTTGCCCGGCGTTGCGTCGACGGCATTACCGCTGACGAAGCTCGTTGTCAGGACTTCGCCTACCGTTCGATGGGATTGGCCACGGCGCTGATGCCGACCATTGGCTATCTGGCCGCCGCGGATGTCGCGAAAAAGGCCCTGGCGGCCAACAAGACAGTGCCCGAGTTGGTGCGCGAGTGCGGCTTACTTTCCGAGAAGGAGTTGGCACGCGTGCTTGATCCGGTGCACATGACCCGGCCCGATCCGAAATTGGCCAAGAAAAAGTAGCCCTCTTCCTCACCAAACGAGTGACATAATTTTAGAGCGTTGGCCAAGTCATATTCACGTGATATACTTCGTCGTCCGCATCAACGATTGACGTCACCAGGAGAGCCGGACGATGAAAACAAGGCAAGCCACGCCCCTTTACGGCACTCGCCTTTTATCCAATATCCCATCCTCGTTTTTCGATGACAGTTTGGTGTTCTGCGCCCCGGAGGCCTGGGAACTGGTGCGTGATCAGTTTGCGCGGCCGCCGCGCGAGGTCGCGGTGCCGCAGAGTATGGAACAATCGGCAATCGAAGCGCAGGTGCGCGCATTGCCAGTGGTGAAGTCGGTTTTCGGAATCGGCGGCGGTTCCGCTTGCGACGCGGCGAAAATGTACGCCTGGATTCACCGTGCCCGGCTGGTGTTGGTGCCAACCATCCTTAGTGTCGATGCCGCGTTCACCAAGGCCGTCGGCGTCCGAGTCGACCATCGCGTGCGTTATGTGGGTGACGTTCTCCCCGACTACCTGCTGGTGGATTTTGAACTACTGCAAAAGGCTCCGCCCCGGCTGAACCGCGCCGGTGTCGGCGACTTGCTGTCCATCTATACCGCCCTCTTCGACTGGCGCCTGGCACATAACGCCGTCGAAGCAGACTACGACCCGGCCATTGCCCGCCTCTCGCAGGGACTGCTCGACCAGCTGCTTGATCACGCCAAAGCTATCCGGGACTGCACGGAAGAGGGGCTGAAGCTGCTCTCCGAGTTGTATTACGGCGAAGTGGCTTTATGTGAAATCTGGGGCAACAGTCGCCCCGAAGAAGGCTCGGAACACTATTTCGCCTATTGCCTGGAATCCATTACCCGGAAGTCATACCTGCACGGCGAGTTGATTGCTGTGGGTATTCTGCTGGGGGCCTTGTATCAAGAACAACCGATCGAGCCGATCTTACGCTTCCTGCGCGAAGTGGAGGTGGAGTTCGATCCGGCGAAGATCGGCATCAGCGAAGAAGAAATCCGCACGACATTGCTGCGCCTTCCCTCCTATTTGGTGGAAGAGTCGCAATTGCTGTACGGCATTTATCACCACAAAGGGATGGACGAGAAACGGTCCGACACCCTAGTTGCACAACTCCGGCAAATTGTTCGATAATGGCACTCGGTGCCATTTAACGATCGGCTTAGCCTTGCCGGAGGACTGCCATGAAGTCACTCGCCCGTTTCAACCTGTTGCTGGTTTTTTCCCTACTAATCACCTTGACGGTCGCCGGTTGCGGCGGTGACGACGATGACAATGACAGCCATCCGTCCGATGATGACGCGGTCGATGACGATGTCACCGCCGACGACGAGGCGGATGACGATGCCGACGACGACGATGAGTCGGATGATGATGCCGACGACGATGCCGTGCCAGATGACGATACGGCGACTGATGACGACACGGCAGCCGACGATGACACCGCCATCGATGACGATGTGATCGACTACACTCGGGAGCCCCTCGCCATCGCTACCGCAAGTTCCGTCTTTGTGGAGGTTGGAGACGAGGTGACGTTCTCCGGCGTTGAGTCGTCGGATCCCAACGGCAGTGCTTTGACCTACGCTTGGGATTTTGCCGATGGCGAATCGGCCTCGACATCCGTCGCCACACACGCCTTCGACGCCGTAGGTACCTACCGCGTTGTGCTGACCGTGATCAACGCCGAGGGTTACACCGACAAATCGGCGGTATTGGTTACCGTCGGCGAGATCCCGGCCGAAGTCGGCCTGCTGAACGGCATCGCTTTCCATCCCAACCACTACAACAACGGAATTATCGAACAGGGTGACAAACCGAAGAACGGCGGCCTGATCTACGGATTCTTTACCCCGAGCACCAGCGGCATCGTTGACGCCATTCTGGTCAACAGCATGCCGTATCAGCCGGGACAGAACGGACTGCAATGGTGTGAAGTGGTGCCGGCTGAGGTCGTGGCGGGCGAGCCCGCCATCTTGCGCTGCCATTCGTACGATGCCAGCTTCGACGCCGGCGACGCTATCGACTTGGAAGTGCGAAACGGGGCGACTACGTTGTGGCGCTACACTGGAACTTTGCCCCAACCCTCGTTGACGCCCGGTTACATTGCAGCCAACGTCGCCAATGACGAATTAGTGGTCCATGTGCGCAACGATCACAACCAAGCCTTGACCATCACCGGGTTGTCGATCAACGGCACCGATGTCTCAGCGTTCATCGACGTGCCTGAACCGGTCGTACCGCCGGACGGCTCGGCGCTTATTCGGTTGCCACAACCCGACGGCGTGCCGTTCTATGCCTGGACGGTATTCAACATACACAGCACCGACGGCCGCGCGGAATATACCTCCGGCGCCGGCTTACGCCTCTTCCCACAGGTGTTTCCGGTCGGCGATTGGAACTCCAGCGAAAATATTTGGCATGACGAAACCGAACTCGATCTGTACCTCGAGGTCGGCATCAACATGTTCATCTACTCGCCTTCGGTCGACAACCCGCCGGATCTGGTTTTGCCCCAGGCCGAAGAAAAGGACTTCTACCTTTTCACCCACCAGGGCAATGTGTTTGATCCACCCAACCAGTACTTCCTTGATTTCGTCGCCGCCTACGGGGACAACCCGCGTATTCTGACCAATGCCGTTTCCGGCGAAGGCGATCTGGGTGGTGACGCGTGGGATACCCTGCCTGAGGTGCAGGGACACCGCGCCTTGTGGGGGCCGGAAAAGCCGCTGTGGCAGTACAACGCCTGTTCGTTCCAGTTCCCGGCTTGGGGACCGCTGGGCGACATCGGCGGCATGGACCACTACTGCGTGTGGGCGCCGAAGTGCAACTACAATTGGCCCCTCTTCTATTGGGACAAGATCGAGGTGGCCGGTTGGTACGCCGAAGAAGCCAAACGGGCCGCCGAGCCGAGCCCGACCTGGGACTGGACGCAAGGTCTGTTCAACACGATGAAAATCAACGACTGGCAAATCCGTTGCACGACCGCCGATGAGATCCGAGCCCAGTGGTACATGGTGTTGAGCCGCGGGGTGAAAGGCGTGCTGTGGTTCTATTGGAAGAAGGACTGGGGCGAAGACTGCCCGCAAGAGTATACCGAGGGCATGGCCCGTTGCGCACGAGAACTAGCGTTGATCAAAGACACCATGTTGGAAGGCGAAATCAGCCTCAACGGCATGTTCGCAGCCGCCGCCGACGCCGAAGCGGCAATCGATGTCGCGGTCACGCGCGGCCCCGCGTCCATGGTCATCTTCCTCAACAACCTCGACTACGACCTGAATCTGCTAACCCCGTTTGCCTGGCACGAACAGCAGAATATCGTCGTCGACGTGACTCCGCCGGCCGGCTTCGAGCCCGCCCAGTTCTTGCTGGCTGATGACGGTCAGACCGTCGAATTGCAATGGCAGAAGGTCGGTCCGCAACACTGGCAGTTCACGTTGCCTTCGTTGAAGGTCGCCGAGGCGGTCTTGGTGGTGCCGGAGCCATGACGCGCGCACGACGCGGCCGGCAAGTGGCGGTGACGCTGGGCATCTGGCTCTGCTTCGCGACGACCGCCATCGCCGCGTCACCATGGGCCAACCTACCGATGACCATGGACCTGCTCATGGTCGACGGTGCCAATGTGCCGTTTCAGGCGGGCCGCCCGTTGATCTCGTTTGATCCGCAAGACCGGCCGCGCATCGATCTGGCCGGCACTTGGAAGAAATGGCGCTTGCCGGTCTCGCATTCTTTCAGCCTCAGCCGGCGCGACGGCGCCTGGTTTGCGGCCATCGCGGACGAATCCGGCGGTGCGACCGAAAGCGTGTTTGACGATTCGGCGTGGAACGACCACGTACTGCCCGGGGTCGAGAACGTCATGCCCGATACGCCGGACAACCCCACCGGCGCCGAGGTGTATTTTGACGGCGTGTACTATCGCCGGCATGTCGAAGTGCCGGCGGCATGGGAAGGCCGCGTGGTGCGACTGGTTACGTTGTCCGCCGACTACGTCGCCGACGTATGGGTGAACGGCGTCTGGGCCGGCTACCACGAGGGTGGGTATTCCCCATTTGCCTTCGACATTTCACCGTTGCTGAACTACGGCGGCGACAACGTGATCGTCTACCGGGTCGACGCGATGTGCTGGTACTACCGCATGGACATCCTGCCCAATCTCTTTGAAAGCGATTGGATGCACTATGTCGGCATCGTGCAGGACCTGTACCTCGAAGCCGCGCCCGCTATCCACGTGGTGCGGGCCGACGCGTTGCCGCAGAGCACGAAGGGGGATGTCGATGTCTCCGTCGTGATCGAAAACCGCACGAATTTCACCCGGCCGGTAAGCGCGGAACTGCAGGTGTTTCGCGTCGACTCCGCCCACCCGGATTATTTGATCGATCCGGTGGTTGGTCATCTGATCGGCGATGAGGTAGCCGTCGAGGGTGGCGAACCGTGGGAGGTTGGCGTACCCGCCGGTGGTTACCGACGTTTGGCCTACTCGCTGCGTGTACCCAACCCCGCGCTCTGGACGCCCGCCGAACCCAACCTCTACCTCTTGCGCGTGATCGTCCGCGAAGGTGACGAAGTTGTCGACACCTTTGACACACAATTCGGCATCCGCACCATCGCCGCCGAAAACGCCAAGGTATTGTTGAACCGGCGCCCGGTCTTCTTTACCGGCATGGCGCGCCACAAAGACTGGCCTGACACCGGCCGCACAGCGACGATGGCTAAGATCGCTCAGGATCTGCAAATCATTCGGGACACCAACGTGTGGTTTCTGCGCTCGGCACATTACCCGAATCACCCCTACACGTACCTGCTCACCGACCGGCTTGGCTTCGCGGTGTGGGAAGAGATTCCCGCGTGGTGGCTCAACATCGTTTCGATTCACGTCACGATGGAACGCGGTTTGGCCAAGCAGATGTGGCGCGAGATGATCTGGCGCGAACGCAATCGGCCGTCCGTGTTGTTCTGGAGCCTGTGCAACGAACCCATGTGGTACCTCGCGTTCAATCTGCGGCCGTACGTGCAGGACTTACATCAGGACCTCGACGACAACTACCCCGACGGACGGCTGGTGACTCAGAGTCTCGCCGCCGACGGCAAACCGCTCACCGGCACCGCACAACAAGACGTCGACGTGGCGGGCTGGACGATGTACTTCGGCGTTTTCTACGGCCAAGACGTTGCCGCCGAAACACGTGCCTTCCTATTGCGTCAACACGAGAAGTACCCGCGTCAGCCGATCATCGCTTGCGAGTTCGGCTTTTGGAGCAACGAAGACGGCAGTGGCGAGCAACAGCAGGTCGACATCGCCAACCAAACGCTCGACGCGTTCTTGCCCCTGGCGGCTGTCGACGAAAACGGCCAAACGACTGAAGGCTTCCTGACCGCGACGACATGGTGGTGCCAATTCAACTGGTACCGCGTGGTCACGCCGCATATCCAGTCGATGGGCATTATGAAGATGGACCGCGTCACCGCCAAGCCCGTTCACAACGTGTTGCGCGACCGGTACGCACCCTACTTTGCCAGTGGCGGGATGGGTCCGGCGATTCCCGACGACGATGCCGACGACGATGCCGTTGACGACACAACGGACGACGATTCCGGCGATGACGATCTGACTGACGACGATGCCGCTTCGCCCGCCGATGATGCCGATGGCGAACAGGCGTGTGGCTGCTAAGGCTCTTTTTCCCCTTTTGCCCCTTTTGACCCGCCCCTTCCCGGAGTAACATGACTGGTGTCGAATGTGCGGCCGGAATGGGTACAAGATGAGCGAGAACCACAAGACCTTCGGCCTCTCCCGGCGCGAGTTCTTGATCGCGCTTGGCGGCACTGGGTGCACGCTCGCACTGGCTTGTCGTAACAAAGCCGTGGGTGGAGCCATCGCCGCCGCTTCCCCTACTCCAGCGGCTCCGTCTCAGCCGGCTCGCTATTGGCGTGCGGCCGGCGCTGGTGTGGTGGAATGTCAGCTTTGTCCGCGCGGGTGCACGATCAACGCCAATGCCGTCGGCTTCTGCCGCACCCGGCGCAATACCGGCGGCAAGCTGACCAGCCTGGTCTACGGCCACCCGGTCACGGTCCATACCGATCCGATCGAAAAAAAGCCATTCAACCACGTGCTACCCGGCTCGCAAGCGTTCTCACTCGCCTGCGTCGGCTGCAATCTGACCTGCCGCCATTGTCAGAACTGGGAGATCTCCCAAGCGTCGCCGGGAGACCTGCCAGCCGATGACTGGTCCCCCGCAGAGTTGGTGCGCCAGGCCAGGCGTAGCGGCGCCGCGACCATTGCCTTCACCTACAACGAGCCGACGGTCTGGGCGGAATACGTACTCGACACCGCCGCCCTGGCCAAGGCGCAAGGACTGCGCACGATATTGATCAGCAACGGCTATATCCAAGAAGCGCCGCAACGCGAGTTGGCGCGGTCCCTGTTGGCCTACAAGATCGACCTGAAAGGCTTCTCCGAGCGCTTCTATCGCGACGTCTGCGACGGGCGTCTCCAGCCCGTGCTCGATGGCATGGTGCGTGTCAAACAAGAGAAATGCTGGCTTGAAATCGTCACCCTGATCATTCCGACGCTGAATGATGACTCAGCCGAACTGAAACAGCTCGCTGTCTGGGTGCGGGACAACCTCGGCTGCGATGTACCGCTACATTTCACCCGGTTCATGCCGTTGTATCGCCTGCGCAACCTGCCGCGCACACCGGTGTCAACTTTGGAAAAAGCGCGACAGATTGCCCTGGATGCCGGATTGCGCTTCGTATACGTCGGCAACGTACCGGGCCATCCGGGTGAAAACACTTACTGTCCCCACTGCCAGACGGTACTGGTTCGCCGTTTCGGCATGTCTGCCACTGTCGAGGCCCTGCACAACGGCAAGTGCGCCAAGTGCGGCGAGACGATTCCCGGAGTCTGGGCCTAGTCTCGCTTGACCCGCTCTGGCAAAAATCCCAATATGCGGCCCGCTTGGAGACAAGGAGAGAGAACTAGTGTCGTCGCCCGCTGCCGCTTCATCATCATCCTTTCGGTTGGATTGGCTGCCGGGCGTACTCTACGGCGTGTTCATGCTCGCCAACGCGCCGACCGGTTTCCTACTGCCGATCTTCTTTGCCGAGGAACTACATTTTTCCGGCAACCAGATCGGCATCTTGTTTGCGCTGCAGGCAATTACCGGCGTTCTCGCCTCCTTCCCCGCCGGCCTCGGCAACGACCGGGTAACCAGCCGTTCGCTCGCTGCCCTGGCCTTGGTGTCGATGGGCATTGGCTTGGTGTTGATGACGATTGTCAAATCCTTTACGCCATACATCGCCGTTTTCTTCCTCTGGGCGATTTCCAACAACCTGTTCCGCACCAGCCTCGACGTGCAGGTGCTCAAGACCGACCAGGGCGACCGCACGGGCTCGCGCCTGGGTCTCTACCACGGCGGCCGCTTCCTCGGCCTGACGCTCGGCATGATCGGCGGCGGCTACGTGCTGTCCAAACTCGATTTCTCGCGCGGCCTGATCGTGATTGCGGTAGTGAGCTTCCTAATGACCATGTTTGTGCTACAACTGGCACCTACACGCATCGCCCCTGTGCGTTGGGCTGATTACCGCGCCGATTTTTCCGATCGCCGCGCATTCTACTTCGCCGCCTGGCTGTTCCTCTTCGCCACCCATTGGGGACCTGAACAGACCTGCTACAGCCTATTCCTCCGCCAAGATCTGCATCTGAACCTGGTGCAGATCGGCTGGTACATGTCCGGCGAGTTCGCCGCGATTCTCGCCACCTTCGCGCTGGTGGCCAATCGTTTCAACCAGACCAACCACATGTCGCGTTACGCCATCGCCGGGCTCTTCTTTTCGGGCCTCGGCCACATCGGCATGGTAATCCCGTGGGTGGCGCCATCGGTCGCGTTCCGCGTTGTACACGGCGTCGGCGATGGGCTGATCATGATGGTCATGTATGTCGGCATCGCCCGTTTGTTCGAAGTCGAACGCTTGGGGGGCAACGCCGGTCTGATCAATCTCGCGGCCATGGCAGGTTCGGTTTTCGGCGCGTTGGTTGCCGGGCCGGTCGGCGAACGCTTCGGCTACGCGCTACCCTTGTGGGTCAGTGGCGTGCTCACCTTGCTGTTGATGGTGCCAATTGTCTTCCGCGGCCGCCTGCTTCACCGGCGCTAGAGGGCCAACGGATCGCGACCCTCTAGAATCGCCAGTATCTGCTGGTAACAGCGTTCGCTGGTCACGAGCGCCGCGTGACTGCCTTCCACCATGACATTGGTCGCGCCTTCCAGTGCCGCGCGATTTGCCGGCGCCAGCAAATCGTTGCGCGCGGCGACGGAATAGATCTCGACTCCCCGCGGCAGAGGTCCAGCGTGGAGGTCGCGCAAGAAAGCGGAATTGGGCAGCATCTGCCGCAAGCTCTGACTGATCAACGCAAAAATCGGCAATCCGGCCGCCGCCGCATAAGTGCCATGGAACGGCGTGCCGACCGTCACCAAGCGCCGCACCCGCGGCGCCAGATCAAGCTTCTTCAAGCCATATAGCGCAATCAGCCCGCCCATGGAGTGTGCCAAGATGTCGATCTGTTCGATACCCAAACGCTTGGTCAATCGTTCGACCTTCTCCGCAACCAGTTGGGCACTGGCTTCGATGCGACGCACATTCGGCACGCCCAGGTCGATGGAAAAAACCGGGAAGCCGACGTGTTTCAGACGCCGTTCCATCAGGCTCATCACACCGCGCGTTCCCAACCAGCCGTGAATCAACAACAGCGGCCGCCGGAATCCGGCGCCGGGTTGACCGAGCTCACGGTCGGTCAGGTTGCCCTGCAGTTCTGCCCAGGCGTAGCGCATCGCATCGAGGGCGATCTTGAAACCGGTGGCGTGCCAGTGTCCGACTTCGCGCGCCAACATCGACAGATCGCGCCGTTTGTGCCCGATGGATAGAAAGCGCAAACCGATTTGGAACGGCCCACCGCCGTGTTTGCCCGCGCTGCGGACCCACACCACCTCCGCGCGGCCTACGTAAGGGCGCACCTCATCGAGTAGAGTGAATTCGAAGTCGACCAGCGACCCGGTCTCAAACGTCTCCATGGCCGTAAGGCCCATGCCACCCGCGCTGAGATCGCCGACCTCAGCCGTCAGGAAACGCCGCTGGTGCCTCAGCAACACCCGAATGCGGGTGCGCACCGCGACGCGCGGAAACTGGCGGCGGTCGCTGAACTTGGCGGCTTCGCGCAAGCGGGGAATCCTTCTCGGGCGCTCAGTATGACCCCGGTCCCCAACCAAACATGTCGCTGGGGTTCATGTCAAAATCGATGCCGAACACTTTGGACAAAATCAGGAAGATCAGGCCGAGCGTGACCAGCAGTACCATCATCGAAACCAGGCCCAATCCGCCGAGCAACGTAATGGAGATCAAGCCGGCCGCAGTGATCAGCACGGTTATCATGCCGCGTTTGGCAAACGGAGGCACGGGCTCGAACAACACCAGCGCCTCCGACAGATCAACCGCGTCGTCGTTCGCCTGGGAAAAGAACGCGCGCATGCGATCGAACAACTTGTTTTCCATCGCTCACAACCCCAGTTCGCTCGCGATACCGGTCATCGCTTGCAGACTCAGTTCCATGAACTCCGCCAGCGGAATGCCAATCTGTTCGCATTCGGCAATAATCGCCCGGTCCGCACCGGCGGCAAAATGCTTTTCCTTGTAGCGCTTGGTCACACTCTTGGTTTTGACCGAAGCAAGTTTTTTGTCCGGATACACCAACGCGGTCGCGGTAATCAACCCGGTCACCGTTTCCGCCGCGGCCAAGGCGTGGTCGAAGGTTGTCTGGCGCGGAATGCCGAGCGCCTCGTTGTGACGACGTACCGCCTCGACAATCTCCTTGTGCACACCGTGCGTGCGCAAAAACTCGGCGCCGACCTCGGCGTGGCGATGCATGTCGTCGCCCACCTCGCCCAGGTCGATGTCGTGCAACAGCCCGGCTAGGCCCCAGAACTCCGGCTCTTCGCCGAATCGCGGGGCAAGCGCGCGCATGATCGCCTCGGAGGCAAGGCAGTGTTTGATCAGATTCGGTTGCTCAGCGAGTTTCTCGCGCACCAACGCCAGTGCCGCCTCGCGCGTAATACCAGGGTCCTTCGCGCCCATGTCCTCCTCGCTTTCTTCGGCAGGCATAGTATCGATGCCCTGTTCGCTGCGCAAGGGATCGTGCCTTGTTTCGTCCGCCCAAGATTACTAACATGGCGCGATACTCCGGGAGCAGCCATGGACATCCAGGAAACCGTCGACTTTTTGCTTGAGCTGGATCGCCTCGAATCCTATCCCCGCATGGGGTACCTGATGCGCGGCGTGGCGCGACCGGAATCGGTCGCCGCCCACGTGCTGGGCACCGTGTGGTGGGCTATGGTGTTGGCTGACGCCATTCCCGGCGTCGAGCCCGAACGTACCATCCGCCTGGCGCTGTTGCACGATTTGGGTGAAGTGCGCCTTACCGATATTCCCTATCGCGGGGGGCTGCACCTGCCGGCCGGTGCGAAGGACAAAGCGGAGGCATCGGTGGCCGAATCGCTGCTGTCCAAGCTCGATACGGTGGGCATGGAATACCTCGAACTGTTCCATGAATACCAGGAAGGCGAAACGATCGAAGCGCGGGTCGTGATGGCCGCCGACAAACTGCAGATGATCATGAAGGTGGTGCGCTACGAAACGGCCGGCCAACGCGGCCTCGACGATTTCTGGAACACACCGGAAAACTTCCGCGACTATGGCTTGCCGCTGGTCGGCGAACTGTTCGCCGAGTTGCGGGCGCGGCGGCAAAGCTAGCTCTAGCCCGGCTGACAAGCGATCCGTCATTCGGTATATTCGACGGCGGGTGTGCTTTCTTCCCAATCACAGGAGAGCAACATGAGTGACTTGCTTGCGGCGGCGACCAAAGTGGACATCACTCCGTTTTTCGTACAGCGCACTTATCTGGCGGGCTTTGCGCCCGACCGGGTGGCGACCGGCGTGGCCGACCCGCTCAGTGCGCGGGTGTTGTACCTCGAACATGACGGCGAACCGCTGGTGATTATCACCGCCGATCTGATCGGACTGTTTCTGCCGGATGTCGACCGCCTAAAAAGCCACCTCGAGGGCATCGCGCCCGAACACATCGTGATTTCGTGCAGTCACACACATTCCGGGCCGGATACGATGGGCATCTGGGGCCCCGCCGTCGGCGGCACGCCATACAAAACGGGCCGCGACCCGGAATACTTCGCCTGGCTGGTCGACCAGATCGCCAGCGGCGTGACGCGCGCGCGGTTGCGCAAGCGGCCGGCGGTGATCGCCTTCGCTGAAGACACGCAAGACAAATCCGAATGGGTGGTCAATCTGCGCGAAGCCGGCTACTACGACCAGGTCATGAGCGTGATGCGCGTTGACGGCACCGACGGCCGACCGATCGCCTGTTTCACCAACTTCGCCTGTCATCCGGAAACGCTGTGGGACCAGAACACTCTTATCTCCCCCGACTATGTCCATTACTTGCACCGCACCGTGGAAGAGAAAACCGGCGCGGTCAGCGTGTTTGCCAATGGCGCTCTGGGCGGCATGGTAACCATGAGCCTGCCCGAAGACACGCCGCTGGTCGAACGCCGCGCGTTCGTCAAGAAGCTCGGAAAAGCACTGGGGCAGATGGCCGCAGACGCTTGGGCCAAGGCCGAACCAGCCGACGTCGATGGATTTCATCACCGGTACGAGCGTATCTGGGTCCCCTTCGACAACAAAGAAATGTTCTTCGCCTCGCACCTGGGCCTGTTCGAACGGGAGATCGTGCGCGACAAGGTCGAAACCGTGCTCCATACCTGGCGCATCGGCCCGGCGCAATTTGTCACCCTCCCAGGTGAAGCGCTGCCGGCGGTGGGAGAACGCGCCAAGAAAATGCTCTCCGGCAAACCCAAGTTCCTACTCGGACTTGGTGACGACGAACTCGGCTACCTGCTGCTTTCCCAGCACGAAAACGATCCGGCCTACAAATACGAACGCACCGTGTCGATCGGACCGGCCGGGGTCAACGCCCTGCTCGACCGACTCGCTCAACTCGTCAAATAGCGATGAGAATCGTCGGCCTCACCGGTGGAATCGGCAGCGGCAAGAGCCTTGTCGGTCAATTCTTCCGCGATTTTGGCGCCGCCGTCTTCGATGCCGACCAAGCCGCGCGCGACGCCGTTGCGCCCGGTTCCGCCGGACTGCAAGCCATCGTTGCCCGCTTCGGGGCGGAGGTGCTGCGGCCGGACGGTACGCTCGACCGCGACCGTCTTGGCAAGCTGGTCTTTGCCGATCCACAAGCGCGCCGCGACCTCGAAGCGATCGTCCACCCGGCGGTGTACTTCCGGTTGCGTGAACTCGCGGAAAAGCAGGTTGCCCGAGGTACACCCCTGGTCGTGCTCGAAATCCCACTCCTGTTCGAATCGCCTTCGCCTTTCGTATTGGAGGCCACCGTCTGCGTGACCGCCTCACGTGAGATCCGTTGGCGGCGCATCAAAGAACGCTCAGGGTATGATGACGACACAATCCGCGGCATCCTTGACGCACAGATGGACCAGGAAGAAAAAGCTCGCCGCGCCGATTTCGTGATTCAAAACGACGGCTCGCCGGAAGAAACGCGCCGTCAAGTCGAGGTCCTGTACCAACTGCTGACGTCGCGCTGACCGTCACAACCTGATATGCTGAAGGCCATGACTCTACCACGCGAACAATTGTTGTCTAACCTGCTTGGCGCCTTGCCCGCCTTGCGTGAAGCCGCCTGGAGCTACGCTCTGGAACTCGCCGGCCGCCACGCCTGGCTGGTAGGTGGCGTGGTGCGCGATCTGGCGCTCGGTCTCCAACCGCTCGACATAGACCTGGCATTGACGGGAGACTCCTTCGGTGTGGCCCAGCGCCTGGCTCGCCTTCTCGGCGGCCGCTTCGTGCCGTTGCATGATGAGTTCGGCTCGTGCCGTGTTATCTTACCCGATGGTCGACAACTCGACCTGACCGATTTGCAGGGCGATTCGCTGGAAGCCGATCTCGCCCGCCGCGATCTGACCATCAATGCCATCGCGGTGCCGTGGCCGGCCGGCGACGAAGTGATCGACCCGACAGATGGGCTGAACGACCTCGCCAACGGAATCGCCCGCCGCCCCACACCAGGCGTGATCGGAGTTGATCCGGTGCGGGTTCTGCGCGTGCTCCGTTTCGCCGCTGCCTTCGATCTGACGATCAACAGTGGTACCGCCGACGAACTACACGGCGAGGCTCCGCGCCTGGCCACGATGCCGGGCGAACGTGTGTGGATCGAACTCCGAGCCCTCCTTGCCCAAGAACCGGGAGCGCGGTGGATCGACGCGCTCGACCGCTTTGGCGTGCTCGACGCTTTGTTCCCCGAGCTTGCCGACTGTGCCGGTGTCGAGCAGCCGTTGCAACACCACCTTGACGTGCGCGCCCATTCTCTCGAAACCGCGTGTCAACTCGATAACCTTTGGGCCGATCCCGTGCTCGCACCCTCAACCGTGCCGCCACTCGCGCGCGCCCTGACCCGGCTCGCCGCCTTATTGCACGACATCGGCAAGCCGGCCGCCGCCGCACAGGCCGCTGGGTCGGGTGCGATCTTTCCCAAACATCAAACAATCGGAGCCGCGCGCGCGGAGCATATCTGCCGCCGACTGCGCCTGTCACGAGACGAACGCACGCGCGTCGCCGCACTGGTCGGTGCGCACATGCGCCCGCCGCAACTCGCCGATCTGTTGGCCGCTGGTGAACTGACCGCACGCGCCACCCGCCGGTTCCTGCTCGATCTGGGCGACGATTGGCCGTTGTGCCTCGCTCTCGCGCGGGCCGACTTGCGGGCCACCGCCGGTCCGGCCGCACCGCCGGATGGCGAAGTCCGGTCGCAAGCGCTGGCCCGACATCTGCGCGAAGCGGCGGAATCGCGTTTGGCCCCCACCTTGGCGCAACCGCTGGTGACCGGTCACGACGTGATGGACCTGGGTGTAGCCGCCGGCCCGGAGCTCGGCCGTTTGCTCGACGCGGTGGCGCAAGCCCAATTCGAAAACCCGGCGCTAACTCGGGATGAGGCGCTAGCCTTGCTGCGGACGCTGATTGCCAACCCGCCGCCTACAGCCGACGAGCCCTTGGGAAAACAGCATTCGACGTGAGACATGTGGCGGGGAGATTCCGACCCATGAGGCGCAACCGTATGCTACTGGCCGTTTTTCTGCTGGCCGCGACGCTCAATCTGATCGGCATCGGTTGGGGTCTGCCCAATGACGGGCTCAATTGGGAACAGCATTCGCCCGCGCCGTATCTCGTGCTCAACCTGCTGACCGACCTGACCGACTATACGTACCTCGCCTATTCCCCGGCCTACCCGCTAATGTTGATGGCCGCATCCGCGCCGTATCTCGCCTACGCCCAGGCGCGTGGCTACATCCGGCTCGATTTCACCGGCCACCGCTACTCTTTCCGGCAGCCGATGCGCGTCAAATCCATGCTGACGCTGATCGCACGACTCGTCTCGGTATTCTTCTCACTAGCATTGCTCGGGGCGGTTTACCTGCTAACCCAGGAACTGTTCGGCCGGCGCACAGCGCTGCTCTCGACTTTGCTATTGGCGGTCTACTATCCGTTCGTCTTCCTGGCCCACAGTTCCACCCCCGATATCTGCGCCACGCTCGCCGCGGTGCTCGCCTTGCTCTTTACGTTGCGCTGCCTCACGCGGGAGCGACTGTCGGACTACGTGTGGACCAGCGTCTTCGCCGCGTTTGCCGTGGCCACCAAGGAATACTTGTTCGCCGCCATGCTGCCGCTGCCGTTGGTGCTGCTTTACGACCTGTGGGCCAACCACAAGCCCGGCAAGTTCGCCCGGCTGCTAGGCCTGGCTCTGCCGGCGCTGGTGGTGTTCCCCGTATTTACCGGACTGGTCTACAACCCGAACGGCTACTTTGCCCATTTGCACCATTACTCCACCGGCGGCATCTTCCCGCAGCCGAGCATTCCCCTGCTGCATCTGCCAGCGGTTCTTGGTTCGACGATAAATGTCGGTATGCGCACCTTTGGCCTACCGTTGTTCGCACTGTGCGTGGCCGGACTTGTCTGGCAGGTCTACCGCCCTCGTCCTCACATGGTCCAAGTATTGTTATTGCCGATGTTTTCATTTTTCGTCTTCTACCTCAACGTCTTCAATCTGGTGATCGACCGTTACGCCTTTTTCCTCTTCGCCCTATTGCCGATCTTCGCCGCAGATCTCGTGGCTCGTTATCTGTGGCCTCCCGATACGGTCGTGAAAAAGGCGTTGACCGCCTTCTTCGCGCTCCTGGTTCTCTTTGCCGGCTGGAACAGTGTCGCCCTCGACCTCGATTTCGTGCAAGACGCGCGCTACGATGCCGAACGCTGGCTGCGGCGGCACGTCCGCTGCTCGTCTTCGATAGGCATCGTCGATTTGCAATCCAACCTGCCGCGCACCTCGTTTAACGATTGTTTCTATCCTACGGTGTCGTTGGACTTCGCGCCGGAGCAACTCGCCGCCACTCGGCCGGATTTGGTGGTGCTGAATTCCTACGCGGTCAACGAAGCTTTCTCCGCCAGCGGTCGGAACGAAGGCGCGAAACCCCAGAAGCGGGATTTCCTCTCACGGCTGCTTCGGGGTGAACTCGGCTACCGCCCCGTTGCGCTCTTCCGCCCCCCGAACCATCTGCGCCGACCGCCGTACTTTAACCTCAATCAAACGATCGTCGTTCTGCTGCGCGCGGACCTGGCCGCGGACGATCTCCCGTCGCCGACCGTACCCGCGCCGCCCTGGCGCTGACCGGATGGGCGCGTCTCGACGGACGCGCCTTTTGCCGTTAACCTGAGGATTCAATCGTTCCCGCGGAGGCTCTGCATGCGTCACGACGGCCGAAGACCGAAACAGTTACGTGAAGTGGTTTTGAAGCTCGACGCCAATGAATTCGCCGAAGGCAGTTGCCTGGTCGAATTCGGCCGGACAAAGGTCAATTGCACCGCGACCGTCGACAAGCAGATTCCTCGTTGGCGCAACCCCGACGACGGCGGCTGGGTTACCGGTGAATACGACATGCTGCCGCGCGCGGCACGTGAGCGCAGCAATCGCGGCGGCGGCCGCGGCGGACGCGCCCAGGAGATCAGCCGCCTGATCGGCCGTAGCCTGCGTGCGGTGGTCGACCTGGCCGAAATGCCCGGACTGACCATCACCGTTGACTGCGACGTGCTGCAAGCCGACGGCGGTACCCGCACCGCGGCGATCACCGGCGGTTTCGTCGCGTTGGTGCAAGCGCTGCGCTGGTGCAGACAGAATAAGCTCGTCAAAGCCATCCCTCTGGCCGACTCGGTGTCCGCCATCAGCGTCGGCCTGGTCAACGGTCAAGTGCTGCTCGACCTCGACCAACATGAAGACAACGCCGCAGCGGTGGATGCGAACTTCGTCATCACCGGCCAAGGCCGGCTGGTGGAAGTGCAGATCAGCGGCGAAGAAGCGACCTTCACGCAGGACGAACTGAACGACTTGCTCGCGGCCGCGCGCATCGGCGCTAAGGAGCTGGCCAAACGCCAGAACGCCGTGCTCGGTCCGATTTCTTCACCGGCAGGCAAATGAAACTGCTGCTCGCTTCCGCCAACCGCGGCAAACTGGTCGAAATGCGCGCGATCCTGAGTGATCTCGCTATCGAGGTGATCTGCCTCGACCAGCTGCCCGACCGCCCGAACGTCGAAGAGACCGGCGCCACGTTTCTGGAAAACGCACGGCTCAAGGCCTGCGCCTATGCAGCCTTCACCGGCCTGACCGCCATTGCCGACGACTCCGGCATCTGCGTGACCGCCTTGGGCGACCGTCCGGGCGTCTACAGCGCCCGTTTCGCCGGACCGGGCGCCACCGACACCGAGAACAACACCAAGCTGTTGGCCGAGATGAACGGAGTGGCCGACCGGCGCGCACGCTTCGTCTGCGTAACCGTTTGTGCCCGCCCCAATGGGGAATACGTCGCCGCGGAAGGCTCCTGCGCGGGGGAACTTCTCAACGCCCAACGTGGTACGGATGGGTTCGGCTACGACCCGCTCTTCTATGTGCCGGAACACGGTCTGACGTTTGCCGAGATGCCGCCGGAGTTGAAAAACCGCATCAGCCACCGGGCGCGGTCGCTGGCGGCGCTACGCCGGCTACTGCCGGAATTCCTGGCCGGCGGGAAATGATCCAGACCACGGCGCGCCAAGCGACGCCGCGTTCGTCCTCGCCCTTCACACTGGCCACCTCTACCATGTCGTAGCTCCATGACAGAATCCGCCGTTGGGCCACCAAATCGGTGTAACGATCGTGCAACACCACAACTACGCGTCGGAACGGCAGCGGCGTGCGATAGGCCAGCGCCAGACGCCCGGCGTAGTACGAGGTCATCGCCTGCTCGTCGGACAAGAGCGGCGCGGTCGGCAACGTGCGACCGGCAATCTGACCCGCGCGAGCCACGTCGCGGGCCAACGTGCTGACCTGCCTGATCATCGCCGAAGAAACCACCAGCCACACCGCGAAGTGTGCGAAGATAAGTGATTGCCCCAGCCTCCGCGTGAAGCGGTCGCCGGCCAGAATGCGCCGCCATCCGAGGCCGACTACCGGCGCCAGCCACAACATTAACGGAGTCGCGAAACGCAGATCGAAGTACCAATGCACCGAGATGCCGGCCCAGGTGGCGACGATCAAGTAGACCAGCAGCCAGATAGCCTGCCGGACTGGCGGTGAAAAGCGGCGCATCACCAGCAGGTCACGCGCTCCGAGCGCCAGGGGGATCACGCCGACGATGGCCAGATGAAAGAACAGCGACTTGAGGTGCAACACCGCCCGCCAAAGCATTTCGACGGCAGTCCCGGCGGCCACACTGGTTCCGAATTCGCCAAGATAGCCCGCCCGCCCGACGATGCCCGTCTGCCAGATTGCGAGCAAAGCCCAGGTCGGCGCGCCAAATCCGACCGCGGCCGACACCCGCCCGGGGCCCGTTCGCCAGCACCAGACCCATTCCCACAAACAGAGCGGCGCGAAGACCAGCCCTTCGCCCCTCGTCAGCGCCGCCAGACCGCCAAAAAAGACCAGGCCGAACAGGTCGAATTCCCGTCGCGTCCGGCGCACGCGCAAGGCAAACCAGGTGGCCAACGCCGCGAGCGCGGCGAATGGACCTTCGGTTAGCGGCTGCACCGAATGCAAGGTAAACAACGGGTCGACCGCCAGCGGCAGAGCGGCGAGCCACGAATGGCGTTCATCGAGGCCCACCTCCTCGGCGATCAACGCCGCCAGGTAGACCGCCACCGCCGCGCCCAATGCGCTGACCAGTTTGGCCGCCAACAGTAGGTCCAGACCGAGTGCCGACATGGTGTGGATCAGCAGCGGATAGAACGGCAAACGCTGGGTGAAAACGAGCAGGTCGTAGCGTAAGTACGTCGCGCCGTCAGGACTGACGAACGCGACGTCGCCCAGATGCGCCAAGCGAAATCCCAGCGCCGCCAGCGCCGGCAACAGTGGCAACCATCGTCTCATTCGAACCGTCTATCATTTTCGAACGCATTGTGGCAAATATGAAGCAATGAAACTCGTCATCCAGATTCCCTGCTTCAACGAGGCGGCCACTCTGCCCGCAACGCTGGCCGATCTGCCGCGGCAGGTCGAAGGCTTCGACCGGGTGGAAGTGCTGATCATCGACGACGGCAGCAGCGACGGCACCACCGAGGTGGCCCGCGCGCACGGTGTCGAACACGTGGTGCGTTTCGCCGCCAACCGCGGCTTGGCCGCCGCTTTTAAAGCGGGGTTGGAAAAGGCCCTCGAACTCGATGCCGACGTGATCGTCAACACCGACGGCGACAACCAGTATCCCGCCGCCGCGATTCCGGCGCTGGTTCAGCCGATCGTAACCGGCACTGCTGACCTCGCCGTCGGCGTGCGCAACATCGAAGCCATCGACCACTTCTCGCCGGCGAAGAAGAAGCTGCAGCGTTTCGGCTCATGGGTGGTTCGCCGTTTCTCCGGCCTGAAGGTGGAAGACACCACCAGCGGTTTCCGCGCCTTCTCACGGCGCGCGGCGCTGCGCCTGAACGTGTTGTCGCGTTACACCTACACGCTCGAGACGCTGATCCAGGCCGGCCGCGAAAACCTGGCCGTGGCGAGCGTGCCGATCACCATTAACGCCAAGACACGCGAGAGCCGGCTGATCCGGTCGAACGCCACCTACATCTGGCGATCGGCATTAACCATTCTGCGCATGTACGTCACCTATGAACCGCTGCGCGCGTTGTGCACGGTCGGCGGCGCGTTGTTCGGCGCGGGCACGCTGATCGGTCTGCGGTTCTTGTACTACTACCTCACGCAAGGCGGGCACGGCCACGTGCAGAGCCTGATCCTCGCGGCGGTGCTGCTCATCATCGGTTTCCAGGTGGCGGTGCTCGGCATCATCGCCGACCTATCGGCCACCAACCGCCGCTTGCTGGAAGAACTGCTCGTTCGCGCGCGCGGCAGCCGCGGGAACGACCCGCATTGACCGTGCGCGTTCTCTTCGTCGCCACCAGTTTCCCATTGTACGAAGACCACTGGTCCGGCGTGTTCATCGCCGTGCAAGCACGCGCGCTGGCGGCGCTGGGCTGCGCGGTGACCGTGCTCGCGCCGCGCGGTCCGAACGCGGCCGAACACGAGCAGCTCGGCCCGCTGGTGGTGCACCGTTTCCCCTATCTGCCGCGTTCGCTGGAACGCCTGGCCTACGGCGGCGGCATCCCCGCCAATCTGCAGGCCGATCCGGGTTTGTGGCTGACCGTACCGCCGTTCGTCGCCGCACTGGCACGTGCGGTGTCGCAGCATGCGGCGCAAGCTGATATCGTCCACGCGCACTGGACCTTCGCCGGCTCCGTTTGCGCCCGACTGCCATTCCGCAAACAGGTGCCATTGGTCGTTAGCCTGCACGGCAGCGACCTGGCCAGGTCCACCGGCCTGTATGCCCGCGCGTCCCGGATGGTGTTCGAACGGGCCGCGGCGATCATCGTCCACAGCAACCAGATGCGCACACGCGCCCTTGCCGCCGGTGCCCGCCCCGACACCCTGCTCCAGGTGCCGCATGGGATAGAAATCGATCTTTTCCGAACAGGGGGAACCACCGGTCCGACCACTCGTCTGGTGGCCATCGGACGCCTCAGCGAAGAGAAGGGGTTTGCCACGTTGCTAAACGCCCTGCGGCAATTGCCGCCGGCTGCCGACTGGTCGCTGGATATCATCGGCGAAGGGCCGTTGCGCGGCGATCTCGAACGTCGCGCGGCGGAACTTGGCTTGCGTTCGATTCGCTTTCTCGGCGGACTGTCGCCGGCTCGCGTGCGTGAACGTTTGGCGGCGTCGGATCTGCTCGTCATGCCGTCATGGCGCGAGGGCTTCGGCGTGGTTGCACTGGAGGGAATGGCGGCGGGTTTGCCGGTCGTCGGCACCGCTGTCGGCGCGCTGCCGGAGATCGTCGCACCGGGCGTCACCGGACTGCTCGTCCCGCCCGCCGAACCGGCTTCGCTGAGCGCGGCGCTGGCCGAGTTGATCGCCGACCCCAACCGCCGCCGCGCGATGGGTGCCGCGGGCCGGCACGTGGTCAGCGAGAGGTACGCCGCGAACGTGGTTAATCAACCGGTTAATGAGCTCTATCGCCGGTTGCGCGGAGGCAATTGACCAAACGGTTAATGGGTTTGGCAACGGCTTTCGCCAAGCCTTTTAGCGCCTTGTCAACTGCGTGATACTCCCAGTCGATTTGCATCACCCTAAAACCCTTGGCTATACTCGGTTCGCTACCTGGAGAAAACACTGTGAAGCGTGGGGATGTAGACCAATTGATTGCCCGTTGCGGCTGGCTCGCGTGCCGCGGGGAAGAGATGCGTGAGGCGGAGATTCTTATCCGTCATGCGCTCATCTTTCGGGCGCTGGCCGGCGCCGATCCGCGTGCGATGATCGAACAGACCCGCGACCGCTTGCTGTCGGAAGGGCGGTTGCGTTTCGCCGACGGCATCATTCAGATTTTATACGAAGGCGACGAATTCGAACAGCTCGCCGCCTTTGCGCAAGAGGCGCTGCACCAGATCCGGCTCGAGTTGTATGCATCGATCATCGGGCAGACGAGCGAAACTGTTGCCGAAGCGTGCGAGAAGCGCGCGCTGGCGGTCGTCGACTTCGCCGCCGAGCTCGTGGCCAGCCCCGACATCACCTGCCGGGCGCTGGTATTGCAAGCGGCGTATTTTAACGAATTGTTGCGCCTGCTGACCGACGTCACCGAACCGACACCGCAAGGCGCGCGAGGCCGCGTCGATCATTTCCTGTCGGAGTTCGTGCGACTGCGCACGGCGGCCACGCGGCCGCATGCGCCCAAGCGCCCGAATCTGACTGAGGTCACCTGGACTCGCCTCGACAAAGGTCTGCGCCATGGCGAACTAACCGGCGTGTACCGCTTCGGCCCGCTGCACCTGAACATCCTCGAAGCCTCGCCCAAGCAGTGGGAGTTGCGCGCCATCGACGCCCACAGCCTGGCACCGCGCGAACGCGAGTTGGCGGCATTGGCGCGGGTCTATGGTGCGCGTTGTGCAACCAACGGCGGCTTCGCGTTGACCAACGAAGAAGACGCCTATCTCACGCCGCGTTTCGGCGAGCCCGTGGGGCTGCTGGTCAGCGACGGCGAGGTTCATATTCCGCCGACCTTGCGCCGCTCCGCGTTGCTGATGGACGAATCCGGCCGCCTCGACATCTGGCGCGTCGGCCCGATCGGCATGCGTATCCGCTTTCGGCGCGCGCAGGTGGCCGTGCACAAGGTCAACACCGATAAGATTCGCCCCGGCGAAATCGTGCTGTATACACGCGAATTCCGTGGCGAGATACCGCCCGCGCCGTACATGATTTCGCTGGCCGCGCGGCAAGTACAGGAAATCGCTCACGGCGGGACATTGCGCGTGCCGATCAACGGCTTGGTACTCGCGGTTTACCCCGGCCCGGCCGATGCTTCAGCTTTCGCGGCCATCGAACCGGGAGACCGGGTGGAATACGAGTTGCCGCCGATGCGCGGCCTGGGTCAGATTCGCGATGCCATGGCGGGCGGACCTGCGTTGGTGGTCGACGGCCAGCGCGACGGCGATCTCGATGCGGACGGCTTCGACGGCCAGGCGCCACCGGCCTGGCTCGGGCCGCGTACCCGCGCCGCGAACTGCGTGACCGCGCGCACGGCGTGGGGCATCACCGGCGACTACAACCTGATCGCGGTCACCGCCGACGGCGGCGACTTCGAACACTCGGTTGGCATCGGTCTGGAAGACCTCGCCCGGTTCATGGTCGAGCTCGGCTGCCGCCAGGCGGTCAATATGGCCGGCGACGGCGAAGCGCAAATGGTTGTCGACGGCACGGCGGTAGACCGCGCGCGCGACTGCCTGGTCCGCGGCGCCGGTGCGCCCACCGAACGGCCGCCGGTATCGAGTGCCATTCTGTTGCTGGAGCGGCGGTGAACCAGCGGGCGCGGTGGGAACTACCCACCCTTACCCTGATCGTCGTCTTGGCCGCCGTCTGGCGTTTGCCCTGGCTCGGCGCGCAAAGCTTCTGGAGCGACGAAATCGGCACCTTGCTCACGGCCGCCAAGCCGCTGGCCAAGCTGCTCGGCACCATCTTCCTGTTCGACGTCAACCCACCGCTGTTTTACGTGCTGTTGCACGGCTGGCTCCGGCTCGGCCACGACGAATGGATCGCGCGGCTGTGGCCGGCGTTGTGTGGCATAGCCGCGGTTCCGCTCTTGTGGCGATTCGCCCGCCGCTATGTCGGGCCGCAGGCTGCCGCCGCGGCAACGTTGTTGCTGGCGGTCTGGCCGGCCCACGTTTACTACAGCGGCGAACTACGCTATCAGACCACGACCACGCTGCTAGCCGTACTGTCGTTCAGTTGTTTCGCCGATCTGCTCGCCGGCGGCCATCGACGCGCCGGCTATCTCGCGGCGACGATTGTCGGTTTGTATACCAACTATGTCTTTTTGTTCCTGGTCGCCGCCCAGGCGGTGATGGCGCTGGCGAGCACCGAACGGCGGCGCTTGCTGCGCGCCGTTCTCGTCGCCGGGATGTCTTTCATACCGGGCCTTTTAGTTCTTGCTTGGCAGATCGTGCAACGGAACTGGGGTGTCAAAACTCTGGTGGTCGCGCCGCCGGTCGAACGATGGTTCGATCTGCTTTCGCTCTGGACCTTCGGCGGCGTGCCGTGGCGAGGCACGACGCTGTTCCCCGCGCTTGATCAACTGCACGACGTGTCGCTGTGGCGTTACCAACTGGCCTTTGCTGCGCTGGCGTTGCCGGTCGTAGCACTATTGATCCGCGGCGCACGCTTGGCGTGGCGCTCGCCGGCCGGACGGCTGACGATCATCTGGGCGTTTGTACCCACGGCAGCCATGCTCGCGTTGTCCCTGTTCGCGCCGGTATTCGAGGTTAAGCTACTGCTACCGACTCTCCCCGCCGTCGCCGTGCTGCTCGGGTTGGGCGTTGCCGGACCGGTGGAGCAACCGGCGCGCCGTTACGCCATTGTGTGGAACGCGCTTGGCGTTTACTTTCTGGTGCTGGCCACACTCGCCGTACACCAGCAACTGGCCGACCCGCGCTACGCACGCGACGACTGGCGCGGCCTGGCTCACCGCCTGTCCGCCGACCTGGCCCCGGGCGATGTCGTACTCAATGCCACCTTTGAGCTGCGCTACTATTCGCCCCGGCCGCTACCGGAAGAACGCCTCGTCGCCGGCGACCTGGGCGAGTTCGTGAAACGCGGCCGCACGCAATCGCGCGCGCAAACCGAAGCCCATCTGGCGGACATCGTGAGCCGCTATCGCCGTGTCTGGTTCCACCCCAACGCCGTGCGCGGCATTCAACTCGTCGAAGACGCCGAACGCTACTTGCTGGCCAACCTGTACGACGCTACGCCGGAGGCTTATCGCACCCATCGTCCGACGCTGCGCTTGTTGCTTAAAGACCGCGGCGGGTTGGCCCGCCAGTTGGCGCCGCGGCTGCCGGCCGCGATCGACTTCGCCGGCGGCCTGGTGGAGGAAACGGCGCTACGCGGAACGTGGCTGCCGACCGACGAAGGCTGGCGTTGGACGACCGCCGGATCCTCGGCCTGGCTACGGCGCGACACCGGCGCTATGCAAGCGCGTGCGCGGGTCTATGTGAACACCGATCTTTACCCGCAGGGAACATTGCGCGTAATGCTGCAGGCCGAGGGCGTGACAGTGGCGGAATTGACCGTAAGCAAGTCCAACCAGTACATGCTGACCGGTCCGCTGCCTGAAGCGGCTCTCGCCCTTCCCGCCGTGGAGTTGCAGGTGGTGACCGACAAGATCATCTACCAGGACGCCAACGACCGGATCGCCCCGACGCAAGCGCGAACGCTGTTGGTTGGTGAATTGGCGCTGGTTCCGTAAATGAGAGATTGGGTCTGGGGTTGTGGGAGAGCCGCAGCCCTGTGTCTTTGTATTCAGCATGAAAAGAGAAAATGGGAAGAAGTGAGCGGCAGTCCAAAACCCCTTTTCCGAAGTCTACCCTGAGCGAAGCCGTAGGCTTGTGGACAACACTCTTTCCGAACGACCTGGTCAAAAATAAACAGGGGCACGGCATCGGCCGCACCCCTACCTTAAGCTTAACCGAAAAGGTCGATCAGACCTCTTCTTCCTCGACCTCGTCGTCGTCGAGTTCGTCGATTTCGTCCGAGCCGCCGGTCGACGAAATCTCTTCTTCCATATCGGAATCGATTTCGCCCGCGAACTCGCCGTCGAAATCATCGATCGTCTCGAGTTCGTCCTCGCTCAACAGCAAGTCTTCCTTTGGCTCCTTGGACTTCGGCTTGGAACGCGTGACCGGCGGCAATGTCAGATCTTTGTCGACCTTCTTGCCGCATTTCGGGCACAACGCTTCCGGCTTTTTCAAATCGAAGAACTTGCAGCCGCATTCCGGGCACAAACAGAAGCTGCCGAACCGATCATGCGTCATCGTTAATCTCCATGCCTGACAAGAACACAGTCGAACGTAGCGCGTTTATGTACCAGAACATGAACGCCGCCGCAAGAGGCAAAAAAGCCAGTTCTTACCAGCCTTTCCACATATCCTCGTCGGTGTAGATCTTCTCTTTTTCGGCCGCGTGCTCCTTCGCATCCTGTTCGTAGTCGCGAACCTTGATTTTGCTGCCCAACAGCTCGCTGAAGTACTCGTGCTGGATGATCTGATCCATGACTTCGTTGGTGCCGGTCCAGATCTGAATCAGGCGCGAGTCGCGAACGTACCGTTCGATCGGGAAGACGTTGGTGTACCCGATGCCGCCCATTACCCGCATCGCCTGGTTGCAGACTTCCCAGCAGGTGTCGGTGGCGAAGCGTTTGGCTTCGGACACCATGCGGCGGTGCGGCAGCTTCTGGTCGACCGTGCGCGCCGCGCCGTAGGCCAGGCCGCGGGCGGCATCGATGCGGGTGATCATCTCGGCGATCTTGTCGCTGACCGACTGGAACTTGCGGATCGGGCGGCCGAAGGCGTGCCGCTTCTGGGCGTAGCGCGTAGCCACTTCGAGCGCCGCGCGCGCGGTGCCGATGGCGCCGCCGCAACTGGTCATGCGCTCGGGGATCATCATCTGGTTGAAGATCAGCGCGCCGGAGTTGAGCTCGCCAACCAGGTTCTCCGCGGGCACTACGACGTCGCGGAAGACAATGCGGCCGGTGCCGCCGCCGCGAGTGCCCATCAAGCCGTACACGTGCTTGACCTCGACGCCCATGCTCCGCTCGACCAGGAACATGCTGATGCGCTGGGCGGGATCGCCTTCGGGGTTGGTGTTGGCGTAGACGGCGAAGAAATCCGCCCCTTCCGCGCCGACCACGAAACGCTTCTGCCCGTTGAGAATGAACTTGTCGCCGCGCCGGACCGCCTTGGTCGTGGCGCCGAAGAAATCGGACCCGCCGCGCGGTTCGGTCAGCGCTTCGGCGGCAATGAGTTCGCCTTTCAGCAACGGCACTAGGTACTTCTCTTTCTGCGCTTCGTTGCCGAAGACGTTGAGCGCCTCGCCGACGATGCTGGGCATGGAGAAGGCGCAGCCGAGCGCGGTGCCGAGCACGCCGATTTCCTCGAGCGCGGCGATCTCCGCCGTCCAGCCCAGGCCGCGGCCGCCCCACTTCTTGGGAAAGCGCACGCCCAGCAGATTGTGCCGGCCGAGGTTCTGCACGTATTCGCGCGGGTAGGTGACCTTTTCGTCGTCCATATCGATGGTCAACTGGTGCGGCACCTCGTTGGCCACGAAGGCGCGCACTTCGTCACGGAGGGCTTTGTCCTGATCGTTGAGAAATACATCGGGCAGCATGGTCGTCTCCTTTGATCAAGCGGAATGCGAACGGGATCGCCGCATGATACCGGAAACGACCGGCGGTTCAATCCGCCGCCGGCGGCCGTTGACGCGAGACAGTTAGTAGTAGAACCCGCGCGAGATCGGTAGCGAATCGCTGGTGATGTTCAGCGACAGGCGCCGCAGACCGTTCAGGTCACCCTGCCCGATCACGTGCGTGGTATGGATATCGCAACCGGCCAGCAGCTTGAGCTTGCGCATGCAGTATTCCGCGGTGGGGTTGGTCGCGGCGCTGATCGACAAGGCGATCAGCACTTCCTCCACACTCAGGCTAGCGGTCTTGCCGCCGAGGATGTCGGCCTTGAGCTTGGCGATGTTGTTGATAATCGCTTCGGGCAACAGATCGATCTCTTCCGGAATTCTCGCCAGCTTCTTGACGACGTTGAGAATCGCGGCCGACTCGGCATGCAACAGCGGCGAGTTCAAGCCCACCGCGATCTCGCCGTCAGGCAATTCGATCGCCGCGCCGCAGAACACGCCGCGGTTGCCCTTGCCGAATTGGCGCGCATTCTCCGCCGCCTGCCGGGCCGCGATGACCGTCGGCCGGTCGGTGACCTTGACGCCGACTTGCTGCATGAGCTTCTCGACAATGGCCACGGTTTCCTTCGATTCCAGCCCTTGTTTCAATTCGGTGCTGTAACGGAAATAGCGCCGGATGATTTCCTGCTTGGCCGCGTGGCGAACCGCCTCGTCGTCGATGATGCCCGCCTTGGCCGTATTCACGCCCATGTCGGTCGGTGAACGGTAGGCGGAAGCCGGCGAGTTGGCGTCGCCGATGCGTGCGACGATCTCCTTCATGATGCTGAAATTCTCGATGTCGCGGTTGTAGTTGATCGCCGTTTCACCGTAGGCCGCCAGGTGGAACGGGTCGACCAAATTGCGGTCTTGCAGGTCGGCCGTGGCCGCTTCATAAGCCAGATTCACCGGGTGATCGAGCGGCAGATTCCAAATGGGGAACGTCTCGAACTTGGCGAAGCCGGCGCTCTGCCCGCGCAGATGGTGGTGGTAGACCTGCGACAGGCAGGTCGCCATTTTGCCGCTGCCTGGGCCGGCGCCGGTGACGATCACCAACGGCTTGGCCGTTTCCACGAACGGGTTGCGGCCGAAGCCCTCCTCGCTGACGATCTTTTCAATGTCGGCCGGATAGCCGTCGATCTCGGGTTGGGTGTAGACGCGAATGCCGCGGGATTTCAGAAACCCGATGAACCGATCGGCGCTCTTTTCTCCGTGGTAACGATTGATGATGACCGCCGAGACGCCGAAACCATAGTCTTCTAGATCGTCGAAGGTCCTCAACGAGGCCATGTCATAAGTCAGGCCGAAGTCGCCGCGGATCCGACCCTTCTCGATGTCGCCGGCGCGGATGCAGAAAACGATCTCCAGCACGTCCTTCAGCCGCTGCAACAGCTTGATTTTGACGTCAGGGTCGTAGCCCGGCAGCACGCGCGCCGCGTGGCCGTCCTGTAACAATTTACCGCCGAATTCCAGATATAGCTTGCCGGCAAACTTTTTAACGCGTTCCAAAATGGCTTGGGACTGGGCCCGCAAATACAGTTCGTTGTCAAAACCTTGTTTCATGATCTCCACGGTTCCGTTTTGTTTGGTTGAGAAAGGCGTGTCCCATATGTACGTTTCCGCACCGACGCGGTCAAGCGATTTCTCCGCCGGAAAAAGAAAAGCCCCCGGCTTTCGCCGGGGGCTTGATTCGCGAAACCGGAAACGGGTTACAGCAGGGTGCCCAACAGGTTGTCGAAGTTGGTGGTGCCGCCGTAGCCGTCGTCGCTCCAGTCGATGAAGGACATGGTGCTCAGCGGAGTGCCGTCGCCCCAGTACATCGCCAGGTCGGTGCAGTTGGCCGACGGAGTGCCGTCAACCGACACACTGACCGTGGCCGCATCCCAATCCACTTCGACCAGGATGGTGTACCAAGTGTCATCGGCAAACGTGGCGCAGGTCACGTAGTCACCGACGTTCGTGTCATAGGCGTAGAAGTCGCCCGTGGTCGGGTCGCCGCTGAACTGCATTTCGGTGTACAGCTGGCCGTTGTAGTTCTGGAACAAGCGCCAACCGTGCACGGCGTGGCTCTTGCCGGCCACATGGTACTCATCCCACGAAATGTTCATACTCTGGGTGACTTCGCTGTCGAAGGTCAGGTCGGCGCTGAGGTAGTCAACGTTGTAACTGGTGCCGCCGTACAACTGCAGCGCTTTGCCCGAGCCGTCTTTCAGCGAAACAACCTGAGCGGTGCTGGCGCCATTCGCGAACATGAACGACCAAGGCGGATTAGGCAGATCGCCCAGGTCATAGTCTTCGAAGTCGATGTCGAACAGGTCGGTGCTGGTGTCGTCATCCGCGGTGTCGTCGTCAGCGGTGTCGTCGTCAGCGGTGTCATCGTCAGCGGTGTCGTCGTCGGCGGTGTCATCGTCGCCGGTGTCGTCGTCGCCGGTGTCATCGTCGCCGGTGTCGTCGTCGCCGGTGTCATCGTCGCCGGTGTCATCGTCGCCGGTGTCGTCGTCGGTCGTCGTGTCGTCGTCGATCGTCGTGTCGTCGTCGCCGATGTCATCGTCGCCGCTGTCGTCGTCACTGGTGTCGTCATCGAGCAGGTCATCGTCGCCCGAATCGTCATCGTCGTCGTCGCCGCCGCAAGCGGTGAGCGCCGTCAAAGACAACAGGAAGAGTATGACCAAGAACTTGGAAAACACTTTCATCTTTCTCCCTCCGTTTAATGGTCCGGCACTTTATAGACCGGGTTGAAGGTCACGCAAGCCAAATATCATCCTGCTCCAATAATGTCAAGAAAAGAAGTGTCACGGTTGATTTCACCGGATAGACGAAAATCACCAACTACTCGGAATAACGTCTGATTTTCCCCGTGCGGCAGCGAATAGCGCGTCAATGGCAACCATGTTGGCAACAGAATTATAAGTATTTGGTAAAGAATGATTTTTTCCGGTCGACGCGGCGACGAAGTCATCCACCTCCAACCGGTAGGAATTGGCCGGTGGAATGACGATCTGTTTTTCGGGGGTATCGTGGCGGCGCAACACCACTCGCGCGGGCAAGTCGCCAGGAATCCAGGGGCTTTCGATCACGAGAGATCCCTCCTCGCCCGCGATCTCCGCCCCGTGCCGTTCGAAGTTGGCGATACTGGTTTCGAACTGGGCCAGCACTCCGTTCGGAAAGTCGAAAAGACCGACGAGTGTGCGATCCACCCCCTCCCGCCGTTCGAAGGCCGACACCGTGCGCGGCTCGCAGCCAGCCACCCAGCGCGAGAAATGCACGCAATAGCAGCCGACGTCCATCAATGCCCCGCCGGCCAGGTCGGCCGAGCCGGCGACGGCCGCCGGGTCGTCCAGCCGGAAGGTAAAGCGGCTGAACAAGGTGGAAATGGTGCCCACCGCCCCCGCCCGTAGCAGGGAAAAGACCTCACTCCACTGGGGGTGGAAACGGTACATGAACCCCTCGGCGACCGGCAGGCCGGTCCGGGCGGCGGCCTCGGCGACGGCCCGCGCCTCGGCGGCGTTGGCGGTCAGCGGCTTCTCGCACAAGACCGGCAGTCCGGCCTCGAGTGCGCGGATGGTCCACTCGGCGTGCAGGCTGTTGGGCAGCGGGTTGTAGATCAGATCGACTTCGCCCGAGCGCAGCAGTTCGTCGTACGCGCCGAAGGCAAGCGGGATCTCACGCGCCCGCCCCCACTCGCGCGCGCGATTGAGATCGCGGCTGGCCACGGCCCACACCTCGCTGACGCCGCCCTCGCGAATGCCGCGGATGATCTGATCGGCGATGCTCGCCGTGCCCAGGATGCCCCAACGGGGTGGTGTGCGCATGGGTGCCTCTCCAGTGTGATCCACCGATCGTAACGCGACAACCGGGCAATGCAATGCCGCCCCCACGGCTGGGGCGTTCGGCACGTTTCCCCCCCACCGGTTGCGGTCATTTTTTTCGGCAAAATCTGCTTGACTTTTCGTCGCGCCAAACCGTACATTTGTACGGTATGAAGTGAGTCACGAGGGAAGGATCATGGCCTACAGCACTCCGGGACAGACGCGTGAAAAGGTGTTCCGTTTCGTGCGCGAACGTATTCTGGCCGGGTTGCCGCCCACCGTCCGCGAGGTGCAAGAGGCGTTTGGGTTTCAATCGGTGCAGACAGCGCGCGAACATCTCGACGGGTTGGTGAGCGCGGGCCGGTTGCACAAGGAGGCGGGGCGTTCGCGCGGGTTCCGCCTGCCCTTCGGCGCCGGGTCGGCGCTGGTGCCGCTGCTCGGCCAGGTGCAAGCCGGCGCCCTCACCACGGCCATCGAAAACCCCGAGGGCTATCTGCCGGTCGCCCTGCCTGCCGCCGGGTCGGAACTGTTCGCCCTGCGCGTGCGCGGCGAAAGCATGATCGGCGCGGGCATCCTGCCGGGCGACGTGGTCATCGTCCGGCGCCAGCCGACGGCGAACCACGGCGAAATCGTTGTGGCCATGGAGGGTGACGAGGCGACGGTCAAACGGCTGCGCCTGCGCCTCGGGCGCGTCGAACTGCACCCGGAAAATCCCGCCTTTCCGGTGCTCGTGCCCGACCCGCGGGCGCTGGTCATTCTGGGCAAGGTGATCGAGGTACGGCGTTACTTCGAGCCGCCTGCCGTGCTGGAGACGTCATGAGCGCCGATCTCGCCGCCCTGCGCAACCTGCTGCCGCCGGAGACGGTAGTCCGGCGCCAGAGCCGATCGCAGGCCGAGGAACGCCACTGGTGCCGCGCCGCGCTGACCGGCCGGCTGGTCGAATTGTCCGCCTGGGGCGGCAGCGCCGTGCTCACCCTCGCCTGCGAACTGGTGCTCGACGCCCAAAGCGCGGGCGAAAACGCGGCGTGGCTGACCACTACCGCGGAAACCTTCTATCCGCCCGATGCGGCGCAAAACGGCATCGATCTGGACGCGCTGTTGGTCGTGCGCGGCCCCGACGCGCACGCGCTGGGCGCCGCGGCGGACAAGCTGGCCCGTTCGGGCGCCTTCGGGCTGCTGGTGATCGACCTGGGCGAACAGGGCGATCTCGGCGTGCCCACGCAGTCGCGCCTGGTGAGCCTGGCGCAGAAACACGATTGCGCCATCGTTTGCCTGACGAAGAAATCGGCGGAGATGCCGTCGCTCGGCTCGCTGGTCTCGCTGCGAGTCCAGGCGACGTATCGCCCCCTACCCGACGGCCGCTTTGTCTGCGGCGTACACGCCCTCAAAGACAAACAGCGCGGACCCGGTTGGACCGAAGAGGTTGTCCGCCATGGACCGCCTGGCTTGTGTTGACGTACCCGCGCTGCCGCTGCAACTGCTGCTGCGCGACCATGCCGACTGGACGGGCCTGCCCGCCGCGGTGGTCGAACAAGACCGGCCGCAGGGGCGCCTGCTCTGGGTGAACGAAGAGGCGCGGCGCCTCGGCGTGCTGCCCGGGCAGAATTACGCGCAAGGCCTGTCGCTGGCCGTGACGCTGCGCGCGGGTGAAATGCCGCCCCCCCAGATCGAGCGGGGCGTGGCCGAGATCTCCACCCTGCTCCGCCGCTTCTCGCCTGACATCGAACCGGCGAAGGAAGAACCGGGGGTGTTCTGGGTGAATGCCCGCGGCCTGCAACGCCTGGCCCGTTCGGCGTCGGATTGGGCGCGACAGATGCACGCGGCGCTGACAGCATTCGGTTTCAGCAACCACGTGGTGGTGGGCTTCCGCCGCTTCGGCACGTATGCCGTCGCGAAGGCGGCACGCGGGGTCAAGGTGTTTGCCAGCGTCGACCAGGAAATCGCAGCCATGCGCCAGGTGTCCTTGAGCCGACTGCGGCTGGATGCCAAGACGCGCGACACGCTGGCGCGGCTGGGCGTGTACACGGTCGGCCAATTCCTCGACCTGCCGCCCGACGGCCTGCAGAAGCGCTTCGGCAAGGAGGCCCGCCGCCTGCGCGAGCTGGCCGCCGGCGAGGCCTTCGCACCACTGCTGCCCGAGCGACCGCGCGAACCGGCGCAGACGATCTGCCAACTGGAGCCGCCGGAGGGCGACGCCACCCGCTTGCTGTTCGTGCTCAAAGGCTTGTTGCATCCGCTGCTCGCGCGGTTGGCGCAAGATGGACGCGCGCTGACCGCGCTGGAGATGCGCTTTGCATTGGAGGGGCTGGAAACGCGCGTCGACCGGCTCTGCCCGGCCGAACCGACGTTGAATGCGGCGATCCTGACCGACTTGATCCGGCTGCGGCTGGAAGCGGCGCCCCTGCCCGCCGCGACCGGCACGGTCACGCTGACGGCGGAGGATCTGCCGGCCGATCCGAAGCAACTGCGGCTGTTCTTCGAGGAGTCGCGGCGTGACCTCGACGCCGGCAACCGGGCGCTGGCGCGGCTGCGGGCGGAACTGGGGCCGCAAGCCGTGCTGCACGCGCGGCTGGCCGAAGGACACCTACCCGAGGCCTGCTTTTCCTGGGAGCCGCTCGACAAGCTGCGCGCCCCGCGCCCGCAGGCGTATCCGGGGGGCTCGCTGGTGCGCCGGATAAAGACCACATCCCAAATGCTGCCGCCGATGCCGTACGGCGAGCCCACCACCATGCTGGTGCGCCACCTGGGTTGCGGCACGATCGACCGGGTCTGCGGCCCCTATCTCGTCTCCGGCGGCTGGTGGCGGCGCGAAACGCAGCGCCAGTACTACTTCGCGCGGACGCGGCGCGGCGACGTGCTGTGGCTGTATTTCGATCCGACGCGGCGGCGCTGGTTCCTGCAAGGCGAGGTGGAGTGATGGGCTACGTGCCGCTCTGGTGCAAAAGCAATTACTCCTTCCTCGAAGGAGCCAGCCACCCCGAGGAACTGGTGACCGAGGCGCATCGGCTCGGCCTCTCCGCTCTCGCCCTCACCGACCGCGACGGCGTGTACGGCATCGTGCGCGCGCACGTGAAGGCGCGGGAACTGGGCCTGCACCTGATCGTCGGCGCGCAGCTCACGCTTGACGACGGCTCGTTGATCGTGCTGCTGGCCGCCGACCGTAGCGGCTACGCGAACCTCTGCCGGTTGATCACCGCCGGCCGCCGGCGCTCGCCCAAGGGGGAATGCACGGTGAGTTGGGGCGAGGTCTGCCATCACGCCGCGGGGCTGCTGGCGCTATGGGGCGGCGAACGCAGCCTGCTGACCGGCGAAGCCGATCCGACCCTCGTCGCCCGCCAACTGCGCGAGGCCTTCGCCGACCGGCTCTACGCGCTGTTGGCCCGCCATTTCCGGCCGGAGGACAAGCTCCACGAAGCACGAACGCGCGAGCGCGCCGCGCGCTGGAACCTGCCGCTGGTCGCCGCACCGGAGGTGCTCTACCACACAGCCGCGCGCCGTCCGCTGCAAGACGTGCTGACCTGCATCCGGCACGGGGTTACGTTGCACACCGCCGGCCGCCTGACCCGCGCCAATGCCGAGTACGCCCTGTCCACCCCGTTCGGCTTCGGCCAGTTGTACGCCGACCAACCGGCCGCAATCGGCCGCACGCAAGAAATCGCCGAGCGCTGCACGTTCTCGCTGGCCGAGATCCGCTATCGCTATCCGTCGGAAAAGCTGCCCGACGGCACCACGTCAGCCGCATGGCTGCGCCACCTGACCTTCGCCGGCGCCCGCGAACGCTATCAGGGCCCGCCGCCGCCGGAGGTCGAACGGCAGCTCGAACGCGAGTTAGACCTGATCGGCGAACTCGACTACTTCACGCACGAGGAACACGGTGTCCTCGACTGGT
>CAZEDX010000030.1:0-272 GCA_964511015.1 uncultured bacterium | reverse complement strand
GCCAGGGGCGCGGTTCGGCAGCCAACTCGGCGGTGTGCTACTGCCTGGGCATTACCGCGATCGACCCGGTGCGCATGGGCCTGTTGTTCGAGCGTTTCCTTTCCCGCGAGCGCGCCGAGCCGCCCGACATCGACCTGGACATCATGCACGAGCGGCGCGAAGAGGTGATCCAATGGGTCTACGAGAAGTACGGCCGCAACCATGCGGCGATGGTGGCCAACGTGATTCGCTACCGGCCCAAGTCGGCGGTGCGCGACGTCGGCAAGGCGCTG
>CAZEDX010000029.1:0-50851 GCA_964511015.1 uncultured bacterium | reverse complement strand
GCACACGACCGCGTCGGGGCCGTCCATCTTTTTCGGCTTGGCCAACACGACCGGCGCGCCTTCGTAGATCTCGTCTTCGTCCTTCGCGTCGAGGCGGCCGATCACCGAGCCCTTCGCGCCGGGGAAGCAGACCTGCACGATGACCTCGGGCTTGGGCAGCAGGTGACCGCCGCGGTCTTCGTACACGACGGTGAACGACTGGATCATGCCGGAGTTCGGGTTGATCGTCTTGACATTGTTCGGGTCGAGCATGTCGAGAGTTTCTTCATCGTAGATTGCCGGCGGAATCAGCACCGCGCCGTCTTCCTCCGACCACGTGCCCGTGAGCTTGCCCGCTGCGACGTCGCGATAGAAGTTCGCGCCGGCAACGCCCGCGGTGTACTTGTAAGTCAGCGGGATCTTGCCGGCCATCGCTTTAGCCGAAGCCGCGGTCAATTCGGTCGGCTTGATCTGCGCGAAGGTTTCGAGCTTCGGCTTGCCCTTGAGCGGAGCAAAATGGACGATATCCAGAATGCTACCGGTGCGCTCCGCGGCCGGCTTCCACACGGCCTTCACGCGCATGCCGATGCTGACGTCTTTCGGATCGACGTCGCCCAGGCGGTGCACCAAGCCCATGTGTTCTTCCAGGCCGTCGAGAGCGATGACAGCGAAGATGTTGATCTGGCCCTCGGGCAGCTTCGAGGAATCCCAATTTACGTGCGACAGCGTGTAGGTCATTACCGTGCCGGTGTCGGCGATGTCGTAGTATTCGCTGACCGGATCGAGATCACCCAGTTCGCTGAACGCGCGTGGCGGCACCATCAGGCGGCGCGAGCGGCGGCAGTAGCTGGCGCGCAGCTTGCCCTTCTGCAGGCCGTCGAGGTAGGTCTGAATGCCCAGGCCGTTGTCCCACGCGTAACGGAGGTCGGGCGCGTCGGCGATGTGCGGCACCTTCTCTACCGCCTTGATCGGCGTGCCGGGCAGGTCTTCGCGCTTCATCGTGTTCCAGCGGCTCTTGGCCGTCGGCGGCGCGCCTTCGGAGCCCATGACCACCACGGTGCCGACCTGCATTAAATCGCCCCAGGCCTGCGCCACGCCGCGGCGGATCGGCCGCTGGATCTGGCGCTTGCCGGCCTGGCCGGAGAGCTGGAAGTACAGCTCGGCGATCTTCATCAAGCCGGTCGCCGCGATCGGATTGCCGACGCCCATCGCGCCGCCCGACGGGCAGAGCGGATGCGTGCCGGTGCGCTCGAACGCGCCGGAGAACAGCAGGTCCTTTACCGTCTTGCCGGTCTTGTCGAGCAATAGGCCGTTCATGTGGTGCAGGGCTTTGTAGTCGAACGGATCATAAGGTTCGAAAATATCGATATCGCGCACCGGGTTGGTGATGCCGGCCATCTTATAGGCGTCCTGCGCCGCCATCGCGACATAGTTCGGATAGCCCAGATCGCGCGTACACCAGTAGGCGGTGTCGAGGCGATAGCCGACGCCCTCAATGAACACCGGGGCCGGCTTCTTGGCCCGGGCGACGCGCTCATTGCATAGGATGATCGCCACTGCGGCGTCGGAGGTCGGACTGATGTCCAGCCGCTTGACCGGCCAGGACAGCACAGGCGAGGCCATGACGTCGGCGACGGTCAGGTCTTCGGGAATCTGCGCGGCCGGGTGATCCAGCGCGTTGCGCTTGTTCATCACCGAGATCAGCGCCAGGTCTTCCTCGGTGTAGCCGTAGGTGTGCATGAAGCGGCGCATCTCGAGCGCGAAGATGTGAATCAGGGTCAGCTCGAGAGGCTGCTCGGTGACGCGGTCGAAGATGGTGAGGAACGCGCCGGCGGGGTGCGGGTTGCACGGCGACATCTTTTCTTCGCAAATCACCAGGCAGGTGTTGAATTTGCCGGACGCGACGTGCATCCAGCCGTGGATCGGGCTCATCACGCCCGTGCCGCCGCCGACGTAGTGGCGCATGTACGGCTTGTTGGTGCCGCCGGCACCCGCCAACAGTTGTTCACCCTTCATGTGCACGCCGTCAAACGCGTCGGGCGCGGTGCCCAGACAGACGGCGTCGATTTCGGACAGATCCATGCCGGCATCCGCCAGTGCCATGTTGACGGCCTGGGCGGTCAGTTCCGCCGAGCTTTCCTGGGCGCGGCGCATGAACTTGGTCATGCCGACACCGATGCAAGCAACCTTGTGGCTCATTCCGCCCTCCTTTCGACGTCGAGAATCGCCACCGCGCAGGAGTCGGTGGGCAAGCCGCGCCAGCCGTGGACGAGCACGGTTTGGCAATCCTCGACTTGGGTGGCGCCGGCTTCGCCGCGGAGCTGCCGCACCGCTTCGAAGAAGCGCGCGCCGCCGGTGGCCTCGTACAGGTCGCCGCCGCCGAGCGCCCCGCCGTCGGGATTGACGACGACCGCGGAGCACGGGCAGACGCCCAGGGCTTCCAGGTGCATCAGTTCGCGATGCGCGTAGAGGTCGGAGACGAAGAAGGCGTCGATCTCTTCGCCCGGATCGACGATGCCCGCTTCTTTGAACGCCATCTCGGCCGCGATTTCCGTGCCGACGGACTTGCCGAGGTCACGGCGTTCGACGATCGAGTTGGCCGAGGCCCAGCCGGTGCCGGAAATGAACACCGGTTTGCGGCCCAGATCGCGCGCCACCGCGTCGGTGCCGAGCACCGCGACGACCGCGCCGTCGGCCGGTCGGGACATCATCAGCTCGGTCAGCGGCAGGGCCACCGGCCGCGAGGCCAGGATGTCCTGCACGTTGTAGGTCGAGCCGTACGGCGCCAGCGGATTGGCAATGGCGTTCTTGCGGTTGCGGACCGCGACCTCCGCCACGTCCTCGAGCGAGTAGCCCGATTCCATGAGGAAGGTGCGCAATTCGAGGCCGGCCAGATACTGCGGCGAAACGTTCAACCGGTTGTAGGCCGGGTCGAAGGCGAAGCGCAGCAATTCGTCTTTGGTCAGCACGTTCGAAGCCTTGCTGTAGGCCTCGACGACGACGATGTTGAACCGGCCGGTGTTGATCTGCATCACCGCCGAGCCCAGCCCGTGCAGGAAGTCGCCCGGGATGGTGTAGACCGGCTTACGCACCACGCCCAGCTGGTCGGGCACGTATTCGTCGGCAATGGAGTAACCGGAGATCAGGTCTTCTTCGACCGACACGGCACCATCGATCATGTCGATGGTGATGCCCGCGTCGGTGTAGGCCATCTTGGCGGCTTTCGCGATCATCTCGCGGTAAGAAATACCGGTCGATGTGGGCGTAAAGCCGCAGACGCCGATGCCTAGCACCGCGACACCCATACTCATGCTCCTTTCACCAAATGAGGGGACAACTCTTGGTCCGAGTTAAAAGGCGAGTGCTGTGAAACTGTAGTCACCGAACCCTCAACGGGCTTTGCCTTCTCCGCATGCAGAGAGAGCGCAGTCGATGTTGTACTTCGTTGCAATAGGTCATGCCGCCAAAATTGGGCGAATGCAATGTACTGGACGAAAGCTCCAGAGTCAAGACGCGGGCCGCGCCGCGCGGACCGATTCGTGTGGATTCGACGTGAAAAAAAGCAGTTGCCCGCCGCGGTGCTTTTCGCTATGTTTGGCCCAATTTGACCGACTCTGGTGTAGGGGCTCCGCCCCGGCGGAGAAATCACTGGAGGGGTGGGGCGAACGGACAGATGGGCGTTCGCCCCCTTTTTCTCTCTGCGCGCGGCGCCGCGCGGCCGTTGCCCTTGACCCTCCCGCACTTCGGTGCAATCGTATCCGCGTGCGGTGAAATCGATTCCACAAGATGAGGGTTAGACGACCATGGCTCACGATCCGAACTGTATTTTTTGCAAGATCGCCCAGGGCGAGATCCCGGCGCAGAAGCTCTACGAAGACGAACGGGTATTCGCCATTGCCGACATCCACCCGTTGGCGCCGGTGCATTTGCTGGTGATCCCGCGCGCGCACGTGCCGACGCTGCTCGATCTGCCCGCGGCCGACTTCGATCTGATCGGCCATGTCTTCCAGGTCATGCGGAAGCTGGCGGTCGACCACGGCGTCGCCGAACAGGGCTTCCGCTTGGTTCACAACGTCAATGATTGGGGCGGCCAGAAGGTGTTTCATATGCACTTCCATCTGCTCGCCGGAAAGAAGTACGACTGATGCATCGGACGTTGCTGCTAATTTGTATGGGACTTGCGCTGTTGTGTTGGCCCGCCGTCGCGGCGGCCGAGCAAGGCTGCGCGTCGGATGATATCGACTGCTGGTTGAAGAAGCTCGAACGCAACGACGCGCAAGCGATGCAGGCGGCGTTGCGGCTCGGCCAGCTTCAAGCAACGGAGGCCGTGCCGGCGCTGATCAAGAAGCTGTCCCACCCGGACATCTACCAGGCGACGGCCGCGTTGAACGCGCTGATCAAGATCGGCAAACCCGCGGTGCCGGCGCTGGTCGAGGCCTCCCGCAGCCGGAGCATCTCGGTGCGCCGTTATGCGGTGTACGCGTTGGGCAAGATCGGCGGCGGCGACACGATCGATGCGATCGCGCTGCTGGCCAAAGACAAAGACCCGACCGTGCGGCGGCAAGCGGCGATCGCCTTCGGTTCGCTGCGCGATTCCCGCGGGTTATTCCACTTGTTCGAGTTGATGCGCGACGAATACGTCGATGTGCGCGTGGCGGCGGCGGAGGCGGTCGGCAAGATCGGCGATATACGCGCGGCTGAACAGCTCATCGACTACGGCTTGTGCGATCTGGCGCCCGACATGGCCCGCGCTTCGACCTACGCCCTGGTGCGGTTGGGCGAAGGCGCCGCCGAGCCGCTGATCAAGGCCTACGACGGTAAACCGGACTTCGCCCGCAAGCGCGTGCTGACCGCGTTGGGCGGCATCGCCGCCACGGCCGGGGCGCCGATCAAGGAGCGGGTGACCAAGCTGCTGTTGTTGGTGCTGGCCCGGCGCAACGAAAGCCTCGAAGTGCGTGCGGTGGCGGCCTTCGAGTTGGGCGCGCTGGAAGTGCAGAGCGCCATCGAACCGCTGAAGACCGCGATGGCCGACGCGAATCAGGTCGATTCCGCCGACGGCAAGGCGCTGGTGGCGGCTTGCCGGGCGGCGTTGGACAAGATCTATCAGCGGCACAACCTGACCCGGGACTACTAGCGGGGGCGCGTCATGCGACGCGGGGTGCTTCTCCTACTTTTGGCGGCTTGCTGGCTGACCGCTTGCGTCAACCGACCGGCCGACGCGCAAAGCCCCACCCCGTCCACGCCGGGCGAGAATTACGAGGGAAGGGGGAACCACATGGTATTCCAACCCGTGGCGGCCGGCGGGTTCTACACCGACAACCCCGCCGCGCTCAAAAAACAGGTAGATGAGTTCATCGCCGGCGCGCAGGTGCCCGCTGACCTGGGCGACGTGTTCGGTATCATTGCCCCCCACGCCGGCTATATCTATTCCGGGCCGGTGGCCGGTTACAGCTACCGCGCCGTGCAGGGCAAGCCTTACGACGTCGTGGTCGTCATGGGTCTTTCCCACCGGGTGCCGACCCAAGTGTCCGTGCTCGACGCCGCGGCCTACCGCACGCCGCTGGGCGACGTGCAACTCGATGTGGCGCTGTCCAAAAAGCTGGCGGCCGCCGCTCCGTTCATCGACACCAGCGACGAGATGTTCCGTTACGAACACTCGCTGGAGGTGCAACTGCCATTCATCCAGCGCGCGCTGCCGAACACCAAGGTGGTGATGGTCGGCATCGGCACGATCAGCCGTCGGCCGCTCAAGGAACTGGCGGCGGCGCTGGACAAGACCTTCGCCGGCAAGCGCGCGTTGTTCGTCGCCAGCACCGACCTTTCGCACTTCCGCACCTACGACGCGGCGCGAACGATCGATCAGGAAACGTTGGATTTCATTGCGCGGGGCGACCTCGACGGACTGTTCGCCAGCCACGAGTATCGCGAACGCGCCTGCGGCCTCGGGCCGGTGACGACGCTGCTCGAGTTGTACAAGCTGCGCGGCGGCAAGGAAATCAAGCTGCTGAAGTACCTTAATTCCGGCGACACCGCGGGTGACCGCTCGCGTGTGGTCGGCTATGGCTCGCTGGCGCTCAAAGCGCCGGCCGGCCAGGCGGCCGTGGCGACGGCGAGCGCGCCGGCGACCGGCGACGAAGACCCGTTGTCGCCCGCAGACAAGCAGATGCTGCTGCGCATCGCGCGCGAAACGGTGACCACCTTCGTCAAGACCGGCAAGAAACCCAGCTTCACCATCACCAGCGCGGTGTTGAAGGCGCCGGGCGCGGCGTTCGTCACGTTGCGCAAAGGCCCGCTGCACGACCTGCGCGGCTGCATCGGCCAGATCATTGCGACCATGCCGCTGTGGGAATGCGTGCGCGAAATGGCCATCGCCGCCGCGTCGCAGGACCCGCGTTTCTCGGCCGTGCGCGAAAACGAGCTGGGCGACATCAGCATCGAGATCTCGGTGCTGACCGTGCCGGTGCGCGTGCGCAGCGTCGATGAAATTCAGGTCGGCGTGCACGGCCTGATCATGAGCCGCGGCTTCAACCGCGGGTTGTTGTTGCCGCAGGTGCCGACCGAATGGGGTTGGGACCGCGACACCTTCTTGGACCAAACCTGCATCAAGGCCGGCATGCGCGCCGGATGCTGGAAAGATCCGCAAACTACCATCGAACGGTTTACCGCCATCGTCTTTGCCGAATGAGTGAAACGCCCGCCACGCGCCGGGTCTATATCGAGACCTTCGGTTGCCAGATGAACGACTACGACAGCGCGCGCATGGTGCGACTGCTGGAGTCGATCGGCTACGAACGCACGGAGGTCGCGAAAGACGCCGATCTGGTGCTGGTCAACACCTGCTCGGTACGCGACAAGGCGGAGCAGAAGGCGTTGAGCCGCATCGGGCGGTTGAAGAAGCTGCGCCAGACGCGGCCCGGCATTCTGTTCGGCATCACTGGCTGCTTCGCCCAGCGCGAAGGCGAGCGCTTTCTGCGCCGGATGCCGTATCTCGACCTGGTGCTCGGCACCGGCGCCATCGAACGCTTGCCGGCCCATGTGCGGTCGCTGGAATGCGGCCGCGGACCGGTCGTCGACACCGAACTGACCCCGACCGCGGCGCCGGTCCCCGATTTCGGCCGGTACCTGCCGGGCAAGGGCAGCCCGGCGGCCGCGTTTCTGACCGTCATGCGTGGTTGCAACAACTACTGCGCGTATTGCGTCGTGCCTTATGTGCGCGGGCCGGAATGCAGCCGTCCGGCGGACGAGATTCTGCAGGAGGCGGGTGCGCTGCTCGACCAGGGCGTTTGCGAACTGACCTTGCTGGGCCAGAACGTCAATTCCTACGGCCGCGAACTCGCGGGCGGAATAGATTTCCCCGCGCTGCTGCGCCAGGTGCATGAACTACCCGGCCTGCGGCGGCTGCGGTTCACCACCAGTCACCCGAAGGACCTGTCCGACCGGCTGATCGCCGCGTTTGCCGAGTTGCCGAAGCTCGCGCCGCACATGCATCTGCCGGTACAGGCCGGCTCGAATCGTGTGCTGGCCGCCATGAACCGCGGGTACACCGTCGAACACTACCTGTCCCGCGTTGACGCACTGCGAGCGGCACGACCGGGGTTGGTGGTCACCACCGACATTCTGGTCGGCTTCCCAGGCGAGAGCGAGGAAGATTTCCGGCAAACCTATGCGCTGGTCGAACACGTGCGTTACTCCAACATCTTCAGTTTTCGCTACTCAGTGCGGCCAGGCACGGCGGCGGCAAGGTGGGCGGACGATGTGCCCGATCCGCTCAAGATCGAACGGCTGATGGAGATCCAGGCCCTGCAGCAGCGCATTACCCGCGAGCTACACCAGGAAATGGTCGGACAACACCTCGCGGTGCTGGTCGAGCGCGAGCAGACCGAGCCCGGGCAGCCGCGCTGGTCGGGCAAATCCGGCTGTTACCGCGAGGTGCACTTCACCGGGGATGGCATACGCCTGGGAGACATGGTAACCGTAGAGATAGAGCGGGCGTTCGCCAACCATTTGGAAGGCCGAGCCGTGGACGCGACTCGGCCGGGCGAAGCCTAGATCAGGAGTCGAGCATGGCAGTGAAAATGAAAGTCGTTGGACTGATGGTGGACCCGGCCAGCAGCGGCCCGGTGGTGGTGCTGCGTGACGAACAGGGCGATCACCTGTTGCCAATCTGGATTGGTATTCTCGAAGCCAGTTCCATTGCCGCCGCGATGGAGAAGTTGCAGCTTTCTCGCCCCATGACCCACGATCTGTTCGTCAATGTGCTAGACGAGCTCGGGGTCAAGATCACCAAGATCGTGATCAACGATCTGCAGGAAAACACCTACTTTGCGCTCATCCACTTGGTCGAAGACTCTGGCCGTGTGCGCGAGATCGACGCGCGCCCGTCGGATTCGATCGCGTTGGCCTTGCGCGTCAACGCGGAAATCTACGTCGAACAAAAGGTGCTGGACAGCGCCATCAAGCTCGACAGAGAGATGTTCGAGAAGATGCAGCAGGCCCAGGACGACAAATGGAAGGAAATGCTCGAGAACATCGACGAAGACGATCTGGGCAAGTACCGCATGTGAGCATTCTCCGGCGCCTTTCCCTCTATCTGCCGCCGTTGCTATTGGCCGTAGCGATCTTTGTCGCCTCCAGCCGGCCGATGCCCGAGCCGGTCGAGCAACTCGGCCTGTCTGACAAGACGCTGCACTTTGCCGCCTATGCCGCGCTGGCCTTTTTGCTGGCGCGTATGTTCGCCGTGCACACGACCTCGGGTTGGACCGTGGCGACGCTCGCCGTGCTGGTGGCCGGGCTATACGGCGTCAGCGACGAATGCCACCAGGCGCTGGTGCCGACCCGCTCGCCCGACGTGATCGACGCGTGGGCCGATCTGGCCGGGGCGTTGATCGGCGCCGCGGCTTGGTCAACTTGGCAGCGCCAAAGGCAAAGGCGTTCCTGACCCTTGGCGAGCTTATGGCGGTAGTGTTACGCTGCCGCCGGTCAATGCACCGCGCTATTCCGCAAACAGGAGGAACCATGGGTCTCATCTTCCGTAAGGACGACGGCGTCGCTTTGTTGGGCCTGAATCGTCCGGAAGCGAAGAACGCGCTTGATGCACAAACGCTGCGCGAATTGCAGAACGCCTGGTTGGAGGTCGTTGCGGACCACGACATCCGCGCCGCGGTGCTTTACTCGGAATTGCCCGAGATCTTCTGCGCGGGCATGGATCTGAAGACCGTCATTCCCATTCTCACCGCCGCCCGGCCGCCCGCCAACGAAGCCGAACAATGGCTGGTCGACGACCCGCGCGGCGTGTTCAAGTCAATGCTGCGCGAGCGCGATTGGGACAAGCCAGTCATTGCGGCCGTGCACGGGCTGTGCCTCACCGGCGGCTTCGAAATGGTGATGGGCACCGACCTGCGCGTGGCCTCTGACGACGCGCGTTTCCAGATGCGCGAGGCGACCTTTGGCATCATGCCGACCGGCGGCTCGAACGTGTTCCTGCCGCGCCAGATCCCGCTGGCGGCGGCGAAAGAAATCATGATCCTCGCCGACTATATCCCCGCCCAGCGGCTCTACGAGTGGGGCTTCCTGAATCGCGTGGTGCCCAAGGGCCAGTTGATGGACGAAGCGCTGAAAATGGCGCGGCGTATTTGCGACAACGGTCCCCTGTCGGTGCAAGGCATTCTGCGCTGCATGCGGCTGACCGCCGAGATGGACGTCGAGGCCGCCATGAACAAGGAGTTGGAAATCGGCATGCCGATCTTCGCCTCCGCCGACGCCCGCGAAGGCGTGCGCGCATTCAAGGAAGGGCGCAAGGCCAATTTCCAAGGGAAGATGTAACCGGCGGCTTCCGCCACGACAGCAACGCCAACAGCGCCACCACCACCAGCGCGATTGCGCTCAGCACCAGTCCACCGTGAAACGCGCGCGGCACGTAGGTGAAGACGACCTCATGCTCGCCCGCCGGCACTGCCACCGCGCGGAAAGCGACGTTGGCGCGATACAGTTTGGCCGGCCGGCCGTCGATGGCGGCGTGCCAGTCGCGGTCGTACAGCTCGGTGACCACCAGGAATCCGCCGCCGCCGGCCACGCGGTACCGTTGTTCGGTTGGCGTGTTCGACACCGCTTGCGCTTGCGACGGCGCCGCGTCGGCCAGGCGCGCCGGCCCCTTGCCGCCCACCAGCACGACCTCCCGCGCCCAGTCCAACCCCGCGCGCACGGCCGCCAGCGCCTGTTCGGTGTTGCGCGCGTATGTGGCTTCGCCGGCCACCCAGAAACGCGGGAACGCGGTCCGGTTTTCGTACAGGTACAGGCCGGCGTGCTCGGCGACCAGCGGCAGCGTTGCGCTTGCGGCCAGCGGCTGTTGCGACAGAATGAAGCGGGCATTCACCCAATTCGCCAGGCCGTTGCGCAATGGCGCGTCGTCGAGAAACGGCTGAATCGACGCGCTGGTGTCGAACGGATTGAGCCGCGTATCGCGCCCTTCGCGAAAGGCGTCGAGCAGATCGCGCAAGGCCGGGTCGATCATCGAACTGTAAGCGTGCAGATCCTCGATGCCGTCGTACTTGAGCGCTTCCTGCGTATAGAGCCGCCCGTCACGGAACCAATTCCAGCGGTCGCCGATGCGCAGCACGCGGAACGGCGGCGGCGCGGCGCGCAGCTTTTCGATGATCGGCGTCGAACGGAAATGGCGGCGGATATCAACGCGTTCGCTCGAGACCACCACCCGACCGAACACCTCCAGGGACAACACTGCGGCCAGCAGCAGCACCGTGCGTTGTGCGCCGAGTTTGCCGACCAGCAGCGTGGCGGCAAGCAGGCCGGCGAGGCCGAAGACAAACGGCGCGCACTGCCGCGCGACAAAAGCGGCGTCGGCGCGTAGCGGCGGCGCGGCCACGGCGAAAGCCAACGCCCACAGCCCCGCGATCGTGGCTGCCGGCAGCAACAGGCGTCGCGGTCGAGCCCCGGCGGCAATCTGTGTCAACGCGCGCGCGGCGAGATAGAGCAGGGCCAAGCCGCTGACGATCCAGATCCGCGACGGCTCGAACGAACTGTAGCCGGGGACGAAGCGGAACAGCAGGTGGGCCAACGGCGTGCGCGCATAGCCGAGCAGGCCGGCGACGAAGACCGCCATCCAGAACCAGTCGCGCCGGGTCTTGCGGCCGGTCACAACGAAGGCCAGGCCGAGCGACCAAACCACCAGCCCGCAGGCCAGCACCGAACCCATGCGCCGCACGCCGTAGTCGCTGAAGGCGCCCGGCGCCAGCGAGGCGAGTAGGGCGTCGGGCCCCGCCAACAGGGCCGAGAAAGCGGTCCAGGTTTCGTAACCGCTGCGCATGCGGCCGGCGCTGTAGAGCAGCGGCGAGAGCCGGGCGGCGCCGAGCGCCAGGCCCAGTCCGACCATCACTGCGGCCAGCAGCCACGCCTGCCACCACGCGCGCCGTCGGTCGGCCGGTTCCACCGTGCGGGCGCCGGTTTCGAACAAGATGAATGCCGCCGCGGCCAGCAGCGTGTAGATCGCGTAGTTGAGCATGCCGGCCAGCACCATCATGCCCACGGCGAACGCGCCCAACGCAAGGTGACGAGCCGCTCGGCCGTCGCGGACGAACAACCGTTCGACCGCCAGCAGCACCAGCGGAATCCAGGCCGCCGTCTGGGCGAAGTAGGGGTAGAAGAGGGTGTTGACGCGGAAGACCAGCCCCAGCGTCGCCGCCGCCGCGATTGCCGCCGAGGTGGTGGCGCGGCGGAAGAAGAGGTAGCCGAACCAGTAGATCAACAGAAAAGCGACCAGGTAGTCGGCCAGCATCGCCAGCCATGGCGGCAGCAGCGCGACCGTGGCCAGGGTCGGCGGATACATGACGTGGTGGCGCACCGGGTAGTCGGGCGAACCGGTGCCGGCGTAGGGGTCCCAGGTCGGCAGGCGCCCGGCGCGTAGTTCCTGGGCATAGAAGGCGACCTTCGGCAGACCCTGCGTCAGCCCATCGCTTTGCGGGCCGTGAATGCCGATCGGCACCGCGTGCTTGGCCGCGTGCCACAGCACAAACGCCGCGATTGCGGCCAGCGCCAAGGCGTGGATCCAGCGGGTCGAATGCGGCATGTTGCTCCGGGTGCGCGAGTAAAAAACCAGTGTAGGGACTCGGGCCCGCAAATTCAATTGACCGGGTGCCATCGGGTGTGGGACAAAAGACCCGGAAAAAGGTATAGTTGACAGCGCGGCGGGCGGGCAACTACCATCGCTGCATCCATTCCATTCTGGCGCTCATCGCGTTGCAGGGCGAGTTTGACCTCGGGAGGCAAACATGGCGGCGGAAGAGACAATTCAACTTAGCCGAGTCATTCAAAGTCTGGGCGGCGCCAGCGAGCCGCAGAAACAGGCGGAAATTCTCTACGGCGCACTGAGCAAGGTTTCGGTTCGCCAGGCCGCCGACTACTGTTATGATATCGCCGAGAAGTCGCTGGACGACCTGGGTTATGCCAAGGCCCTGCTGGTGCTGTTGGATGCGCCGTTGCTGAACAAGGTGTTCGGCAAGAAGCTGCTGGGGCAGATCTCCTTCACGCTGAAAGGCAATGACAAGTACACGCGGCTGGCCGACGTGCTGGAGCGTTCCGGGGCGCTGGATGCGCGAACGGTCAAGGTGCTCAAGGCCAAGGCCGCCATGATGTTCCAGTTGCTATACCTGGTGATGGACCGCATCAAGGACGAAGGCCTGCCCGTGCTCAAGATCACCGCGCTGGAAGTCGTGCAGCGCGTGATTTCCGACGAGAACTTATCCGGCAACAAGCTGCGCGTCGACCTCAACCAGTTCGGCCGCGCTTACTGGAACCTGTTTGTCGAACAGCTCAAGGAAGCGGACTTTCGCAGCACCGATAACGTCAACTACGAGATGCTGCTGAACGATTCGCTGATCGACCAGTACGAGACCGGTTCGATTCTGGTCTCGTCGGGCGCGGGCGGCGCCGGCGACGCGCGGCTGTCCGATGCGGTGTTGGCCCGCCTCGGCAGCAACATCATCAAGCGCTTGAACCTGCTGTTGCGCACCATTCAGATGTACCAGAGCGCCGATCATCCATCGGTGTCGGGCGCATTGGAGAGCCTGCTGTCCACCGTCGAGGCGGCGTTGCAGGGCCGCGAGAGTCTGACGCTCACCCGCTTAGGCGGCGACCTCTTGATCGAAGACGTGAAGATCAAGAAAAAGGACAAGTTCATCACCGATTTCATTCAGGCGCTCGAAGTGCGCAATGTCAACTCGTTGTCGTTGAAGAAGGGCCTCAGCCTCGAAGAAGTCCGCGCCTTCCTGATGTTGTTCGCCGAGACCGAAGCGCAGATCAAAAGCAAGGGCGGCGTGAAGAAGATCCTCGACGCCAAGGGCGTCAGCCACGTGCTGGTCGACCAGTTCAAGTACGGCATCATCGCCGACGACGCGCAGGAAGAAACGCAGGCGATGGCCACCGACGACCGCATGCTGGAAAACATCGTCTTTACCGAAATCGTCGCCAAGATCCGCAAGGGCGACCTGGGCGACATGAACGCGTCGGAAATCGGCACCGCGTTCAAAGAGCTGATCAGCGGCAGCTTCCGGCAAGACAAGAACGCGCGCAAATCGCTGGCGCAAATGATTCTGGCCCTCGACCCCGAACTGGCCGAACAGGCGATCTTCTCCAAGGCCGGCATTCGCGACGAGATGAGCTGGACCACCGCGCGCAAGATGATCGACCAGTTGCTCGCCGATCTGGACAAGGGCGGTCTCGAGGAGCGGGTTCACACCCTCGACAACCTGGAAAAGATGGGCGAGCTGGCGATCACCAAGAACAAGGAAACGAGTCTCGTTCAGATCATCGATCGCCTGACCGAAAAGCTGCGCGGCCGCGAGCGCGACGTCGACGTGCTGTCAAAGATCTTCGAGGTCATGGCTTCGCTGGCCCGCCACTTGATCCTCAACGGCAAGTACGCGCATGCGTTGAAGCTGTTGCGCAACGTCTACAACCTGCGGCTCTATTGCGAAAACCTGCCGGCGGAAAAGAAGGACGATTACAGCCGTGCGGTGTCCGAACTGGTCACCACGACGCTGCTCACCGTGTCCACCAACGAAACGGTGCAAGCCCTGGTGCGTGAACTTGAGGGTGAGACCATGGCGACGGTGGACAACGCCATGAAGATCCTCGAAACCCTCGGCACCGAGGCGGTCATCAACGGGCTGCTCGACGCGTTCAAGAGCCCGTCCCGTTCGCTGCGCAACCGCTGCTTCCAGGTGCTGGGTGCGATCGGCGAAGGCAGCTTGTCGATCTGCACCTGGAAACTGAAAAACATCAAGGACCCGACCCAGTTCTCGCGCACCTCGGAAAACGGGCCGATGATCGACGAGTCGTATTACGTGGCCCGCAACTGCATCGACCTGGTCGCCAAACTCGGCGGCGAACGTGAGGTGCAGTTGATCCGCGAAATTTCCGACGACCGTGATCCGCGCGTGCGCCGCGAAGCCATCACGGCAATGGCCAAGTTGAATCCGACCGAAACGGTGATACTGGCCAAGATGCGCCTGCACGACGAGGACAAGGAGGTCGTGGAAGGCGCCATCGCCGCGCTCGGGCAGTTGGGCACCGAGGAGCACGTGCGCGAGCTGATCGATCTGTTCTACGCCGAGCCGTCGCTCCGTCTGACCATCATCAACGCACTAGGCCGCATCGGTGGGGCGGAAGCGGAAAAGCTGTTGCTGCCCGCGGCGGCGTATCGCTATGGCGGCAACCTCGGGCGCATCTACCGCGAAAACGATGAATTGCGTTCGGCCGCGTTGCGCGCCCTGGGCGTTGCCGGCCGCGAACAGGCGCGCACGGCGTTGCGCCGATTCATACGGCGCGGTTCGAACATGTTGTTCCGGGTGTTTTTCGTGCCGATGCGCTTCCGGCGCAAGGAGATGCTGAAAGTCGCCGGTGACGCGCTCAGTCGCATCGAATTGAGGATGAATAAGGCTTAGTCGAGCATCCAAACAAGCGAAGGAGGGTCGAGATGAAACGCACTTTGTGGTTGGTCCCCGCGATGCTGCTGCTGGCGGCGGCGATGTTGTATGCGCAGGATGCGAACGCGCTGTTGCAGCAGGCGGAGGCGACCTGGGCCAAGCGTTCGGTGTCGGAACAGAACGCTTATGCCGCGATTCAGCAATACGAAGCGGTCGCCAAGGCCGCGCCGACCATGGACGTGCCGCTGTACCAAATCGCGCGCGCCTACTATTTCCTGGGCCGTTTTGCCCCGGCCGGCAAGAAAGATGCGCTGTACCAGCAGGGCATCGCCGCCGCGAAGCGAGCGCTGGCGGTCAACGCCAACAGCGTCGGCGGCCACTACTGGGTGGCGGCATGCACGTCGCGCTGGCTGGAAGACAAGAGCACCATGGAAAAGCTGAAGAACCTCAAGGAACTCAAGAACCACCTGATGACCGCGCGCAAGCTCGACCCGAGCTTCTACTTCGGCGGCCCGTCGCGCGCCCTGGGCATGATCGCCTTCAAGAGCCCGCTGGCGGCCAACAGCGAAGCGATCCAGTACCTGCGCGAAAGCCTGAAGTACGCGCCGAACTACTCGTTGACCCTGGTCAACCTGGGTGAAGTGCTGATCAAGGAAAAGCAGTACGCCGAGGCCAAGCAGCACTTGCAGAAGGTGCTCGGCCTCTCGCCGATGCCGGGCTACGAACGCGAATTGGCTGACGACAAGGAACTGGCCAAGAAGCTGCTGGCGTCGATTCCGCCGGCCTGACCGGCCGCGACCAGAGCAACCCACAGGGGCGCCGCGAGCGCCCCCTTTCTTTGCAAACCTTGAATTGCTCATCATGCTGCTGCCGTACTAAGATGACCCTTGGATGACATCGAACCGTCCGTCACAAATCGCGCGTTGGCCTTTGCTGGCGATCTCCAGCGTGGCGCTGTATTTTGTTTTCCACCTCCCGCTGGCGCTGCTCTATTCGGCGGTGGCCGAGATCTGGCCCCCGCTGGCGCTGGCGATTCCGTTCGCCGTCTTGTACATCGTCTACCGGCGGCCGCTGTTGCGGATTCATTTCCGCAAGTCGTTCGCCCTGGGCAAGCTGTTGTACTGGGGTTGGACGGCGGCGATGGCGGCCGGCCTGGTCGTCGGCACCTGGTTGGTGGACCGGGGCGTGGTGGCCGTGGCGCTGGTCGCGGCGCCGGTCGCCGGCTTCGCCTTCCCGCGCAAACGCGCCAAATGGGTGGCGCTCGGCGCCCTGGTGGCCGCGGCGCTGGCGCCGGTGTGGTGGGAGCCGTGGCTGCTGGCCTCCCGCGAGCGGCAGCTATTCGCCCTGTTGCTGCTGGGCTCGATGGTCGTCTTTTTCGCGCTGGATGAAACCCGGCGCATCTCCGCGCTGGAGTTCGGCACCATGGTGTTGTTGGTGCCGCTGGTGTGCACGATGTTCGCCTTCTATCGGGCGCCCGAGCCGCCGCTGGCGCCGGTGCCCGGGGTGACCTGGCTGCATTCCGCCGCCGACCCGGCCTCGCCGGGCCGTGTGAAGGCGGGCGATGACCTGCGTTTCGCCGCGCGCGACTGCCGCGGGCGGTTGTTGCTGGGCGGGGCGTCGCGCCCGGGTTTGGAGTGGTTGCCGCCGGTGTCGGCGGTGGTCGATCCGGCCCCGACGGGGGACAACCTGGTGCCGGTGTGCGGCGCGGTCAACGGCGTGCTGTATGGCTCTCGCGATGGGCGGGTCGTCTGGCGCACCGAAGAAGGCCAGAGCGGCGACTACTACATGGGCCAACCGGTGCTGACCGTGCAGTTCGATCCACGGCGGTATCTGGTCTTCGGCATGAACCGCCTGACCCGGCTGGTCACGTTGCGCTGGCCGGAACTGCAACCGCTCGCCGAACGGACCGGCGGCATCAGCATCGATATCCTGATCTCCCCGGCGCAAGGCGTGCTCTATCGTTCGGTATTTCTGCGTGGTGTGGAGATGCTTGAACCGGCGTCGTTGAACGTGATGGGTACCTATCCCATGCGCTCCAGCGTCGGCGGGACGATGGATCTGGACGAGCCCCATCGCCGCCTCTTTCTGTCGGATTGGCTGGGCAATCAATTGCACGTGCTGGATGCGCGCGACCTGACCCCGGTCTCCACGCTGGCGACCGACCGCGGCATCCGGCGGGTGGTGTTCGATTCGCGGCGTCAACTGCTGCTCGCCGGCAGCTATTTCCGCGGCGATGTGCTGGTCTATCGGCCGTACGTTGGTGGGGTGCCGCAACGGGTGCATGTTGGCCGCCGCGTGCGGGGTCTGACGCTGGACGGCGACCGCTGTCTGGGCGTTAGTGCATCGGGGGTATTTGCGTTGAATCTGAACGCATTCGCGGGAGGCGGGCAACCGTGACCGAACTACGTGCTCGATTGCTCTGGCTGGGCCTGCCAATGCTGATGGTACACGGCCTGCTTTTGCTGTTTCTTGCCCCGCTGGTGGGCTGGGGTTGGTGGGCGGTTTTGCTGCTGGCAGTGACCGCCGCGCAACTGCTTGCCGACCGCCTTCCGGAGAGGGGGGAGCGGGTGTGGCGGGCGCTGCGTATAGCCTACCTCGTTTTGGTAGGTGTGCCGGTCGCCGGACACCTCATTTTTGCGTTATTCCACAACCCGCTGGCGGTGATCGGAATCGCGCTATTAACCGGGTGGTTAGTCGGATTTTTATGGGCTCGTCTAGACGCATTGGCGGGCTTCATGGCCGGCGTCGCGCTGGCGCTAGCGGTGTTCATTCCGGCGGTGTCCCGCGAAGGCTATGCGCTACTGCCCACGATGACCGTAGTCGCCACCGTCGGCGTAGCCTTGCTGTATTTCATGGTTTTCGGCGGCTGGTTGCGACAGGTGGGGACCACGCTATTCGTACTGTTTTTCAGCTTGTTCTGCTTGATGGCGGTAAACGACGTTTTTTATCACGGCCGCGACACCTCCGCGCAGGCCGACGCACACAAGCCAGGCATAACGCCGATTCTCTATTGGCTCACGCCGCCGAACCCGGTCATCACCGTGCTGGGAACGGATTTGCGTTTCATGGCGAGGGGTTACGAGAAGGAGTACCTGATCGGTTCCGCGCGCGGGGTGTATGCGGCGACGGAGAAAGAACTGCGCGCGCTGCCGGTCGGACCGGCAGGCGACAACGTGGCGGTTGACGCGGTGAATCGGCGCCTATACGTGCCGACGCGCGACGGGCGTTTGTCGCTATTTGCCAGCGACGGCGTGGGCCTGGCGACGTCGGCTCCGCTACCCCACGGCGCATTGACGGCGCAACTGGCTCCGGAAGGGGTGTACGCCATCGACGAATGGCGCTTTCTGGGCGTCTACGACCCGGCCAATTTGACGCTACTCCGCGAGCGGCGAGTAGGTCCGGTTTCCGACGTTCTACCCGACGGCCGCGGGGGGTATTTTCTGACCACGCTTACCGGCCGGTTGGAGCACCATCGCTTGGGCCTGGCGACGCAAACCGCGGCACTGCGCCGCGGAGGTCTTTTCCACCTTCTGGCGTACGATCCGGATGGCACCCGACTATTCGTCTCGAACATGGCCTCCACCCGGTTGCAGGTCTTCTCCACCATCGACCTCTCCTTGCAGCGCGAAATCATAGTCGATCGCGGTTGCCGCAACGTGTATTGGGAAGCCTCGCGCAATATGTTGATCTACGGCAGCTACTTCGTCGGCGATCTGGTGGCGTTGGATGGAACGGATTTTCACGAGATCGGCCGGCTGCACCTCGGCCGGCGCATGCGAACCATCATGCCGGATGGGCCAGGGAAAGTGATGGTGGCGTCGGGTGGCGGTTTGTTTGTGGTGGATCTGGCAGCAGCGTTCGGTTCCGGCCCGCGCGAGTAAAAAAAAACGCCGAAGTTTCGACTGAGTCGACAATCTCCGGCGGGGGAGGGCTGGGATTAGAATTCTGTCGTCCGTGCATGACGGTCAGTGTGACTTGTGTTCAACAGGGGCATGAGTAACGCCAACATGCCGTAGGCCGAACTCGCCAGGACGACGATTCCGCAAGCAACGATCGTTTTCATAGCTGTTTCCTTTGCCGCATTGGGAGGGTTGTGGAAGGGAGGGCCTGACTCTAGTGCAACCTCTTAACTTGCAGGAATTAGAGATGGGAGGGTCGGAATGAACAGGTTTGAAGCCAAACCCCCCCTTCCACAGGTTCGAGAATCTTGGTGATTTCAAGTATGAGTTTTCGGGGAGGAAAGGAACGTGAACCCAACATGAGCAGTCCCCGCGTCAACACAGCATCCACCGGAACTTGAAATCACCGTATATTGTAGGTGGCGTCCGGTCTGAAGTGTCGGGGTGGAAGCGAAGGTGAAATCAATCTAAGTTGGCCCCGAACTCGCGTTCCATCAAGGTGAACCGGTCACCACCGATAAACGAGTTGCTTTTGCCAGATTGTCAAAGAGCCAAGCGTTTCACTCTACGTTTTCGCCGTACAGCCGACACAGGGTACGTAGTCCCTTTTCGATTTCCGCCACCGTGGTTTCCGGCACGCTGGCCAGACGGTCTTCCACGTCAGCGGGGAAATGAGCCTGGTAAATCGCCTCTACGGTTTTCTGCCCTTCATCCGACAAGTCAAGCACGACTTCGCGCCGGTTCTTCGGATTCTGCTTACGAATCAACAAACCTTTCTGAACCAGGCGCTCGGCCAACCAAGCGGCCGTCGAGCTGGGCAGGAACTGGAGTTTCTGAATCGTCGTCAAAGAGCTGCTCGGGTTCAGATGAACCTGTAGCAGGAATTTGCACTCGCGCAACGAAATGCCCGAGGATTCTTGAACCTCGCGGGCCAGCTTCTTTTGGGCGTAGCTGAGAATATCGAGATAGTGACGAACCCGAGTGTACTGAAGGTAGTTTCTGAAACTGCGTTTCATCTCGTTCGGCATCTCACTTCCTCGGCTCAGTCGCTCATCCCTGCAGCGAGTTTTCAATCTTGAACCTTCCTGAGTATCGGACATGTCGCGTAGAATGTCAAGAAGAAATTTTTTGAAAAATCCTTTATTTTTCGACACTAACATGCGACGGGCAAATTGTTTTGGAATATCCAATACCAAATAGTTCAGCGATCACGCGTTTTTTCGTACACCAACATGTAGTAAGAATATGTCTCAATTGCATTCTCTCCGCATCTTTTTAGAAGGTGTTATTTCTTGGAACGTACAATTTGACACAATTCTGGAGTGTTTTGTAAAGCCCCGGATTGGCAAGCATTTCACGACACGCGTGATCAGTGACCGCCTCAGGTGAACCCCTTCGATTCGCGGGAATGGCTGTGTCCGCATGATCCCGGTTTGGCAGGCACCGAACAGGCCGACATTTTTTTGGTAGTTTCCAAAGACCTACAAATTGGACATTCTGGGGTCGAATCGTCGCCCGCCGGGCGAATTTTTTCGAACGTTTTTCCGCACGACTGACAGACAAATTCATAGATCGGCATGACCGCGTTCCTTGTTGTCGGGAACTGGTTGACTCGCCAGTTTGGTGGCGGACGACCGATTTGTGTTTCGGCCTTCTCCCGGAAGGCTACAACCGCGCCGCAGTCAGGTCGACACGCCGAAGCGCGGCAGTATCCAGAGCTGCAGCAGCAGCCACAGCGCGAGAAAGATCAGCGGTAGAAGCGCTTCGGACACGGGTCTAGTTCTCTTGTTGGTCGCAAGAGCGCAGACAATCGAAGAGGCGTGGCAAGTGCAGGTTGGCGAGGTGGTAGAAGCTGCGCCCATCGCGCTTGTCCACCGCCACCAGGCCCGACATGCGCAGAATCTTGAGCTGCTGGCTGATGATGGCGCTTTGTTGGTTGAGCATTTCCGCCAACTCGCCGACCGCGCGCGGCCCGGCGATCAGCGAATCGACAATGCGCAACCGAATAGGGTGCCCCAGCGCCTTCAGCGTTTCCGCTCGGCGGGTGGCGGTTTCAAGATCCATGGCGTCACATGTGTTCATCTTCATGATTATAGATATATAGCTATATATGCCATATTGTCAAGAGCAATCGTGCGGAATCTGTCGTCGGTTGTCGTCAGGCCGCGGGCGGGGTCGGACTCGGTTCGGGCGTCGGCGTCGGCGCATATTGGTCAAGGCACGCGTTGATGCAGGTGTTCATGCCGTCTTCTTCGTCATTTCCGTCGCAGGTGTCGTTTTCTCCGCAGCAGGTGACCAGGCAGCAGTAGACCGGATATTGGGTGGCGTCGGCCTGGCAGATCGAGCAACCCGTCAGGGCATCCCCCTGGTCAATGGGAAAGCCGTCCTGGCCGGTCAAGGTGCGCGCACACTCGGTATAGACCATGTCGATCGTTTCGGTGCACGTGCAGACCTTGGGGGTGTCTTCCTGGTACGGGGTGTCCATCTTGATATCCTGCTCTTCGCTGTCGTCGCAGGCCAGGCCGAGCGCGAACAGCACCGCACAGAACGTCAAGACAATCAACAAAGCAACTTGATCTTTGCGCATCTGGTTTGCTCCCGAATAGCGCTTCCGCAGACCATCTATCACCTAACCACGCGACCTGTCAAACCTTTGTCCGAGCCCAGTGCCCGCGGCGGAAACTCCAGACCATCAACAACCCTTTGACGATCGAACTGGCGCTGATGGCCCACCAGACTCCGGCCACGCCGAATCCCGCCGAGAAACTCAGCCAGAGCGCCACCGGGTAACGCAGCACCGTCAGCGGCAATTGTATGGCCATCGGGGTCATCGTCTGGCCCGCGCCGTTGAAAGATCCTTCCAGCACCAGTTCGATGCCCATGAACGGCTGACTCCAGGCCAGAATCATCAGATAGACCGCACCGGCCTGAATGACCGCTTGGTCGGGGGTGAAGATAGCGACCAATGATTCCGCAGCGAAACGAAAGAGTACGGCGACCAGAGTCGTGGCAAACAGCACGACTCCGCCGGCTGCCCAGGCGGCGCGTGCGGCCCGCTCGGGTTTGCCGGCGCCGAGGTTCTGTCCGACCATGGTGGCGGCGGCGATGGCAAAGCCCATGGCGGTGAAGAAGCTCAAGCCTTCGTAGATATGGCCCAGGCGCAGGGCCGCGACGTTGGGCGTGCCGAAGTGCGAGGTTACCCGCGTCAGGGCCATGTAGACGCCGGCGAATAACACGCCGGTCGACGCCCGGGGCGCGCCGATGCGGAACAGGCCCATCATATCACCCCAAGACAGGTTCAGTTCCCCGTGGGTACGCAAGGCAATGGTGCCGCGCCGGCGCAGCAGATGCCGCAAGGCCAATACGACCCAAAACAGCCGGGCGATCACCGTGGCCCACGCCGCCCCGGCGACGCCCATCATCGGCAGGCCGGCCATACCGAAGATCAGTAGCGGCGCCAGCACGGCGTTCAACGCCAGGCTGAGCAGCATCAGAATGAACGGTGTGGACGTGTCGCCGGCCGCGTTAAAGATGGCCGTCATGGCAAAGGCCAGGAAAATGGTCGGCAAGCCGATCAGCAGCGGGGTCATGTAGTCGATGCCGATGACCGTGACCGGCGCGGTGGTTTCCATGAACGCGAACATCGCCGGTTGCAGAAAGTACAGCGGCACCGCCACGGCCACCGACAAGAACGCGCAGTAGACCAGCCCGCGCGCCGAGGTCCGTTCGGCTTCCTGGCGGTCGCCTTCGCCGATGCGCCGGGCCACCTTGGCGCCCAGCCCGATACTTACCAGATTGGCCAGGGCAAAGGTGAGCCACAGAATGAAACCGCCGGTGCTGATGCCGGCCAGCGAGTTGGCGCCCAACCCCCCGACGTAGAAGGTATCCATGAAGTTGTAGGTGCCCTGCAGCATCATCATGAGCACAGCCGGGCCCGCCAGCCGCAGCACAGCCGGCAGAATCGGGCCGTTGATCAGGTCGAGCGGTTTGCGCATGACGGGGCAGCATACACTTGCCCCGCGCGCATTGTCGATTGCGCGGCGGGCGCGGCTACATGTCCTTGGTGATGAACTTGTGGTAGCTCGCCATCCAATAGGCGACGATGTAGTCGACGCCCGGCTGGACGGACGACGGATCGTCGGAGCCGCAGGGCCCGATGGAGAACGGACTGCGCTGCCACAGGAAGTCGGTTTCACACTGCAACTGCACGGGGAAGGCTTCCGCCGCCTGCGGGTCCACGTCGCCCATGATCTCCTTCAGGAACGGGTACTGTTCCATCAGGTTGTCCAGGAACACCGAGACCGGATCGAGTTCCGTCGTTTCCGGATCGATGTAGTACTTGAAGTTCGGGGCGTCGCGGAATTCGCCGAGATCCTGCTCCAACTGGGCCTGATACGGATCGCCCGCTTCCGGCACGTACTGTCCTTGGCTCATAAAGATCGTGTTGAAGAAGGCGTTGTGTGACAGTCGGGTGAATGTGTGGATCTGGTTGTCGAACGAGTCGGAGAGGAACTCGTAGTCGGCCTTGCTCAGATAGACCTTAGCCAACCGTAGCAGGTTGTAGAAGTTCTCGTGCGCGAGATTGTTGCCGTAGTACTGCGCGTACAGGTTCATGAAGCTGATGTCGGAGATGACGATGAACAGGCGGGCGCTGTCTTTTACCAGCCGCTGCACCTCGGCTTTGAACCGTTCCTCGCCGGTGATGTGGTAGGCGATCAGCGACCAGGTCAATTGCTGGACCGACAGCACGTTCGGGCCGGCCGTCGTCGGTAGGCCGTCCACGTCCTTGATCCACCAGTGGTTGGCGATCAGTTCGTCCATGACCTCGGTCACGTCGGCCCGAATCATGTCGCGCATGTCTTCGTCGTCGACCAGGTCGTAGGCAATGCTGAAACCGAAGAACCAGCCGGTGTACTGGTCGCGGCTGGTGTTGCCCTGCCAGAAATCGCCGGCGTACATGCCGTCGTTCACCACGTGGCAGTTTTCCTGCGTGGCGCAATCCGGCGGCATGATGCGCGTATCTTGCGGGCCGCGGTAACGGGCGATGAAGCCGGCGCGGCCGGTGATGTGCAAGTGGCCGTCAAGTGCCTCGACCATGCGAATCGCATTGGCTTTGGCCTGTGCATCGCCGGTCACGTAGTAGCGGAACGCCTGGCCGGCCAGATAGGTGCCGGTCCAGATGCAACTGTCACCCGAATCGAAGTAGTGGTCGACCGTGGTCCGGGTGTCGTCGGTGAACTTGGCACCAACTGTCGAGCCGTAGAACGGCTGGTGGTTGCCCTCGTGCCACAAGTCGTAGTCCATAGCCTTCAGGCGACGGTCGCCGGCGGACACGGTTTCGTCGTAGTCCTGCACTTCGACGTTGGTTTGTGGCCACGGCGCCACGTAGGTGTCGGTATCGTCATCGGCGGTGTCGTCATCGCTGGTGTCGTCATCGCCCGTGTCATCGTCAACGGTGTCGTCATCGCCGGTGTCGTCATCGCCGGTATCGTCGTCAAAGGTATCGTCGTCAACACTGTCGTCATCATCCCCATCGTCGTCGAAATCGTCGTCAGCGGTATCGTCATCCGTGGCGTCGTCGTCGGGCGTGGCATTGTCGTCATCGTCGTCGTCACCGCCGCAAGCAGCCAGAGGCAGCGACGCCAACAAGAGCGCGAGAATCAGCCAGCAAGTACGTGCGCGCATGGTATGCCTCCTTCAGCGCCAATGGCGAAGTATGCTACCATGGGTGGGGACTGGTGTCATTTGTCTTGAACGAAGCGGCCGCGGGGAATGTCTACCGAACAGCACCGGCCGCGCCGGGGGAGTACCGAATGAGACGGAGGCGCACACAAGTTGCGGTATTGCTTTCGCTGATCGTGATCGTCGCCTTGGCGACTGGTTGTTTGCGCATGATCGCCGCCAAGAATTTTCCACCCGGCGAATACGAAGTGCAGAAAGTGCGGACGGTGATGGTGCCGATGCGTGACGGCACGAAGCTGGCGACCGACATCTATCTGCCGAAGGCCGAGGGCCCGTTCCCGGTGATTCTGGAGCGTTCGCCCTACGGCAAAGGCGGCGGCAACGCGTTGATCGGCAAGCTGTTCGCGGGCCAGGGTTACGCCTTCGTGGTGCAGGATGTCCGCGGCCGGTACGCGAGCGAGGGTCATTGGTATCCGTTCACCGCCGAAGGGCGCGACGGCCAAGATACGTTCAATTGGGTCGCCAAACAGGGTTGGTGCAACGGCAAGATCGGCCTGTGGGGCGTCAGCTACTTCGGCTATACCGAGTGGCAGGTCGCCAACGGCGCCGGTTCGGAACTCAAGGCCTTCACCCCGATCTTTACCGCCAGCCGCATTTATGAAGCGGCCTGGCGTGAAGGCGTGTTCAACAACCTAACCGCCGGCCTGTGGGGCTTTGAAAACCGCGGTCGCACCGCGCGCGAAGGTTTCCCATACAAACCCGGTCGCACGTTCAAACCGCCGCTGGACACCCAGGATGCGCGGGCGGGCGGCGCGATTCCGTTCTACCGTGACTGGATCAAACACCCCACCTTCGATTCGTATTGGCGGCCGATCAGCAGCTTCGACCACTGGTTCAACATCAATGCGCCGGCGCTGATGGTCGGCGGTTGGTACGACCTGTTCCTCGGCTCGACCTTGGGCGACTGGAAGCAGATGACCACCAAAGCTGGTCCGCGCGCGAGAGAAGACAGCCGCTTGGTTATCGGCCCATGGGCCCACGGCGGGGCGCACAAGCTGGGCGGCGTGGACTTCGGCGCCAGCGCCGACTTTTTGAAATTCTCGAAGATCTATTTCACCTGGTTCGACCATTATCTGCGTGGCAAGGATGTAGATTTGCCCGCGCGGGTCACCTTGTTCACCACCGGCACCAACGAATGGCACAACTACAACGATTGGCCACCGGCCAACGCCGAGCGCCGCGCGTGGTACCTGCATTCGGGCGGGCAAGCGAACGGGCAGGGCGACGGCGAGTTGAACCGCCAGACGCCGACCAACGAGCAGGCCGACCGTTTTACCCACGATCCGGCCAATTTGGTGCCGACGATCGGCGGGCCGAACCTGCTGCCCAACATGTCGGGCCCTTACGACGCGAGCGCCAATGGCCGGCGCAACGACGTGCTGACCTTCACCTCCGGCGCGCTGGCCAACGACACCGAATTCACCGGGCCGGTCGAGGCGGAGATCTACCTGAGCGCCGACACGCCCGATGTCGATCTGATGGTGACGCTGCTCGACGTCGAGCCGTCCGGCGCGGCGCGGGTGCTGACCGACGGCGTTGTGCGCGCGCGTTATCGCAACGGCGACGATCCCACCTGGCTGAACGACAACGAGCCGACCAAATTGAAGATCGACATGTGGGCGCTGAGCCATGTTTTTAAGCGCGGACACCGAGTGCAGATCCACATCGCGGCGTCGAACTATCCGCGTTACGCACCCAACCCGTGTACGCGGGCGGACCCGGGTTCAACGTCCACCTTCGTGAAGTCGCATATTCGTATCTATCACGACGCGGAACACGCGAGCCGGATTCTGGTGTTCGAGAGGTAAGCCCTTAACGTCCGCCGCCGGCGCAAGCACACGCGCAACCCGCACACGCGCAGGCACATGCGCAACCGCCGCCACTGCGGCCGCCACTGCCGCGGCTGGAGGGAGGCGGCGGGTTGGTGATGTTGGTGATCGACGCGGTGAACGAACTGACGTTGTCCACCACCGAATTGGAGAAATTCGACAAGCGCGTGGTGAAGTCGTGCGCGAACGACGCGCCCGGCATGGAGAACGAGCCGCCCGCGTCGGTTCCGGCGGTGTGCCCGCCGCCGCCGTGCGACCAGCCATGTCCCCAACCCCACCAATGGGGGAAGATGACCACGTCGCGGTCGTGGAAGATCTTCTTGGTGCGGTCGGCGTAGTCACTGTCGAGCAACAACCACTCCGACCGGGTGGCGAACGCCTCGCCGACTTGCGGCGTCTCCGCCTGCGCTACCGTGTCCCACGCCGTCTTGACCACATTCTGGTAGTACGCGCGCGATTCCTTGCGCGAGAAGCCTTTGATTTTGGTGTTGACCGCCCGGACGAAGGTGATGAACATCGTGCGCAGGTCGCCCTCGTCAAAGGAGCCGTCGCCCTTGCGGGCCTTAAGGAAATCGCGTTCGTACGGCAACAGCCCTTCGGGCGCGGGCGTGACCGTCTCGACGCGCAACGGCTTGTCTTTGACGATACGCAGCGCCTGTTTCTTGATCAAGCCGAACAGCACCATGGTCAGCACTCGGTCGGGCGGCAGTTCCAGCAACACCGCCGCTTCGGGGGCGGTCAGGCCGCGCTTGATGCCCGCGCCTTCGATGCCGATCGACGGAGGCAAGTAGTGCTTGCGGCGGCGGCGGGCGGCGATGATGCCGATCATAATCGGCAAGCCGAAGATCGCCAGCGGCAGCGCGACCGGCCCGATCGCGCCGATCAGGCCCATACATTGGTTTGCCAGATCGAGGCAGGCGGAATGCTTCTGGATCGCCTTCTTGTCGACATAGCGAATCGGAAAGCCGATGCCGAACTTGTACATCCGGCTCGGTGAGGCGTCGGCGACGACGTAGGTGAAGATGATGTGGTCACTCTTGGCGTTGAATGACGTCGGCTCCTGCCGGTGCCACTTGGTTTCGTTGCCGGTGACTTTGTCCGGGAAATGGAAGTTGACGCGCAGCTTCATCTGCCCGGTGGTGTAGTCGCTGCCGAAGAAGGTGTTGCCGAACTCCAGGCTGGTGTAGTTGGCGTCGTTGTCATCGAAGTAAATCATCTTCGGCATCTCGAAGGAGATGCGGAAGACGGCGGTGGCGCCGTTGGCGATTTCGTGCCCGGTCAGCGGCACTTCCACCCCCGGTTTGACGTACTGGCTGGGGCGAATCGTCGACAAATTTGCGCCATTGATACTCGCCTGAAACGTGCCAAGCTCGTAGTCGTCGTGCGGCACGCCGATGTCGACGATATCCAGCGGGTCCGGGCTGCGGTTGGTGAAGGTGATTGCGTACTCGATGCGCGTCATACCGTGCTCGTTCGGCCGCACGTCGATGACCATCTCCGGCACTTCGAAATAGTACTTGGTCTCGGCCTCGGCCGCGCCGCCGGCAAACAGCAGCGCCAGAACCAACAGCAGGGCGACGCGCCTTACCATTTGGGTTTCTCCGTGATCTGGTAGGAAGAGCCGCAGAACGGGCAGTTGACCACCACCGAACCGTCGCCGGCCACCTTGATTGCCGCGCCGTCGAGCGCGCCGCCGCAGGATTGGCATTTCATCTGCTCGAGATTCGTCTGGCCGGACAGATCGATCTTCTGCACCACCGTCTTCTCGATGTGCACCGTCGGCAGGAACTTGAGGGTCAGCACGAGTATGCCGATGCCGAGCGCCAGCAGAACCCCGGCGTAGATCAACGACTGCCCCTTGGCGCCGTTGGTCGGGCTGGCCGAGGCGAGCAAAAACAACAGGCCGAGCAGCAGAAAAATGACGGCAAAAGCGAAGCCGATGAGGCGTCCGGCGCGCATGCATTCCTCCGGGGGAGTCGACTCGTTATACCTCTTGCGCCCAGGGCCGACAACCGCGATAGTACGGGCGTTCAACGCGGAAGGAGCTTGCCGAGCAATGCTTGATCTGGCTGCGGTAAAATGGGTCGACCACCCGAGCAACCCGTTGATCGAGCCCCCGCGTCCGGAATGGATGATCGCCGACCCGACGGTGCTGGATCCGAGCCGGACGCCGGATGCGAAGTGGCATCTGTACGCCAACAGCGTCGGCTTTATCCACCATTTCATTTCCGACGATGGCATCGCCTGGCAGAAGATCGGCAAACGGCTGTTCCGCGGCATGCGGCCGTTTCTGTACGTCGAAGAAGGCACGTACTACCTGCTCTACGAACTGCACCGCTCGCCATGGCATTCCGACATCGTGGTGCGCCGCTCGCGCGATCTGTATGGCTGGGATGAACGACAGATCCTGCTCTCGCCGTCCACCCCTTATGACGGCGCGGTGTTCCGCTTCACCGGCAACCCGTGCCTGGTCAGGACAGCGGGTGAATACCGGCTGTACTACAGTTGTGGCTGGATCTGGCTCGGCGACTGCCACTACTTCGAACCGAAGTACATCGGCCTGGCCACGTCCCCTTTTTTGCTGGGACCGTACAACCGGCGACCGGAAATGCTGATCGGGCCCGAGCCGCAGGATCCGTACCTCAACTTCGGCGCGGGCTCGGGCAAGGTGATTCCCGATGGCGCCGGCGGTTGGTGGATGTTCCAGAACAGCATCTACCGCGATCGCGAACTCCGCTCGCGCTCGGCCATTTTCCTCTGGCATTCACGCGACGGCATCGAATTCGTGCGCCGGACGCCGGAACCGATTGTGGCGCCGGAGCCGACAGGTTGGAAAAAGGCGTTTGTCTACGCGTTTGACATCGTACCGCACGGAAACCAGATCCGGCTGTATTACAACGCCCGCGATGGATGGTTCCGCGGCAGCGAACGCATCGGATTGGCCGTCGCCGAACCGAAACGTTAACGAACGGCCGGGCGAACACCGGCTCGACTACTTTCACGGGAGACAGAAATGGACCGCCAGCAGCAGTACCAAGAGATGATCGCGTGGTACAAGGAATTTCAACTCGTCGGACGTATCTCCAGCATTCTACAGTGGGATCAGCGCACGTACATGCCCAAGAAAGGCATCGTCTCGCGCGCCGATCAGTTGGCGTTTCTCGATGGTCTGGCGCACCGTAAACTGACCGAGCCGGCGATGGTGGGCGCGGTCAACGAATTGGCGGCGGCGGCGAGTGAATTGACCGAAGACCAGCGTGTCAACGTGCGGGAGATCAAACGCGAAGTCGACCGCGCGACCAAGGTGCCGACCGATCTGGTCGAGGAAATCAGCCGCCACATTTCCAAGTCCAACAATGCGTGGGTGGAAGCCCGCCAGAACAACGACTTCAACCACTTCGCGCCGTTCCTGGCGCGGATGATCGAACTGCGCAAGCTCGAGGCCGCGGCGCTTGGGTTCGGGGACCGACCCTACGATGCCGCCCTCGACCTGTTTGAGCCGGGTTCGACCGAACCGTTCGTGCGGGATTTGCTGGAAGACCTGCGCAAGCGCCTGGTGCCGTTCGTGCACAAAGTGTTGGGCGCCGAGAAGCATGACGACAGTCCGATCCTGCGCCAGCCGTATCCGATCGACAAGCAGCGCGAATTCGGCCTGATGGTCATCGGCAAGCTCGGCTACGATTTCGACGAAGGCCGGCAAGACATCAGCGCGCACCCGTTCACCATCGGCACCAAGGGCGACGTGCGCATCACCACGCGTTTCAACGAGACCGATCTGAGGCAGAGCTTGTTTGCCATGATTCACGAAGGCGGGCACGCGCTGTACGAGATGGGCTTGCCGCAAGAGCATGCCGACACGCCGCTCGGGCAGTCGGTGTCGCTGGCCGTGCACGAGAGCCAGAGCCGCTTCTTTGAAAACGTACTCGGCCGGAGCATGTCGTTCTGGACCTATTTCTATCCAGACCTGAAAGCCACCTTCCCGACGCAGTTGGGTGATGTCTCGCTGCCGATGTTCTTCGAGGCGATCAACACGGTGGCGCCGTCGCTGATCCGCGTCGAAGCCGACGAGGTAACCTACAACCTGCACATCATCCTGCGCTTCGAGATCGAACGCGCGTTCATGGCCGGCGAAGTGGCGGTGCCGGATCTGCCCGAACTGTGGAACGCCAAGATCAAGCAGTACCTGGGCATCGACGTGCCGAACAACGCCGATGGCGTGTTGCAGGATGTGCACTGGTCGGAAGGCCTGATCGGCTACTTCCCGACCTACACCATGGGCAACCTCTACGGAGCGCAGTTGCGCGAGAAACTGATCGCGGACCTGGGCGATATCGACCGGCTTTGCGCGCGCGGCGAGTTCGCGCCGATCCTCAACTGGATGCGCGAACATGTGCACCGTCACGGCAAGCGCTACATGGCGGGTGAGCTGATCGAGCGGGCCACCGGCAAGAAACCGAACGCCGAACCGTTCATGTGCTACCTGACCGAGAAATACGGACCGCTGTATCACCTGTGATCGTTCGTCCTTACGGACGAGGTTGCCGGCAAGGATGGTTCATGCGCGTTCTGCTCGTCTATCCCAACATCGGCACGCGCAACGGCTTGCACTACCCGCATGGCGTGGGAGCGCTCGCTGCGGCGTTGGCCGACCACGGGCATGAACCGCTCGTCCGCCTGGTGGAGAAGCCGCCCACGAAGGAAGAATGGTGGCGGGAACTTGCTCGTCTACAGCCGAGTCTGGTGGCCTTCAGCTTCGGTTCCCACCAGTGGCGGCACGCGCGCCGGTTGATGGGGTGGGCGCGCGAGGCCGGGCACCCGGTGCTGGCCGGCGGGGTACACGCCACGTTCGCCGCGGACGAGGTCTGGCAGGCTGGGGTGTGCGACTGGCTCTGTGTGGGCGAAGGCGAGGGGGCGTTACAGAACCTGGCGGACGGTCGTTCGCCGCGGGAGATCGCCAACCTGCGGGGCGCCGACTTCGTCAACGCTCCGCGGCCGTTGGTCGGTGACCTAGACCGATTGCCGCCGTACGATCGCCGCCATTTTCCGCAAGCCGAAATCAACCGCGTCAATGCCGGCGAGGTTGCGGTGCTCGTCGGGCGGGGTTGCCCGTTCCCGTGTACTTACTGCGTCAATTCGGCCTGGCGGGAGTTGTATCGCGGGCAGCCGTGGGTGCGCTGGCGCGACGTGGCGCACGTCATGGCCGAATTGGAACTGTTGCGGTCGCGCTTTGACGTCGCGTCATTCTATTTCGAAGACGATATCTTTACGCTTAACCGCGGTTTCCTCGACAAATTCCTCCCCTTGTACGGTCGCAACATCCGACTTCCTTTTCGTTGCTACCTGCGCATCGGCGAGGTCGATCGCGACGATCTACGCCGGCTGCGCGAGGCCGGACTGGTGTTGGCCAACGTCGGCATCGAGCACGGCGACGAAAAAATGCGCGAGCAAGTTCTCGGCCGGCGCATGTCCAATCGTCAAATCGAGGAGTTTTTCGACTGGTGCCGGGAGTTGGGCATCCGCACACGCGCATTCCACATCGTGGGCGTTCCGGGTGAGACACCGGAAACCTTGCAGGCCACGGTCGAACTGGCGGAGAGAGTGACGCCTGACGAGGTACAGGTCAGTCTCTTCGAACCGTATCCGGGTACGGCGCTGCATCGCCAGTGCTGGGAGCAAGGATTGCTGCAGGGCGTGGAGCGGGACACCTATTTCACGGCGACACCGGCGGTAGCGCTGCCCGGCTTTGCGGCCAGCGAGCTGTCGCATGCCTATCAGGATTTTTGCGCGCGTGCTCCACATATCGAACAGCGCGCGTTTGAGCGGGCGCTAGCCACGCGGCGGCAGGGCGATCTGGATTTGGTCGCCGATTTCCCGGCCGCGCGGGTGACTCGCGAGGGCGCGGAACCGGTGCAGCGCCGGCGACTCAGCATCGGCGACGAAGAGCTGTTTTGCCTGTTCGCTCACCCGCGGAGTGAGATCGAATATGATCTTCCCGCGGGTGTTTACCGGCTGGAGGCCAAGCTGGCGCTGGATCCGAAATGCCTGCCGTGGGGCGGCGGTGGCGTGCGTTTCCAGGTACGCGCTGGCAACCAGATAACGGTGGATCGCTTCTTGGACCCCAAGCACGTGACGGACGACCGCGGCTGGCAGCCGGTGAGCGCGCGTTTTGCGTTGACCGCGCCGGACAAGCTGGTCCTGTCCACCCAGCCGGACGAGTCGGGCGATCTGACGGCGTTGTGGGCGCTGTGGGGTCATCCGTACCTGGTGCGGGAGGAGCGGCCGTGAAGCTGTGGTGGGTCTATCTCGACGTCGGCACGGGCAACTACGTCCACTACAACCATGGTGTCGGCCAGATCGACGCCTGCCTGCGCCGCGCCGGTCACACCAGCGAGCTGCTTTATCTGCGCCAACATCTTTCGCGTGACGAGTTCATCGGGCGGCTTAAGCAGGTTGCGCCGGACGCGGTGCTTTTTCCAATCAACACCCATCAATGGGTCGACGTGCCTCGTTATGCGCAGTGGGTCAAGGAAACGACCGACCTACCGTGCATATTCGGCGGCATCCATGCGATTCTCGATCCGGAAAGTGTGATCGCGCAGCCGTTTGTCGATGTGCTTTCTGTCGGCGAGGGAGAGGAGGCGCTGGTCGAGTGGTGCGCCACGCGGCAGGCCGGGCGTGAGCCGGGCGCAATCGCCGGGTTGTGGTTGCGCCGGGCCGACGGCCAGATCGAGCGCAATCCGATGCGACCGCTAATCGAAAACCTCGACGCGCTGCCGATCGACGACCGCGAGATGTGGGATCATCCGGCCATCCTCCGCGATTCGTTGTGGGAAGTCGGCATCATGGGCGGGCGGGGCTGTCCGTTTTCCTGTACCTATTGCGCCAACAGTGCGCGGCGCGACCGCTACCGGGGGTTGGGCCGTTTCGTTCGCATGTGCAGCCCGGAGAAACTCGTGGCTACGGTGGAGCGGCTGGCGGGCCGGATACCGTTCCGCAAGATTTTCTTTGAAGACGACGTGTTCACGATGGACCACGAATGGACCGGTCGCTTTTGCGAGTTGTACCGCACGCGCTTCCGCTACCCGTTCAAGGTCTATATCCATGTGCAGACCGTCACCCGCGAAATTCTGCGCATGTTGAAAGAAGCGGGCTGTTACATGGTGATGGCGGGGGTCGAGGCCGGCAACGAACAGCTCCGGCGACAGGCGCTGAACCGGCACATGAGCAATGACGAACTGATTCGGGTCTTTGACTGGTGCGACGAGATCGGGTTGCAGACCTGGACCTTTAACATGGTCGGTTTCCCGGACGAAACGGAGGAAACGATACAAGATCTGTTCGCATTGCACCGGCGGTTGCGCCCGAACGGCGCGCAGTGTTCGATTTTTTATCCGTATCCCGGCACCGAGCTGTACCGCCAATGCCGGGAACGCGGATTGTTCACCGATGAGCAGCGGCCGACCTACTTTGAGAAATCCGTGTTGCGCATTCCGGCGGTCAGCCATGAACGTTTGGAGCAAGCATTCTGGGAGTTCCGTGATGAAACCCTGCGTCTGAAAGCCGAGAAGGAGGAGCGGGGCGTTTTTGATCTGTTGGCGCAACTGCCGGCGGCGCGCGTCGAACGGCAAGAAGCAGGCGAACCGGTGCGGCGGCATCTGGCCAAGATCGACGGCGACGAGCGTCTTTGCCTCTTTGCCCATCCGCGTAGCCGGCTGAGTTGGGCGGTCGATATTCCGCCGGGCAGTCGCTTGCGGGCGAGCCTGGCACTCGATCCGCTGTGTCTCGACTGGGGCGGACAGGGTGCCTGGTTCAAAGTGCTGGTGAACGGCGACGAGCGCTTCCGTTGCTATCTGGATCCGAAATCCAATGTCGCGGACAACCGTTGGCATGAGATAGTAGTCGATCTAACGACGGAAGCCGGGCGGCGCGTGGAACTCACTTTGGTCACCGAACCGCATGGTTCCGGCGACCTGACGGGAGTCTGGGCGCTGTGGGCCCAGCCGCGAGTGGAAATCGGCTGAAAAGCGTCCTGGCGCGGGCATCCCACTATTGCGCCGGAGGCCTTTTCTTCTCTATGCTGCGGTTGCGCAATGAGCGCGCAGGAGCGGAACGATGAAGATCAGATTCTGGTGGATGTGGCTGGTGCTGGTGGCGGTTCTGTTTGGCGTGGCCTGCAGCCAGGGCGACGACGACGATGACAACGGGCAGGGCAACCCGGCCGACGACGACGCGGAGGATGACGATGCGGTCGACGACGACACCGCCGACGACGACACCGCGGATGACGACACGGCCGATGACGACCTGGCGCCGCCTTGTGAACATCTGTTCCCGTTCACGTTGGTGCCGGGCTCGCGAAACGTGCCGTTCCCCAACGACCTGTTCACTTATATCGATCCGACCAGTCCAACTTATCGGCGCGTGTATATGACCTCGGGCAACGTGGCGACGTTCTACGACCCGGTGATCGCCAAGTGGCCGACGCTGGCCGAGTCGATGGACCAGCTCAACGGTTTCGGCTGTTTCGGCAGCCTGCTTATTCCGGCTTCGACCGCGCCCATGGCCGGCCAGTTGCCTGTCGGCGGCGAGGCGAGCGCGCAGGACCGGCTGGTGATGCTGATCACCGATGCCGACAGCCCCCATAATGGAGAATTCTGGTCGCTGACCTGCGAGTGGAACACGACGGTCAGCGCCATCCAGTGCCGCCCGCGCAAGTCGTTGCCTGAGAACACGACGGTGACGGTAGCCGTGCTGGATGACCTTGCCGCCAGCGACGGCGGTTGCTACCGGGCCGACAACCACTTCCAGTACATTCGCGCGGCCGAAGCGGACACGGAACACCCTTACTTTCAACTGCTCGAGCCCTACCGGCGGTCCTATATAGATATGTTCGACGCCCTTGATGCGGCAGGCATTCCGCGCGAGCGCGTACTGAGCGGCATGCAGTACACGACGGTCGACATCAGCCACGACATGGTTTCGGTGCACGATCAGCTGGTTGAGGAAGCCGCGGACAATCCGCCGACCTGGCACGACGTGACCTACACGCCGCAGGCGGCCGATTCGCCGATCGACGTCATCATCGAAGGCAAGATCGATATCCCTGATTGGCGCGATCGCGATTCGGGTTGGTTCAACCGCGACGAAGAAGGCCTGCCTTACAGCACGCGGGAGAACGAGATCGATTTCCGCCTGACCATTCCCAAGACCGATGGCGACTATCCGCAGCCGTTCCCGGTGGCCATTCACGGACACGGCATCATGAGTTCGATGTGGGAGGTGCGCTCGGTTGGCGAGATCCTGGCCCCCTACGGCATCGCGGTGCTGGGCATCGACTTCGAATTCAACGGCGCGCGCAGCACCGGCAACGAAATCGTCGACGCGTTGAGCATGATCAACGTCTTCAACCCGGCCAAGATGCGCGATGTGCAGCGCCAGACGGCCGCCGAGATCATGTGGCTCGTCCAACTCGTGCGCAACCTGGACGATCTGGATGTGGTGCCCTACGCCACCACCGGCGACGGCGATCCTGACCTGGACACCGATTCGATTTTCTACACGGGCCACAGTTGGGGCTCGATCATGGCCGGCGAGTTCATCGCGTTTATTCCGGAAATCGACACGTTCGCGCTCGATGCGCCGGCCGGCGACTGGATCAGCATCGCGATGGAGTCGCCCAATTCGGGGCCGATTTTCGAGATCATCGATGTGGTGGAATCCCAACTGGGTTTCGAGCTGATTGATCCGACCCTCACCGCGATGATCATGGGTTTGCACGTGATCGACGCGGTTGACCCGGCGACGCTGGCGCAGTTCTATCGCGAACCGCGGGAAGACGATCCGCGCGACACGATCAACATCATGCACCAGTTCATTTCCTACGATGACACCCTAGGCACCAACGCCTGCCTGGAGTTTGCATACCAATACGGTTATCCGCAACTCGAACCGGTCGTGGTGCCGATTCCGGATGCCGAATTGGTGTCGGCGCCGCGCGATGGCTCAGGCGCCTACCAGTATGATACCGCAGAGCACAACCTGATCTTCGAGGACCCGTCCGATCCCATGGTGGCCGCGCACCATCTCCAGATGGGCACGTACCTGCGCTCGCGCTACGACGACGGTACGCCGATGATCATCGATCCGTTTGCGGAATAGGATGCGGCGGTCAGGCTAGTCGGCCAGCCCTTTGACGTAGAAGGTGCGGTGCCGCGGGCCGTCGAACTCGCAAAAGAAAACGCCCTGCCAGGTGCCGAGCACCAATTTGCCGTTCTGCACGATCACGTGTTCGCTGCAGCCGACCAGTACCGACTTGGCATGGGCGGTGGAGTTGCCTTCTTGGTGGCGGAAGCGCCGGTCGAGCGGCACATCATGGTCAAGGGTGAGCAGAACGTCGTGCACCACGGTGGGGTCATGGTTTTCGTTAATGGTCACCGCGGCGGTGGTGTGCGGTACAAAGACCACGACCAAGCCGTTGTTCAGCCCAAGTTCACGCACCGCTTCTTGCACTTGATCGGTGATATCGACGAATTGCTCTTTGGCCGAAGTATGCAACGACCGCTTGGACAACATGGCAGCGCTAGAAGGCGTAGCCTGCGCTCAAGCCGCCATAGAAGCCATTGGCGAACCCGAGGTCGACCGAAAGCCGCATATTGGGCATCGGATAGAAACGGCAGCCGCCCATGAATCCGGCGATCGGAACCACCGGCGGAATATTCTTGGTTTCGGGCTTGTGCTTGCGCAAGCCGCGCAGATCGCCCTGGTCGTAGTAGTCATCTACCGTCAATTTGCCGTAGAAGAAGCCCATGCCGACGGTCGGGCCGACATACGGCTCAACCGCTTCATGAACACGCCACTTCCACAACACCGACAGGTCGAGGTCGAGTAGGCCGAAACCGGTGGTTTCCACGTAGAACTGGTCTTTCAGCGTGCCGCCCTGCGAACGCCAAATGCCGTCGTCAATAAAGATCGACCAATTGGAAACACGCAGTTGGAGATCGTAAGCGCCGAAGCCGTAGCTCGTCCACACGCCGTAGGCGAGCGAGGACAGGCTGGTGTGCTCTTCGTAGCCCACGTCGAGAAAGCTGTCGGGCACCCACGAATAATACACGTGCGCGCCAACCGCAGGTTTTTTCTCGTCCACCACATCGGCCGCCACTGCCGGCGCCGAGAACAAGCAAATCAACACCACTGCCGCGAGTAGTTTACGAGCTAGCATCGGTTGCCTCATGTGCGTGTTGAACTCAGGGTACGACCCAAATTGTATAAGATATCCTAGTCCGGATGTCAAACCTTCAACTGTCCCCAACCCGAAAAAGCACAAGTCCGAATTCCGACAAACGGAATCCGGACTTTCGCTTGGCTTGCCCGGGGCATTTGTTACGATCAGTATTTTCGCCCGGCAAACCAGTCGATCGCGGTCTCACCGCGGGGCAGTTTCGCGTCGTGCCCAGGACTACCTACAGCAGCCCTCCGAGCAATGGGCCACCGGACGCAGCGTGTACCGTTTCATCTTGGCCTCCGCGAAGTGGTTTTCGTCTCGTTATTGACAATAAGTTTGCCGACCTTCATTGTCAACAAATCTAGCAAAAATGTTGACAAAATGTGACGAATCGGCTTATTACGCCTGAAAACCGACGGATTGGCAAGGATTTCTATGCGGGACAAAGGTGGGTTGGTAGTCTGGCTGCTGGGGGCACTGTTGTGCTGCTGGGCAGCGACGGCTGGAGCCGAGCCTCTGCCCACAATCTACTACTTTGAAGCGCGCGGTCAGGCGTTGATCGCGGTTCAGACAGCGGGCCAAGGGCGGCCGGTGTTTCTGGTTTTCCCCGAACACTGTCATTTCAGCCCCGAATACGCGCTACAACTCGGAGAAGCCCTATTCCCGGGCGAAAACAGTTTGCGCGCTGATCGCATTCGCCAATTTCAGGAAGCCCTACGCGCCGAATACTCCAGCGCGGTTCAGGTCAGCGGTGGTTTCGATCTGAACACGATCGAACAGATCCACCGTAGCGCGGAGAAGTTGCCCGGCGAGGTCGATATCGGATCGGTACATGTCGTGCAGCTCAATAAATTGTTGCAATCACAAACGGGCATCTCCGCATTGCGGGCTTTTCTCGGTATCACCACCCGGGTAACTGCCGGCGGCCCCCTGAGCGATGAGCAGATCAATCGTTGCCGGCCGGACATGGAACGCAACCTCAATCATTACGTCGAACGAAGCGAGCCGAGAATTATCGAAGGAGCGTTGCGCGGAGTTTTTGGATTGGCCGTTTGCAGCGGCGCCAGTGCCGATACCGATGGCGACCGCCTGTACGACGTCGACGAGATCAACCTCTATGGCTCTGATCCCAACAAGGTCGACAGCGACGGCGACGGCCTGACCGATCGCGAGGAAGTCGAAGCCCAAAACCGGGGTCTCATTCTCGACCCGACCAAAATGGACAGCGACGGCGATGGGCTCAACGACAAACAGGAAATGGATCTGCGGGCCCGGGGGGTGTTGTTGGATCCTGGGCGAGCCGACACCGACGGCGATGGACTGACCGACAAGCAAGAGGTGGAGGCCAAGTACCGAGGGCAGGCTTTTGACCCCACCAATCCGCACAGTTTTTCGGGAACCATGGGGGACAGGAGTATTTACGAATCCCAGGTTCTGGGCGGAACCAAGCGAGGAATCGTTTGGTTGGCGCTGATACTGCTGGTTGCGGCGGCGGGTGGTACCGTGGCGTTTGTCATGACGCGGCGCGGGCGGAACAACGGAGTGCGTGTGGCGCGGCGCCAACGCCGAACGACCTATGTGCGACGCACTGTATTGCAGGCCCCGCCCGCTATGGTGAAGACCGAGCCGATCGCCGAGGCGCCAGGCATGCGCATGGCGGTGATGGATCCGGTCGACCGGCGACTGGAAATGCCACTCGAGCCGCCCCTGGCCAAACCTCATGCCGTACCGGTCGAACCCGTGCGTCCGGTTGCGGCCGTCGCCGACGATTCCGCGACCATCGTGCGTGAAAAGATGGAACGATTGAGCCGAACCATCAACGATCTCCAACTACGTACCGAGGGCGAGCAAGCCGAGCGCCGCCGGCAGATGGACTCCGTGCTTGGGCGCGTGGAAAGCATGGCTGACTCATTGGCGGGGTTTGAACAACGGGAATCTCGCCGGGTCGACATGGTGGAACGGGAAGCTGTCCAACAGCGGCAGCAGATCGCCCAGCTTGCCGAAGCAGTGCGGCGGTTGGAGTCACAGCCCCAGCCGACACCGCAACCACAAGCACCGGCAGACCACGAGTTGCGTCAGCAAGTTGCCCAGCTCGCCGAAGCGGTGCGGCGGCTAGCGACCCGGTCCAAGGCGGACCCAACTCGTACTTCAGCGGGAACGAGTTCGGTGGAAACGCGGTTGGAACAGTTGGCCAAGGCCGTGGCCGAACTACGGCAAGGTGCCGGTGGCGAGCGCGACGCCGCCAACAGCGCTGCCGAAGCGCGTGACCGGCGTCTCGATCAGATCGAAGCCGCCGTCCGCACGTTGGAACATGTGTCCTTCGCCGAATCGCCGCGCGACCAGCAGTTGCACGATCGTCTGAATGCTCTCGAGCGGGCGGCCAACCAGCCGGTACCAGAGCCGGTCGATCTCGGCCCCGTATGGGCACAAACCCGCGAATTGGCGGCTTCGCTCGACGAGTGGAAGACGTCGATGACCGCGACATTGCAGACGATGACCGCCGAGCAGAAGGAACTCCAAAAGCGCGTGACCGGAATCGCCGAAACGATTGCCGATCGTGGACCGACACCGGCGGTCGAATCGACGGCGCAACTACAGGCCCTGGAGCGGCGCCTGGAAACGGTTAACCGCCTGCTCGAAAACAACGAAAGCCAAGGCGCACTGGCGAATTTGCGGGAACGGGTGGAGGCAATGGGACGCGTGATCACCCAGGTCAGCCAGCAGGTCGATCAGATGACATCTCCCCGGCCGCCCGTCGAACTCTTGCGGCGTCTGGAGGCCGTGGAAACGCAATTGGCCGGCCTGTCGGGCATACCCGCCGCCAACGGTGTTCCCAACGAGGTGGTGCTGCAGAAGATCAAAGATGTCGAGCAGATGGTTGTGCGCTCCATGAGTGAATGGGGACGGTTATTCACCGATCTGGAAGACAAGATCGTTCGCATGGAACGCGCGGCAAAGCTCAAGAAGTAGTCGGCCGCAGTCCGATCCCTGCGAGAAAATCCCCGGCAAGTCGAACAAGGGTTTGTTCGTGACCCACCCAGAAATGATCCGCCCCGCGTTCGACAAGCGGGATCTCCGTCCGGCCGGCGGAATGTAGCGCCGCCGTGAGGTTCGCCGGTCGGCAGAACTGGTCACGGTCGCCTACCGCCAGCGACAACGGCAGCCGGGGATTGAGGCGGAAGTCGTGGTCCATCATTTGTACCGGCGGGCTGACCAGCAAAACGCCGGCCAAGGCAGGCAGCCGTGGCGCGGCGTGCCAACTGGCCCACGCGCCGAAGCTATAGCCGGCCAGAACGAGTGGGAGGCCGACCAGCCCTGGCATCGCCGCCGCGGCGCGGACTACCTCACGAACATCATCGATTTCCGCAGTGCCGCCTTCCGAGCGCCCGAGGCTGGCGCCGACCCCGCGGAAATTGAAACGCAAGGCGGTCCAACCAGACGTGGTGGCTGCGTCGCAGATCGCCAGCACCACGTTGTTGTTCATATCTCCACCGAAGAGGGGGTGAGGATGCGCGACCACACAACAGCCGACCGGTGTAGCCTCCGGTTGGTGAAGGCGAGCTTCCAGAATGAGCTTGCCGGCGTGAATTTGCAGCGGAGAGCCGCCGTTCACTTCTTCGCGCCGATGTAAGCGGCGTCCACCGCCGACCGCGACAACCAGCCGAGTTCGTAGGCGGTGTGCGGTCCGATAATCACCTGATCCAACGAGCTGATGAATTCCACCTGATACTCGGCGGTCGGAATATAGCCGCCCATCAACTCCGCCTGAGACTGCGGATAACGCGGGTTCAGGTTCGGCGCCGCATAGCCCGACGGGAAGAGGGGATAACCGTGGGCATCCAATTGCAGGGTCGCGCCCATCATCCGGGCCAGGTAATGCGCCACCACCATGACGTAGTAGTCATTGCTGTAGCTGCCGCGCATCGGCACCTTGACGTAGCCGAAGTTGTCGCGAACCAAACCCAGTTGCTCGAGGTAGTCTTTGCGCAGTCCGGTTTGGTCCAGCAATTCGACGAAGAGTATGTAGTCGTAGGCGTCAAGGGGCAGACGATTCACTTTGATCAGCTTCTTAAAAAAGCTCTTAAACGCACGGTTTTTCTGCGCGCCGCCGAACGAGAACCGTTCAGACCGCGATGGTTCGGGCACCTCTCCGGTGATCTCGTACATGCCGTAGAGATCGATCTCGATGATGTTGGTTTCTTTTCCGGTGATCGATTCGAACTGCTTTTGGAACCAACCGTCGATTTCCGGCAATTTATGGGTGTCGCCGAGCTGGTACTTACCGGGCGCCTCCGACGAGGAGGTCTTCATGTAGTAGTCGGCCACCGTTTGGGTCATGGTGCGTGTTACGCACACCATGGCGACCCGTTTGGTGGTCAGCGGCCCCATATAGCGTAGCATGCGCAGTAACGTGTCGGCAAACATGAACCAAAGCACGACCAACAGAGCCACGCCGGCGACAGCCGACAGGCCGATCAGTATCCGCCGCCGTTTGAATCGCCGGTAGCAAGTCGGGCAGTAAAGCTTTCCGCCGGATTCCCGAATGCAGATTTCGCAAATGTATTTGTCGCAGCCTGGTTCCTTGCAACGTGCCCGGGCGCGTCGGTGGGGATGCGTATCACAGAAGCGGCCGGCCGACGGCCCGATGGGCAGGACTTCTACCTCTGCGCCCACATCGCGCAGGGTTTTGGCGAATGCTTCACCGGCCTCCAAAGGCACCGACGGCAAGAGGACCGACGGCATTTCCTTGATGATGTCGCCGGCTTCCTCAAAGTTGGTGCCCAACAACGAGGCCAAAGCCTTAATGACCTCGTACCGATCTTTTTCGTTTGGGATCGTGACCAGAACGACTTTTGCCTTGTCTGGCGCCTGCGGTTCCCGGGGATCAGGCATCGACTCCTCCGTCGTGGTCCGCCAACTTGATTTCGGTCAATGTAGCACACTCCTCGGCCATTTTTCCACGCCAAGTTGACTTTGCGGAAAAGTGATTGCTACCATGCCGACTCCGATTTTTTCGGAGCAAGGAGTAATGTATGCATCGTCGTTGTTTTTCAAGCGCAATCGCCATCCTGTTGATCGTGGTGGTTTTAGCCGGATTCGCTTTGTCTTGTGGCGGCCGCTCGCAGGGCAAGGGCAATTTCTACAACCTACGCAAGCTCGATCTGCGCCAAGTAGACAAGAAGCATGTGCTCGAGGTGGCCCGGAACTCGTTGCTCGGCAGGCCGGTCAGCAATGAGGCGGAGCGATTCCCCGTGTTGTACAACAACGAACCGCGTGGGGTCTTCCTGACTTTGGTGCGACCGAACGAGGCCGCTTTGACCGCGTTCGGCTTCGGGGATTCGGTCATCGACGCCACCAAGCGCGCGGCCGACGTGCTGCGTCGTCTGGCGGAGGGCGAAGATCTGGCCAAATTGAAGCTGCGCATCGACATCGTTGATGAATCGACCGACGAGCAAGAAATCGCCTTGGATAAAAAAATGGGTGGACGCGGCGATTTTTCGTTGAGGGGTATCATCTTTGACACGAATCCCATGGCGGCGTTCCTGCCGACCGAACTGCGGGATTGGGGTGTCGTCGACAAGAAGGCCGGTTACCGTGCGGTGCAGATGCGCAAACTGCTCAAGCAGCGCAAATTGGGCCGCGTGCTCAATGAGCAGTTGGACGAAAATAAGAAGGTGCGCTCTGCCTATTTCACCACCATTTCGTTCCTGGAAGGGGAAGGTGGCGAACCGGTGGCGCTATTCCGCGGCAACCTGCTGGAAGGCTTTGACCCGACGCCTGACCGGCTGTTGACCGCCATCCGGGCGGCGGGCGAATACTTGAAACAGGCGGTTCGTGAGGATGGGTCGTTCGTTTACCTGTACTATCCCCAGACGAGCCATGCTTCCAAGAGCTACAACGAGTTGCGTCACGCCGGCACTACCTTTGCGATGTGTCAGATCTACGAAATCACAAAGGATCCCGCGCTACTGGCGGCGATCAAGCGCGCGTTGGCCTATCTGGACAAGACCTCTCTTGGTCCTGATCCGGCCGACGCCGGCCGGGTTGATTTCCGAGCCGTGGCCGAACCTCAGCGACTTTATTCGAAGCTCGGCGGAACAGGGCTAGCGTTGTTGGCCTTCGGTAAGTACACCGAGGTGACCGGCGATCAGCAGTATCTCGAGTTGATGCGAGCCTACGGGCGGTTTATCGAATTCATGCAGGAGCCCAATGGCGACATGCGCATGCGTTACTGGCGCTCAGCCGGCGAGAAAGAAAGGGACGTCGAGGACGTGCTCTATTACCCGGGCGAAGCGTTTTTCGGCCTGGCCAAGCTTTACGGGCTAGATGGCCGGAACGAGCGCTGGAAAAAGGTGGCGATCAAAGGCATCGATTTTATCGTCAACACGCGCGACGCCAATCTTCCGACCAACAAACTCGAGCCCGACCACTGGCTGATGTATGCCATCAACGAGTGGTACCGTGTCCAACCGCAAAGTAATCACCTCGCCCACGCCAAACGGCTGGTCGACGGAATGCTGGCGAACTTCAACGCCCGGCCGAAATACCCGGATTTCGCGGGCGGCTTTTCCGAGCGTCCGCAGACAACGCCAACCGCCTGCCGTCTGGAGGGATTGGCGGCGATCTATCGTTTGGCCGAGCATATCGGTGACGCGGAGGAAATGAAACGCATCTATGACGTGCTAGGCCTAGGCGCATCGTTCCTGATGCGCAACCAATACAACTCCGTCAACACCATGTTCTTCCAGAATCCTGAAAAGGCGATCGGCGGATACATGATGAGCTACTGGGCTCCGGAAATCCAAATCGACTTCGTCCAACACTCGACAAGTGCGTTGATTGGCATTCGCGAAGTGTTGATGAAGCGGGCGCAACAAGTCAACCAGCAGCAAACGCCACTGCCCAACGCCGCGTAGAATCGCGCCGCGCGAAAAAAATAGGAAAGCCGTAGGTTAGAAGTAGTAGCGCACGCCGACCGTCGTGAAACCGCCGCCGTACGAGCCGAACTGGCGGTATTCATCGAAGTCGAGGTACTGCAAGCCGACTTCCATGTCGAAGCCGAGATTGGGCAACCCGTCGAAGAAGAATTCGGTACCGACGAAGGCCATCAGGCCGAACCCCGTATTGGTTTCCTCATCGTGGCCGTCATCGGTGTGAATCGGCATGATGGACAACCCGCCGCCCGTGTAGACGTTTAACTGCTTTTCGTAAATGAGGTTGTAGAGGAATTTGCCGGTAAGGGAGAGTCCCCAGCCGCTCACCTCTTCGAAGTCCGAATACAGGAAACCGACCAGCGTTTCCACGCCGATCTCCCGCGTGAACCAGTACTTGCACGACAGGCTCTGGTTGGTCAGGTAGGCGTTGGACAATGAGTCTTCGCCGCCAATGACCCCGAAGGCGAGCTGATTGTTGAAACCGAAACTGATACGATTGGTCAGATCGACAGCCAGGGCCGAACTAGACAATGCAAGCGTCAATATCAGTGCCAGGACCAAGGTTTTTGCAGCTTTCATCGCGGCTTACCTCGTTTGTGTTAGCTACATATAGAACTTACTTGGACAGCCAGGCACAACATATAGTGGTCTGGTTGTCTCTGTCAAGCAGAAGATACCTGGTTTTCACTTGAGTTCCGGCTTTTACCTGCCGTTAAATCGTACGTAACATTCGGGGACACCTGATGTCCGATCTGATCTCTGCCGCGACCGAAATGCGCTCCATGGAAACGCAACTTCAGTATCAAGCCCGCGTAGTAAAAAAGATCCAGGACATACAAGAACTCGAAGGCCGGGCGGCCGTCCAATTGATTGAAGCGGCGATGCCCAGGGTCGCCGATGCAACCGGCCAACTTGGAACCAATCTCGACGTAGTTGTTTGATCCTCCTTCAGAAAAACCAACAAACCGTCAACTTCGTACGCAACCACTTACCGAGAGCTGCCGATACAAAGACCATGACGAAGGAGACTTCGTCAATGTTTTCGGGTGCTTAAAAAAGAGGACATGGATCGCGTCGCCGCCAGTCCGGCGAAACATCGTGAAAAGCGGCGCGGACAGGCAAAAATGTTTAAAACAAGCCTTGGTAGAAAAACCCTGGCAGTTCTGGCCGCCGTGCTGCTTGTATCGTTGACGATACTGCAGTTTGTAATACTAACGGTTCTCAAACCCTCCTATTCGAAACTCGAAGAAATCCAAGTGCGCGAAAACGTAGCAAAAGTCATGGAGGTGATCCGCACGAGAAAGGAGACCCTCCTGTCTCATTCCAGGGACTGGTCGAGCTGGGACGACATGTGGGATTACCTAGAGACGCGCAGTCCGGATTTTGAGAAGAAGAACCTGATGCCTCAGGCATTGGTTGCGCTGAAAATTCCCTTGATTCTGATTCTTGACAAGGATGGCGGTCTGTTCAAAGGCGTAGCTTGTGACCTGACCACACAGCAGGCCGTTTCCCTTCCCCCGAGCATTGAAACGGTATTGGGCCCAGAGTCACCTTTATTGTGTCGGCAGGCAGAAGAGAAAAAGACAGGAATCGTTACAACTCCCGACGGTGAGCTACTATTTGCATCGAGTCCCATTCTGACCTCCGAAGGCAAAGGACCACCACGCGGGTCTGTGGTTTTTGTCCAGCCTATCGACACCGCTCTTATCGAGCTTTTCGCCGAACAGAGTGACACCCATCTGGAAATCGAGCCTTTCGCATCGCAGCCGGCCGATATCCGCGAAGCAGTTGAGGCTTCCGCAGGCAGCGGGGGAATCGTGGTGCGCCCGCTAAACGACAGACTTGTAGCCGGATACATGGCGATACGCGAGGTCGGGGGGCGTCCGGTCTTGTTGATGCGGACCATCTTTTTGCGCAACACCTACCGTCAGGGCATGCAGAGTGCTCGGCTGTTGTTGCTGTACGTGGCCATTCTTTGCTTCGGAACGTTGGTGGTCGTCTATTATGCGACCCAACGCCTGGTGTTGCGTCGGTTGTCACAACTGACCAACGACGTATCCGAAATAGAGAAACGAGGTGATTTTTCCGGGCGTGTGAAAAACCTCGGCAGCGACGAGATCGGCGATTTGGCCGGACACGTCAATCGCATGATGGAACGGCTTGGGCAGGCGCACGCGGTCTTGAATTTCGAGCGCGAACAGCTGCTTTCGATCTTTGAGAGCATCGACGAAGCCATCTATGTGGTCGATCCGCAAGACTATACGATCCAGTATGCCAATAGTCGGCTACAACAGGAGTTCAAACACCAAATCATTGGCGAAAAATGCCATTGGGTTATGCATCGACTTGAGGCACCCTGCAGTTTCTGCACCATGCCTTTTGTCTTGGGCGAGAATCTCGGCAAGCCCTACGTGTGGGATTTTCGCAATCCCAGAGTAAACCGTTGGTATCACTGCATCGACCGGGCGATTCGCTGGCCTGATGGGCGTTGGATGCGACACGAGATTGCCATTGACATCACCGACCGCAAACAATTGGAAGAACGCCTGGCCTACAGCAGCTACCGGGACATTCCCACCGGCCTGCACAACCGGGCGTATTTCCAGGAGCAGATGCGGCTGGTGCGCACGCCGCCAGCTGCGGTCATTCTCTGCGACCTGAATGGCCTTAAACTGATCAATGACACAATGGGTCACGCAGCGGGGGACCAACAGATCAAAGCCGCCGCCAGTCTGTTGCATGACTGTTTCCGGGCCGGGGACGTGGTGGCCCGCATTGGTGGCGACGAGTTCGCCGTGTTGTTGCCCGACAGCAACCTGGCCATCGTCAGGAAGGCTGTCGAACGGATCCGCGAAGCGATCGGCGAACACAACCGCCGCTCTCCGCGGGTGCCGCTCAGCATGGCGATCGGGTATGGAGCGGGCGAAAAAGTCCCCATCGACATGAACGAAGTCATGGCCGAGGCCGATCGCAGGATGTACGAGGACAAGGCCGAATCCGGCAAGGACGCGCGAAGCGCCATTGTCGCCGCCATGATGAGTACCCTTGTCGGACGGGCTTTTGTTGCTCGTGAACACACCGAACGGGTGTTTGCGCACATGAAAGACCTGGCCGGAGGTATCGGCTATCCCGCCGAGAACCTACCTCATCTGCAACTGTTCGCGGAATACCACGACGTTGGGAAGATCGGTATCTCCGATGAAGTGTTGGAAAAGCGGGGGCGCCTGACGGGCATCGAGTTTGAACAGATCAAACGTCACAGCGAGATCGGTTACCGCATAGCCGAGTCGACTCCCCGTCTGGTGCATATCGCCCAGTGGATTCTCCATCACCACGAATGGTGGGATGGCCGCGGGTACCCGGCCGGCTTGTCCGGTGACCAGATTCCGTTGGAATGCCGCATGATTGCCGTCGCGGAAGCCTTCGAATCGATGCTGACTGAACGGCCGCATCAAGCGGCGGTAACTGTTTCGGAAGCGTTGGCTGAGATTCAACGACAGGCCGGCAAGCAGTTCGATCCGCGCTTGGCCGAGGTCTTTGTGGCGATCAAAAGCACTTCTCAGACCAATTGACCGTCCATGCCGCTTGGTCGCCCGTTTGCCGCAGTGACGGGACGCGCCGTTTCGCCAGTATAGGTATGATCACCGGAACAACGAGATGAGAAGCAGAATGTTGAGCGTCACCACCACGCCCGCAGTGGCCCAAAGAAACAGCCGGTCGGACAGATCGTTTTTGAACCGTCCCATCACACGTGTGGCCGAGGTGAGGGCGATGAGCATCACCACGGTCAGCGGAAGCTGCATCGACAGCGAAATCTGGCTCCAGACCAAAGCCTGGAACGGATTGGGCACCACGAAGGTCAACAGCACGGCCCCGACGATGGCAATGACCACGCCCAGGCGCGAATGACTGTCTTTCAGGTCCATCGGTTCGCCGAACATGCCGGCCCAGATGCTGGCGCCCGCCATGCCGGCGGTGACGGACGAAGAAAAACCCGACAACAACAGCGCGATGGCGAATACGGTGGCGGCGGCATGACCCAGTAACGGACGCAGCGTCTGTTCGGCCTGTTGCAGTTCGGTCACCGGCACATGCGCGGCAAAGAAAACGGAGGCCGCCACGATCAGCATCGCGCTATTGATCGCCCAACCCACGCCCATGGCCAGTAACGTGTCCAGAAACTCGAACTTGAGCTGCCGGCGAATGGTTTGATCATCCTGCAGATTCCATTGCCGGCTTTGGATGACCTCGGAGTGGAGAAACAGATTGTGCGGCATGACGACCGCACCGAGTACCGCCATGATCAAAGGCAGCGACCCCGTCGGGAAGCTCGGCACCACCCAGCCGCGCAACGCCGCCGGCCAATCCACGTCGATGATGCTCAACTCAAAAAGAAACGAAAGGCCGACCAGCGACACCAGCGCGATGATGTAGCGTTCGATGCGGCGGTAACTGTTGGTGAACAAAACGGCGGTGGTGGTCGCCGCCGTGAGCAAGGCACCGACGGGCAGGGGGAGTCCGAACAACATGTTCAACCCGATCGCCGCACCCAACAACTCGGCCAGCGCCGTGGCAACGGCGGCGATCATGGCCGTACCCAGAAAGCCGCGACTCAGGGGACGGGATAGGTGCTTGGTGGCGGCCTCGGACAGGCAGAGCCCCGTCGCAATGCCCAGGTGGGCTGCGTTGTGCTGCAGCAAGGTCAACATGATCGTGGAAAGCGTGACTACCCATAGCAACGGATAGCCGAAACCTGAACCGGCGGCAAGATTGGACGCCCAGTTGCCCGGATCGACAAATCCGACCGTGACCAGCAGCCCCGGGCCGATGTATTTCAATACCTCCAAGGCGCCTAGCTTCGGTCGGTGCGGCGTATGAGGGAAGTTGTTCTGTGCCATGGCTACAAATACGAATAACGCCCGCTGTCGCCAATCTCAACCCACTGCTTGAACTTTTTTCGGCGTCGGTGGTTCGGTTTGACGGTTGCCGGCAAACGAAGCTAGAGTCGAGCGGATTCCGGAGGAGTACTTGCGCCGATCGGTTATTCTGGTGGTTGTTGCCGCTTTGATGGTCGTCTTGTTGGGCCTGGAAACCTATCGCCAAGCCCAACAATCGGCATCTTATGTGCGTCCCCAACCGCCGCCGGATCAAAGCACACCGAAACCAGATCCCGCCGATCCGTGTCCGGCCGCGTGTGAACGGTTGCGCGTCTGCAATGATGCCCAAGCCGGTGCCGATTGCCTGACCGCTTGCCAAACCCAATGGTTGCAGGGAAGCGCGGATTGCATCCGGCAGGCGACTTGCGCGGAAGTGCCGATTTGTTTTACCGGCATGGCGAGTCCCACCTGCGACGAGGTCTGTCAGAAGGTCGAGGAATGTGGTCTGTTGTTGCCGCAAGAGAACTGCCGCGGCATTTGTGAAACCGAGTGGGATGCCGACGCCCGCCAATGCATGACCGAATCGGTGTGCGAAGACATTCCCTCCACCTGTCTGCCCGCGGCCGAAGGCGACCCGTGCGTCTCCTACTGCAACCGGCTGTCCGAATGCGGGCTAGTCGAATCCGGCAGCCAGTACGAATGCATCGAATCCTGTCTGGCCGTCGATGACCCCAATCTACGCGACTGCGTCTCGCGCATCGAATGCGAACAGATTCCCGACATATGTCTGGCGCAAAACTACGATCCGGTCTGCCTGGATGTATGCCAGCGATTGGACCGCTGTGATGCGTTGGGAGATCTGGAGCTGGTCGACTGCCCGCTGGTATGTTTTGCCCAATGGGAAGACGAATTGCTGGCCTGCGTCATCGACCACGGCTGCGGCGAGATCGGCCCCGTCTGTTTCCAGGAAACGGATCCGGTGTGCGGCGAGGTTTGTCAGAAACTGATCGGCTGCAATCTGGAGGACTACTACGAAGACTGCGTGGCGGTATGCACGACCGATCTGTCTAACGAAATCCGCCAATGCGTTCTGGAAAAGAGTTGCGAAGAGATCGGGGGCTCTTGCTTCGGAGAACAGCCGAACATGTGTGAAACCGCGTGCCGTAAGGCGGTCGAATGTGGCCTCGATGAGGATTACCAGGCCTGCTTCGATCTGTGCAAAGAAAACTACGATCCCACCTTGATCGCGTGCATCGTGGCCCAGCCCTGCGAGTCGATTGCAGAGCAATGCCTACAATAGGCTACCTCGGTAGCCCTTGATTCCCGGATAGGCAAAAGAAGAGGAGCTCCAAGTTTCGGGAACGATTGGTTTTGTAATGCAAACGACAAAACACCCGAGAGGTGCTCCGATGTCGAGTATCACCATTGACTTC
>CAZEDX010000028.1:48333-52359 GCA_964511015.1 uncultured bacterium | reverse complement strand
ACCAGCATCAGACGCGACTTCGAACGCGATTCCGCCAGCACGCCGGTGATCAGCACGGCCACCACGAAGCCCAGGTGCTGCGTCGACAATAGCCAGCCGATGTGTTGCGGATCGAGGCCGATGTTCCGCGCAGCCGCGCCGATCAGGCTGATCCCGGCACCGAGAAAGAACATGCCGGCGTAAGACGAATAGGTAATGGCGCGCAAGCGAGGATTCATCGTCACGGCGCGGACGGCGCTAGCAGCGCCTCGTAGAAAGCGTCAAACAACAGGCGTCCGGTCGAGGAGTCGTCGATTAGCACCAACTGCGCGGTGTGACCGCGATAGCGGTCGACGCGCCAGGTCACCCAGCTCAGACGATGGGGATGGCGCGGTGTGAAACGACGGACGGTCTTTCCGTCGATGCGCAATTCCACGCGAACCGCGTTTTCTTCCGCAGTTCCGCCCAACAGGAAGCCGATCTCATCGCCCTGCACGACGAACGGTGGCAAGGTTAATCGTCCCTGACGGTGTAATTGTTTTGGCGAGGCAATCAGCGTTTCGCCCTGGTAGTTGTCGATGTAGTAGTCGCGGTCGGCGACCGGACGCACCAGCGGGCGGGACAGCGCCCCCTCGGCCTTGGCGCTGGCCGGCAATCGGCCGTCCTCGAAATCCATGAACTGCAGAAAACGCGCGGTAAAGCGGGCGCGCCGTTCGGGGTCGGGATTGAGCGAGAAGTAGTAATGGTCGAATTCCCGCAAATAGTCCGCGACCTCCCGCGGCGACGCTTTGGTGAATTCGTCGATGTTGCGGTCGAGGAAGGTGGGGAAATCGGTGAAACGGAACTTGGGTGTGCGTTCCGTCATTTGTCGGATCAAGACCGGGTCGTAACGGTAGTACTGCAAATCGACCAGACGATCGCCCATCAAGGAGAACATCGCATAGCGGCCGGTCAGCTTGTTCACCGTTTGCCGCATGATGCGCACTTGTCGCGCGTCGAGATAAGCCTGGGTGGCGAGCTTCTCATGACCCGGACGGCCGCGAACGTACAAGGGCGTGCGCGCCACGACCGGGTCGGTCAACCCGCGTCGGTCGATACACGGCAGGTCGGAATAGTACCCGATGATGCCTAGACCGCCGGTGGCCAACACTGGGTAAATGCCGCGGTCGGCCAGGCCCTGCTTGAGCAACAACGCATGCGCCACGCGATTGGTTTTAACGCCGATCGGCGCAATGACCAGCGGTGATATGCGGCGCGCGAAGTACCATGTATTGGGGTCGGTCATCAACAATGGTGAGTCTGGCGCGTAGGGTTTTATGACCGGAACGCCGTGGAGCGAGGCCATGGCCAGCATCGCGGCGACAATTCCACGCCAACGAAGACGTAGTCCACCGCGCGCCAGTTCATGCAGCATGCGTTCGGCGCCGAGCGCCAACAGCGGCAGAACGGCGACAAAAAAACGGCCGTGCATGAAATCGCCACCGATGCGGATGACGTAAAGGGAATAAAGCACCAGACTGAACAGCGCGAACCAGCGGAATCGCGCGTTGGGCCTGTCATCGCTCCGGAAGAGAGACCAAAAGAACAACGGCAGCAATATAGCCAGGTGGGCGCACAACGCCGTCGCCAGGGAGTAGATCGCACCCTGACCCCAATTGGTCAGGTTGGCCGATTTGGCGTAAGCGGTATTGGGCACCAATGAGCCATAGTACGTCCATTTCCAGAAAAGATAGACGCCATAACCCAACAAGGGAGCACAATAGGCGGTGATTTCTTTCAGGCCGGCGGCGAAAGCCGCACGCCGCGCGAGATGGTCCCGCCAAGCCACCCAGAGAGATCCCAAGTGCTCCAGCACCAGCGCCAATCCCATGCACGCATAGAACAGACTGTGGTCGGGGCGCGTGAGCGTCGTCAGAATCAGAAAGAAACCGGTCCAGAATGCGCCACATGTTCCGTTGCGCGTCACGCGGAAATAGACCGCCAGGTTGATCAGCCAACTGGCGGCCATGGTTTCCATGCCGCTGGTGCCGTACGAGGTGAACAGAAAATTTGCACCGAGCCAAAGGGCGGCAAAGGGGAAATGAAGTTGGTCCTTGTTCGGCGCACTGAGGTGGCGGCCGATCAGGTAGACAGTAACCAGATTGCCGATCATACAAAGGAGGCAACCATAGAAGCCGACCAAGGCAATGTCGACCCGTAACAACAGGCTGCCCAGGGCGACCAATACGGTCCAAAGAAAATTGGTGTAGCCTTCCACCCGTTCACCGACGTTGAACACCAGACCATGCCCGGCCAATAGGTTCTTGGCGTAGCGAAACGAGATGTAGGCATCGTCGAAGATCGCGCGACGGCGCCAAGCCAGCACTAGCCCAAGCGCGACGGAGAGGGCCAACGTCACCCGGGGGATCATCCAGCGCATGCGGGGTCGGTCATGCAACGGGAAGCGGCGTACCAAGACGCCGACGACACCGGAGACCACGAACAGCGCCACGATCAGCGGCCAGAAACGGTGCAGGTCGCTCAGGTAGTATTCAAACACGATGGCCAGTTTCGACATCCGCCGTCTCCCACTGGCGCGCAACCTTAGCACGGATGCTTGCATTTATTAAGTGGTTGAGAACAATAGAAAGAAAAACTTCGCCGGGGCGGGCGCACGCATGTTGCCGAAACGATATGAACTGGTCGAACCTCGCGTCCGCCGTATGTTATGCCTGATCGATGCGCTGGGGGCGCCCTTTTCGTGGGCGCGGCGGCTGTGTCGGCGGGTGTTGGACCCGCAGCAGGTTCATTCGATTCTCGTGGTTTGCAACTACGGCCTAGGTGATGCCGTGCTCAGCACCGGCTGTTTCCGCGCGTTACGCGATCGCTTTCCGCAAGCGCGTATCGATGCGGTGGCCGGGCCGCGTTCGTTGGAGATCGTCCGGACCTTTTCGTTTTTCGACCGCATCTATTCGGTGGATCACCCGCTTTACCGCTTACGGAAGGGGCAGCCGGCGATGTGGCGCGAGTTCCGCGACGCGATGCGGGAAATCCGCCTGCGAAGCTACGATGTCTGTTTAGATCTGCTCGGCGACTTGGCCGGTTGCTGGGTGGCGTATTGCAGCGGCGCGCGAATCCGCGTAGCCCACGCCACGATGGGCGGCGGTTTCCTGTTGACACATGTCGTTCCCCGGCAACCAGCCAACCGCTCGCAGCGGTCCATTCTGGCCGAGCCCCTGGCCCTGTTAGGTATTGAACCGCGAGATTTTCCCTTGGAGGTGTTTTATTCTCCGAGCGACCTAGCCGCCGCCCAAGCCAAGCTTGGCGCGGTTGGGCATCATGGCGAACCGTTGGCGGTGTTGGCGCCGGGCGCACTGCACGAGGCCAAGATGTGGCCGGCGGAACGCTTTGGTGAACTGGCGGCCCGCTTGGCGACGGAACAAGGGATGTTTGTCTGTCTGGTCGGCGGATCGGCCGACCGGGTCGCCGCCGGGCAAGCGTTGGCGCATGCGGGCGACCATGCGGTAAATTTGTGCGGCGAATTGTCGTTGAAGCAGACGGTCGCGCTCATCGCCGGGGGGCGCTTGTTCGTCGGCAACGATAGCGGCCTGACCCATGTTGCCGCCGCGGCCGGCGTGCCGGTGGTGCAATTGTTCGGGCCCGGTCTGCCGGAGCGCTTCGGTCACCACGGTCCGCGCGATGTCGTGTTTGCCGCCCCCCGTTGTCGGCACCACCCATGTTCACCTTACTCGTGTCGCGTTCCCGACCAATGGTGCATGAAGAACATTACCGTGGCCGAGGTGTACGCCGGCATCATAGAAAAGGTGTTGGCGCCGCCGCCGGCGTGAAGTGTCAGCGACCTTCCAGATACCGAAAGATCGTCTGCAGCGTATCCTCGACCCGCCGCGGCCAGGACATGTCCGCCGCGATCTCCATCGAACGCCGCACATTTGTGTCTGACCAACCGCCCAGCAGTTGACCGATGGCATCGGCGAAACCGGCGGCATCGCGGGCACTACGACTGGGCGGAGCAAAACGCTCGATCTCGGGCAGGGGAGTAGAAACGAT
>CAZEDX010000028.1:0-48323 GCA_964511015.1 uncultured bacterium | reverse complement strand
AGGTATTCGTAGGCTTTCAGCGGACTGGAATGAATCGTGAGGTCGTTGCAGGCGAAAGGAACCAGGCAGACCGCGAAACCGCGCAGGTAGTCCACCACTTCCGTGCGCGGGCGTTCACCAAGCAGGTGGACGTTGGGCTCGGTGCCCAACGGCGCAATATTGACATGAGGACCCACCGGACCGACAAAGCAGTACTGCCAATCGCGGCGGCGGCGGACGAGGTCGATCAGCAGCGGGTAGTCGAGCCAGTGTGCGAGCACGCCGACAAAACCGATGCGCGGCGCCGGTATCGCTGCCAAGTCGGCCGGTAACGGACCCGGTTCGGCCGCGCGGGCAAACAGATCGTATTCCACGCCGTGCGGCGCGTAATGCACGTGCGCGTGCGAAACGGCAAGCCGATCGGCGAGGGGACGGGAAATAGCAAAGACCAGATCGGCCCGGCGGAGCGTGTCTTGTTCCACCGCGGCCACCGTACGCGGCTTGGCGTAGGGAATGCGGATCTCGCTGAATAGGTCAATGCAGTAGTAGACCATCAGGTCGGGCTCGACGATGTCCGCCACGCCGGCGGCGTTATAGACAAAGGAGATCAACACCAGCCGGTCATAGGAGAACGACGACAGAGTCTTCTTGATGAAACGCCCCAGCCATTTTTGATTCAGCCGGTCCAGCACTTGCCAACGGGTGTCGAATGCCTGCCGGAAAGGGGGTGGGCAGAGAATCTGAGGCCGGCCTGGTCCCAGGTCTTGTACGCCTTGGCGCCATTCGAGGTACCGACCGCGCTCCGCTGGTTTGACCAAGGGGTCGAGCGTCAACGGCGGCGGCTCCACATAGAGCACGCGGTGACGCCGGGCGATTTGGGCCGTCACCATTTGTTTGCTGGTGCGAATGACCGAACGATAGGGGGCATTGCCCAGAATGACGAAGAGAGTGTCGGGCGGCACGTGCACCTCGCCGCTACAAGGTGCGAACGACAAACCCCGCCGCTTCCCACAGCGCACGATCCACGGTGGCAAACGGGTCGAGGAGGCGCTTGGTGCGCATCAGCCGTCCGAGGCGTTCGGGATGGAGGTACTGGAAGTCGCTGTGGTCGGCCAGAATCACCGCGAGATCGGCGTCACGTAGTGCTTCTTCCAGATTCATCAGGTCTTTCTTGAACAATTTGACGTGTGGATCGTATACGGCGACCTCGATACCGTTATGCTCCAGATCGTCAATTACTTTTTCCGCCGGCGCCAGACGCACATCGTCGACATCGCCTTTAAAGCTGACGCCCAGCACGGCAACCTTGGCGCTGCGCGCGCGGCCGAGCATCTTGCGAGCAATCGACGCCACGAGTTTCGGCCGCTGGTCGTTGACCCGGCGCGCGACCTTCAGTAGTTCGGAAGTGCGCGGCGCGCCTTCGATGAGGAACCACGGGTCGACCGGAATGCAGTGGCCGCCGACGCCCGGACCCGGTCGCAGAATGTTGACCCGGGGATGCATGTTCGCCAGTTCGATCACGCGCGCGCTACGCACGCCTTGTTCGACGCAGATGTTGCTGATCGTATTGGCGAAGGCGACATTCACGTCGCGGTAGCTGTTCTCAACGAGCTTGACCATTTCCGCCGTGCGCAGGTCGGTCAGTTCGATCCGCCCTTGCACGAAAGAACGATAGAGTTCCGCCGCTCGGCCGGCGCAGGCCGGGGTCAGGCCGCCGATCACGCGGTCGTTCTGAATCAACTCCTTGAGAATCTGGCCGGGCAGTACGCGTTCCGGACAATGGGCGATGGAGAAATCCTGGCCCGCCTGCAGGCCGGTGACCTGTAGCGTCGGCACCACCAGTTCCTCGGTAGTCCCGGGTGGAATGGTCGATTCGACGATCACGATGTTGCCGCGGCGCAGGTGTGGTGCAATGGCTTCCGCGGCGGATTTCAAAAACGTCAGATCGGCGCGGCTGTCTTTTTCCGGCGTCGGCACGGAGATGATGAAGGCATCCGACGGCGCGGGCTTGGTGCTGGCGGTCAGGTTGCCGGAATTGACGGCGGCGCCAAATAGCGTTTTGAGGCCCTTTTCCTCAATGTGAATCTGCTTTTTGTTGATCAGATCGACGATGCGGCGGTCAATGTCAACACCCAGCACGCTGTGGCCACTGGTGGCCAACACGCTTGCGGTCGGCAAGCCGATGTAACCCAGCCCCAATACGCAAATCTTCATGAAATGTCCTCCGGAAACGCCCCGTACATCATATTGGCTTGTGTTTGGATTTCAAGGGACGCACCGCACTCGTGCGCCACGGCGGCAGGTCTGGTACAGTGATGGCCAGCCAAACAAACGATGGTCGGCGTCGGTATGCGGATGGTTTCGGCTCAGCCGCGAAGGATCGCCCGGTGGTTCGCGCCGGTGGGGTGGACTGCGCTGGCGGCGGTCGTGTTCTTCGTCTATTTCGGCACTGGTTTCCGTTCGCTTGGTCCGTCGATCGACGGTTGCAATTACGCGACGGCAGCCCGTTCATTCGTGCGCGGCGACGGACTGGTGTTGGGCTTGCTCGCGCCCATCGATTTCGCGGATGTTTCGGCCGGCAAATACGTGGAACCAGCCAACAAGAACAATCCGCCGGCGGGATACCTGTGGCCTCTGGTGTTGGCGTTGTTCTTTGCCCTCTTCGGCGCTGCCGACGCGGTTGTGGCTGTGGCGGGCGGTGTTTGGTTCGTCGCGACCGTGCCGCTGTTGTTTGCGTTGGTTCAACGCCTATTCACGCGTCGTGCTTCGCACGCGGCGTGTGCGCTCTACGTGTTCAATCCTGTCATGTTGGGCTACACCTGCACCGGCCTGACGGAAAACCTGTTCGTCTTCTTGATGGTGGCGGCGCTGTGGGCGACCCGCCTGCGCGGCCGTTGGTTGCCGCCGGTGTTGCTCGGCATGTTGTGTGCACTTGGACAAGTCACCAAACAAACCGGCGCATTGTGGATGTTACCGCTGGTGCTGATGTTGTTAGGGTCGTCCAAGATCCGTGTAGCCCGAGTGTTGGTGGCGATTCTCGCTTTCGTAATGGCGCATGAAGCGGGAGCAAAGTATGTGTATCCGCGCCTTGGCGTGCGTACTCCGGTCCCGCTGCGGGAACGGGTCGAGGCGCCGAAGTTGGTTGTGGAAGCGGTGGCGGCAACGCCGTTGTCGTTACCGAGCGGCCTGCACAAGCCGGTACCGCGCTGGATAAAGTGGCTGGGGGATTCGCCGCTGCGCGATGTGGTGTTGGTGCATTCGGCGCCGTTTCCGGAGCATTCGTACACGCGCGGATTGGAGATTGCCGATGCCGCGCAGGTATTGGCGGACAACTTGCCGGCATTCAAGGAGCGATTGCAAATTAACGTCCGGCTGGCCGTCCAAGCGTTGTTCTGGGCGATGGGCAACCACGCGCTGGTGGTGCTGATGTGGGTGGGCTTGATTGTCTTCCTCTCCCGCATGGGTCATCGTTCATTGGCTTTGGCGATGTTGGCGGCGATGGCCTGTGTCACGGTGCCACACGTGCTGACCTTCGCTTGGCTGCGCTATTTCCAGCCGGCAATACTCTTTGCCGTGGTGATTGTCGCCGGTTTGCTCGACCGTCTTGCGGTAAAATGGCTGCGCGGCCGGTGGCGGGATGCAGCGATCGCCGTGGCATGTTTTTTGTGCTCTTTTCCCTTCGGAGTGACCGCCGGCATTGCCGGGCTGGAGCGGATCAGCGATCCGTTCTGCGGCGAAATCCGTGCAGGCGACCGGCAATACTTCTACGCGCTCGGCGAATTTGTCCAGCACGAGGTTCGGCCCGAACAAACGCTCGTTTGCGATGTGCCGGCATTCGCGGCGTGGTATGGCGACCGCACCACCATCTGGCTGCCGAACGATCTGCCGACGCTTCAACGACTCGTCGACCGCGCAAATATCGATTTCATGTTGTTGGTCTTTCAATTCCGCCGCCCGGGCTATGACCGCTTTTGGCGTGAATGGTTGAACCGCAAAGTCGCTATGCCGGCGCCGGAGAATGGATTGGTCTACGTTAATGGTTTACGCACGCCGCGTGGCGCGGTCTTCCTGTTTCGCACTGGGTTGGTTTATCGCTGATTCACCTTGTAAACGCTGACCGATGGTGGTCAGCAACCAGGCGATCGGCAGCACCAGTACCCAGGCGCCAACCGCCAGATACCGCGATTCAAAATGCAACGGAATCTGGTAGGCCAGGGTGTAAAGCAGCGGCAGTTGCAGCAGCAGCAATTCCAGGCGCAGGTTGCGTTGTCGCCACCAGAGCCAACCCGCCGCGAACAAACCGAAATAGAAGAACGCGCCAGGCAAGACCCACAATGCGAACTTCAGCGCCGATTCTTTCGGGTACTGGCCAAGGTAAGCCAGCAGCGAAGGCGCGTCGGCGGCCGGCGGGGAAGTGAATCGGACAAACGGAAGCTCCAGTTGCAACGGCGAGAGCAAGATGAAGCCGCAGCGCTTGACTACGGTCTTGGCGTAGTACAGCGGATCCTTTTTGATGACGTTCAATGAGTATTGCAGTAGCATCTCATTGACGCGCGGGCTGATCTCGGTATCGGGGTAACCCTGGCTCTGCACGAACGGGATGATGGCCAGATCGTTTTCGACAAAGCCGTACGGATTGTTTCTGATGATTCCCATTCCTTCCCACAACCAAACACCCTGGAAGCTGGTGTTCGCGGTGCCGTAGTACTTCATGTTGAAATGCTTGTACGGCAAGCCAAATACCAGCAGGGGGATGAGGGACAATGCCGCGGCTAGCGCCAGGCGGCGTTTGAGATCAACCCGGTGCGCGAAGAGCGCCACGACCGCGGTGCCGAAAAAGAAGTAGTAGCCGGTCGGGCGGCACCAAAGGAAAAGGGCTGCCAAGGTAATCAAAATCGATGCTAGCGCGAAGACCCGCCAGCCGTCTTTTCGCATGACCAGCACGGCCGCCGCTACGGCGAACGAAAACGATGCCAGCGCGAAGATGTCGCGCAGTGGCTGGCTGGCGATCGGCCAGAGGAACGGATAGGCGAAGAGGTACAGCAGGCCGGTCAGCCACGCGACAACCGGCCCGCCAAGCTCGAACGCGCACCAAACGAACAGGAGCAAGGCGATCATTTCGACCACGACTTGAATCGCCATGGCATACCGAGCGGTGAGCCGATCACCGAACCAACGGCTGGTCCAGGCGATCAGATACCCATAGCCGGGGATGTCGTTGGGCGCATGGGTTTGGTACTTGCCGGAGCGTGGTAGGGTCGCCCAGTCTTCCAGCGGCACGAAGCGGTTGGTGCGGTTGGCCAGTTGTTGCGCGGCGGAAACCAGCGTGCGGTCTTCGGCATTGGGATGGCCGTAGTACGTGCCGTCCGCCACCGCAAAGGACATGGCCACCATGCCGTAGTAGTAATAATGGCGATAGTGGACGTTGTAGACAAAGATCGTGGCCAGTCGCACGGCCAGGAACAGACCGGCGATGGCGAGCAACATGACGACGGGTTTGCACAACCAGACCTTCACTCGTTGTTGCCCCTGGCAGCGATGACCACGGCTGGAGTAGGTGGATCCACGCAGAATATAGCGGAAACGCGGGTAGTAGGTAAGCCCGCGCTGGAAAGCCCGGAGCGATCGTGCTAGAAGCCAATAACCAGCGTACCGGCAACTGCTTTTCGGGGAGGAATCGGCCTTGTGTGGCATTTGCGGCGTGTTCGCCTATTCCGCGCTGCCGACTTCCGTCGACGTGATCGAAAAGATGGCCGAGACGATCGTCCATCGCGGTCCCGACGACGGCGGTTCCTATCTCTCGCCTGACGGACGCGTGGCTCTTGGCCACCGGCGTTTGTCCATCATCGATCTGTCATCCGCCGGTCACCAGCCGATGTGCAACGAAGAAGGAACCATTTGGATCGTCTTCAATGGCGAAATCTACAATCACCAGGAACTACGACCGGAACTCGAAGCTCGCGGTCATCACTATCGCAGTCGCTCCGATACCGAAACGCTGATTCACGCTTACGAAGAGTGGGGTGTCGACTTCCTCTCGCGCATCGGCGGTATGTTTGCTTTCGCGATCTGGGACGCAACCCGAGGCCGGCTGTTGTGCGCGCGCGACCGGTTGGGCATCAAACCGCTGTACTACACCCAACAGAACGGCCGGTTCATGTTTGGCTCGGAGATCAAGGCGATCCTTGCCCATCCTGCCGTGACGGCCGAAGTCGATGAAAACGCGCTGTACCACTACCTGACATTCATCACCACGCCGGCGCCACTGACGATGTTCCGCGACATCGCCAAGCTGCCCCCTGGCTACTACCTGGAAATCGATCAGTCGGGTCACACGAACATACAAAGATATTGGGATGTGCTGCGCGCCGGCGAGGAGTTTCGGCCGGTTACCGACGAACGGGAAGCGGCCGACACCGTGCGGCAGATGATGCAGGACAGCATTCGCGAGCAGATGATGTCGGACGTGCCGTTCGGCGTGTTTTTGTCCGGCGGCGTGGATTCTAGCACCAACGTCGCGTTGATGAGCCACGTGCTGGACCGGCCGGTGCGGACGTTCACGGTTGGGTATCAGGAAGACGAACAATTCAACGAACTCCAATACGCGCGGCAGATCGCCAAGCTCTTTGGCACCGAACACCACGAGGTGCTGATCGGCGAAAAGGAATTGGAAGACTTAGTGCCGACCCTGATCTTTCACCAGGACGAGCCGATCGCCGACTGGGTCTGCGTACCACTGTATTACGTATCCAAGTTGTTGCGCGATTCGGGCACGATCGTGGTGCAGGTGGGCGAGGGGAGCGACGAGATCTTCTGCGGCTATCCCGGCTACATGCAGTATCTACGGAGTTACGAGAAATACTACGACCGTTGGCTCAGACTGCCGGCATGGCTACGGCGGGCGAGCTACGGTCTGGCGCGGGGCACCGGTGCCACGCGCGTGTTGCCCGAGTTTGTGACCGAGGCGCTGCGGCTCGGCTCGTTGGGACAGGAACTGTTCTGGGGCGGAGCGGTCGTGTACCGCGGCCGCCGCAAGCAGAACCTGTTGCGGCATCCCGAACGGTTCGCCGCCGAAGACAGCTACCGCTACGTCGATGAACAATTGGCCGCGTTCGACGCTTTACGGCCGGGCGCCGACATTCTCGATCGGATGATCTATCTCGAACTCAAGATACGCCTGGCCGAGTTATTGCTGATGCGCGTCGACAAAATCACCATGAGTGTGTCGGTCGAGGCGCGAGTGCCGTTCTTGGATCATCGCTTGGTCGAATACGCCATGCGCATTCCGCGCGGGATCAAGATCAAGGACAACGTCACCAAACATGTCCTTAAACAGGCGGTGCGTGGTCTGCTGCCGGCCGAAATCATCGATCGTCCGAAGCAGGGCTTTGGTGTTCCGGGTTCACGCTGGTTGCGCGGCAAGCTACTGCCGTTCGCGGAAGACGCGACCTTCCACTCGCGATTGGTCGAACGCGATTTGATCGACTACGACTATGTGCGCGAGATGTTCCGGGCCTATGTTGCCGGCGAATACGACAACTCGTTCTTCTTGTGGGCCTTGATCAACTTGTCCAAATGGTACGACTACTGGCTAGCCGGGAAGCGAGGGTAGCGTGAGCATCAAGCGCAATACAGCGCTGACGCTGGCGACGCAAATCGCCGTCATCTTCCTTGGCATGTTGAACGGCATCATCGTCAGCCGCCACCTGGGCCCCGATCTGCGCGGCTCGTTTTTCATGGTCATCACAATCAAGGTGTTTTTGCTCGGTTTGCTGGATATCGGATTCAGTTACGCCTGCACGCGGTGGGTGGCCAGAGAGCAGAGTCCGCTGGCGGTCGTGCATACAAATTTGCTGGTCTACTGCGCATTGGTGACGCTGTTGTTGTTTACCATCTATCTGCCGTTGCAGGGGATTGTCGCCGATCACCTGCTGAAGAATCTCGACCGGCGCTATATCCTCATCGGCTTACTCATGGTTCCTTTCTCGCTCTTCTATCATGGTTCGTGCAGCATGTTTGTCGGCTTGAACCGAGTACCTTTGCTCAATTTACTGAATCTGATCACCACGGCGGTGGATCTGGCTGTAGTGCTAGGTTGCTTCTTTATGTTCGACCTGGGATTGGATGGCTTGGTCGCCGCTTTGCTCGGTGCCAACGTATTGTATGCGCTGGCCATTCACCTGTTGTTGCGGCGGCAAGCACCTATCCAGTTTCAATTCGACCGCACTGTGTTCCGCGACATGTTGAAATTTGGCTCGGTGCTGTATGTGGGCAACGCCGCGCAGCGTATCACCAGCCGGTTGGACATGTTCTTCGTCAGCTATCTGACCGGATCCCAAGGTGTAGGTTTTTATTCGCTGGCGCTGAATCTCGCCGAGATGTTGCGCCTTTTTCCAGATTCCGTCGGTGCGGCGGCGATGCCGCGCATTATCGGCGCCGACGAAAAGGAATCGTGGAGTCTGGCTAGCATTCTAGGCCGGATGACTACCGTGGTGATGGCGTTGGGCGCCGCTTGTGGCGTGGCGATCGCCGCGTGGGTTATTCCGTTGTTGTACGGCAACGAATTTGTCGCCGCCGTGTGGCCATTCCAGATTATGGTGGTCGGTATGATCTTCTCCGGCCTCAGTATGACCAGTGTGTCCCACTACGTGGTCGGCAACCGCGGTAAACCGAGTTTCGCGACATATACCGGCTGGCTCACCCTGCTGTTCAATATTCCGGTGTGCTTCTTGTTGACCAAAGCGCACGGATTCGTGGGCACCGCCTGGGCCACTGCCTCAACCTATCTCTTTGCCTACGTCTTGCAGTTGGCAGGTGTTCTGCTTTTGTTCCGCAAACCGGTGATGGATCTCGTTCTACCGCGCTGGTCCGACCTGGCGATTGTGAAAAGCGAGGTGCGCCTGGCCATGAACCGGTGGCTGGTCAAAAAGCCGCCGGAAATCGAGATGGGCGAATGAGCGGCCGGCGGCCTCTTTCTTTCGACGTCGAAATCGGTCAAATACGCAGCAGGCGAGTGTGTGGCCGAAAGAGGGTATGCGAATGAGCATCATCCAAAGCCTGTGCCGACGCAGTCGCACCTTGAACGCTTATGTCAATGTGTTCGAGGCGGCCATGGGGCGAACGCGAATCGCCAGTCTTCCGCTATCGATGGGGATCGGAGTGACGACCATTTGCAACGCCGACTGCATTTTTTGCCTGCGAGAAAGTGTGAAAACCAAAAGCCATCAGACGCTGGACAATCTGAAACGCTTGCTGGATCCGGTGATCGACACTCTGCAAGAGGTTGGCCTCGAGGGTAACGGCGAAGTATTGACCAACAAGGACTTTCTGCCATTCTTTCACTATCTGCGCGACCACGGTGTGGACTGCTACCTCATTACCAACGGCATCTTGTTGAACGCCGAGGTGGTCGAGGTCTTGCTTTCTCGTGGCCTGCGCGAAGTCACCATCAGTCTCAACGCCATGACCCCGGCGATCTACCGCGAGATCATGCGCATCGACGGTTGCGCGGCGGCCAAAACCAATGTGGAAAAGCTGGTGGAATTGCGCAATCAGCGTGGCACGGTTCGCCCGCGTATCACGTTGTCGATGGTCGTACTGAACAAGAACCTCGCCGATTTGCCTCCGTTTTTGGAATTCGCGCGACGCCTGCAGGTGGATCAGGTAGCTGTGCGCCCGTTAACCGGTCTGCGGGAGAACATGGAGCAGAATTTCGACATTTGCGCCACTTCCATGGAGGAGTACCAAGGACTGCATCTGACGCCGGAACAAAACGAGGAAGTCATCCGCCAACTGGACGAATTCGTCAAAGTTCCACGGCCGGCGCTGGTCAGCAATCGGGATCTTTTTAGGAATCGATCGCGAGTTTCGCCCGCGATGGTGTCAACGGAAAGCTCGCACGGAATGCGCCCACCATGCGATCTGCCTTGGATGAGCTACAACAATTACTTTACGGACGGGCGAATCAATGTCTGTTGTCTGACCACCGAGGCCCACTACGCCGCTGGCAATGGCCTGCGGGATCAGTTCCCGGACATCTGGAACGGCCCGATCTACCAGCAATTTCGGCGGACGGTGAATTCGGACGACCCGATTCCGACCTGTCGCGATTGCGCGTATCGCGTCCAACGCCGCGGGCCGTTGACCGACTTGTTGCGGCGACTTGGCGGCAGCTTGCGCCGGAAGCTGCCAGCGAGAGGCTTCTGACCCATGATTCTGAATTTCGTGCCGGCACAGACTCCCTGCCCCCCCGCACCGGGCGAAACGGTGATCCAACTCCGTGACATGCAGACCGCACGCGCGGCCTCGCCGTGGCAACTATTACGCTTAGTACGCCGGGGACGGCACGAGCAGTGCCGGGCTGTGGTTAGCGATCTCACCGCGCCCCAGCGCTTTTTCTTCATCAAACTATTATGCTTGCTCGTGCGTGCGCGAAAGCGGCTGATGGTCGATGCGGCCGGCCGAACCCAGCCGGTGACCTGGGCCGGTTTTCTTGGTGGTGATGTGCCGGAGTTCATCGTGGATGCTCTGAATTCCGCGTTCGTGCTTCGCCGGGTCAGATCACGCTTGGCCGCGCTCGAACAAGCGCCCGTGGAGACTCGCCCGCTGACCCAGCCAGCGGGTTCCGCGCACTATTATCGCACTGATTTGTTCTTCGGCCTCAAGGCTGGCGGCAGCGTCGGGCACATCACCGGCGTGGCGGCGGGTCTGACGCAGGCGGGCTACCCGGTGACGGTCTACGCGGCGGATCCGCTGGAATTCCTGCGCGCGAAGCAAATCCCGGTGCGAGTCGTGTCGGCTGGTCACCAGTTCCGCAACTTTCCCGAGGTGCGGCATTTTGCCTATCACCTCCAGTTTACCGAAACATTGGACGAAATCATTCGGCGCTCGGCCAAACCGGCGTTCATTTATCAACGGCTGTCATTAAACAACTTCGCCGGGGCCGCACTGGCCCAGGCGCATGCTGTGCCGCTGATCTTGGAATACAACGGTTCGGAAGTCTGGGTCTGCCGGCATTGGGGCAATACCGACCTCTCCTTGGCGCCGTTGTCGCTCCGCGCGGAACAGGTGTTGTTCCGTCATGCGACGGTGATTGTGGTGGTGTCCGACGCCTTGCGCGAAGAACTGGTTTCACGTGGCGTGCCGGCCGACAAAATCCTGGTCAATCCGAACGGCGTCGATCCTCAGATGTACTCGCCCGATCGGTTTTCGCCCGCGGAATTGCAATCGGTGCGGGCGGAATTGAAGTTGCCGGCGGAGGCAATCGTCGCCTGCTTCATCGGCACGTTCTCCGCATGGCACGGGGTTGAGGTGTTAGCCGAAGCCATTCCCCTTGTTTTACGCCTGGCACCCAAGATGCGTTTTTTGCTAATTGGGGATGGGCCGTTGCTCGACGATGTACGTCAACGTCTTGCCGCCGCCGGCGTACTCGACGTCTGCGTGTTGACCGGCCTGGTGCCGCAAGCGCAGGCCCCCCGTCTACTTGCCAGTTGTGATCTGTTCCTTTCACCGCATGTGCCCAATCCAGACGGCAGCCGTTTCTTTGGTTCGCCGACCAAGTTGTTTGAATACATGGCGTTGGGCAAGGCTATCGTGGCCAGTGACCTGGAACAGATCGGTGAAGTGTTGGTCCATGAGCAAACGGCATTGTTGGTAAGGCCGGGCGATACGGTTCAGTTAGCCGAAGCGATTGTACGCCTCGCCAATGACGAACCGTTGCGCCGGTCGCTCGGCGAGCGAGCGCGCCTACAGGCCGTTGCGGAACACACCTGGGACCGACACGTCGAGCGAATCCTGGCCGCGGCCCGACGGCAACGAGACTAAATCGAGGCCCGCTCTCCCTTTTGATGACGAAAAGGGTACAATGATCAACCACGCAATCATCAACGAGAAGACATGGCTATGAAGCAGGTGTTCTTTACTTCCTCGGGTCAGATTCTGGTGGAAGAGGTGCCGGCGCCGCTGGTGGAAGCGGGGCGGGTGTTGGTTGAGGTGACCCATTCGCTGATCAGCACCGGCACCGAGTTGGTGAGTTCCGGTGGCGGAGAAGGTTTGGTCGCGAAGGTTCTCAAGGATCCGATGCTGGTGACCAGAGCCCTGCGATATGCATTGCAACACGGCGTCAAGGCGACCTACCAATTGGCGACGGGCGCCGGGCCGCAAGATGTCTACTCTCTCGGCTATTCAGCGGCGGGCCGGGTGGTCGAGGTCGGGGCCGGGGTTGATCGTTTCCGGTTGGGCGACCGCGTGGCCATCGGCGGCTATGGTTTTGCCAGCCATGCCGAATTCGACTGCGTGCCGACGAATCTGACCGTCCACGTTCCCGACCAAGTGCCTTTGCGTGAAGCCTGCTTTGCCACCGTCGGCGCGATCGCTTTGCAGGGCGTGCGGCGCGCGGCGCCGACCATCGGCGAAACGGTGCTGGTCGTCGGCCTCGGTTTGCTGGGCCAGCTTACGTGTCAGATCTTGCTGGCGGGCGGTGTGCAGGTCATTGGTGTCGATATACGATCGGACCGCGTCGAACGCGCAACCCGCACCGGCGTGCAATTGTCCTTCGTTCCAGACGAAAAAGGTTTCGCCGGCCCGGTCAACCAGTTCACCGGTGGCTTGGGCGCCGATGCAGTGATTCTGACCGCTTCGGGAAAGTCGAGCGATCTGGTGAATCAAGCGATGATGGCCTGCCGCAAGAAAGGGCGCGTGGTCGTCGTTGGTGATGTCGGCATGGATCTGAAACGCGATGAATTCTACCGCAAGGAAATCGATTTTCTTATTTCGTGCTCATACGGCCCGGGCCGCTATGACCCGCAATACGAACTGCAGGGGCACGACTATCCCGCAGCCTTCGTGCGCTGGACAGAAAACCGTAACCTTGAAGCGTTTCTGCGGCTGGTCGCCGCCGGCCAGATTAAACCGGTGGAATTGGTGACCATCGAGGAGCCGGTGAACAACGCGGTAGAGGTGTACCGGCGCCTTTCCAGCGACCCAACCACGCTCGCCGCGGTATTCCGTTATCCCGCCGCCGATCGCGAAGCCGTATCGACCACACGCGACCACGTGGTCCACCTGACTTCCGTTCCGGTGACGGCGGGCAAGATCGGTGTAGCCTTGGTGGGCGCCGGCGGCTATGCCAACGCGTTTCATGTGCCGAACTTCCAGAAGAACCCCCATGTTCAGGTGGCGGGCATCGTTTCGCGCAAAGGGATTACGGCCAAGCGGTTGGCCGACCAGACGGGTGCGCGGTTGGCGGGCACCGACTACCGCGCGTTGTTGGGTGAGGCTGGTGTGCAATGCGTGGTTGTCGCCACCCGCCACAACACCCACGTCGAAATTGCCTGTGCCGCAGCCGCAGCGGGCAAACATGTGTTTGTCGAGAAGCCGATTGCGCTGGATGTGGCCGGTTTGGCCAACGTTGTGCGCGCAGTCGGACAAGGTAAGGTTCAGCTCACCGTCGGCCACAACCGCCGTTTCAGTCCGCACACGCGGGTGTTGAAACAATGGCGCAACCGCCGGCCGGGGCCGGTGCAGCTTGTGTACACGGTCAATGCCGGTCCGCTTCCGGCCACCCATTGGGCGCTCGATCCGGTCGAAGGCGGCGGCCGTATCATCGGCGAAGCCTGTCACTTCTTCGATCTGGCGGCCTATCTCGTCGGTGCCGATCCGGTGGAAATTGGCGCGGTCGGCATCGAAGAAGCGGGTCGGGATCCGGCGTTGTGGCAGAACGCCACCTTCAGCTTGCGGTTTGCCGATGGCAGCATCGCGCGAGTCGACTACGCATCGCGCGGTCACGCCGATTACCCGAAAGAGCAGATCACACTGTTCGCCGGACAGGCAGTGGGCGTGATCAACGATTTCAAATCGACGACCTTCCACGGCGCCAAGGAAAAGGGCCTCAAAACGGTCGCGGTGGAAAAGGGACAAAAGGAACAGGTCGACGATTGGATCGAGTTCCTGCTAGGCCGGCCGGCGGAGGCAATTGTCGGGCCGCAAGCGATTCTCGGTACGTACGCCGCGATCATGGCCGTACAAAGCCTACGCACCAAAGCGCCGATTGAGCTTGATGTGCCGGGCTTCTTTGCCAAGGCGCTGGCAGGAGAATAGGAGGCGATGAGACTGGCTTCGCAGGCATGGCTGGTGCTCAGGCGCGACGGGCCGCGAGCCTTCCTTGCCCGTTCGGCGGCACTGGTCGGCGCTAAGCTGGCTAGTCCAGCTCACATCTTGCGCGACAACCTGTTTTCCACCTGGCCGAAGGATCGGGAACTGCCGTCACTGGCCAGGCGGCGTCCGGCTTTTCTTGTCGATCCGGAAACGCTCTCCGATCGCCTGCTTGAGTTTCGCACTCGTTTTCCGGCCGCCGTCGATGAGTTAGTGCGACAGGCGGAGCTGTTTTGTCAGCACCGTTTTAATCTTTTAGGCTCCGGAGATCAGTTTCTCGGCAAGCACATCGATTGGCAACTTGATTTCGCCCACGGTATCCGCTTCGATGTGAACCATCACCTACGGCAGAACTACCTGCGCGGCGACGGTAGTGACGTCAAGTTGCCGTGGGAGCTAGCGCGCCTGCAACATCTGCCAGTGCTTGCGTTGGCCTGCCGGTTGACCGGCGAAGACCGATTCGCCGGCGAGGCGGCGGCGCAACTATTGGATTTCTGTCACTGCAACCCGCCGCGCTTCGGCATTCACTGGACCTGCGCGATGGAAGTCGGCCTGCGTATATTCTCCGTGGCCTTGGCAGCGACAATTCTAGGCGAACGCTGGACCGGCGATGCTGTTATGTGTCGCGAGTTGTCCCGGTTGGCTCTGGCGTCGGGCCGGTTTATCGAGAGCCGTCTCGAGTATGATCCCGCTTTGACCAGCAACCACTACCTATCCGACTTGTTGGGATTACTCGTGGTCGGGCTGGCGTTTCCGGAGTTGGCCGACGCCGGTCGTTTTCGCGATTTCGCCGTTGCCGAGTTGAAAAAGGAAATCGGTAAACAGTTCTATCCGGAAGGCGCCAACTTTGAGGCGAGCCTTCCTTATCATCGACTTTCACTGGAAATCGTGACCGCCGCCTATTTGTTGTGCCGCCAACACGGGGTCGACCTGGGCGACGAATTCCGGGCGCGCCTCCGGGCGGCCTTTGGTTTCACCGCCGCTGCCTGCTACCCGGATGGGACCGTGCCGCTGATCGGTGACAACGACAGCGGGCGTGTCGTCAAACTGATCGAGCGAGCGGACCATGACCATCACTACCTGTGCGAGATCGGATCGGCGTTGTTCGGTGAACCTTTGGCGCCGTCCGCGGCAGCACCGGATCCGGAAGCGTTCTGGTGGCTTGGTGGTGAGTCGGTTGAGATGCCCCCCGCGCATCGCCGTGTGGTGTCAACGTATCCACAAAGCGGCCGCTATTTCGCTGCCGGGGAAGGCGGCCAATTGGCTGTAGTCTGTGGGCCGGTCGGGCAGAACGGTAACGGCGGCCACGCGCACAACGACGCCTTGTCTTTCACTTTTTACGCCGCGAACCGAGAACTGTTTATCGATCCGGGCTCTTTCTGCTACACCGCGGACGCCGAAGCACGCAACAGCTTTCGCTCGGTGGCGGCACACAGCACCCTGATGGTTGACGGTGCCGAGATCAATCCATTTGTCGACGGGTTGCTTTTCCATTTGCGTGACGAGGCGCGCGCGAAGGGCGACATGTACGAACGGGACGACGGTTTGGTCTTCTTCAAGGGCGTCCATCAGGGCTACAAGAGGCTAACTGATCCGGTGGGCGTTGAGCGAGAACTACTGTTCGATCCGCGTGCAGGCTGGTTATTGGTGCGCGATCGCGTTTCCGCCATGGCATCACACAGCTTTGTGCAACGGCTTTGCCTGGCGGCCGGCGTGGTGGCTGCAATCCTACCCGATCCTCAACCTGCCAATCTTGTGCCGGCGGCTCTTATGGGGGAAGAGTGGATGACTGTTGCAAAAATCAACCAGGACGGCAGGCAATTCGCGGTGTTGACCGATGCTTCAACCGATGACGCATGGTTGGTACGTGAACTGTGGGTTAGTCCGCGTTATGGCGTCCGTATACAAGCAAATCAGCTTCAGCGGTTGTGGACCGCTACCGGTCCCTGCTCGAAAGCCTTGGTCATAATTCCACTGGAGTAGCATACTGCGGTCAGAGCAGGAAACGAACCAACTTCCAGTACAACGATAGCAATGGGTTCAGCAAAAAGCGCAGAGCGGGCGAGCGCAATCCTGCGAAGTCGATACCAGCGACCAACAAATGGCTTAGATCGCGATCGGAACGCCGGCGAGTGAGTTGGCTGGCAAAACGCTTGGCGCGTATCCAACGCCAAGTTGAGGGGCGCAGAAGGTCGACGACGGCCCGCCATTTCCAGCGGAGGCGGCCGGTGAACACGAAAAACGCCCACGAGGCAAGTTCGGTAAACAGAGCCGCCGGGGCGAGCAACAGTAGGGTCGGCCAAGCGTAGTGGGCCAGCAGGAAGACCCAGCGGTTGCGTTCCAAGTAATAGAACTTAGCCGAGTTTTTGTCGAAATCGTAGTGATGCTGAACCACGGATGTCCACACGGCGGCATGGTGCCGGCCGGCGAGACACAGGCGCCAACCCAGATCCTGATCTTCGACATATAGGAAAAATCGCTCGTCGTAGCCGCCGGCTGCGCGGAAATCGGCCGCGCGAAACACGCAGGCACAACCGCTGGTATAGGCGCATTCATGAATGGGATCTATGGACGGCGAGATCTTCTTGCCGTAGCCGCCGACATACCCGTAGCCCAAGTACTGCAATTGGTTGCCGTTGCTGTTGATGCGTTGGGGGTCGGCTCCGTCAGCGATCAACGGTTGCACGGATGCTAGCGATGTGTCGGCAGCCAGCGTGTCCAACAGAGGGTTCAACCATCCGGGGGTGACTACCGTGTCCGGATTGAGGACAGCCAAGAAATCGGCCCGGCGGCCGGGCGGGGAGGCGGCGCCGAGGTTGTTGGCGGCACCGTAGCCGAGGTTGGCTGAATTTGCGATCACCGTAGCCGTAGGAAACTCGGTCTGCACGACCTCGAGCGTGTTGTCGCCCGAGGCATTGTCCACCACGACCACTTCGCGTTCATAGCCGGCGGGCTTGTCGGCGCGCAGACTGGCCAGCAGTCGACCCACCACCGACGCGGAGTTGTAGGTGACGACAATCACGCAAACGCGCGGCAGAGGGTTGGCCGGGTTCATCGCGGCACGGGCCCGGCGGGTTGTTTATCGGTGGGCGATTGGCCGGCCGGTTGTGGCGGTTCACCCTCGAGTTGAGCCAGGCGTTGTTCGAGCTCAACAATGCGCATCAGCAACTTGGCTTCATGGCGCCGGCTTTTCGAGAGCGCGACTGAGAAGTGAAAGATGATCACAATCAAAAAAACGGTGCCGGTCAGCAGGATGGTAAATGGCGGATAGGCGATGCCCAGCATACCTGACACCCAGGTAAGGAAGTCGGACCACAGTACCAGCGGAATCAAGACCACCCCGGCCACCAGCCAGAGGATGGCATAGCGCTCCTTCAGCGTGCGACGGCGAATGAATTCGATGGTGAGCAGCAGGATCAGGATGATGAAGAAGCTCGCGACGATCTTCTGCCGCAAGATCAGGTCGCTGTAGATCAATTGCTGTTGCAACGTCATGCTTCCTCAATACTTCCGCAGCATGATGACCACGGAAGCCAGACACACCTTGAACATGTAGTACACCGAGCCGAAAAACGAGATCGACGATTTGCCCGTACGCCGCGGTCGCATCTTTACCGGCACCTCGGCTACCCGCAAAACGAATTTGTTGGCGAGTACCAGCGACTCGACTTCCGGGTATTCGTCCGGGAATTCGCGCGAAAAACTGTGGATTGCCCGGGATGAATAGGCGCGGAAACCGGAGGTCGGGTCGCGGTAGGCGCGGCCGGTCAGCAGTAACAACAATGTCGACAAGACTCGGCTACCGAAGCGGCGGGCGAACGACGAGGTCGAGGTGTCGTTCCCCGCCCGGCAGCCGACGGTGATGTCGGCCGAACCGTCGAGAATCGGCGCGAGCAGCGCGGCGGTCTCGGTGGCGAGGTGTTGGCCGTCGCCATCGAACTGGATCACCTGTTCGAAACCGTGTTCGAGCGCGTAGCGGAAGCCGGCGTACAGGGCCTGGGCCACGCCAAGATTGAACGGAAAGTCGATGGTATGAATGGGATATCCTTGAGCTACCTTCAATGTGTCATCTTCGCTACCGTCGTTGACTACCAGAATCTGGTCGGCCTCGACCAGTTGCAGCAAATCGGCAATCACGGCGCCGATGTTTGTGCCCTCATTGTAAGCAGGGATCACAAACAGGGTTTTGGCTGGCTCCGGCATGTATGCCATTCCGTGTCCGCTGAGTGGTTGAGTCTTCTATAACAAGCTTACTGCCGGGCTTCAAGGCGAACCCGTTTGGGTGGGGGCAAATCGGCGACCGGCTTGGACTAGAATGTGGTGTCGAAGCAGACCCCAAGGCATTCCTTGTCGGCGACCAGACATTCCTCGGCGCAATCCCACTGCGCGTCCCAGTCGGCGATTTCATCGCAGGCGGAATCGCATTCGTCCTGCTTGGACAAGCAGTCGTCAAAGCATTCGTCGGGGTACCAATCCTGGCATTCGTCCCATTCCTGGTCGCACTCCGCGCTGCAGGCGTCGGCATCATTCCAACAGGCTTCCTCACACTCGTAGCTGTCTGTCCCGCATTGGTTTTCGCACGTGTTCAGTTCGAGTTCGCAAGCATCGCCGCAATCGAGGGAAGCCGCCATGCAGCTGCTGCATTGGTTGCCGCAGGACTTCAAGGTGCCAACGACGGTTAGGCCGCAGGCAAGATGGTCGAAGTCGCATTCCTCCTGGCAGTCTTCGTCGTCGCCGCTGCAAGCCCGGTTGCAGGCGATATACTGTTCCTTGCACAGGTCGCTGTCGCGGAGCGCCTGCAGTTCGCACCCTTCGTCGCAAGACCCGGTGTCGCCGGACCCATCGTCTCCATCGTCGGTGCAGGACACAGCCAACGCCAGGGCCACACAGAACAGAGCTGCCACAAATATCCGAAGTAAGTTGGTCATGGTATTTCTCTCCAAAGTCAGAAATGGTGTTCCTGCTGCATTCCGAAAGGTACCACGCTGGCGGACGGGTGTCAACGATCGTGATTATCCTTTTGTGTGACATTCACCGACGAGCGTCGGGTGGTGTGGGGTGGTCGATCGGGGAGTGGGCCGGTTCGTTTGACACCGCGTGGCCGACTACATAGACTGACCGGCACGCAACACATGTTGATTGTGGGGGTGTTCCCGATGCGTCGCCTGATTCCCGTTTTGGCTTTGTTGGCCCTGTTGTCGCTTTTTGCGTTGGGCTGCGGGGAAAAATTCGACTACGAAGAAGATCCCACGCTGGAAGAAATCATGTCCATCGGCCGTGGCTACCTTCGCCGGGGTGACGGTGGCAGCGCGGCGGAGGCTTTTGAAGCGGCGCTCAAGATATCCCCCACCTGTGACGAAGCCAAGTTCGGCGTGATGATTGCACGCAACGTGCAGTTTTTCAGTCTGATCGACGAGCTGTTGACCTTGATCTCCGGCATGTCGGCGCAGCAGGCCGGTTCCGGCCTCCCGGTCGGCGACAACCAGATTTCATTCGCCGAGACTGAGCCGATCGGCGACTACATTCAGGGCTTCCTGCGCGACAGCGCGGAATGGTGGTACGAGGATTCCGAGCAGCTCTATGTCGAACTGTTGACCTACCCCGACCCGCATTTCGACATCGATCATTTCGAAATGAGCATCAACGGCTTGATCGAGATGAAGTTCGGCGGCCGGTTGGATCGCAGCGACCTGCAGTACTTCGGCGTGATCAACGCGCTCATGCGGGCGCTGGTCAACTTCATTCTGGCGCATGACATCAACTACGACTTTTTCTCGATGCAGATTCCGGAACTCAGCATCAACCTCGACGATCTGAGTTCGCCGGAAGGAATTCAGAACCTGATCGACAGTCTCGAACCGATCGTGCAATTGCTCGAAGACCTGCTGACCTACGAAGACAACCCCGACTTCCTGTATCTCAAGGGCGAGGAAGGTGTGGCGCGCATGCAAGCGGCCGGCATCCAGTTCGGCCAGGCATTCCAGCGTTTGCACCTGTTGTTCCAGGAAATCTACCGTGAGACCTCGGCCCAGACCGACGGTACCGTCTACTACATCGATACCGATGGCGACGGCATCGGCGACCCGCTATCCGAATCGGTGGTGCTGCCGGGCTTCGGCGAGGTCGATGCCGGTCTGGCCAACGGCTTGAGTGTGTTGGGTGCGATGACGTCTCAGGCGATCTGGGATGCCACCCCGTTTGACATTGATCCGTATCACATCAATCCGTTCTATCCGGCCTACGCCAACGACCTGTTGGTGGCGCTAGACGTATTCCCGCTGGTATTGGATCAGGCAACCCTACAGGACCTGCTGGAATCGCTGGGGCTCAATATCTCGGTCGGCGAGGATTTCCAGATCGTGATTCCCGAGATCCCGGACGGTTTCCTGGCGATTGACATCGGCCCGTGGTTCGCCCAACCGCAACCGGACGGCGTGCGGCAGTTGCTGTGGTTCGTGGTCGACCTGTACAACACGTTGGCCACGTATCTGCCCGATCTGCTCGAGGGTTGAGGCCGCCGGCATGTTGGCCCGGCTGGTGCGTGGATTCGGCTTCGCTTGGCGCGGGCTCTCACATCTACTGGGCAACACCAGGCTCTGGAAATGGGCGGGGTTGCCCATTCTGCTGAATATATTTCTGTTCGTTGTAGCTACCTCCGTCTATGTGCGTTTCTTCCCCGATTTGTTGCACAAGATCATGGCCCGGCCGGATGTGTGGTATCTATGGATCGTCTACGTGTTGGTGATCGTATTGCTGGTTGTGGCCTTCGCGTTGTTGGTGTTGTTCACCTTCACCATGGTTGGGTGCATCTTGGCCGCGCCGTTCCTCGATGTCCTTTCCGAACGCGTCGAAAATCAACTCGGCAGTCTCGAGACCGAACGTTCGCTGCGTGAGGCGTTGAGCGGAATGATGCGCGGACTCGCAACTTCTCTGGCGATGCTCTTGCTTTTGGTGGCGACGCAAGTGGCGATCTTTGCCGTATCCTTCGTTCCGGTTGTGGGGCAGGTGGTGGCACTAGTGGCCGGGCCGCTGAGCGGCGCACTCTTCTTTGCCATCGAGTTTTTCGACTTCCCGCTGGGACGTCGTAACTTACGGCCGCGCGAGCGTTTTGGTTTTGTAAACCGCCATCGCGCCGAGGCGATCGGTTTCGGCTTAGCGGTCTTCCTGACAACGTTGGTGCCATTGCTCAATTTCCTGGCGCTGCCGGTCGCGGCGGTCGGTGCCACACTACTGGTTCGTGCCCTGGAGGAAGAGGATGCCCGTCCGCCCGCAGCCCGCTGAATCCATTCCGGAACACCGTTTGCGTGAACTGCGGCTGATCGCCAGCGACGTAGATGACACGCTGACCCAGGCCGGCAAACTGCGGGCCGAGATGCTTGATACCATCGCCCGGCTGCGCGAGGCGGGGGTGGCGGTATGGCTGGTGACCGGCCGATGTGCCTCGTGGGGGCAAGCACTTTCTCGATATCTGGAGGTTGACGGCGTTATCGCCGAGAATGGCGGGGCGATCTGTCAGGATGAGCAAATCGAAGTGCTCGCCGACCGGTCATTGATCGGGCCGCGGCGCGACCGGTTGGCGGCAGTGTACGAAGCCATCATGCGACGTATTCCGGCTGCGCGAGAAACCGAGGACAACATTGGCCGGATCACCGACTTCACCTTTGCCCGTCCGCCGTTGTCACCCGAGGAAGTGGCTTTGGCGACCGATCTGGCGGCGGAACAGGGGGTGCGGGTGGTGACCAGTTCAATTCACGTACATTTGTGCGCCGGCAGTCATGATAAAGGCACCGCCTTGGCCGTTGTCTGCGAACGGACGGGTATTGCCGACCGCGAGACTGTCCTGACCCTCGGTGACAGCCCCAACGATGCGCCCTTGTTCGATCCCACCCGCTTTCCGTTCAGTGTAGGGGTTGCCAACGTCGCCCAAGCGCTCAATTCGTTGTCCGCCAAACCATTGTTTGTCATCCCCCTCGCCCAGGCGGAAGGGGCTCTCTGGTTATTTCGGCGGATTCTGGTCTCGCGAGGACGCTAGTACCGTGAAGAAAGGGATCCGGGGGGTTGACATCCCGTTTCCGCTGAGTATGATCTTCGCCGCTCTGGATGTATTTTTGTGCGTCCTGAAGTTCGCATTATATGCGGCAAAAACATGATTTTAGCTTGTTTTCGCCGGAAAAGAATAGATAGAAAGGGGTTGATAGCTCGATGCCAGGTGTTCGTGTACGTGAAGGCGAATCCTACGACCAGGCCCTGAAACGTTTCAAGAAACAGTGCGAAAAAGCGGGCATTCTTTCTGAGATCCGCAAGCGCGAGCATTACGAGAAACCCAGCGTTCAACGCAAGAAGAAGGCGGCGGCGGCTCGCAAGCGCTTGATGAAGAAGCTGCGCAAAATGGAGAGGCAGTCCTTCGGACCGTTCAAGAAATGAACCTGAACGAAAGACTGAACGAAGACTATATAGCGGCCTTCAAGGCCCATGAGGAACTGCGTGTCGGTGTGATCCGCATGCTGCGGGCAGATCTCAAAAACCGCGAGCTTGAAAAACGGGCGGAGTTGGACGACGCGGAAATTGTTGCCGCCATCCGTACGCAGATCAAGCGTCGCGAAGAAGCGGCGGAAGCGTTCGAGAAAGGGGCCCGACCCGAGATGGCGGCCCGCGAACGTGCCGAGGGTGAAATACTCAAGGCCTATCTGCCGCCCGCATTTGATGAAGCGGAATTGGATGCCCTGGTTGCCACCGCGGTGGTGGAATCTGGAGCGCGCGGTCCAAACGAACTGGGCAAGGTCATGAAAGTGCTCATGCCCAAGATCGCCGGCCGCGTGGACGGCAAGCTGGTCAACGAGAAAGTACGCCGCGCCTTGTCTTCGTGACGAGGCGCGGCCTCGGCTTTAGCGGGGCGCCGTGCCATATCTTGATCTGCTAGTCGCCGCCGCGATCCTTGTCTTTGCGGGCAAGGGTTTCGTGAGGGGCTTCTTCATCGAAGCCCTGACCTTTGCTGGCTTCTTCGTGGCCCTTTTCGTCACCGCCAATTTGTACAAAGTGGTGGGCAGCATTCTGGCCTCGGTGCTGTCTTCCTCGCGTGTCAGTCTGTGGTCCGTCGTGGTCTTCGTGTTGTTGTTCGTATTGACGACCTTCTTGTTCTCGCTGGCCGGCCAGATGCTGACCAAAGCGACTAAGAAGTTGAATTTGACTGGTTTAAACCGGTTCTTTGGCATGTTGTTCGGAGCGGCAAAAGGCGCGTTCGTATGCGGCATCCTGTTGGCGGTCGTGCAAGAGCACTATCCGCCTTGGGCGGCCAAGATCCAAGCCTCGGCAATTGCCCCCTTGCTCGCTTCGGCGTCAGACAAGTTGCTCAACCTGTTGCAGGCGGGGTAATGGCCGGCATCAGCGACGAAGTCGTTGAGGAGGTGCGCAGTCGCGCCGATATCGTGCAGATCATCGGCGAGGCCGTAACCCTCAAAAAGGTCGGACGGCGAATGGTGGGGTTGTGTCCGTTCCACGCCGATTCCAAGCCGAGCTTCTATGTCAACGCCGACCGCGGCGCCTTCAAATGCTTCGGCTGCGGTATCGGTGGCGATGTGTTCCGCTTCGTCATGGAAACCCAACGGCTGACCTTTCCGGAAGCCGTACGGCTCCTGGCGGACCGGTATGGTATCGAAGTCCCCGAGACTTCTAGTCCCTCGCGGCCCAAGGGTTATCGCGACCGTTTGTTGACAGCCAACGAGGCAGCCTTATCGTTCTTTCGCGAACGGTTGGCCAATCTCGAAAGCGGGCGAGTGGCAAGAGAGTATTTGCAGTCGCGCGGCACTAGCCAGCAGATGATCGATCGCTTCGAGTTGTGTTATGCGCCCGATGGGTGGGACCACCTTTGCAAGTTCATGCAGCGCAAAGGGATTGCACTGCAAGATGCGGCCGACGTCGGGTTGATTGCAGCTCGGGAAAAGGGCGACGGCTACTATGATCGTTTCCGCCACCGCTTGATGTTTCCCGTGCGCAACGCGACGGGCAAGCTCGTTGCTTTTTCTGGTCGCCTTTTGGCGGGAGATGGGCCGAAATACATGAACTCGCCCGAGAGCGAAGTGTTTGTGAAAGGACGAACGTTCTACGGGTTGCATTTGGCCGCGCGCGAGATCGGCAAAAAGGACATCGCGTTGGTGTGTGAAGGTAATTTTGACGTGGTGTCATTACATCAATACGGGTTCGATATCGCCGTGGCCGCGCTCGGCACCGCCTTTACCGAAAACCACGCGGCGTTGCTGGAACGGTACACTAAAAACGCGGTCTTTATCTTTGACGGTGATGAAGCGGGCCAGAAAGCGATGATGCGGTTGCTTGAAATCTATCTGAACCGCGAGGAGCAACCCAAGGTCGTGGTGCTGCCGGAGGGTGACGACCCCGACAGTTTTTTGAAAGCCAGGGGAGCTGAAAAGCTGGCGGATCTAATCCAGAACGCGCCGCATCTGGTTGATTTTGCAGTGGATCGCCTTTTTGCGACCCATGGGCGTAGTGCCGAGGGAACCGCACGTTCGCTTGACGAGGCGTGTCTGCTGGCGGCTCGGCTACAGAGCCCTATCCGGCGGGGATTGCTGGCAAAACGGCTGGCAACGAGGACGGCGATGCCCGAGGAAACGATTCGGGAGCAGATCGATCGCGCCCGGCGGGGACGTAAAGCTCCGGTCATACGGGAGTTCCGAGGTGCCAATCGATTGCTACCGGGCGCGGAACGTACGATTTTGGCAACGCTTTTGCATTATCCTACGGCGGCAGCTCAACTCGACCGGGATGAACTGCTGATGGCGTTACCCGGTGGCCCGATGCAGAACTTGGCCGAACGCATACTGCGTGTCGCCGGGAACCAGAAAGCCGTCACGGCCGAAAACCTGATGAGGCCGGACGATGATGAGGAAACCCGCTCGCTGGCCAGCGAGCTTCTGATGTTGCCGGTACCCTGCGAACCGAAGGTGGCACAGCAGGCACTGGCTGACGCGCTGTTGGACCGTAAACGGCGCACGATTGAAGAGGAGTTGGAATCGGTAAAGACGCAATTGGCGGAAGCAAATGACGCCCACGACGAGGCGCGCGTTGACGAACTGACACGTCGCCATTTTGCGTTGGTCAGTCAGTTAAGTAGGTTGCGTTAGTTTTCCTGGTGGAGGACGGCAGATGCCCAAAGAAGAAGAAATCAAAGAACTTAAAGAACTGATCGCCCTGGGCAAGGATCGCGGCTATTTGACCTATGACGAGGTCAACACCCGATTGCCCACTGATCTGTTCAGTTCGGAGCAGATCGATGACGTTTTGATCATGTTCAACGATCTGGATATTGAGATCGTGGACAACGCGGAAGAATACCGCGAGCACCAGGACAAGCAGAAAGAAGAAGAAGAGGAAGTCATTGATCCGGGCTCGATTGGCAAGACCAATGACCCGGTGCGCATGTATTTGCGCGAGATGGGTGCGGTCAGCTTGCTGACCCGTGAAGGCGAAGTAGAAATCGCCAAGCGCATTGAGAAGGGCAACCAAGAGGTGCTTAAAGCTGTGATGAGCGTGCCGTACACCTCGAAGGTTATCCGCGAGATCCAGGAAAAGCTCGCCAGCGGTGAAATGAAGCTGCGGGAAGTGGTCAAAAACCTGGAAGACGAGGAAGGCCAGCCGCTTGAGATCGACGAAAAGGCGCATATCGACGCGCTGCTGAAAACCATGTCGCGTCTGCGCGATTTGGAAGACCGCATCCTGCGCGATATGAGTGTCATGTCGATGCGCAAGATGGGCAAACGAGACCGTGGCTCAGTGAAGAAGCGTCTCGAACGCAATCGTAAGACGGTCATGGGTCTATTGCAGGAAATCAACCTGAACACCCCGACGGTCGACCTGGTCATCGAACGGCTCACCAACGCCAATCGCCAAATCCTCGATGTCGAGGAAAAGCTGGAACGGATCGCCAAAAAATCGGGCCAGACCCCGGCGCGGTTGCGTCGTCTGACGGGCAAACTGAAGAAAGCCGACGAGTTCAACAAGTTGCGCAAGCAACTCGGCATCAAGGACGAGGCGGCGGCGCGTCGCTGGGCCGAAGAGATTGCCAAGGGTGACATGCTTATTAAAAGCATCGAGAAAGAAGTCGAGTGCCGGCCGAAGGAACTGCATCAGCTCGTGCACACTATCAACCACGGCTTGCTTACTGCCAACCAGGCAAAGAAAGAATTGATCGAAGCCAACCTCCGGCTGGTCGTCTCGATCGCCAAGAAGTACACCAACCGCGGCCTGCAGTTCCTAGATCTGATTCAGGAAGGCAACATCGGCCTGATGAAGGCGGTCGATAAATTCGAGTACCGCCGTGGCTACAAGTTCTCGACGTACGCTACTTGGTGGATCCGCCAGGCGATCACCCGCGCCATCGCCGACCAGGCGCGCACCATTCGCATTCCGGTGCACATGATCGAAACGATCAACAAGCTCATTCGCACCAGCCGCTACCTAGTACAAGAAATCGGCCGCGAACCGACGCCGGAAGAAATCGCCGACAAGATGGACATGCCGTTGGAGAAGGTGCGCAAAGTCCTCAAGATCGCCAAGGAACCGATCAGTCTCGAAACCCCCATCGGTGAAGAAGAAGACAGCCATCTGGGCGATTTCATCGAGGACAAAAAGCTGTCCAGCCCGCTGGACTCAGTCATCGGCATGGACCTGTCTGACCAGACTCGCAAAGTCCTCTCGACGCTCACGCCGCGCGAAGAGAAGGTGTTGCGCATGCGTTTCGGTATCGGCGAAGAGAGCGATCACACCCTTGAGGAAGTCGGTCAGGATTTCGATGTCACCCGCGAGCGCATCCGCCAGATCGAAGCTAAGGCCTTGCGTAAGCTGCGCCACCCGAGCCGCAGTCGTAAGCTCAAGAGCTTCATCGAGTAGACTGCGCTTCATCCTAGCCAAAGGGCGGCCCTACGGGGCCGCCTTTCTTTTGTGTCGAACCATCGGAACACAATGTCGCAAACGAAATTTGTTCTCCAAGCGAAAGACGGGCGGTATCCGGTTCGTATCCGTCCCTGTCCAGACTGTTGAAAATGCTCTTCCGTTTTTGTGCGCCACCCAGTTGACACGGGGGGGGGCAATCAATACCCTTGGCGCGCACGAAAGGGGAAGCCCCTTGACGGGGGCCCATAGCTCAGCGGCTAGAGCTACCGGCTCATAACCGGTTGGTCGCAGGTTCGAATCCTGCTGGGCCCAGCGAGTTCATTCAGGCTTGAGGGGACGATGGCCAAGGCCAAGACTCAGCGGGGCGGCAAGTTGCTGCGGGTCCGCGAGGTCATTGACGTAATGCAGCAGCTGTTTCCGCCCGCGCTGGCGGAGACGTGGGACAACATCGGGCTCCAACTCGGTGAACCCGAAGCGCCGGTACGTCGCGTGCTGGTTGCCCTGGATCCCACGCTTGCCGCGGTGCGACAGGCTGGCAGTGACGCCGCGCTCGTCTGCCACCATCCGCTGCTGATCGGCGACCTTCCCCGCCGCCTCGATCTGTCGACTCCGCTGGGCCGTGTCATACAGCGTGCAACTTCCCACCGTGTCGCCATCATCGCCGCTCATACCAATGCCGATTGGGGCATTGGTGGCGTCAACGAAATTCTGGCGTTTAAGCTGGGCCTGACTGACGTCCGGCCGTGGCAACCGCTGTATCCTGAACAATATCGCAAGCTTGTCGTGTTTGTCCCGGATTCGCACTTGGTTGCGGTCAGCGAGGCGATGTTTGCCGCCGGCGCGGGTGTGATCGGCGACTACGCTAAATGCTCGTACCGCCTGTCCGGCCAGGGCACCTATCTGCCCTTGGATAGAGCCACGCCGTATGCGGGCCGTGTTGGTAAGTTGTCAGTCGAACCGGAAACGCGTCTGGAAGTGCGTGTGCCGCTGGCAAAGGTCGACGCGGTTTTGGTTGCTATGCGACGGGCACACCCATACCAGGAAGTAGCGTTCGATCTGTACCCGACCGAGCGGCAGAATCCGCAAGGTGGGCGCGGTCGTTTAGGTCGCGTGGCCACGCCCCTGACGCTGGCGGCGTTTGCCAATCGCGCGGCGAGAGTGTTGCGTGTGCGCACGGCGCGGTTTGTCGGCGATCCGCGACGCACGGTCAAAGAAGTGCTGGTGTGTGCCGGCAGCGGGGCCGGTTTCATCGACGAACTGCGTGCGTGTCCGCAAACATTGCTGGTAACCGGCGATATGAAGTATCACGATGCATGCCGGGCCCGCGATTCGGGTTTGGCCGTGTTAGACTTGGGTCACTATGGCACCGAGTTGCCGTTTGTCGACGCGGTGGTCCCGCGCTTAAAAGCCGGCTTGGCTGCGCTTGGCCATGCCGCGAACGTGCGGGCGGCCAAACCAGTGGGAGATCCGTTTCAGCCCGTCTAAGGACGAGGAGGAGGCTTAGTTGTCTGCGCCCGAACAATTGAAGAAGTTGCACGAACTACAATTGGTGGACATGGAGATCATGGAGATCGAGAAGTTTGCCAATGCAGCGCCCGAGCGGGTCAAACAATTCCAGGCCGAGCTCGACGCGCAGCACGCATTGGTCAAAGAGCGCGAGAATACACTGCAGGAACTGCAGAAGGCCAAACGTGACAAAGAACGCGAATTGGCCGAGCACGAACAGCGCATCACCAAGAACAAAGAGCGCATGATGGCGGTGAAAACCAACGAGGAATACCACGCCATTCAAAAGGAGAACGAAGCCCAAAAGGTGTTCTGTGAGGAATTTGAGGACGCAATTCTGCGGTTGATGGATGACCTCGAGGGTGCCGAACTGGCCTTGCGCAAGGCGAAAGATCGTGCGGCCGAGGGCGAGAAGAAGCTGAAGGCCCAGATGGCGGCCATTGAAGAGGAAATGAAGACGATCACAGCGAAGCTGGCCGAGAAGCAGAAAATCCGCGAAGGCATTCTGCCGGCCATCGACGCCCAGTTGCTTGACCGCTATTCGCGTCTGCGTCGCCAGACCGGTGGGATCGCTGTGGTGCGGGTGATGAAGCGAACCTGCCAGGGCTGCCGCATGAACGTGCCGCCGCAGGTCTACAATCTGGTCATCCGGAACGAAGAGATCATCACGTGCCCGAACTGCTACCGCATTCTTTACTACCAGGGCAACGACGAATCCACGGAGCCGGGACATGCCTGATCCGGCGCGGACGGCGGTCCTGTTGCGCGAACTCGCCCAGGGGCGGGCGCTGACTGAGGCCGCTGAAATCGCTGATCTCGACCTCGACCAAGCACAGGCCGAGTTGGCCGACCTAGCTGAGCGCCTGGATCGCCGCGGCAAGAAGCAGCGCGCGGAACTGGTACAATCCACCCGCCAGGCTGACCGTGTTGCCAAAACAATCGCCGATCCCGACCAATTGTTGTTTGTATTCGATGGTGGCAGTCGCGGCAATCCCGGCCCGGCAGTTGGTGTCGGGCTGGCCGTCGACGAGGACGGGTCAGTACTGGCCGAGCGGTCGCGCTACTTTCCGGAAGCGACCAACAACTTTGCGGAATACCAGGGCTTGCTGGCGGCCATCGAACTAGCGAGTCAACTCAAGGTCAAGCGATTACGCCTGCGCGGTGACAGCCAGTTGGTTGTCAAGCAAATGCAGGGCGAATACAAGATCAAGCACCCCGATCTGATCAAGCTCTCGATCGAAGCGCATCGCGCTTTGCGACAATTCACGTCGTGGACGATTGCATTCGTCCCGCGCGAAAAAAACGACACCGCCGATCGGGTGGCCAACCGCGTACTGAACGAGAAAGCGCCGAAGAAAGACAAGGCACGTAGTATCGCGCCGTTGACCTCCTGAGTGATCCCGATTATGAATGGGCCGATAGCCGAAGCGGCCAAGGTGGCCGCCGGTGGTTGTTTGACAACCGCGGGAGGAAAGTCCGGGCACCACAGGGCAGGGTGCCTGCTAACGGCAGGCGGGGGTGACCCCAGGGAAAGTGCCACAGAAAATACACAGCCTAAGACCTTCGGGTCCGGCGATGGTGAAAAGGTGCGGTAAGAGCGCACCCACGACAGCCGGGGAACCGGCGGTGCGGTAAACCCCACCCGGTGCAAGGTGGAATGGGGCGCTGCGTAGGATGGCCCGTCCGACGCGCTTCAGCGACCGCTTGAGGCGGCGGGCAACCGTCGTCCTAGAGGAATGGTCACCGCCCTGGCGTCTGCGGCGGGAGCAGGCGTTGGGGAACAGGACCCGGCTTAACAGGCCGCTTCGGTTCTCGCATAATCTGGTGCGCAGTACTGGAAGAAATCGAGGAAACATGCGACGTCAATTGTGGTTCGTGTTGCTGCTGGGGCTTTTTCTGGCCGCGTGCGCCGGCGTACAACGACCGGCCTCACCTGAAGAAAACCTTTCACCCGGTCAGCGTCTGCAGTTGCTGGCGCGGGTGTCGTTTCACATGTCTCAGGGTTACCTGGCTATGCACGATGGCGATATGCCCACCGCCCTGGGGCAATTCAACGAGGTGGAGCGGTTGGGCGTCATTGTTCCCGAATTGCTGACCACCAAAGCGCTGATCTTCATGCTCAACGGCGATGGCGAAAATGCGCTGGCCGAACTCGATCGGGCATTGACGGCGGCACCCAATGATACCGATACGTTATTCTTGAAGGCGAGCATTATGGCCGCCTACGGCAAGACCGATGAAGCCGTTGCCCTGTGCAAGAAAATCCTGGCCATCGACCCCGGTCATGAGCAAGCGGTGTCCTACCTAGCCGCGATCTACGAAGACCGCGGCGACCTGGCCGGCGCCCGCCGGGTGCTCGAAAACTTTACCAAACGCAATCCGCGCGCGGCCCAGGCTTGGTTTGAGATCGGCCGCCTAGCTTTGCGTGAGGAACGCTGGGCCGAGGCACGTGATGCCCTGCATCGGTCGGCACAACTGGAGCCGGACAACGTGAAGACCTGGGTCGGCCTGGGATACGCGTGCGAGGAACTCGAGGATTTTGCCGGCGCGGCGGAAGCATACCGCGCTGCGGCGGAGTTGGCGCCGGAAGACAAGACCATTCGCGAACAGCTGGTACGCATGTACCTGCGCAACAACGACCCTGACGCCGCGCAGTCGGCGCTGGAACAGCTCGAGGTGCTCAGTGGTGGATTGGCCGAGACGAGGCTCACGCGCGGCCTGATTCTGTATGAACAAGCCAAAACGGTCGAGGCGTTGGCGGAGTTCAACCAGGTCTTGTCCGCCGATCCGAGCAATGCATCGGCGCGGATCCTCTTGGCGATGAGCCTGGCGCGGTTGAATCGTATCGACGAAGCGATTGCCGCCTATCGGGAAGTGCCGCGGGACAATCCACGTTATCTCGATGCGCAGTTGTCCACCGTATTCTTGTTGCTTCGGTCGGGCCACGGTGGTGATGCGCTGGCCACGCTTGATTTGCTGGCCCGCGAATTCCCCAATGATCTGCGCGTGGCGCGAACGCGGGGTTCGGTGTTGACCGAGATGGGCCGCTTCGAACAGGCAGAAGAGGTATTGCAGGAGGCGCGACGCAAGGCGCCCGAGGATCAAGACCTGCTTTACACCTTGGCGACGCTGTACGAACGTAGCGGTCGCTGGCGGCAGGCAGTCGAGCTGATGGAGAAGCAACTGGCGAGCAATCCGAATGATCCGGACCTGCTAAATTTTGTTGGCTACACGCTGGCCGACCACGATGCCGAGCTTGAACGAGCTCGTCGGCTGCTTGAAAAAGCCTCACGTCTTCGCCCCTACAGCGGGCATATTCTCGACAGCTATGGATGGTCCTTGTTCAAGCTGAAGCGCTACGACGAGGCGCTGCAATTGTTGGAACGCGCCGCGCAAATCGAGCCGTCGGAAGCGGTGATCGTCGAACACATCGGTGACGTACAGGCCGCGCTCGGCAAGCGCGAGTTGGCGATCGAGTATTGGCGCAAGGCGTTGACGCTCAATCCGGAACTCGACACCGCCCGCCGACTAAAGGTAAAGCTGGGTGAATAGAAGCTGGCTGGCGCTGTGGTTGCTGGTCGCGGTTGCGGCAACCGGTTGTGTGCCTTCGCCGACGCCGACGATCGATTGGCCGCTGACCAGTGCCGATGTGCAGGCTACGTTGATTGCGCCGTTGACGGCCGTAAACACCCTCAGCGGGTCGGGTACCGTTCGCAAGGAAGAGGGTGATGCGGTACTGGTGGGCGATCTGCTCGTCACTATCGATCGTGAACGCGGCGTGAGGCTTGACGCCGTCACGCCGTTTTTCACGCCTATCCTGACCCTAATCGTCACGCCGACCGAAATCACTGCACTCGATTTCACCCGCAAACAGGCTTTGATTGGCTCCGCCGACGAGAAAACCGCCGAGCGTTTGTTGGGCTTGGCCGTGGATCCGCACCTGCTCGCGCAGGTGTTGATTGGTGGAATCGATCTGCCGCAAGCCGCATGGCAGCCGGTGGCGCCGCAGGGCGAGGCCGAAGAGCGCCGCTGGGTCTACGCGTGGAGCATCTGTCGGGTTGCCATCGACCCGTCGAGCAAACGGCCGGTGCGCCTCAGTGTGGAAACCGCCGACGGCCCTCTGGTGGTCAACTGGGAAGCGCGTCGCCGGGTGGGCGACATCGAAGTGGCACGGGTGATCGGTTTACGTCGCCCGAATCAACGGGCTGGCTTGCGTATTAGCCTTTCTGAGATGATGATCAATGAATCGGTTGATGCCGGATTGTTTCAGGCAACGATTCCTGCAGGATTTGAGGTTCAACGACTGGCCGGACGGGAAGGAAGGTAGACCATGCGCATGCAAAAAACGCTAGGGCAGATCATGCTCGATGCGGGGCTGATTGACGAGACCCAGCTCAACGCGGCGTTGAACAACCAGCGGTCATGGGGCGGTCGGCTCGGCTCGCATCTGGTCAAAGCCGGTTACATCACCGAGGCGCAGTTGTTGGATGCGCTCAGCTACCAGCTTGGCGTGGCCAAAATCAATTTCCGCCGGAGCCGTATCTACAAGGAAGCGCTCGAATTGGTGCCAAAGCCGCTCTGCGACAAGTTCAACTTGATTCCGGTCGCGGTGAAGGCGCAACGCGGAGCGCGCAAGCTGTTGGTCGCCATGAGCGACCCCACCAATTTCAAGGCCATTCAAGAGGTTGAATTCACTTCCGGCCATATGGTGGTTACCGTGGTGGCGCTTGAATCCGAAATCGAGCGCGCCATTGCCTACTGTTATCACCCGTCAGGATTGCGCGAGAGCCAAGGTCTGGCAGAGGTTTCCGACGTCATTGAACTCAACGACACGATGGAACGCGTCGAGGAAGAGCCGATCATCATTACGCCGGAAGGCGAACTGCACGGCTTAGAGAATCGTACCAGTGACTTGGCGATCCGCATTGTGATCGACATGCTGGTGGAAAAGGGGATCATCAGCGCCGACGAATTCCGCCAACGCTTGGCCGAGGCCCAGCACCGGACGGAGTAGCCGGGCATGCCGCCTCTGCTATCCGTTGAAAAACTCACTGTCCATTTTGCCACTCCAGATGGGCCGGCCCGGGCGGTCGATGATGTGAGCTTTGCCGTCGATCCCGGCGAGGCGGTTGGACTGGTTGGCGAATCGGGATGCGGCAAATCGGTCACCGCATTGTCGGTGATGCGCCTATTGCCGCGCCACGGTGTGAACACCGGTGGGCGCGTCGTCTTTCGTAACCGTGATTTGTTGCTGCTCTCGGAGACCGAATTACGCCGGGTGCGCGGTCGAGAAATAGGCATGGTGTTTCAGGAGCCAATGACCAGTCTCAATCCGGTGTTCTCTGTCGGCGAACAGATCGCCGAAGTGCTACGCTTGCACCTGGGGAATTCACGGCACGAAGCAGCCGAGGCCGCGGTGGCCGCTTTGGCTCGGGTAGGATTCGAACGCCCGCGGGATGGCGCACGCGCCTATCCGAACCAACTCAGTGGTGGCATGCGGCAACGGGCGATGATCGCCATGGCCATGGTCGCCGGGCCCGCGTTGTTGATCGCTGACGAACCGACGACCGCGCTCGACGTGACGATCCAGGCGCAGGTGCTGTCGTTGTTGGCGGCTCAGCGAGCTAGTACTGGCTGCGCGATTCTGATGATCACCCACGATCTTGGCGTGGTCGCCGAAACATGTGATCGCGTGGTCGTGCTGTACGCCGGCAAGGTTGCCGAGTCTGCCCCGGTGCGCTCATTGTTTGAACAACCTTTGCACCCATACAGCCAGGGTCTACTGCGCGCCGTGAAGCGCCTCGACGAAGGCGGCGTGGAATCGGCGATTCCAGGCCGTGTCGATCCGGCCACGCACTACCCGGCGGGCTGTCGCTTTGCCCCACGTTGCGCGAAGGCGATGGAGCGTTGTCGCGTTGACCAGCCGCCCGAAACTCTCGTGGAACACTCGCGGGTTGCGTGCTGGTTGTACGTTCGTTGACCACGCTGTAGGATGCGCCTCCGCGGCCCGGGTGATGCCGGTCTGCTACCTATGAAATACAGTCGACCCGAAGGAGGGCCAACCATGAAAACGATCGGCTGGACGCTGCTCCTGACGTTGTTTGCCTTGGGACTCGGCGGCTGTTCCAACGACGCTGACGATGACGACAACTCCGCCGACGACGATGACACGGTCGATAACGACTCGGCCGACGACGATGCGGTCGACGACGACTCGGCCGATGACGACTTCATCGACGACGATACCGTCCCCGATGACGACAGTGCAGACGATGATTCTGTTGACGATGACACGATGGATGACGATACGGCAGATGACGACGCCATCGATGACGACACAATCGACGACGACTCGGTCGATGACGACTCCACTGACGACGACACGGCCGACGATGACACAACTGATGACGACAGTGCAGACGACGATGTGGTATTGCCGGAGTTTATTTATGGCACTTCACAAGGCAGTCTGTCGGTGGCGGTGGAGCATTTTCCGGAAATGGGTATGCGCTGGTTTCGGCGGCCGGTGACCTTACGGGCACTCAAACCGACCGTGACCGACCCGGAACTGACGCTGGAAGACCTGATGGCGAATCCGTCATTGATCGACGACTTTGCCGCCGAGGCAAACTGGACCAGCGTGGACGCCGATTTCAACACGCTACTCGACGCCGGCTTGATGCCGTTTCCGTCGACCGGTTACGGTTGGGTCGGTACGCTGCCGGATCTCAACGGGGAGACGGCAACGCCGGACCTGTTGGGCAAGGAACACTACTTGGCGCAACAGTACCGTTATGTGCGCGCGGTGGTCGAACGGTACGACGGCGACGGTTACCTGGACGCGCCGGGGATCGTTTTGAAAGTCTGGCAGATCGAAAACGAGCTGAACCAGGCCATGTTGACCACCTTGTACGGTTGGCGTGAGCCATCGGGTTTCGCCGGACTGACCTCGGCCTGGGCCGACTGGGATTTCCTGACGGACTTACTGGCGACGATCAATCAGGCTGTACACGACGCCGACCCGGAAGCGATCACCGTGCAAAACCTGCACACTGATATCCATCCAAACTTTTCCAAATTGCTTGGCCAGCCGTCGTGGCTAGAGGCTGCCGTACTGTGGAAGGACCTCATGGATGTGGTGGGTTTCGATGCCTACCCGAACTACTACGACGCCGAGCCGTTGCGGGGCATGGTCGTGGGGGAGCGTGCGGCAGCTTTGGCCGAACTGACCGGCAAGCAGACCATGATTGTCGAAGTCGGATATCCGACCGGGCCGGCGGAATTGGGCTACACGCAGGAATTGCAAGCGCAGTTCATCGACGACGCGTTTCACAGCGCCTATGAAGCGGGCATTGGTGGTTTCTTGTTCTTCGGATTGGCAACCGACGAAACGCACAGCGTGGAAATCACCGAAGATGATATCATGGCGCTCGACTTTGTCGGGCCGCATTTCACTGATGGTGATGTGTTGCAGCTGCTGATCTGGGGGCTGACGAATTGGGACTACGCAACCGATCCGCATTTTCTCGAGGTGTTGCAGTCGGTAGAGGAATACTGGGGCGTGATCATGCCCGACGGCACGCACAAACCGGGTTTCGCAACGCTGGCCGCGATCGGTGACGAGTTGCAGCCGTAGCGATCGCTTAGGGCTATTTCTTCGGTGCCGTGCGCTTGCGAGTAGCTGGCTTCTTGACCGCCGTCTTTTTCTTTGTCGGCTTCTTGGGTTTGGCTTGCGACGGTTTGTCCGCCATCCGGCGCGCGTATTCGCCTTCGACACGGCCTTCTTTAACCGCCTTCTTGAATAACTCCCGCGCGGCCTTGGTGTCGAACTCGAGGCCCTGGCTACGACGCAGGAAATAGTCTTCTGCAACGCGCCCCAGTCCGTAAGTCATGCCGAAAACGGCCGGTGCGCGCAGATATCCCCCCACGACCGGAAGGCCGACTTTCAGCAAGGCGTTGGTCGTCAGCCGCGCGGCGACCGACAACCCGACCGCACCGATCAACTGTTTGAGGATATCACCGGCGTTCTTCAGTGACACGTCTTGTCCCATCCGCTTGCCAATGTGCAAAACCATTGCGGCATGGATTGGCGTGAGCAGGACCGCCTCGCTGAACGGCACCGGCGACAGGTTGGCCGCCGTAGCTGCGCCGCAGTAGGCAAGAATTACCCGGCGCACTGTAGCTTGTGGGTTGCGTTGGTCATCAATCTCGTCGCGCACGGTGTTTTCCACGGATACATACAGTTCATTGATCTTGTTCTTGATCCGTTCGATGCTCAGGTCCATCGCGTCCTCCTCAAACGTCCGGTTCGATGGTAATGACGTGGTTGGCGACGGTTGGATCGCAAGTCACGGCTAGCGAACCAGTCAACTCGTCGTAGGTGTAAGACCATGTGCCGTCCGTATCTGTCGAATTCACCACGAAACCTTCCGGGTAGTAATAGTCTTCATTAACGAAGATCTCCACTGCAGGAGCGAGACCTACTGCATTATCAACCACGACGGTGAGCAAGCGCACATCGGTGTCGAAGTGGTAAGACCGCAGCACACCTGCCGTGACCCGGGGATAGGGGCGCGCCAGGTGGCGGTAGAATAGGTCTTTCGGGTTTCCGGATGCATCGCACAGGCCCATGCTGTCGTCGTCGTAGCCGAACGCCCACCAAGTCCAGTGAGCCATGCGCTCTTCCATCAGATCAACGGCATCCCGCGCATACTGTTCCGCATTGGTCTCGGCGGATTGCAACCCTGTTTCGCCGATCAACAGCGGCTCACCCTGCTCCAGTGCTTCCGCCTGACGTATGTTTAGGTGCTTGACGATCCAGGCCTTGGGAAACGTGTAGCCGCCGCCTTCGGCGATTGTGCCGGGGTAAAGGTGCGGCCCATAGATTAGCCGCTCGTCCGGCAACGGCGTCATGGTGAAAGGAAACCCGGCAACCGTGATCATGGGTGGTTCGATGATGAGATACGGCTCCGGGTGATTCGCGCGCACGGTCGGAATGAGCCGCTCGTACAACGGCCGCAACAATTGGTCATCCATGAACCAAGGGATGGTACGAATCCCGGCAATCGGCTCGTTGAACAGGTCATAGGCGAAAATGCGATCGTCGCCGGCAAAGTAGGTCGAGACGAAGTCCCAAGCGGCAACAAAGGAGTTGAGAAATTCTTCATGATCCCAAAACTGGCCCGACTGCCAGAGCCACTCCAACGGCGGGTCACCCAAGTCGGCGCAGGTCCATTCCGGCATGCCCATGCCCTTACAGCAGGATGACCAGTGGTATTGATGCATGTCGAGAATCACATTCAGGCCAGCTTCGCGGGCATACTGAATCTGCGGTTCCACGACGTTGGGCAGGTAGTTTTCGTCATAAGCGCCTTGCATCGGTTCAAGCGCGGACCAGGTGACAAGAATCCGCACGACATTGAAGCCCCATTGGGCCATGCGTTCGTAGTCGAGTAGTGCGCCGCCGGCCTCGATCGCCATGAAATTGGCTCCGTGCAGGATCAAGGTCCGTCCCTCGCTGTCATAGATGGGAACAGGCACCTCGGTGATCGTATCATCGTCAATGAAATCGTCGTCAGCGGTATCGTCGTCGGTGGTATCGTCATCGGCAATGTCATCGTCGACGACATCGTCTTCCACTGTGTCATCGCCGGTAGTGTCGTCATCGACGTCGTTTTCTGTGTCGTCGTCATCAGCCATGTGGTCATTGCTCACATCATCATTGCCGGTTTCATCGTCGGCCGGTAAGGCATCGTCATCACTGTCAGCCGTGCAGCCGGCCACCAGGGCGATCAACGACAACAACCAGAATAGTTGTGCCAATTGATGCATTCTTGCTCCTTTTTGTTCGGCTGCCCTGAGCTGTCGTTATTTTCCGGCTTCGACATAGTCGCCGCCGATTTCCACTCCAGCCATCCTGGTCAGTTCATCGTCACGCAGCAACCATTGGCCATTGACCAGTTCGTAACGACGCGCCCGCAATTCGCCGGTCAGCGCCATGAGCGAATACGAGTCAAAGCCGGTTTCGCTGGGAGCCGGAAGCGGTGCGGGGGGAGCATCGGCAAAGCTCCCGTCGAGAATGAAGTATTCGCCGTTGCGCATGATATCGACCTGCACCTTACCGGCGGCGGAGTCGGGCTCGATTCGCACAATGGCATTGAAATCTTGTGAGCGTGTTTCGTGCCGCTCTTCGCCATGTCGCCATACCAACATGCCGGTGTCGTGGCCGCTGATTGGGCCGCCGGAGAACGCAATACTGTTCTCCGGGTCGGCGAATAACATGCCTTGCAACCAGACGTAGCTGTCCGGAAACAGATCGCCCCAGTTCTTGTCCTGGAACAGCAAACCGTCATCGAACGCGATGTGTTCGCCGTTCCAGTCTATGGTGCCGGCGGAGTCGGCGCGCAGCGCACCAACGTACCAATTGACGGGGAACAGGGGTATGTTGGTCAGCAGGCCCATGGTCTCGTCCCATCGCTCACGGACCTGGTAGTCGATATTCCATGCGACTTCGCGGAAATTGTCGTGAATGTCGCCGCTCAACCGATCGGTGGTGGCGCGGTTGGCGTCACCGACATGCACGTCGAGTTCGTGCCGGCTGCCGCGGAAGTCTTCGGCCGGAAAGCGTTGCTGAATGATCTGACCGGTATCGCTGACGGCCAGAACGATGCTTTCCCGTTGTGCATCGTCGAGCGAACCGGGGTTGCGCACGACATAGAGAAAGGAAAAGGCCCGGTTGGCGCTCGGGATGATCAGGCGAAAGAACCAGCCTTCGTAATACGGATCCTGCAATCCGTCCCAATGATAACGGTTGGGGTCGAGCGACGGCCAGTCGCCAGTGGGTGAGTCGTAATCGTTGTATGGGTCTTCCTGATCAACCACACAGGCTGCCGCCAACAACAGCAATAACAATACAGGAACAGCAAACCGGCTCACTGGCGATCCCTTTCGCAAATCAGGTGCAGAATAGCGGCCTGAGACGGGCGGTTCAAGCGCATCTCCGGATAGCTTGCGTTTGACGGCTGGCCGTCCTATGGTCGTGAAAACAATCAAGGGGACGGGGATGAACGAGCGTTTTCAGCGGCCGGTCTATGTGTTGCGAAAAAAGTTTTTGAAGATTTTCGGAGGAGCATTCTGGATTCGCGATCCAAATACTGACGAATTGCTGTTCTATTCGAAACAGAAGGCATTCAAGCTACGCGAGGACATTCGGGTCTACGCCGACGAAGGCATGACTACCGAATTGCTGGCGATGAAAACGCGAAAGATCATCGATATCTCACCGACTTTCGATGTTGTGGACATCACCGCCGGCGAAACGGTGGGCGCGCTGAAACGGAAGGGATTAAAATCGGTGATCCGTGACGAATGGATCATCATCAACCAGGCCGGTCAGGAATTCGGCACGATCAAGGAAGATTCCACTGGCTTGGCGCTGATCCGGCGTTTCTTGTTCGGCTGGTTGCCTCAGTCGTTTGTAGTCGAAGCCAACGGCCAGTTGGTGGCCAAGTTCCATCAGAACTGGAATATCTTTGCGCCGCGCATCCAGTTGGATTTCTCGGCCAATCAGAGCGGGCTGCTCGATCAGCGTCTAGGCATCGCCGCCGCCGTGTTGTTGTCGGCGATCGAAGGTCGGCAGCAGTCGTACTAGCTGGCAATAGCGAAGCGTGGAATACTACTTGCCACCTTGCAGGTGGGTAAACCAATCCGCCCGGCGAATTCGTTCGGTTTTTAATAGCAGGATCTCATTGGTGCCCGTGTTGTACACGAGCTTGAAGCCACGGGTGCCGCCAACCATTTCTTCGTCAACGACGATGTCCATCTTCGCCAGATAGGCGCGAGCGGCGTCGACATTGGCTTGTGCCATGCGGCGGTGCATCGGTGTAGCCCAAGTGGGTGAAGCGCCGCCATATATGCCGGCCCGCAGATCCTGCGGCCGGGCATGTTTGAGTAGTTGTCTGGTCAAGTAGGCGATGGTCGGTAAACCATGATTTCCGCTAGCCGTTTCAGATCCTTCCGGCCGCGGCTTGATGTAATGGCAGACGCCGCCGATCTTGCGCTTTATGTCATACAGCGTCACCACGACCGAAGAAGCCACCACTGTAACCACCGTACAGGAGTCCGCCGGGAGCATATAATAGCCCGGCTCGAGGAAATGCCGCTCGGCCGGTAACAGATGTTGCTGCCGAATTGCCGTGTAGTTGTTGGTTTGAGGATCGTTGGCACGGTTGTTCATATAGCGCTGGCTCTCTTGTTCACAAAACGACTGATCGACAGCCTCGCCATCAAACTCTAGCGGAATCGGTCTCTGGATTCAATGAAAACTACCAGCGTCCGCCTATTTAGCTGCTTCAGCTAGGGCCACAAAACCTTCGGGAGGTACATTTTCAGCGCGAGTCTGTGGCGCGATCCCGGCTTCAGTGAGCATGCGGTCGGTCACCTCCTGGCCGAAACGGGCCGCCAGGGCGTTGCGTAAGGTTTTACGTCGCTGGTTGAAAGCCGCCCGCACCACTTGTTCCAAGGTTGGCCAGGAAGTCGGTTGAGGCATGTCTGACGGAGAAAAGTCGAGGGCCAACACGGCTGATTCCACCTTGGGTCGGGGCCGGAATACCTGTGGCGAGATTGTAAACAACCGACGCGGCGCGGCGGTGAGCATTAGCTGGACGGTCAGACTGCCATAGTCCTTGGTGCTTGGCCGGGCACAGCAGCGGTCAACCACCTCCCGTTGCAGAGTCAACACACAGCGGCCAAGCGCGGCCCGGTGGGCGATGAGGTGGAACAGAATCGGACTCGACGAATAGTAAGGGAGGTTGCCGAGCACGACTAGCTTGCCGCCATGAAGCTGCGCGACGGCGGTTAGATTGGCGGACAGAATGTCTGCGTGAATGAGTTCGATGCGGTCGCCGAAGTTTTCGCGCAAACCCGGAATCAATCGTTCGTCGATCTCCACCGCGATCACCCGCGCGCCCTGTTCAACGAGGATTTCGGTCAGCGCTCCGCCGCCCGGTCCGATTTCCAGCACCGGCTCATCGGGGCGCGGGTCGAGCGCGGAAACCAGTTTACGTGCGATGTTGCGATCAACTAGAAAGTTCTGCCCGAGACTTTGTTTTGGCGGCACCGGTGGTAACGTGGTCAACGTGGCGACTCCTTGGGTTTGGGAGCAGTTCCACGTCGGCGGAAACAGATGACATAGTACTTGACGGGAAAGTAGCCCAACGCCGCGTTGATTCCGCCCAGCAACAAACCGCCAACCATCATCGGCACCAACACATGCCAGCCAAGAGCGAGCATTTCGCGGAAGGTCATTTGGGCGAAGTTCGCACCTAGCAGATCGGGCGCGCCGACCAGCCAGTCGCCAACCTTGTAGTCGGCCATCAGAATGAATGGAATGGTGATTGGGTTGCACAACCAGGAGGAAAGGTACACCGCCGGCAGATTGCCACGGAAGAGTAGGCCGCCGAGAAGCGACAGGATGCTGTGGGTGCCGATGATCGGCCACCAGGCAATCGCGAAGCCGAGCGAAAACGAGCGGGCAATCGATTCCGGCGAGCCCTGCAGGCTGATGAAGGTGTTGTAAAACTGGCGCCACTTGGCTTTGAGCCAACTCATCGCGGAGCCTGGGAAAGAGTGGCGTAACTGTTCAGACTTAGTTCCGAGCGTTCGCCTGCCACCAATCGATGATAGCCGGCCGCCGCGATCATGGCCGCGTTGTCAGTGCAGTAGGCGAAACGGGGCACGGTCAGGCGGGCGCCGTACTGCTCGCAGGCGGCCGCCGCCTTGTTTCGCAGGCGGGTGTTCGCTGAGACGCCACCACAAATGACCAAATGTCTTCCATCGACTTGTTCCAGTGCTGCGATCGACTTTCGCACCAATACATCGACCACGGCTTCTTGGAACGATGCGGCCAGATTAGGCATGTGCAAGTGTTCCGGGCCTCCCGCACGTTCTACCAAATGGCGGATTGCCGTTTTGAGGCCCGAAAAACTCATCATCAGGTCGCCGGTATGCAGCATCGGCCTTGGCAGTTCGTAGGCCGCGGGATCGCCGGATTTGGCCAAACGGTCGATTACCACGCCGCCCGGATAGCCCAAGCCCAGGAGTTTGGCGGCCTTGTCGAATGCTTCGCCGGCCGCGTCGTCGACGGTCTGTCCGAGCTGGCGGAGGTTAAAAAAACCTGTTACTTCATACAGATGGGTATGTCCGCCGGATACGACTAGAGCGACAAAGGGGAACTGTGGTTCGTCGGCGTCAAGAAAGGCCGCCGCAATGTGGCCTTCCAGATGGTTGACGCCAAGAAACGGCAGCGCACGCGCATAGGCGAAGCCTTTAGCGAAGCCCAGACCAACCAGAATCGACCCCACCAAACCGGGGCCATTGGTCACCGCCACGGCGTCGATCTGCGAAGGCGTGGCACCGGCTCGATCAAGGGCGTCGGCGCAAACCGCGTCGATGACCTCCATATGAGCGCGGCTGGCTACCTCTGGCACGACCCCGCCGAAACGCTGATGGAAACTATCCTGATTGCTGACAACACACGAGCGCACCGCCTGGCCATCAGTCACCACTGCCGCGGAGGTGTCGTCACAACTGGTCTCGATACCGAGTACGTTCATGGCCGTGCATCCTAGCAGCAAGGGGGCCGTCGGCCAAGGGACGGCTGTATCCGCTTGACGAGGGCGGCGGGCACAGGCACGCTTAGAGCAAACAAGGAGTTCGATGCCGGGAACCAAGAACAAACTTCACTATTTCGGCGCGGACGAGGAAGAATACTTCCACCGCGTGGCCGACCAGCGCACAAAGCTGCTGCGTCCGTTAGCTATGTTCTTTGTGCGTCGCAACGTACGGTCTGATACCTTGACGCTGGCCAGTTTTCTGCTGCTGCCTTTCTTTTTCTTCCCGTTATTCGGATTGCGTCACTACCTGCTGGCTTGGCTGGCGCTGATCCTACACATCGTGATTGACGGGCTCGACGGCCCAGTCGCCCGCCTCGGCCGCTATGCCTCTGACAAAGGGGCGCTATCCGACATTCTCAATGACATCACTGGCATGGTCGTGGTGGCGCTGACGGCGATCCATTTCGATTATGCCTCGCCGACGCTGGGCGCGTTGTACGTCGCCAGCTACATCTATATGATCATTTTCATTATCGCACGGAACGTGTTGGAGATGCCGTTCCGCTTTGTGTTCAAATCGAAGTACTACTTGTACATCTTCTTGTTGATCAAGGTGCATTTCGGTTGGAACATCCTCGATCCCTTCCTGTTGTTGCTCAGCATTTACCAGGCCGTGATGGCGGTTATCGGATTTGTTCATTTACGGCGGCACCTGCCGGGTGTGTTGGGACGTGGCGCGCGCGGAGCTTGGCCGGCCACCGACAAGGTTGCTTCGCGTGAGCGACGGCGAGCGCGGCGGGCGCATTGGAGCGAACGGCGTCGCCGACTGTGGGAAAGGCTCAAGCGATGACGGCCCTGGTGGTGATGCTGGTATTCGGGGTGTTGGCGCTGGTGGCACTGGCCGTGTGGCACCAGTCTCTCCTGCCGCTCGAGCGGGGGATGACGCTGGTAGAATGGCGACCGCATCGGGACGAGGTGCCGGAAGGCCCGGACCGGGTGGAAGTGGCCGGCGATCAGATCAACATTCAACGCCGCGATGGCAGCGAATTGCATTTTCGCGCGCCTGGGATGCACCTGGCCTTGGGGGCCCTGGCTTTTGTGACCGTGAACAACCGCCGCTTGCTTGCGGTGCTTGACCGGCACCAACGCCGGCGGACCTATCTGGTCGACGTGTTGCGGGCCGCAGAACGGGGCACGATCGAAGGAGGCATCGTTGGTTGGTGGCGACACGGCACGGGGCATCTGTTGACCGCCGACGACGAGCACCTGCTGGAGGTCCATCGTTGCTTCGGGCGCGACCGCATCTATTTGCTGGATCCGTCGCGCGCCATCCAGGGCCATGCCTTTGGCTTGGGCATTACCCGCACGCTCGTCGCGCCGGTACGTCGCCTAGGAAGCATCGAATTGCGCGGCCGCGATGTATTCCTGGCGGCGGGCGATCAGCGGTGGCGCGGTTCTATCGGCTAGCCAGCCGATCGAAGTTTCAGAACCAGTAGCGTGCTCCGATACCGCCGTCGGTTGTAAAGGCGGTAGGGTCGTAGAAGCGCATGCCCGGACCGACCTCGACGAACAGGTCGGTCGGCGCTTGTTCCTCGAAGAAATGATTGATCAGGAAGACCAAATCCAGTAACGACCGCGCGCCGAAATGGAAGCGCTCGTCTCGGTCTTCGTGGGCTTCGATGAAGTCGAACATTGGATCGACCCCAGGGGAACACTCCACGCGCACGTTTGGGGTGTCGGCCACCGGCAAGTGGTAAAAGTAGTCAAGGTGCACCGTTGGATTGTGGCCGCCCGGGAACGAAATCCCGACGGTGGCGTCCAGGGCGTGGTCGCCGGCGAGGAACACCATGGTATTGATTCCGCCTGGGGATCCAGCGACCAAGCCGAGGCCCAAAATCCGACCGAAAGCGTCGGCATGCACCGAGTCAGCAATGGCCAGTACGGTCAGGACTACAGTTGCGGCTAGTACAGAAGTCCGCTTCAGGGTCTTTCTCCTTGCACCAACCGTTGCCGTGGAAATATTGACGGGAAAGTTGCGGCCGGACTACTCGATCTCTACCTTGGTCACGCGGGGCTTTGGTGCATGTGGATCGTGCTCGAGTTCGTGGGCTAGGAACTTCTTGAGGGCCATCAATGCCTCGACCTTAAGCACGTCACGCTCGTTCTCGGCAAAACGACCGGTACGTTCTGCTTCCTTGTCGATCATCTCCATCAATTGTTTCAGCGCTTCCTTGCGGGCGGCGATGACTTCGTCGGGCGGCGGGCCGGGCAGGTACGAGATGATGTAGTCGATCATCGAGGCGGCGGCCTCGAAAACGTAGATCGGCAGACCACTGATCGATTCCGGCGCTTCGCCCGACAGGTCGGCTAGGATCTTCATGACTTCGCGGATGGCGATCAGCACCTCGCGCTGACCGGCAAGGAAATGCCCTTTTGCGCCGTCCAGCCGCCGCAGCACGTCGTTGAGATGGATCGGATTGCGCTCTTGGTTTTCGCTCATTACGCCGGCTCTCGTGCAAATTGAATGCGGAAGGTGTCGCCGTCCATACGTGCGCGGGCGACGACATGCCGGTCCAGTTGCCGTGGCAGCAGAATGTGCCGCACGAAGCCGCCGGCGGAGACGATCAGTTCACCTTCTTTGACCAGTAGGTTGATGTCTTTCTTGCCCACACCCGGCAGACGCAGGCGCATTTCATAAGCGCCCGACTCGCCGAGCAGTTCGAACGGCCTGTCGCGATACAACACGGCCGCCGGATCCCGTTCGGCAAAGACCTCGGCCGCGATCGCCTCGACGGCCTTCAGGCCGGTCATTTCTTGCGGGAACAGCTTGCAGCGCAACATGGGCAGGGGGTTAAACGCGCGTTCGATTTCGTCGAGGTGCGTCTTCTGAATATCGAGCCAGCGGGCGAGGTAACCGTCGATTTCATTCGGCAACAGGCGATTGACCACCACCGCGTCGACCGGATAGCCATACAGCCCGAGGCAGGTGAATGCACGCCGGCTTTCTGCGACAACCATCTTTTCGGCGTTGGTCACAAGGCGCACGCTGGAGCGGGTTGGGTCGGTGAGCAAAGTCTTGATGCGCATCATCCGCATGTAGATTTGCTCGACCTGGCCGAAGACTTCATCGCCGGGCAGGGGCGCCTGAATGACGCGCTCCGCGACCGGGCGGATCGCCTTGACCAGTTTGCGTTCGATGTCGAAGAACCGATTCATGTACCAGTCGACAACATCGGTAAACCCAAGCAATTGCAGCGTCGCGCCGGTGGGGGCGCAATCGAGAATCGCGACGTCGTACTCGCCGGTTTTGTCCAATTCGAGCAAACGCAATAGCGAAAAGAAATCCTCCATGCCCGGCAAGACGGACAGCTCATCCGCGATCACCTCGCCGTAGCCCCGCCGTGACAGGAAGTGCTTGATGTAAGCCTGAATGGTGCCCCAGTTCAGCCGGAGTTCGTGATGGACGTCAATTTCGCAGGCGTGCAAGTTCTTGGCGATTTCAACCGGCTCAGGGCCGATCGAACGCTCGAGCAGATCGGCGAGGCTGTGCGCCGCGTCGGTCGACAACACGATCGTGCGTTGCCCGCGAGACGCACAGGCGAGGGCGGTCGCCGCGCTGACCGTGGTTTTACCCACGCCGCCTTTACCGGTGTATAAAATGACTCTCATCAACGCCCACAAATCAATGGTACGTAGGGACTAACCTTTGCACTGCCAAACGATGGGTGTCAATGGGCCCCGGTGAATAGCGGGCTGTGGAATCCTGTAATCATTCGCCCCATTTGTCCGCGCCGAGATCCCAACCCGCCCCCTGTGGGTGCAACTCATCGTCCACATCGATAATGATCCGCCCGTCATCCCACCAGGAAGACGGAGAAACGCCGGCGTCGATATACTTGTTGTCGACGTCTTAATGGCCACGCGGCGGCGCCACCAAAGCCGGGTCGATATCCGGGCTGTTCGACGTCACTTCGCAACTCGGCCTGCCATATTGACCGGTGTCGCCGGTTTGTCCATCATCGTTGTTGAGCATGGTTCCGCGCTGGCTGCGGGGTTGTTGACGGCGAGGGCGGCCGAGTGGTCGCCGACGCGGCGTTGGATGATGTTGTTGACCAACACCGAGTCTCCGGCTTTCAGTTCGAGGCCGGTTTGGTTTTCATCGCGATCGACTGCAAAAAGATCAAGGAAACTGAGCATCATTTCAAGAAAAAAGTGCACCGGCAGGCGTTTGGTCTGGTAAAATGACTCCCCAAACAGCGACCAACAACACCCACTGATTTCGCCGAAGGAGATGTTTGCATGAAGATCGTCGCGTTCAACGGAAGCCCGCGAAAGCACGGTAATACGCACGATTGCCTGCAGATCGTGTTGGAGGTGATGAAGAGCGAAGGTTTTAAGACCGAGTTGGTGCAGTTGGAACCTTTGAAGATCCAGCCCTGCAACGCATGCTTCAAATGCGCCAAGGCGTTGGATCGGCATTGTCATGGCGTGAAGGACGACGGCCTGAACGAGGCGTTGGACAAGATGGTGGAAGCTAGCGGCATTCTGATCGGTTCGCCGACCTGGTTCGGAAACGTCAGCGGTCATGTGAAGAACCTGATCGATCGTGCGGGCATGGTGTCGTTGCAAAACAGCCGTATACTGCAGCGCAAAGCCGGCGCGGCAGTGGTGGCCGTACGGCGGGCAGGGGCTGTGCCGGTGTTCGACGCGATCAACCGCTTTTTCTTCATTAACGGCATGATTGTGCCGGGTTCGAGCTATTGGAACCTGGGAGTCGGGCGCGACCCCGGCGAATGCCGCGACGATCAGGAAGGCGTGCAGACGTTCATCAACCTGGGCCGTAATATGGCCTGGTTGCTGAAAAAAATCGGGGCGTAGGCCTGGCCCGATCGTTTTGCACGCTTGTCAACCGATACGCAGAATACGAACAAGCCAACCAAGGCCACCACTTTCGTGAGGCCATCAAGCCCAGCGCCATAGGCATTTGCGCCGTTCAGCGTAGGGCAGATTGTGGAATAGACAAACAAAAGGCCGCGTCTTGCGACGCGGCCCTCAAATCAACTCCGGCGGCGACCTACTCTCCCACCTAGTTGCCTAGGCAGTACCATCAGCGCTGGAGAGCTTAACTTCCGAGTTCGGAATGGGATCGGGTGTGGCCTCTCCGCCTTT
>CAZEDX010000027.1:35496-52459 GCA_964511015.1 uncultured bacterium | reverse complement strand
CGTCTTCGCTCAGCCGGTCGCAGCCCCTAGCGCTATCGTTGTACGGCGGATTGGCTACTAGGAAATCGGCGCGTAGGTCTTTGTGCAGGTCGTTGTGGAACGAATCCGCGTTGTGCGGCCCAAGGTTGCCGTCGATGCCGCGAATGGCCAGGTTCATCTTCGCCAAGCGCCATGTCGTCGGGTTTGATTCCTGGCCGTAAATCGAAAGGTCGTGCCTTTTGCCGCCGTGGGCTTCGACGAACTTTTCCGACTGAACGAACATCCCGCCCGATCCGCAGCACGGATCGAGCACGCGGCCCTTGTACGGCTCGATCATTTCCACCAGCAACCGGACGATGCAGCGCGGCGTGTAAAACTGCCCGCCCAGCTTGCCTTCCGCCGCCGCGAACTTGCCAAGGAAATATTCATAGACGCGCCCCAAGATATCCTTGGCCCGGTTCTCCGCGTCGCCTAACGCAATCCCGCCGATCAGGTCGATCAGTTCGCCCAGGCGGTGCTTGTCGAGCGCGGGTCTTGCATAGTCCTTGGGCAGCACGCCCTTAAGCGTTGGGTTGGCTTTTTCAATGGCTTCCATCGCGTTGTCGATGATCAAGCCGATGTTGGGCTTTTTCGCGTTCGCCTGTAGATGGGACCAGCGGGCTACCTTCGGAACCCAAAAAACGTTTTGCGCGGTGTACTCGTCGCGGTCTTCCGGGTCGGCGTCTTTTTCGGCTTTAAGTTTCCGGTGCAATTCGTCAAAGGCGTCCGAGATGTACTTCAGAAAAATCAAGCCAAGACAAACGTGCTTGTACTCGGCGGCGTCCATATTGCTCCGCAACTTGTCAGCCGCCTGCCAAAGCTTCTCTTCAAAGCCAAGGTTCGCACCGCCGTTTGTTTTGCTAGGTGTCGCTTTTCGCCCACGTGCCATCGCTTCTCCAAGACCGACAGCCAGCCGAGCGGCTAGCTGAAAATCAAAACAATTCAAACGAATACCGAAGGATAAAATGCGAGAGCTAACTTTGCAAGGCAAATGAATCGCGGCTGCTCGGCCACAGACCGCCGCAAAGCCCCGACGTGGCCCGACCGGGCATCGGGGCATGACCAAGCACCACCTGGGACCAAAAAAAGCGACGTTGGGCATCGTGGGCGGCTTTGGCGGCTATTCAGTCGGATTTCCGGGCCGGGAAAGGGTCAAGGAAAGCACCCCGAACCGCGAAAGTGTGTTTTTGCAGAACGCCTGTCGCTTTAGCGGTGTGAAGGATGTGAAGCATTTTCCTTAAGGTTTTCTAAATTCGGCGAACGATGCGGATAACCCTTCACATCCTTCACAAACCAACGTTCTCGGCGAAAAATCCTTGACAAAGTACCCTGTAAAAACAACAAGTTAGCTCATTTTTTTCTTGCAATCGCCTTAAAGCGGTGTTAGATTGTTTCGCGTGGACGAAATCCACAGCCGAACTCGGGGAGAGTACGGATTAAGGATTAAGGCGTCCTAAAGGACGTAAACCAGAACCGCCAAGAGCATTCCCCCCGAGTTGGCTTTTGGCGGTTATTTTTTGGGCCTACGTCGTAGGGCCACAACTCGGGAAAGCTCCCGCGCTCGGACGACACCAAACAAGCGGCGGGGGAAGTTCAGCCTGGTCGGTTGAGCATGGTTGACCCGGAAGGGGAAAACCTATGCTCGACCAGTACGAATCCGAATCCGTTCATCAACCCGTTCCAAAAAACAAATCCGAAGAATCTCAGCCGACTAGTCCGTTAATTGCTGCGGCGCTGGACTATGTTCGGCGCGGCTGGCCGGTGGTCATGCTGCACACGGCCACATCCACGGGTAACGGAAACCGTTGCTCCTGCGGCAAGCCGGACTGCAGAAGCGTCGGCAAGCATCCCCGCACCCCGAACGGTCTAAAGGATGCGCTCACGACCGAAGATCAAGTCCAGACTTTGTGGGGAGTCCAGCCTGACTCGAACGTCGGCATCCTTACCGGCAAGGAATCCGGCATCATCGTCATCGACGTTGATCCACGCAATGGCGGCGAAACGACGCTGGCGGCGCTGGAAGCTGAACACGGCTCGATGCCGCGAACAATTCGCGCTCGAACGGGCGGTGGTGGTGAGCACATCCTTTTTAAGCATCCCTGCGTGGAGATCCGATGCGGCGCTGGTGTCCTGGGACCCGGACTCGACGTGAAGGCTGATGGCGGCTACATCGTCGCCGTGCCTTCATTGCACGCATCCGGGCAACGCTACGAATGGCAAGCGGGTTGTGCGCCGAGCGAAATCGAACTGGCCAAAGCTCCTGACTGGCTGCTGGCCATGATCTCAAGCGGCGGCAAGAAGAAAGCTGCCGCGAAAACAACCGCCCTGGTTCTCCACAAACATCCCGGCTCGAATGGTAAACCGTTCTCGCAAGGCGAACGCAACGTCAAGCTGACCAGCCTTGCCGGTCGTCTTCGTCGAGACGGTCTCGATGCCGACTCCATCGAAGCCGCGCTGCAGCAGACCAACATCGCAAAATGCACACCGCCCCTGGATTCCGCCGAAGTGACGGCGATTGCGAAAAGCGTCGGCAAATATTCACCTGCGCCTTCACCCTTCAATGACTCCAAGAACCTAACCGATCTCGGCAATGCCGACCGATTCGCAAAACAACATGCCGGAATCGTCCGTTACTGCGGCAAATTAAGGATGGCGTTCGTCTGGGACGGCACTCGCTTTCGCCCCGATGAAAACGGTGAAGTCATTCAACTCGCAAAAAAGACTGTCCGGTCTCTTTACGCGGAAGCGGCAAATGAAGCCGATGACGACAAGCGGAAGGCCATCGGGAAACATGCGCGGAACTCCGAGAGCCGGTCCCGCATCGAAGCGATTTTCGCCATCGCTCGGAGCGAGCACGAAATCGCGGTTCGCCCGGAAGAACTGGATTCCGATCCGTGGCTCTTCAATGTACTCAACGGCACGATTGACCTGAGAACTGGGGAGCTTCGCCCGCACGATCCGAAAGACCTGATTACGAAGATTGCGCCGGTTGAATTCGATCCCGGTGCTCAGTGTCCGATGTGGCTCGAAATTCTCGACCGGATCATGGGCGGCAATGAAGCGCTCATCGGCTACTTACAGCGCGTCTTTGGATATGCGCTAACCGGCTCGGTTCAAGAGCAAGTGCTCTTCATTTTCTTCGGCAGCGGCGCAAACGGAAAGACCGTACTGATCCAGGTGATCATTTCGATGATGGGCGATTACGCCCGTCCTGCGGCCCCGAATCTCCTACTGAAGACAAAACAGGACCAGCACCCGACCGCGCAGGCGGACCTAATGGGTGCGCGGTTCATTGCTTCAATGGAAATTGAAAAAGGACGCTCGTTCTCCGAGTCGCTGGTAAAGCAGTTGACGGGCGGCGACAAGGTCAAAGCACGATTCATCTGCAAGGACTTCGTGTCGTTCGACCCGACGTTCAAGATCGTCATCGCCTGCAATCATCTCCCGACCGTTGGAAGTCAAGACGAAGGCATTTGGCGGCGTCTTCGGAAAGTCCCGTTCCTGGTTACGATCCCGCCCGCCGAGCAGGACAAGAATCTCACGCAAAAACTTAAGGTGGAATTGTCCGGCATTCTGGCGTGGGCGGTGCGCGGATGTCTTGAATGGCAGAAGAACGGATTGCAGGAACCGCCCGAAGTCATCAACGCCACCGATGAATACCGCGCCGATGAAGACGTACTCGCTGAGTTCCTGCTGGCGCGATGCGAGAAGGATGCTCTCGCTCGGACCTACATGAAGGACTTGTACGCCGAGTACAAACGCTGGTGCGAAATGACGAGCGCCGAGCCGTTGAATCAAAAGCTCTTCGGCATGGCCCTGGATGAACGCGGCATCCGCAAAGACCGCACCCGCGACGGCATCGTTCGGATCGGAATCAAATTGAAGGCGCTCTCAACCCCGGCCACCGGCAACGGGCTGTCGGACATCCTTCAAGGTGAAACACCGGATGATTCCCCCTTCGGCGACAAGGGGGAAAAGAAATGAATCCGTACATCATTTACTCGGACGGGTGCTGCCGCCCGAATCCCGGCCTGGGTGGTATCGGCGTCGTCATCATCGATCCTGATGGACGACGCGAAGAATTCAGGTGCTACGAGCCGTACACAACGAGTAACCGTGCCGAGATGCTTGCGGCCATCGTTGCTCTCACCGCCGTTCCACCAGGAAACAGCGTCAAGCTCTTTACGGATTCCCGATACTTGGTCGATGGGATGACTCGGTCGGTTCCGTTCTGGTCAAACCACGGCGACGGCACCGTCTTAGGCAAGATGGCGAACGACGACCTATGGGTCGATCTGTGCAGGCTTACACGACAACGGAAGGTCGAATGGATTTGGGTGCGCGGTCATGCAGGCAATCCCGGTAATGAACGGGCGCATGAACTCGCGCAATGCGTAATTGAACGCATAAAGTACGGACCTGGAAAACCTATGTCCTTGTAAAAAACTCATCAGGCGCAGTGGTGCCTGATGCACCGCTGCACAGAAAGGCTAATGCAGCCGTCTAATTGTCCCGTACCACTAATGCAGCAGGCACGGCGTGTAGAAAGGTCTACGCCGTGCAGAAACTGCTTGAACTTGAATCGAGTACTGAGCCGACCGATTCAATGGCCGTAAAAACCGAAAAGGGCGGATCGCACCAGTTAACCGACAGTGAAAGAGAATTCTGTGCAATCATCGCGAAGGGAATTTTGAGATCGCTGATGTTAGGAAAATGCGCCGAAACACCAGGGCAGAGCATTCTTGCAGACGAATAGCATTGACAACTAGTTTCCAGGTGGAAAACATCGGTTGATCTCTTCTGTGGGGTAGAAAATGCCAGAAAATACCGTAAATCGATGTGGCCTATACCTGCGGGTCTCAAGCGACCGGCAGGCGATGGTAAAGGAAGGATCGCTGGACACGCAGCAGCAGCGTTTGCAGGCGGCTATTGTGGCTAAAGGCGATCCCGAACATTGGCTTGTTTCTGAGATTTACCGCGAAGAAGGGAAGTCCGGCAAAAACACCGAACGTCCCGAACTCCAACGATTGTTGCACGACATCTGGTCGGGGAAAATCAACTGTGTCCTGACAACCAAACTGGATCGGTTGACAAGGTCGCTTCTGGATTTTTATGAACTTCACAAACTCTTTGAAACACTTCAGGTTCAGTTCATTTCGCTAGACGAGTCTTTTGACACCAGCAGTGCAACCGGTCGCGCTATGTTAAAAATCACGCTAGTGTTTGCCGAACTCGAACGCGAAAGGACAAGTGAGCGAACGAAAGAAGCTCGGAAAGCGCGAGCAGAAAGGGGACTACGCACCGGCGGTCAGGTGCTTGGCTATGACCTAAACAAGGATGACCGTGGAGTGCCAATTGTGAACGAAGATGAAGCCAATCTAGTGCGCTTGATCTTTGAAACCTACCTTGATTGCGGTTCCTTGCTTGAAACCGCTGCCCGAATCAACGAAGCAGGCTTCCGAACCAAGTCTTATCTCTCAAAGCGAAACCTGCAACAGGGCGGAAAACTATTCCAGAATACACACGTCAATCGAATCATTCGCAATCGCTTATACGTCGGCATGGTCGAACATAAAAACAAATGGTTCAAAGGACGGCATCAACCAATCGTTGATCATGAAATCTTTAGAAAAGCCAATGACCTGTTGACCAATAATAATGTGCGCCACGTCAACTTGAAGAAGCCAGTGAATCACGTTTTTACTCTACAGGGAATTTTACGGTGCGGGGAATGCTCGTCGCCGATGGTGCCGGACGCAGGAACAGGGAAATCAGGTCGTGTGTTTTACTACTATAAATGCGGCAGGTTGAACCACTTCAAGACCAATCGTTGTTCTGTTTGCCGAATACCGGCGAAACCGGTTGAAGCTGCAATTCAGAAATCGGTCATAGAATACGCGAACCGGCCCGAAATGATCGAAGGCATTATTGACGAAGCAAACCGGCAAGTTCAGCAAGGTATTCCGCCATTGCGTTCGCAGCGTAGCGCATTGGAAAACAGTTTGGCCAAAGTCATTTCTCAAGGCGAAAGGTGGGCCGGACAAGTCCTTGACGGCGAAATCGCGGGGAACGATTTCATCAAGCAGAAGCTACAGAAGCTTCTGAAACAGAAGGCTCAACTGGAAAGCGAAATCAGCAAGACGGACGATTCTATCCGTCGAATTGAAAACCAAGTGCTTGATGCCCAGGTTGTCGTCACCGCGCTCAAGACATTTCAGTGCGTTCTTGATTCGCTACCGCAAGACGAACAAAAACTTGCGTATCAGAAGCTGATTCGGCAGGTGACCTACCGTCCGAATATGCTTGAAATCGACTTCCTTGAAGGCCGGTCAGTCGTGATAGAACTCGGTGACAAAGAGACGGGCGGCAATCATGGCGGGGATGATGGAAAAGGCCGAAAAAAGGCTCCCCAAAAAAGAACGCCCAGTCAACCACTTTGCCGGGGTTCACTGGGCGTGTTATCTGGCTCCTCGGGAGGGATTTGAACCCCCAGCCCATCGGTTAACAGCCGATTGCTCTACCCTTGAGCTACCGAGGAATGGCTACGAAAAGAACGAGATAAAAGCAGGGCACGTATATGGCAAAGAACGGCCCGATTGTCAAGCGTGATCCGACTCCGGCGAAACCGGCGCGGCGGCAGACCGGGCCAGCGGCAGGTTGAAGCTCACGCGCGTCCCCTGCCCCTCCTCGCTGTTGACCAGCACCGCGCCGTTGTTTTGCTGCACCAGCTTCTTCACGATTGCCAGTCCCAGGCCCGTGCCAGCCACCGTATGCACCTTGGCGTTACCGGCGCGGAAGAACTCGCGGAACAGCTTTTCCTGGTCGCGCGCCGGAATGCCGATGCCGGTGTCTTCCACCGCTATCACCACCGTGTCGTGGAAGATCGCCGCGGTGACTTTCAGCATCCCCTCCGGCCGGTTGTATTTGACTGCGTTGCCGATGAGGTTGGACAGAATTGTCTTCAGATCGTCGGGGTCACCCAGCGGCACCGCCGCTTCGTCGAGTTCCACCTCAACCTTGAGCCGCGCCTCTTCTATCTGCGGCCCGTAGTCTTGCAGCGCCTTCTCCACCAGCGGCCGCAGCGGCACCGGCTCGGGGCGGAACTCGGTCCGCGATGCGCGTTCGATGGTCAGCAGGTCCTGCAGCATCTCCATGAGCTGGTCGAGGCGGCGGCTCACCCGGTGCACACCGTCGGCCTGTTTCTCGCTCAACGGCCCGAACGCGCCGGCCTCCATGACCCGCACAATGGACTGTGCGGCGGCGATCGGCGAGCGCAGTTCGTGCGTCATCGACCGGCGGTAGACCTGCCGCTGGTGCTCCGACGCGGTGAGTTCGTCGACTGTCGCCTTGTACCGGCTTTGCAACTCCGCCTCTTCCTCCTCGGCGGCGCGTACACGGGCAATGATCAACGTCACCAGCCAAATGATCGTCGCCCACAAAATTGCCGCGCCCAGCAGCACCGAGAGCATAAAGCCGAGATTGGTATAGAGCGCTGCCTCGTCGAACAGCTTGCCGTACAGTCTCTGGTGCGGGATGACACCGAAAAACTCGCCGGCGAACAGCGCGGCCAGCAAAAGCCACAGCACGACCACCGTGCGCACAACGATCGAGCGCCGGAAGAAGATGCAGGCCATGATGATGTGCGCCGAGTAGAACCAGAGCAGCGGCGAAAGCACGCCGCCGGTGTAGTAGACCAGCAACGTGATCGCGGCGAAGTCCATCGCCATATGCAAATTGGCCAGCCGCAACAGATCAGGCGTGGTGTCCGGACGCTGGCGCCGCTGCCGCCAGGCCAGATAGATGTTGTAGGCCACGATACACACGGCGATCTGTATTAGCGCCGATAACGAAACCTGCACGTCGAAGCCGTAACGCAACACCACCCCGCCGGCGACGATCGCCACCGGCGGCACCCAGCGCACACGGGTAAACAGGCGTACCGCGATGCTCAGTTGTTGTTCCACGGGCAGGTGTATGGTTGACGCCAGCATGGTTGCTCCGGCTGTTCCGGCGACTCTAGCACACGCCGTTTTTCACAGGCAACCTAAGAAGTGAAAAAGGGGGGAAATATGTCGCAAACTCAAGTGGTTTGCTTTAATGGGGTGGTTACAATATACAGGAGAGAACAGAAGAGCCGGATCCCCCGGGGAGAGGAGATGGCCGTGTCCGCAGCCGGAACCGCACCACAGAAGATTCTGATCGTCGATGACGACCCCGATGTCGTGTTCGCCATGAAAACCTTCCTGGAAGGAGAAGGCTTTCAAGTGCTCGTCGCCAAATCGGCGCTTGAGGGGGTGCAGCGTGTCCAGCTCGACCGGCCGGACCTGATTCTGCTCGACCTGATGATGGAGAAATACGACAGCGGCTTCACCCTGGCCAAGACCGTGAAAGGCGACCCGGCCACACGTGACATTCCCATTATCATGGTCACCGCCGTGCGTGACGTCACGGGCTTCGCCTTCGATCAGGAACGTGACGGTCACTGGATGAAGACTTCGGCGTTCATGGAAAAGCCTTATCAACCGGAAGCGGTGCTGAAAAAGATTCGCGAACTATTGGCGCAGAAATAGCAGCAGGCGAGGAGAAAGAAACATGACCGGCGATCAGGCGAGCGAGTTCGCCCATCGTTGTCTCGACACCGGGTTTCGCTGTGCGCGCATTCTGGCTCGCCGCGATCTGACCCCGAGTATCACCGAATTCAAGCTAGCGGCGCCGGTGATTGCAGCCAAGGGCCAACCGGGGCAATTTGTCGTGTTGCGTATGGACGAAAAGGCCGAACGCCTGCCGATGACTATCGTCGATGTCGACCCGGCCGCGGGCTGGATCACCATCATTTTCCAGTGGGTCGGCGCCTCGACCCGCCGCTTGGCGCAACTAGCGGTGGACGACATGATTCTCGACCTGGTCGGCCCGCTCGGCGAGCCGTCTGCCATCGCGCATTACGGCACGGTCGCCTGCGTCGGCGGCGGCGTCGGCATCGCGCCGGTCTTCCCCATCGCCCGCGCGCTCAAACAAGCGGGCAACAAGGTCATCTCGATCATCGGTGCGCGCCATAAAGACCTGATGATTCTCGAGGAAGAAATGCGCGCGGCGAGCGACGAGTTGATCGTCTGCACCGACGACGGTTCATACGGCCGCAAGGGGTTCGTCACCGACGCGCTGGCCGAGATCATCGGCCGCGGCGAAAAGATCGACCGTGTCTGGGCCATCGGCCCAGTGGTGATGATGCACGCCGTCAGCCGCGTCACGCAGGAGTACGGCATTCACACCGACGTCAGCCTCAACTCCATCATGCTTGACGGCTCGGGCATGTGCGGCGCCTGCCGGGTAGAAGTCGGCGGCGCGGTCCGCTTCGTCTGCGTTGACGGGCCGGAATTCGACGGACACCAGGTCAACTTCCAGGAATTGATGACGCGCCAGAACATGTACGGCTCGGAGGAGCATCGCGCACTGTGGGACTACCTGGTTTCGCACGGCGACCGCGGCAAGATTGAGAAGGTGAAAAAGCGCGTGGCGATGCCCGAGCAGGACCCGCGCATCCGCGTGCAGAACTTCAACGAGGTCACCTTCGGCTACACCGCCAAACTGGCCCGCATGGAGGCGGCGCGCTGCCTGCAATGCAAGAGCCGGCCGTGCGTCAAAGGCTGCCCGGTCGAGGTGCCGATTCCGGACTTCGTGAGACTGACCGCCGAAGGCCGCTTTCTCGAAGCGGTGGACCAAATCAAAACGGTCAATAGCCTGCCGGCCGTCTGCGGCCGCGTCTGCCCGCAGGAAGTGCAGTGCGAAAAGGTCTGCGTGCTGGCGAAGAAGAACAACGCCATCGCCATCGGGCGGCTCGAACGCTTCGTCGCCGACTGGGAAGCCGAATACGGCCGCGAACGGCCCATCGAGATCGCGCCGCCGACCGGCAAGCGCGTGGCCATTGTCGGCGCCGGCCCGGCGGGGTTGATCGCCGCGGCGGACCTGGCCCGGCGTGGGCACTATGTCGAGATCTTCGAGGCTTTCCACAAAGCCGGCGGGGTGCTGGTCTATGGGATTCCGGAATTCCGCCTGCCCAAGGCGATCGTCGAACGCGAGGTGGAGTACATCCGCAAGCTCGGCGTGAAGACCAACACCAGTTATATCGTCGGCCGCGCGGTCAGCCTGCGCGAGTTGCGCGAAGACTTGCACTTCGATGCCGTCTTCATCGGCACCGGCGCCGGCCTGCCCTATTTCCTGAACGTGCCCGGCGAGAACCTGAACGGTATCTACTCGGCCAACGAATTTTTGACGCGCGTCAACTTGATGAAGGCCTATAAGTTCCCCGAGTTCGACACGCCGGTGCGCATCGCCGACACCATGGCCGTATTTGGTGGCGGCAACGTCGCGATGGACGCCGCCCGTTGCGCACTACGGCTGGGTGCGCAGAAGGTATACTGCATCTACCGTCTCTCGAAGGCCGAACTGCCCGCGCGCGCTTAGGAGGTCGAACACGCCGAAGAAGAAGGCGTCGACTTCCGCCTGCTCACCGCGCCGTTGCGGTTCGTCGGCAACGAAAAAGGCTGGCTGACCGGCGTCGAGTGCATTCACATGGAACTGGGCGAACCCGACGCGTCCGGCCGCCGCAAACCGGTGGCGGTGCCCGGCTCGGAGCACGTCATCCCGATCGAAATCGCCATCGTCGCCATCGGCCAGGGCCCCAACCCCCTGCTCACCCGCACGGCGACCGACCTCGCGGTGGACCGGCATGGGCATATCCAGGTCGACCCCGAAACCGGCAAAACCAACCTCCCCGGCATCTATGCCGGCGGGGACATCGTCACCGGCGCGGCGACGGTCATCGAGGCGGCCGGGGCGGGGCAAAAGGCCGCCCGGGCGATCGACCGCTACCTGCGGGGCGAGGAGTAACGGCCGTAGGACTACCGAACTAGTAGGGTTTGCGGAGTCTGGAGCCGACCGGTCTTTCGGTTTCCCAAATCGGGCTACATGACCCCTTCTCTCCCAACGCTTTCCGCGCGCGAAATCTCCCGAAAGCACGTAAGAAAAACGGCGATTTTCCGGTTTTCGAGCCCAGTGAGATCAAGCACTTGCGACATCGAAAACGCCAAAAAGCACGGGGCAAAACCGACAGAAGCAAAAAATACCCTAGTTGCATCGGCATGTTAGGCGGTTTATAAACAAACATTCACGGGTGAAAACTCACCACTTCGCACAGAGGAGCTTTCCATGGCGATCAACACCGTTTTCGTCATCGGCGCGGGACAGATGGGTCACGGCATTGCGCAGGTCGCGGCGGGCAAAGGCCTGAAGGTGATTCTACACGACGTCACCCAGGAGTTGGCAGACAAGGGCAAGAAGACGATCGCCAAAGACCTCGAGCGTCTCGTGCAGAAGGAAAAGATCAAGGCCGAGGAGATGACCGCCCTGCTCGATCGTATCACCACGGTAAGCGATCTTACTCAGGCGGCCACGGCCGACATCGCCATCGAAGCGGCCACGGAAAATATCAAGATCAAGAAAGAGATCTTCCGCGAGCTCGACGGCATCATGCGGCCCGATGCGATTCTGGCCACCAACACCTCGAGCCAGTCGGTCACTGAAATCGCCGCAGTGACCAAGCGCCCGGACAAGGTCATCGGCATGCATTTCTTCAACCCGGTGCCCGTGATGAAGCTGGTGGAAATCGTCAACGGCCTGGCCACTTCGACCGAAACGCACAACATCGTTTTTGAGTTCTCACTCTTCCTCGACAAGACGCCGGCCAAGGTCGCCGACTACCCCGGCTTCGTTTCTAACCGAGTGCTGATGCCGATGATCAATGAGGCGATCTACTGCCTGTACGAAGGCATCGCCACACCCGGCGCGATCGACACCGTGATGAAGCTCGGCATGAACCACCCGATGGGCCCGCTGGCGTTGGCCGATCTGATCGGGCTGGACACCTGTCTGTTCATCATGCAGCGCCTGTACACCGGCTTCGCCGATTCGAAGTACCGCCCCTGCCCGCTGCTGGTCAAAATGGTCGAGGCGGGCAAGCTCGGCCGCAAGACGGGCGAAGGCTTTTACGAGTATTGAGCCGCCGCACCGATTGCGCCGCCGCCGCATTTGCGTTTAGACTGCCTTCCCGCACCTGGGAGGAACGATGAAGCTGTCGATTCTGATGCCGGTTTACAACGAGCGCGACACGGTCGAGGAGATCGTGCGCCAGGTCATGGCGGTCGACCTAGAGAAGGAACTGATCATCGTCGATGACGGTTCGGCCGACGGCACGCGCGAGATCCTCAAGCAGAAGATCGAAGGCCAACCCAACGTCCGCGTCGTCTATCACGAACACAATCAGGGCAAGGGCGCGGCGATTCGCACGGGCAAGGAATTAATCAGCGGCGACCTCGCCATCATTCAGGACGCCGACCTCGAGTATGACCCGAACGACTATCATACGCTGATCGACCCGATCATCAAAAAGAAGGCCGACGTCGTTTACGGCAGCCGTTTCCTCGGCACGCGCCGCGCATTCCTCTTCTGGCACTATCTGGGCAACCGTTTCCTGACCTTTGTGACCAATCTACTGTACAACACGATGCTTACCGACATGGAAACCTGCTACAAGGTCTTCCGCGCGCCGATTCTGAAAGAAATGACCATTCGCTCGGACCGCTTCGAGTTCGAGCCCGAGATCACGGCCAAGGTGTTCAAAAAAGGCTATAAGGTGTTCGAGGTGCCGATCTACTACTCTGGCCGCGATTTCGCCGAAGGTAAAAAGATCACCTGGCGCGACGGCTTCAAGGCCGTCTGGACGATCATCAAATTCCGTTTCACCGACTAGGCGGAGGAGTTCATGCGCAAGGCTTGGTTGTGGATCATCGCGGCGGTGGCGATCAACGCCATCCTGGCAATTGCGATCATCGTGTCGGCGGAAGAACCGGCCGAGCACGGGCAACCGCATCAGGAAGACGATACCAGCTTCCCGCCGCTGACAGCGTTCCATGAAGTCGTCGCCGAAATGTGGCACGTGCATTTCCCCGCCAACGACTGGGCGGCGGTGCGGAAAACTGCTCCGCAATTGGTGGAAAAAATGAACGCGCTGAAGCAGGCGCCGCTGCCGGTTGGCCTGGCCGCGAAGAACGCCGCCTACCAGCCGAAGCTCGCGGCGTTGCAGGCCGCGGTGGACGCGTTAGTCAAAGCCGCGGCGGGCACCGATGACCAGGCGCTTAAGCAAGCGGTCATCGACATGCACCACGCCTATCACGCGGTTGTCGTGACGCTCGCTCACTGAGCGCGGAAAGGATCGGCCGTGAAAAAGTTCGTTTTGGCCATCGCCACCGGCTTGGGCTTCGGCTACATCAAACCGGCCTCGGGCACCTGGGGCACGCTGGTGGGCATTCCGCTGGTGTTGCTGTGCAGTTCCATGAGCCCCTTCCTCTATTTCGTGACCATGTTCGGCCTCTTCTTCATCGGCGCCTGGGCCGCGGGCCTGGCCGAAATCCACTTCGGCAAAGCCGACGCGCAACACATCGTCATCGACGAAATCGTCGGCTACATGCTGACCATGTTCATGGCGCCGGTCACGTTCTGGAACATGTTCTGGGCGTTCATGCTGTTCCGCTTCTTCGACGTGGTGAAGTTCTACCCGGCCCGGATGATCGACCGCGCAAAGGCCGGCGGCCTCGGCGTGATGGCGGATGACATCGCCGCCGCCTGCTACGCCTGCATCGCGCTACAGCTCATGATCAAGTTCGAGTGGCTTGGATGCGGTTTGAACTAGTCTGCACCGGCGCGGAACTGCTCGACGGCCGCGTCACCGACACCAACACCCCGATGCTCGCGCAGATGATGCGCGATGCCGGGTGGGAAATCAGCCGGCTGACCGTCGTCAGCGACGGGCTCGAGGTGATCGCCGACGCGTTGGCCGAAGCGATGCAGCGCGAACAAGTGGTCGTCGTCTCCGGCGGACTAGGACCGACGATCGACGACCTCACCCGCGACGCCGCCGCGCGCGTGCTGGGCGTGCCGCTCGTGGAAGACGAACAGGCGCTGGCCCGGCTGCAATACAAGTTCTCGCAGTTCGGCCGCAAGATGAGCGACAACAACCGGCGGCAGGCATTGTTCCCGCAAGGGGCGACGATTCTACCTAACGCCGCCGGCACCGCCGACGGGTTCGTCTGCACGCCCGGCGATCATCTGATCGTCTTCGCGCCAGGCGTGCCGACGGAATTCGAGCACATGGCGCGCGAGCAGATTCGGCCGTTGCTGATCGCGCGGTCCGGCAACGCCGAGGCGATTGCGACGGTGAGCTTGAAAACCTTCGGCCAGGGCGAAAGCATTTTGGACAGCCAGCTCGCTCCGCTCGATCTGGACGGCGTGCGGCTGGCCTTCACCGCCGTCATGCCCGGGGTGAACATCACGTTGACCGCCCTCGAGCCCGATATGGCGACAGCGCGGGCCAAGCTGGCGCGGGCCCGCGCACTGGTTGAAGAGAAGATTGGCGAATCGATCTACACCGACGACCGGCGCACGATGGAAGAAGTCGTGGCGCAGGCGTTGGTCGAGCGGAAGCTGACCGTGGCCGTCGCCGAAAGCTGCACCGGCGGCATGGTCGCCGCGCGGCTGACCAACGTGCCGGGCAGTTCGTCCTGGTTTCGCGAAGGCGTGGTGACTTACAGCAACGAAGCCAAAGAGGCGCGCCTCGGCGTCAGTCACGCCACGCTCGAACAGCACGGCGCAGTGAGTGAGCAGACGGCAATCGAAATGGCGGAAGGCTTGCGCCGCGGCGCCGGGGTCGATCTGGCGTTGTCCATCACGGGCATCGCCGGACCGACCGGCGGCAGCAAGGAAAAGCCGGTGGGCACGGTCTTCATGGCGCTGGCGACGCCGGACGGCACCAAGACTTGGCGCAACGTGCTCGGCTACGACCGCCGGAGCATGAGGCTGATCGCCACCGAAACCGCGCTGGACCGTTTGCGCCGTTACCTGCGCGGCTCGTATTCCTGAACGACACGACGGGGATTCCCATGGCCAACCTGCGGCTGTTCATCGCGGTACCGATCGCCAGTCCGGTCAAGGCGGCGCTCGGCGTCGTGCAAAAGACACTCACCGACGCCAATCCGCACATCCGCTCGACCGGCGTGACCGGCATTCATCTCACGCTCAAGTTCCTCGGTGACACGCCTGACCAGCGCATCGGCGAATTGCGCCGCGCGATGGAAGCGGCGGCACAGGTCGCCACCAAGCCGATTCGCCTGCGCAGCGCCGGCGTCGGCGCGTTTCCCAACGCGAAAGCGCCGCGGGTGCTGTGGGCCGGCCTGGAGGGCGATGTCGCCGAGCTGCAACGCGTGCAGCAGGAACTCGACCGGCAGCTGGCGCAACTCGGCTTCCCGCCGGAAGACCGGCCGTTCCACCCGCACCTCACCCTCGGCCGCATGAAGATGCCGAAGATGCTCGGCGCGCTGCACAAGGCGATGGACAAGATCGGCAAGTCGGAATTCGGCGAGTTCACCGCCGCGGCGCTCGTGCTCTATCAATCGGAATTGAAGCCCACCGGCGCGGTCTACACCGTCGTCGAACACGTGCCGCTGCCGGAGGAGTAGGCGGCGGCTCGCTACGGCTGGCCGGCGTAGTGAAGAATCGCGCCAAAAGCACCGACGACAAATACATCGGTGGCGAAACTCCCCCAAACCCCCAATGTTGCTACTTCTCTTCCGATTGGCATTAATGACCAAGAGGAGCCTTCGAAATGCCAGATATTATAGCCGACGACAAACAGGTCTTCCATCGAGTTTTGCCAAACTGCTTGCGGGTAGTCCCAATCTCCACCGATCATTGCCGACCATTCTGAACCGTCATAGTACAGGGCTGTTCCTTCCTCCCCAACGACAAACACCTCGGAGTCGGACGCACCCGAGATGCCTTTCAGGTCCTCGGTAGTTCCGCCGTCCATTAATGACCAAGCGAAACCATCGTAATGTAATAATGTGCCTTCGTCGCCGACCACAAACACATCGGATGGCGATGTGCCCCCCCACACCCCACAAAGTCGTTGTAGTTCCGCTGTCCATCGCCGACCAGGCTTGTCCGTCGTAATGCAATATGGTGCCTAAGAAGCCGACGGCAAACACATCCGATGACGACGCGCCCCACACGCCATACAAATCCCACGTGGTTCCACTCGCCATGGCTGACCAGCCCAGTCCATTGTAGTGCAGAATGTTGCCTTCTGATCCCACGGCAAACACATCGGCGGCCGAAGAACCCCAGATGCCCCACAATTCATGCTCTGCAGGGCTGGGCATCTCAGACCACGAAATTCCGTCGAAGTGTACAATGATGGGTTCGTCACTAAATAGCCAAATAGGGCTATTTGATTCCAGACCAACTGCGAATACGTCCGTCGGCGAACTGCCCCAGACACCGTGTAGGTCACCGCTTCCCGTTGCCCGGCGTGAGAGCGGGGTACACGAGGAACCATCGCAACGAACGATGCTGCCCAAATCGCCGACGGCAAACACGTCTGCGTCACCAGCCGGGTCGCCGCCATCGATTGCATTCAGCAAATCCCAATTGGGGAAATATTCGGTTCGCCAGGTTTGGTTATGAAAACGAGCGATCGCACCCGTGCTTTTCGTTTCCGCTCCGGCGAAATAGAAATCGTCAACAGAACGTCCCCAGACCGCATTAACCCACGTTGGCGATTGACGCGACAACAACGACCAAGAAGAGCCGTCGAAATGTTGAATCACACAGTTGGTGGGGTACGGGTGGTTGAAAAACGGGTATTCCCAATGGGTCCCCACCGAATACACGTCTGAGCCCGAACTGCCCCACAGGCCTGTTTGCTCTTCTATTGTGGCACCGACCATCGAAGACCAGAAATTGCCATCGTAGTGCAAAATCGTGCCCCACCTAGAGCCCACGGCAAAAACGTCGGAACTGGACGCACCCCAGACGCTATTCAATGTCAGTTGGATAC
>CAZEDX010000027.1:0-35396 GCA_964511015.1 uncultured bacterium | reverse complement strand
GAATCCTGAAAATCCGCGAAGTAGTGGCATTCGCACCCGGCGGCGCCGGCGGCCATAAGCAGCGTCAAGATTAAGTGTAGTAACCGACTATTGCGCTTCATAGGTGTCCCCCAGCGGACCACCGTAGTGAAGAATCGCGCCCCTATCACCAACGACGAACACGTCGGTGGCGGAACTCCCCCAAACCCCCAATGTTGCTACTTCTCTTCCGATTGGCATTAGTGACCAAGAGGAGCCATCGAAATGCCAAATATTATAGCCGACGACAAACAGGTCTTCCATCGAGTTGCCCCAAATGGCTTGTGGGTAGTCCCAGTCTCCACCTATCATTGCCGACCATTCTGAACCGTCATAGTACAGGGCTGTTCCTTCGTCCCCAACGACAAACACCTCGGCGTCGGACGCACCCCAGATGCCACTCAGGTTCTCGGTAGTTCCGCTGTCCATTAATGACCATGCGAAACCATCGTAATGTAAAATTGTGCCCTCGTCGCCGACCACAAACACATCCGATGCCGACGCTCCCCATACGCCATATAATGTCGTCGTTGTTCCACTATCCATCGCCGACCAGTCGTGCCCGTCGCAATGCAATATGGTGCCTAAATAGCCGACGGCAAACACATTCGATGGCGACGCGCCCCACACGCCGTACAAATTCCGCGTGGTTCCACTCGCCATGGCTGACCAGCCCAGTCCATTGTAGTGTAAAATGTTGCCTTCTGATCCCACGGCAAACACATCGGCGGCCGAAGAACCCCAGATGCCCCACAATTCATGCTCTGCAGGGCTGGGCATCTCAGACCACGAAATTCCGTCGAAGTGCACGATGATGGGGTTTCTATACATTATCCACCACGACTGCTCAGAGGTTTCTGCACCGACTGCGAATACATCCGTCGCCGAACTACCCCAGATATCGTACAAATTGCCGGGACCCGTTGCACGGCGCGCGAGCGGGGTACACAAGGTGCCACCACAGCGAACGACGCTGCCCAATGAGCCGACGGCGAACACGGCTGCCTCCCCGTATGAACTGCCGCCGCTGATATCGTTGAGTAGATCCCAGTTGGGGAAGTATTCGTCCGTCCATGTATGATCGTGATAACGTGCGACTATGCCCTCGTGGTCCGGCACCGATCCGGCGAAGTAGACATCATCAGCAGAGCGTCCCCAAACGGCTTTTACCACCGTTGGTGCGGAATGTGTCAGCAACGACCAAGAAGAACCGTTGAAATGCTGAATCACATTGTGGGTGGCGTATGGTGGGCCAAAAATCTGGTATTCAAAATGGGTCCCCACCGAATACACGTCCGAACCCGAACTGCCCCACACGCCTGTTTGCTCTTCTATTGCGGCACCGGCCATCGAAGACCAGAAACTGCCATCGTAGTGCAAAATCGTGCCCGAGGAGCCCACCGCAAAAACGTCGGAACTGGACGCACCCCAGACGCTATTCAATGTCAGTTGGATACCGCTCTCCATCGCCGACCAATTCTGCCCATCGTAGTGTAGTATCGTGCCTGTGGTGCCTACGGCAAACACATCGGAAGCGGAGGTGCCCCACACGCCGTTCAATACTTCCGTGGTTCCGCTTTCCATCGCCGACCACTCAAAGCCATCGTAATGCAATATGGTACCGAATGAGCCTACGGCAAAGATCTCCGAAGAGGACTCGCCCCATACGTCATATAACGGCCACGTGGTTTCGCTCTCCATGATCGCCCAATCAAGCCCATCGTAGTGCAGAATAAGGCCCTTATATCCTACAGCGAACACATCGCTAGAAGAAGCCACCCACACCGCATTGAGGTCCTGCCCTTGCGGTAATGGATTCTGCCAGCACCAACCACTGGGGTAGCAGATGCCCGTGGTGAGATCGTCGTCGCCGGTGTCGTCATCGGGCGTCGTATCGTCATCGCTACTGTCGTCATCAGGTGTGGAATCGTCATCGCTACTGTCGTCATCAGGCGTGGTATCGTCGTCGCTGGTGTCATCATCAGGCGTAACATCATCGTCTGGCGACACGTCGTCGTCGTCCGCGTCATCGTCGGAGGCGGTATCGTCATCGGGCGAGAAGTCATCATCGCCGTAGGGCGGCGGCAGGTAGTCATCGTCGGTGTCGGTGCCCGAATCCTGAAAATCCGCGAAGTAGTGGCATTCGCACCCGGCGGCGCCGGCGGCCAGGATCATTGCCAGAAGAACGAATGGTGCCCAGGCGACGTGTTTCATGGGAACACCTCCGAGCGCGCGGCGTACAATGGACTCGTTGAATGTGCCGAAGATGCGACCACCTGTTATTTGTAATACGCTACTCGGCTTCGCTTGTCAAAGCAATTATCTATGTTTTTTTACCCGCACGGAACCAGTTCCACGTCACGAGCGGCAACCCCGCATTGAATGCGCTCATTTCGCCGAGGAGCCAGCGGATCTCGTCCTTGCCGCCGGGGCCGCTGATGCGCTCCCAGGCGCGCCAAGACACCGCCAGCCTGAACAACCATTCTGCACACAAAGAGACTCGAGAACCTAGATGGAAGTGCGCGGAGTGGAAGAAGGGAGTTGAGGCCCGGGCGCCAGTTCCCGGGCCTCGACTCTTACATCTCGCGGAACAGTCTGCGTGGATTCGCCGTCTCGGCGGCGAACGGTACTGCTTTCTGGGTGCGGCGCGCCGGCCGGCCTTCGACCAGGCGCCAGGAATCGGTGTCTTCCAGCAAACGCGTCACCAGCTTGTGGTTCAACGCGTGGCCGCTCTTCTGCGCGTGGAAGCGGCCGAGAATCGGGTAGCCCGCCAGGTACAGATCGCCCAGCGCGTCGAGCACCTTGTGGCGCACGAACTCATCGGGGTAGCGCAGACCGCCCTTGTTGAGCACCGAGTAGTTGCCGATCACGATGGCGTTTTCCAGGCTGCCGCCGTTGGCCAGCCCGGCGTCGCGCATCATGTTCAGGTCGGACAGGAAGCCGAACGTGCGCGCATTCGATAACTCGCGCCGGAAGCTCTCGGGCGTGAGCAGAATGTCGAACCGCTGCGTGCGGATCATCGGGTGCGGGAACGCGATTTCGTAGGTCACCGCGAAGCCGTCCGCCGGCAGCAGCGCCACGCGCTTGCAGTTCTCGGAAACGATGATCGGCTTCAGAATCTGAATGTACTTGCGTGGCGCCGCCTGCTCGGCGATGCCCGCGCTGTCGATCAGGTAGCTGAACGCGGCGGCCGAACCGTCCATGATGGGCATTTCGTCGCCGTCGACTTCCACCAGGGCGTTATCGACCCCGTGGCCGTTCAAGGCAGCCATCAGGTGTTCGATCGTGCCGATGATATAGTTGTCGCCGATCAGGGTTGTCGCGAAATTCGTGCCGCCGACCTTCGAGGCATGTGCGCGCACCCGCTGCTTCCCCGGTTTGTCGGGACGGCTGAAAACGATACCGTGATCGACCGGCGCGGGATGAATGGTCACGGTCACATTCCCCCCGGAATGTAGACCGATCCCGCTGCAGGTCACCGCGGTCGATAGCGTCCGTTGCCGATCCATTTTCTTACCTCTGCCCCCACTCCCGTAACCAAATACAATTCAGGCACCCTGTCCATGAGCAAGCCATGTGCCATGATGACGACCGTCCCATATTCAAATGCATATAGTTGTTTAATAAGGGATTCTTCTCGTATCGGGCCGGAATTGATTTTCCAAAAACAGCTGGTTTTGGAGCGCTGTCTCACGGCCGACACAGGAGGTGTTGCATTTTTGCAACAGTGTATGTGCCGATTTGGCGCTCAGGAGGAGCGGTATCGTTCCCATTCTGAGTAGATGCAGCCGCAGTATTGCTGCCGGTACATCCCCATTTCCTTGCTGCGGCGGACACCCTCCGACCAACCCGGGCGGAAGTCCTCGTAGTGGAATCTGATCCCTACTTCCCGCTCCACGGCGGCGGCGGTTTCGGCAAGCAATTCATGATTCTGGAACTTTGAGTAGAGCAAGGTCGTGGTGAAGGCGTCGCAGTGGTTTTCCCGCGCCGCCTGTGCCGCGGCCACCATCCTCAGGCGATAGCAGATTCGACAGCGTACCTCCTCGCGACCGGCGATCTCGCGCAGGTATTCCGGCATGCGGTATTCCGGATACCAGATCACTGGCAAACCAACCGCGCCGGCGTATTCCTCGAACGAGCTGCGGCGCTTCTCGTGCTCGGTAAATGGGTGAACATTCGGGTTGAACCAGAAGCCGGTCAAGTCGTGCCCGGCCAGGCGTAGGCGGTCGATCGGCACGATTGAACAAGGCCCGCAACAGACGTGCAGAAGAAGCTTCATGAAGCCAGACTCGCACTCCTGACCTGCGCCGTCAAATGCCTGAATCGACAATCCGACGTATGGCCAAATTGGAATATTCAATATAGGAAAATACTTGATCGACTGCCGGAGTTGTGATAGTACACGCGCGTTCCATGAGCCCTGGCGAGTTTGTGAAGGAGGGGTCTGTGAAATACAACGCGGTGAAAGTGTTTTCGGCGACAAAAGCCAAAGAACGTGAAGAGTTGGGTGAGCTGATCACCCGCTGGATCAATGCCAACCACGGCATCGACATCGTGGATCACATTGTCACGCAGTCCAGCGACAACGAGTACCACTGCCTAAGCGTGGTGCTGTTCTATAACAAGCCGGAAACAGTAGCGTAATAATAGCGTTCGTCACTCTGGCCGCCGACACGTTTGGCCGACGGTCTGTCTATTTGTCTTCCGTGGTTTCCTAGAACCGTGGCGAAAGCATGATCGGCAGGTCGTAGGCTTTGGCACCATTTGGCGTCACCGACACCGGCACCTTGATCTGTGCATCCATCTTCTGGCACACGCCTTCGTGATCCGCCTGGCAAACAAACAGCATCATCTTGATATTCAGCGCACCCTCACCCGCGGCGCCGCTGGCGAAATGCAGTGTATAGGGCAGATCCTTCCCCTTGCCTTTGAATGATTGCGGACCCTGGGCGATGGCGGGTCCCTCAGAAACGATGTCGAGGTTGAACGGCGCGTCGACCGCCACCTTGAAGGCAGGTGGAATTTTGACCAGCAACCCGAGCGAAATCGGAGAGGACGGCGCGACCTCGATTTTCCCGGCGTTAATCGCGTCGCCGGCGAGGGCCACGGTTGCCAACAACAGAATTGACAACAACACAATACGCTTCATGGGTAAGCCTCCAAAAAGAACCGGCTACATGATATAGGTGGTTCAATGAAATAGGAAGAGGCAGGCAGTCGTGAATGACCTCGGGAAACTGATCAGCAGCCTGCGGCGCATCCAACCGGCGGAACACGCCGAATTGGCCCGCGTGCTCGACGAAGCTTTCTCGACCGACCAATGGCTGCGCAGTACGCTCGGCCTGTCGCGGGAAGCGTTTCGCGGTTTCTGGCGCTTCAACGCGCAGATGTACCTCAAACTCGACGAGGCCATTCTGTTGGGCGCTTATGACGGCGACCGCCTGGCCGGCACCGCATTGGGTTGTCCCGGCGACTACGCCCCTTCCCTCGACATGTTGTGGTTGTACGGCTGGCGCTGCCTGCACCTGGGCCCACGGGCCCTGTGGAGTATCGGTCGCTTCTACTTCGCCATGAGCCGCCTGACCGAAGCCCGCCAACCCTGCCTGCGGCTGGTCGACCTGGCCGTCGACGATGCCCACCGCAACCGAGGGCTCGGCGGCCGGTTGCTCGCCGCGTGGGAAGACGAAGCGCGGGCCCTAGACCTGCCGGCCGTGCAACTCGAATGCGAGGCGGTTAATCCGGCGCTGCGGCTCTATCAACGAAACGGCTACCAGACCGTCCGCACCTTCCAGTTCCGCGGCATGGACTGGCTGGTACTGGTCAAACCGCTGACTGCCCATGCTTGAGTACCCTACCTTGTGGTAGACTTCCTTCTGTTTCAGTTCATGCAGGAACCACACCGTTCGCATTCATCGGTCGGAACCTTCTGACCGACCCGGTTGTCAGGACAGGCAGATGGCTCACTGAACCCCGTAACCGGAGGACGCCATGACTCGCCGCCGCCTTTCGATTTCGTTGTTATTGATTTCCCTCACCTTCCTGGCCGTTTCGGCCGGATTGGTGATGTCCCAAGACGGCCCACCGTTGCCCTCGCCGCAGCGCATGGGCAAAGATGTGGCCAGTGGCGTACTTAGCAACGGCTACGTCACGCTGACCGTGTTGCGCGGTACGGCCGAAGAATGGCCGGTCGAGGGGCCGATTCAGATCTGGCTCGCGCACCTGAACGGCGATCGCGTGGCGACGGGCGTGGTCACGCTCGACGACCGCGTGCACGGCAAGTTCAGCGCGCGCATTCCTTGTGACGTTCCGGACGGCCAGAACGCTCTATATCTTGTGCGTTACTACCTCGGCATCAACGACGAGTCATTCGAGGGCTCGCTCAGCCTGGCCGAGGTGCTCGGTTCGCTGGCCGTGCGCGTGCTGGCGTCCGACACCTACCAGGCCGGCACGCAGGCCGGCGTGCGCGTAGTGGCGTTCAACCGCTTCAACGGCGAGCCGATCCAAGACGCCAAGATCGAGGTCGCGCTCAAAGACAAACGCGACCAGCGCGCCGTCTTCACCGGCCAGACCGACGCCGGTGGCTCGACTCGCGTCGCTTTTCAGGTGCCCGACGAACCACTGGAAGACCCGGCGCTGGTGGTTGAAGCCCGCGCCCACGGCCAGCGAGTGCGCGTCGAACATGCGGTGCGCATCGAGCGCCGCTTGCGGGTACTGCTGACGACCGACAAACCGCTGTACCAGCCGGGCCAGACAATGCACATTCGCGCCCTCGCGCTACAGGCGGGAAACCGTCTGCCGGCGACGCGGCAAGAGGTGTTGTGTGAAGTATCCGACGCCAAGGGCAACAAGGTCTTCAAGCGCAAGTTGCATTCCAGCGACTTCGGCATCGCCGCGACAAGCTTCACGCTGGCGAACGAAGTCAACATGGGCGCGTTCAAGACCAAGATGACGATCGGCGAGATCACGGCCGAGAAAACCGTCGAAGTGAAGCGCTACGTACTGCCGAAGTTCAAGGTCGGCATCACCGCTGACCGGCCGTGGTATTTACCGGGACAGCAGATCACCGGCAAGATCGACGCGAACTACATTTTCGGCAAACCGGTACGCAACGGCGAAGTGACGCTCGAAGGCCTGGCGACGATCGTCGGCTCCGAAACCTTCGCCACCATCCAGGGCCGCACCAACGACCAGGGCGTCTTCGCCTACTCGATCAAGTTGCCCGACACGTTGGTCGGACGCGAAGTCGACCAGGGTCTGGCCCGCGTGCAACTACATGCGACGGTCACCGACCCCGCCGGCCACACCCAGGAAGCGCTGCGCAGCTACCCCGTCGCCCGCACGCCGCTGGTTTTGCGGGCGCTACCGGAGAGCGGTCGTCTCGTGCCGGGCGTCGAAAACCGGGTCTTCATCATGGTCACCTCGCCCGACGGCCAGCCCGCCGCGGCCAAAGTATTGCCCTCTTTGCGCACGAACGAAGCGCGCCAGAACTGGTGGACCGACCTCGATGTCGTCACCACCGACGAACTCGGCCTGGCCGAGTACCGTTTCACGCCGGGCGAACAGCGTGCCGACCTCCAGGTGCGTGCGCGCGACACGGCCGGCAACGAGGTAGTCGCCACGTTCCGGCTCGATAGCGCCGGCCGCGAGGCCGCCTTGCTGCTGCGCACCGACGCCCCGACCTATCGGCAAGGCGAAGTGATGCTCATCACCGGCCTGTTGCCGAAAACCCCGGGCCGCACGTTGTTTGTCGACTTGGTGCGCGATCAGCAGACCCTGCTGACCACCACCGCGGAGATCAAAGACGGCCGCGCCGAATTGTCCATTCCGGTCACCGCCGAAATGGTCGGCGGCGTCGTGGTCACTGCCTACATTCTGATGCCGCGCGGCAACATAGTGCGCGACAGCCGCGTGGTCTACGTGCACCCACAGGCCGACCTACAGGTCAACATCACTCCACAGAAGAAGATCTATCGGCCGGGAGAGGAAGCGGCGATTGATTTCCGGGTTACCGATCAGCACGGCCACCCGATCGCCGCGGCACTGGGTATCACCATTGTCGACGAGGCGGTGTTCGCGCTGCAAGACATGCAGCCGGGCCTGGAGAAGGTGTTCTTCACCCTCGAACGCGAACTGATGACCCCACGCTACGAGTTCCATACCTTCACCCCCGAGCAGATCATTCTCGACCAGACGGACACCCCGGTTCACCGCCGCGGTTGGATGGCGATGCTGGCCAGTGTCGAACCGGCACTAACCGCCGGCGTCGACCGACAGCAACACGTCGACCAGAATGCCGAGGTCCGCGCCCAAATGGAGAAACAAGTCCGCGCCGATCTGGCGCGTATCAACCGCGCGCTCGCCCGCGTCGACGGCAACATCAACAAGCTGCCGCGCCGGACGCTGTACGATCCGTGGGGCACGCCGTACCGCCTGTCCGGCGCCTGGAACAAGAAGATCTACGTCGTGACCTCCGCCGGACCCAACCGCTTGTTCAATGACGACGACGACGTGATGGTGGTCGACGAGGATGTCCGCAAAAAAATGGAAGCCGAAACAACCGTACGCAACCGTGGGGGCGTCCTGTTCGGCCGTGGCGGCGGCGGCTTCGCCGAAGGCGACGTCGACATAATGATGGAAGCCCTGCCCCCGCCGGCGGCCGCCGCGCAGCCCAGAGAAGAACGCGCCATGCGCGAACCCAACCGGCCCGACGCTGGCGTAGCTGAAGACGAGGCCGCACCGGTACGCGTACGCGAGTTCTTCCCCGAGACCCTGTATGTGAACCCCGAACTGATCACCGACGACACCGGATTCGCCCGCTTGAAGCTGGCCATGGCCGACTCGATCACCACCTGGCGCATCGCCGCGCAGGCGATTGCCCGCCGTGGTTGGCTGGGCAGCGGCACCGCGCCGGTCGTCGTGTTCCAGGACTTCTTCGTCGACATCGACTTCCCGGTCGCCCTAACCCGCAATGACGTGGTGAAGGTGCCGATCGCGTTATACAACTATCTGCCCAAGCGCCAGACCGTAAAGCTCGAGATCCAGGCCGCCGACTGGTACGAACTGGTCGAAGGCGGCGCCAAGCGCCAGGTCGACCTGGGTCCGGGTGAAGTGAAAGCCGAATATATTCACCTCAAGGCCAAGCACGTCGGCCGGCAGAACTTGACGGTGATCGCTCGCGGCACCGAGCAGAGCGACGCGATCAAACGCGAAGTACTGGTGGAACCCGACGGCCAACTCTTCGAACAGAACTTCTCCGACCAGCTCAAAGCCGAAGCGCGCCACAACATCAACTTCCCGGCCAACGCGATCCCTGGTTCGACGGCGCTGCTCGTGAAGGTCTACCCGGGCCTGATGAGCCAGGTGGTCGAAGGCCTCGACAGCATCTTCCGCATGCCGTCCGGCTGCTTCGAGCAAACCAGCTCGACGACGTATCCGAACGTCATGGTGCTTGACTACATGAAGGCGACCAACCAGATCACGCCCGAAATCCAGATGAAGGCCGAAGGCTTCATCAACCAGGGTTACCAGCGCCTGGTGACCTACGAAGTGCCCGGCGGCGGCTTCGAGTGGTTCGGCAATACGCCGGCGCACATCATCCTGACGGCCTACGGCCTGATGGAGTTCTACGACATGAGCCGCGTGTACGAAGTCGATCCGGCGCTGATCAAACGGACGCAGGATTGGCTAGCCGCTCAGCAACAGGCCGACGGTTCCTGGAAACCGAACGAGCGCTACCTCGATGCGGTGGCCGCAGCGTTCGCTAAGGACCTCGTGCGCAACACCGCGTATGTCACCTGGGCGCTGGCTCGCTCGGCGTACAAGGGTCCGGCGCTCGACAAGGCGCTGGCCTACCTGGAAAAGCATCAGGACGAAGCGAAAGACGCCTACAGCCTGGCTTTGCTCGCCAACGCCCTGGTCGTGGCGAAGCCCGGTAGCAATGCCTTGGACGACGTGTTCCGCCGCCTCGACGCGTTGCGGAAGGATGACAACGCCACGTCTTACTGGCCGGCCGGCGGTGAAACCGCGATTCGTTCGTCGGGACAGAGTGCCGACATCGAGACAACCGCGCTAGTCGCACAAGCGCTGATCGTCGCCAAACGGCAGGCCGACGTGGTCAACCGAGTGGTGACCTACCTGGTGCGCAACAAGGACACCTTCGGCACCTACTACTCGACGCAGGCCACCGTGTGGGCGATGCAGGTTTTCCTGCTGGTCGCCAAAGGCGGCGGCGCCGAAGCCGAGGGCGAAATCCAAGTCCGCGTCAACGGGCAGGATGCCGGCGCGTTTCGCGTCACCCCCGCCGACAGCGACGTGTTGCGCATCATCGACGCCACGCCGTTGTCCCATGCCGGCGCCAACGAAGTGGTCGTCAACTTCGCCGGCCGCGGTTCGCTAATGTACCAGGTGGTCGGCCGACACTACATTCAGTGGAGCGAATTGGGCCGCGAACCGGAAGGAAGCGAGCCGATCGGCATCCGCGTCGCGTATGACAAGACCACCCTCGCGGTCAACGACGAAGTGACTTGCACGGTCGAGGTCGAAAACCGCGCGCCGGGCAACTTCGGCATGGTGTTGGTCGACATCGGCGTGCCGCCGGGATTCCAGCCGTTGCCGGAAACGATCGAAGCGCTCGTGCAACAGAAGAAAATCGCCAAGTACTCGTCGACCTCACGCCAGCTCACCTTCTACCTCGATGAGCTGAAGCGGGGTCAGCCGTTGCGCCTGCAATTCAAGCTGAAGGCCACCTTCCCAATGCACGCCGTCGCGCCGCAGTCGCGGGTGTACTACTACTACAACCCGTCGACCGACGCCGTCACCCGCCCAGTGGAGATGCAAGTGAACTGAGTGAAAACAAACGCTGAAGATGAGGGGACGAGGGCGGCCTCGTCCCTTTCTTTTTGTGTCAGCGGATCAGCTTGCGGCGTTCGGCCCAACGCGCCAAGCGATAGGCGATCGACGCGTATTCGCCGATGGCGTTGTGCGGGCAGGCCTCGTGGCAGCAAAAACATTCGATGCAGATCGAGCGGTTGATCATCGCCGCTTTCTCGCCCATCATGATCGCCCCGACCGGGCACATCTTGGCGCACGCTTCACATAGTTGGCATTGTTCGGTCAGAATCAGCGGACGAATCCAGTACATCTTCAACGCCAGTCGCATAACAAAGGCGGGTGGGCTGCTGAACGAGCGTGGCGGCAGCTCAAACGGCACACGTACCTCATTGATGGCCGGCCCATCGATCGCGATCTGCGCGAGATCCGCCGTGCCCAGCCCCTGCTCCGCGGCAATGCGCACATGCGGCACGTTCATTTGGGCATAGTCGACACAATGCAGCGCCACAGTGTCGAGCGCGACGGCATCGGTCGACGCCAACACCAGACCGAGTTGTCGCGGGTTGCCTTCACCCGGCCCGCGGCCTTCCATGCCGACAATCCCGTCCATCACAGTCAGCGCCGGCGGGCGCACGCGAAAGATATCCACCAGGCTTTCAGAGAACGGCTCAAGCTTCGTCAAATGGTGGCTGCGTTTACGGTCGCGGCTGGCCACGGTGCCGAACCAATTCTTGATCGCGCCGGTATAAAGCGCTTGGATGTGCGACTTGAGCTTCGGCACGTTGACGACCACTTCGGTATCGAGAATCAGATTGGCCACCATCAGCGAACGCAGTTTCTGCGCTCCTGGCACCTCGACCTCGCGAAAGCCATGGCGCGAAAACGGCGCCATCCGGGCCTTTTCCTCGCGGCAGACGTCGGCGTTGCCGCTTGCCTCGAACGCCTGTTCCGGATTTTCCGATAGCTGCATGCCCGGCTGTTCGCCGACAATGATCTCAGCCGCGCCCGCCGCCCGGCACGCACGAATGACGGCACGCGTCACTTCCGGATGGGTGCAGACCGCCTTCGCCGGCGGCGCGTCGTTGAGCAGATTGATCTTAATCAGAACCTTCTTGCCGGCGACCAGCGCGGGCAGATCCACCGCCGCACGCATCGCTTCGGCCACGGCGGCCTGCACGATTTCGGTACGGTATTCGGCGCAACGTCGAATGGCGACACGGCTTTTCATTCGTGCTCCTCGCTTCTCAAGCGGCAACAATGTCCGCGTAACGCCCCGGCCCGTCAAGCGGCCAAAATTGACAGGCGGGAGTGATCGCGCTAGATACAGAGAATCTGCAGCGACCTCGACGCCGGTCTCGGGCCGGCTTTGCTTTTCCGGAAGGATGGAGGCATGAGTCTCGCGCGCGATCGCCATTTGATTCGTCTGGCCCTGCCCAAAGGCCGGATGCAGGAAGGCGTGGTCAATTTGTTGGCAGATGCGGGTGTGCACGTTCATTTCGACGCTCGCAGCTACCGACCTACGCTGTCTCTGCCCGGCTTCGAAGCCAAATTGCTCAAGCCGCAAAACATCGTAGAGATGCTACATGCCGGCTCGCGCGACCTGGGCTTCGCCGGCGCCGACTGGGTGGCCGAGCTTGACGCTCACCTGGTCGAGTTGCTGAACACCGGCTTCGACCCGGTGCAGCTGGTCGCGGCAGCCAATGCCGAGATCCTGGTCGACGGCCGTTTGCCGGCTCAGCCGCTGGTGGTGGCGTCGGAATACGAACGACTGGCGCGGCGCTGGATCGCCGAGCGCGGGCTGAACGCCACGTTTGTGCGGTCTTACGGCGCTACGGAGGTCTTCCCGCCCGAAGACGCCGATTGCATCGTCGATAACACCGCAACCGGCGAAACGCTGCGCGTGAATCGGCTGGAGATCGTTGACACCCTGATGACTTCGTCAACGCGCTTGTTCGCCCACCCGCGCGCGCTCGACGACCCGGCGCGCCGCGAATCGATCGAAGCCTTCATCGTCTTGTTGCGCTCGGTGCTCGACGCCCGACAACGCACGATGATCGAATTCAACGTGCCGGCCGCGCGACTGGAGGAAGTGGTCAACTTCCTGCCCTGCATGCGCCGGCCGACGATATCGCCGCTCTTCGGCGAAGACGGGTACGCGGTAAAGGCTGCCGTGCCGCGCGCTGAATTGCCGGCGTTGATTCACAAGATCAAAGCCCACGGGGGATCCGATCTGGTCGTGACTGAACCCGACCAGCTCATTCCCTGACTAGCCGGTGAGGTCACCGATGCGCCACCACGACACTACGCCGCTGCAGCCGTCGCCAAACGTGCGCGACCTGGCCGGGTACGTCGTGCCGCGCGCGCCAGCTCCGACCGACCTGCGCCTCGACAGCAACGAAGGGCCGGCCCCATCCGCCGACCTACTGCGCGTGCTGCCGGCCATCGGCCCCAATCTTTTCTGCCGTTACCAGAAACCGCATGCCCTCGAGGCACAATTGGCCGCCGGGCTGAATGTCTCGCCTGAACAGGTGTTGGTGACCGCCGGTGGCGACGACGCAATCGATCGCGCCTGCCGCGCCTTCTTGTTTCCCGACCGCGAAATCATCTTGCCAACACCGGCCTTCGAAATGTTTCACCACTTCGCCCATCTCTCCGGCGGCCGGGTGGTCAACACCCCGTGGTCGGAAAGCAGCTACCCGACCGACGCCGTCATCCGCCTGGCGAACCCACGGACCGGCATCATCGTCATCACCAGTCCCAACAATCCGACTGGCGCCGTGGCGACGGCCGCCGACCTTGCGCGCATCTCCGCCGCGTGTCCGTCTGCGTTGCTGCTGGTCGACCAGGCCTATGGTCCATTTGCCGACGAAGACCTCACCCCCGCCGCGCTGCGGCTACCCAACGCGGTCGTGGTACACTCGTTTTCCAAGGTCTACGGCATGGCCGGATTACGGGTCGGCTTCGCCGCCGGACCGGCGCATTTGATCCAGTCGCTGCGCGTAGCCGGTGGGCCGTATCCGGTTTCCAATATCTCCCAGGCCCTGGTCGCAACCTGGCAGCGCGACGGCCGGGAAATCACCGCGGCATATCTGCGGCGGGTGCGCGAAGAACGAGCGGAATTGTTTCGTGTGGCTGCCGATCTTGGCTGGCGCCCGTTTCCGTCGCAGGCCAATTTCGTTTTCGTGCAGTGCCGCGATCCGCATTGGCTGCGCGACGCGCTCGCCGGTCTTGGCATCGCCGTGCGCTTGATTCCGACGGAGGCCGATTTCCCCGGCGGAGTACGCATTACCTGCCCGGGCGAACCCGCCACCTTCGACCGCTTGCTCTGTGCACTTCGTACTGTCGCGGCGCCAAAGGCGGTGCTGTTCGACATGGACGGCGTGCTGGCCGACGTATCCCGTTCGTATCGCGAGGCCATCGCCGCCACGGCCGCCAGTTACGGAGTATCCCTGACCTCGGCGGAAATAGCCTCGGCCAAGGCCGAACCTGGAGCCAACGACGATTGGGCGCTCACGCAGCGGCTGCTGTCGCGTCACGGCGTCGCTGCCGATCTGGCGGAAGTAACGGCCCGCTTCGAGGAGCACTATCAGGGAACATCCGCGCGTCCCGGTCTGCGTGAGCTGGAGACTTGCCGGACGGACATCAGCTTCCTCGAACGATTGGCCGCGCGCTTTCCTTTGGGCATTGTGACCGGGCGGCCAAGAGCTGACGCCGAGCGTTTTCTGCAGCGCTTCGAATTGACCCGCCTGTTTGCCGCCGTGGTCTGTCGCGAAGACGGTCCGCTTAAGCCGGATCCCGCACCAGTTCGCATCGCCCTCGATCGCTTGAAGGTGGACAGCGCGTGGCTGGTTGGCGACGCGCCCGACGACCTGCAAGCCGCTCGGGCCGCGGGCGTTCTGCCGATCGGTGTGCCGGCCGCCGACGACTACGATATCGCCACGGTCGCACTGTATACCGCCGGCGCCGCGCGTGTGCTGGCCGACCTTCATCAGTTGGAGGAGTTGTTGCCATGAGCGCTCGACAAGCCGAAGTCACCCGTGCTACCAAGGAAACCAACATCACCTGCCGGCTTGCGCTCGATGGCAGCGGTTTGGCCCAGATCAACACCGGTCTTGCGTTCCTCGACCATCTCCTCACTGCGCTGACCCGCCACGCGCGCTTTGACCTTTTGCTTGCATGCCAGGGCGATTTGGATGTCGACGACCACCACTCGGTGGAGGATTGTGCGTTGGTGTTGGGAGCTGCGCTCGATCAGGCAGTCGGCGACAAACGCGGCATCGAACGCTTCGGTTATGCCTACGCGCCGCTCGACGAAGCACTGGCTCGCGCAGTGCTCGACCTTTCCGGCCGTCCGCTGCCGATCATCAGTCTTGACCTGCAGCGGCCGACAATCGGCACTCTGGCCACCGAAAACATCACTCACTTTCTCGTGTCGTTCGCCACGGCCGGGCGCATAGCGCTGCACGTCGACATCCTGCGCGGCGCCAACGATCACCACCGCGCCGAAGCGGCATTCAAAGCCTTGGCCCTCGCCCTGCGGCAGGCGGTGTCGGTGACCGGCCCGGCCGAGATCCCCAGCACCAAAGGCACCCTGTGATGTCGAGCCGCGAAGTTCTGGTCGTGCGCACTGGTACTGCCAACATGGCGTCGGTTCTAGCCGGACTGCGCCGGGCCGGTGCCGAACCGCGCGTATGCAACGACGCGGCCGCGTTGGAGCAAGCGGCAAGGGTCGTATTGCCTGGTGTTGGCGCGTTCGCCGCGGCGATGGAACAAATTCATCTGGATCGTTTGGCCGAGCCGATTGCCCGCCGCGTCACGGCCGGTCGGCCGACGCTAGCCATCTGTCTCGGCTTGCAGGTCTTTGCCGCGGAGAGCGAGGAAAACCCCGGGGTGCCCGGGCTGGCCTTACTCCGCCAATCCGTTCGCCGCTTCCCCGACACCGTCCGCGTACCTCAACTCGGATGGAACGAGGTTGTTCCCGGCCCGGCATGCAAGCTGCTGCAACGCGGGTACGCCTATTTCGCCAACTCGTACCGGCTAAGTGAACCACCCGCCGGTTGGGCCGTCGCATTGACCGACCATGGCGGAGATTTCGTGGCGGCGATCGAACGCGGCCGGGTGCTGGCCTGCCAATTTCATCCGGAGCTTTCCGGCGCTTGGGGATTGGCGCTGTTGCAACGCTGGTTGGCCGCGGCGGAGGAGTCATGTTGACCCGGCGCATTATCCCCTGTCTCGATGTGCGCGACGGACGCGTGGTCAAGGGCGTGCGTTTTCAAGGTCTCCGCGACATGGGCCAACCAGACGAGTTCGCGTGGAACTATGAGCAGCAAGGCGCGGACGAACTGGTGTTGCTGGATGTATCCGCCACACCGGAGGGACGCAAGACCAAACTCGATACCGTGCGCCGGGTACGCGAACGCATCGCGATACCGCTCACCGTCGGCGGCGGAGTCAGCGACTGGACCGACGCGCGCGCATTGCTCGAGGCCGGCGCCGACAAAGTAGGCATCAATACCGCGGCCGTCGCCCAACCGACAGTGATCGCCGAGGTGGCCGGTCGTTTCGGCGTGCAATGTACGGTCCTCGCTGTTGACGCCAAACAAACCGGGCCCGGCGCCTGGCAGGTTGTCGTCCGGTCCGGCACCGCCGACACCGGAATCGACGTACTCGAATGGGTGCGCCTGGCGGTAAGGAACGGCGCGGGCGAAATCCTCCTGACCTCATGGGATCGCGACGGCACAAGAAGCGGTTACGACCTTGAGTTGGTGCGCGCCGTGTCGAACACGGTCAATGTGCCGGTCATCGCCTCGGGCGGCGCCGACACGCCAGCCCAGTTGTTCGAAGCCATCGAGGCCGGCGCGGATGCCGTGCTGGCCGCGTCAATATTCCACGAAGGCAACTATTCCGTGGCCGACCTGAAGGCTTTCTTGGCCGACCGCGGGGTGGAGGTACGGCGGTGATTGTTCCATCGATCGATCTGATGAACGGTCAGACGGTTCAACTCATCGGTGGCCGTGAAAAAGCGCTCGATGCCGGCGACCCACGCCCCTTGGCCGAAAGCTTCGCGTTGGCCGGCGAGATCGCCGTGGTCGATCTCGACGCGGCGCTCAGTCAAGGTAACAACATCGCGCTTATCGATGAGTTGCTGCGCCTGGCGCCTTGCCGGGTCGGTGGCGGCATTCGATCGGTAGAGGCCGCCCGGGACTGGCTGGATCGTGGCGCTACCAAAGTGGTTATGGGTACCGCGGCCGAACCAGACGTTGTTCGCCAATTGCCGCGCGAACGGGTGGTGGCGGCACTCGACACCTACCACGACGAAGTTGTCGTCGAAGGTTGGCGCAAAGGTACCGGGCGCGACATCATCGCGCATTTGCGCGAATTGCGCGGCCTGGTCGGCGGCTTCTTGGTGACCTTTGTCGAACGCGAAGGCCGCATGGGCGGCATCGACCTCGAACGAGTCAAACGCTTGTTGGCTGAGTGCGGCTCGGCACGCCTTACCGTCGCCGGCGGTATCACCACCGCCGAGGAAATCGCCGCGCTCGACCGTCTGGGTGTCGACGCCCAGATCGGCATGGCCATCTATACCGGCCGCTTGGGACTGGCCGAATCGATCGCCGCGCCCTTGGTTTCGGACCGGCCAGATGGACTGTGGCCGACGGTGGTCGTCGACGAAAGCGGCATCGCACTCGGCCTCGCCTATTCCGACCTTGCCAGTTTGCGTGAAGCGGTTCGTACTCGTCGCGGCGTTTACCATTCCCGCAGCCGTGGTCTGTGGATCAAAGGTGAGAGTTCCGGGGCCACCCAGGAGCTGCGTCGCATCGATCTCGATTGCGACCGAGATGCGTTGCGGTTCACCGTCCGGCAGCATGGCGCCGGTTTCTGCCATCTCGACACGCGCACTTGTTGGGGACCAGATCACGGGCTGAGTCGACTCGCCCGCCGATTGGCCGATCTGGCCCGGGACGCGCCACCCGAGTCCTACACCAGGCGACTACTGAACGACCCCCAATTGCTGCGCGCCAAACTGGTTGAGGAAGCCGGGGAGTTGGCGGCCGCGTCGAACCACGAGGAAACCGTGTGGGAAGCGGCCGATCTGTTTTACTTCGCTTTGGTCGCCATGGCTCGCGGCCAAACCGACCTCGCCCAGGTGGAAGCCGAGCTCGAACGGCGCGCTCTGCGCCTGACCCGCCGTCCGGGAAACGCGAAACCGGAACGGAGCAACACATGAAGCCAATACGCTTGCGTCGTGTCCGGCCCGATCAAGTGCAACGGTCCCGCCATGAGGTGATCGATGCGGGCACACTTGGACAGGTCGGGCGCATTGTCGACGACGTTCGCCGCCGAGGCGAGGCCGCACTACGACGCCACGCCGAGAGACTGGGCGATCTGCGCCGCGGCGAACCGATGGTTTTCGACCGTGGTGATCTTGCCGTCGCCTATCAGGCTCTCCCTGCCGCACAACGGCGTGTGTTGAACAACACGGCTCGCCGCATCCGTACGTTCGCTGAGAAACAACGAGCCTGCCTGCGAGAGTTGACGGTCGAAATTGCCGGCGGCCGCGCCGGACACACAATTGCACCGATGGAACGTGCGGGCTGTTATGCACCCGGCGGGCGTTTTCCGCTCCCGTCTTCAGTTCTGATGACCGCCATCACGGCGCGCGTGGCCGGCGTGAAATCGGTTTGGGTCGCGTCTCCCCGGCCGGCTCCCGAGACTCTCGCCGCGGCGCACGTCGCTGGGGCCGATGCCCTGTTGGCGGTAGGCGGCGCGCAGGCGATTGCCGCCTTGGCTTACGGCGCCGGTTCGGTGCCACCGTGCGATATCATTGTCGGCCCGGGCAATCGCTGGGTCACCGCAGCAAAAAAACTGGTCGCCGGTCACGTTGCTATCGATATGTTGGCCGGGCCCTCTGAACTGGTGGTGCTGGCCGACGGAAGTGCTAATCCGGCGCTGGTCGCCATCGATCTGCTGGCGCAAGCGGAGCACGATCCGGATGCGTTTTCCGCGCTCGTTACTACGCACCGCGCATTGATCGGTGCAGTGGAACGAGAACTGACGCGGCAGTTGGAAAACCTGCCGACAGCCCGCACGGCGTTGGCTGCCCTGCGCCACGGTATCGTCGTGCTAGCTTCGTCACTCGACGAAGCCATCGAGGTCTGCAACGAACTGGCGCCCGAACACCTCGAGGTGATGACCAGGGACGCACGCCGAACCGGCAAACGGTTGGGGCACTACGGAGCGCTGTTCATCGGGTCGCGCAGCGCCGAGGTACTTGGCGACTATGGCGCCGGACCGAATCACGTACTGCCGACCAGCGGTACCGCGCGTTTTACGGGCGGACTGTCGGTGTTTCACTTCTTGCGCATTCGCACATGGCTGGAATCCGGCCGCGAAATAGCATTAGTGCCGGTTCTCTCTGACGCGGTGGCGTTTGCCGAGACGGAAGGTCTGTCCGCTCACGCTCGCGCCGCCAAGGCGCGGCTGAAAAGCAAGTAGCTCCCTCAGTGACCACAACCACTGGTGCCTTGTTCGCCATCGTCTGCCGACGATCCGTCAACATCGTCATCAACCACGTCATCGTCGGCGGCATCGTCATCATAGGAATCGTCATCGGCCAAGGCGCCGAATAGGTCCGCCCAATCCAGCCAGACCGTTTGTGTTCGGGCGCCAACGCCCCCTGGTCGGCATACGCAACCCCGATTCGCTTGTTGGCGGGAATGAAAATCATGGTCTGCGCCGTCATGTCGCCGTAGAACTCGCCTTTGTTGTCCATTTCAATATCGCCGCAATTCTCCCACAGCCGGTCGAGCGTGATATTGCCGTTCCACGCTGCCACATTGTTCAAAATCGTCGCATTCCGCGGCCAAGGTGAAGGATCGGCAAGTTTCCGGAAATGGTTGGTCTCCGCCAATGGTCTAGGCAAATCGGGTTCGTCATAATCAAAGCGTGGTGCAGTCTCCAAGTTCCTCAGTTCCATGATGACCGAAGGATGATCAGTACAGTCGGCGCCGACCACCACCACGTTGTAGGCCGATGAACGCGGCTACCAAGCCAGGAAGTCGGTTACGTCATTGGCCGAGCAGACGCCCTCGCCATCAACGTCTTCTTGCTCCAAGTCCTGGCGAATCGCCAGATTGATCGGCAGCAACGGCAAGGAGAAATCCATTTGACCGAACGTTGGATTGCGCCACGACTGACGCTGCCACGCCGACACCCCGGCGTCGTTCATGCAGGAAAGGCTCCCCAAGAAGCCGGGACACCCCACGGATATCGTCGGCCGGCCGTGCGACGACACGCGGGCAACTACCAACGATTGGCGAGCCAGTCACGACGGGTTCTTCTGCACGGCGGTCCAGTCGAGATTCCGGCCGACCGCCAGTTCGCCAGCCAGTTCCGGGTCACCGGCCGTGCGCGGGTCCCACCCGATCAGCGACGAACAACCGAAAAGACCGAAGATCCGCCGAGGCGCCGACGACCGCAATGTCTTTCGCATCAACATTACGACCCGGGAACGGAACGTACGGATACATCCCGGCGGCCAATGCACCGTCTAGGAGGCCGTGCGCTTCTTCGACAAATTCTACCGGCATCTTACAGTGCCGCTCGAACAACTCGTAAGCGAGGTTGTAACTTGGAAAGGAGCAGCCATAAGTGACTGACAACCGGTGAAGATTTCTCGGATCGGGCCGGCCATTATATTGCCGCGGGTAAAACCCTTTTCGTAGGAATCGTCCCATACACGCAACACCGATATATCTTTCAGCATAACCAACTCGCCGTTGAGATCGTCGGCCGCGTCGACTGTGGCTGACAATAAAATGAGGGTCAAACATTATCGCAAAAGTTCTTTTCGACACATGTTTTGCACCCCGGTTTCTTTTTGGTGCAGCCGCTGTCCTGATCCACTATTAAGCTGCTTTCCTGCGCAACGCAAAAGCCAACCATCGACTCCGACTGCGTTCTTTTACAACGCTGGGCTTTTGGGGTAAAAAGAGAGATTGAGTCTGGTCAACAGGAGGTACAATGTCTCGACGGTACTGGTTGGTGCTGTTGCTTTTAAGCGTGACGCTCGTTTCGGTATTGGTCGCCTTTGGTTGCAGCAAATCGAGCGATGACGAAAACGGCGGCGGCGACGATGATGACGACACACCGACGGTCTACGATCCGACCATGATCGGATGGGCCTTCGGCAATGGCGTCTATTCCTACGACCAAGGCCGTTGGAATGAAGAAGACGTTTCTCCCAGCGGTTCGGAAATCGTCGGCGCAATTTTTGTCAACCGCGAGCAGGGGTTGGTCTACACAGCGCAGAGCATTTACCGTTACGAATCCGGCGGTTGGATCAACATCACGCCGGCTTCCTTTCCCGGCGGCGCCCTGCTCTTCGACGCGACCCGCACTGGCGACGGATCCTTCTGGTTTGCCGCCAACGATGCGCAAAACAACGGCTATTTGATTCGTCTCGCACTTGACGGCAGTGAATTGGTGGCTCCCGCTTCCGCCTTGTTTGGCGGTGCGGCGACGCGACTGACCTCCCTGGCCACCGTGCCTGGGGACAAGAACATCTACTTCACAGCCGAAGTCAATCTGACTCTGCTTGTCGGCGTGTGGGACGGCGCGCAAGCCGTGGTGACGGATCCGATCGTCGCGCAAACCCCCGATTTTCCCTTGGACGTACTTGATCTCACCTGGGGGCCGGACAACCATTTCTGGGTGGTGGGCTATGACCAGGTCGATGGTCCGCAACAGGGCATCATCTGGCATCGCACCGACGAAGGCTGGATTCGCCAGCCGCTTGTTGCCTCCAGTGACTGCCAGACGACTTCCGCCCGCCGGATTCAATTCATCGAAGGCGGCATTGGCTACATCATTGCCGACTGCCTCTGGAGTCAGATCTACCGTTCGAGCGACCAGACCAACTGGGCAGAAATGTCGTTGCCCGGTGACAAAACAGACTACCGCGTCAATGACATCAGTCTGCTCAGCGACACCCGTGGCTGGGCGGTCGGCTATACTGGCGCCTACGGCGGACCGCTGTTCCTGTTGCGCAATGCAGAAGGCTGGATGCAGGCGACGCCTGAAACCTTCGGAGCGGGTGACGGACTGCGAGCCGTGGCCGTGTTTGACCTGCCCGAACCCGGGCCGGACGATGATACCGTGGTTGACGACGACACCGTTGCGGATGACGACATTGTCACCGATGACGACACGGTTGCTGACGACGATTTGTTGGACAACAACACCACCAAGTGAGTTTTTTCGCAGAGTGCCGGCAGAGGCCGTCGGTCCACGAAACGGGCGGTAGATCAGCGAAATGACCCGAGGCAAACGCGCACTGGTGTCATTCGGGCCTCGAGCCTTCGTTGCGTCGTTGTTGTTTGTTCTGCTACATCTCTTTCAAGCTACCTCATTCGCGCCGTTTTACGTAGGAGCCATTCTGGTGGTGTTGGTCGCGGCGTTTGTGCACTCGCGCTATCGCAGTTGGACCGCCGCGTTGGACGTCATCATCACTTACCTCGCTCTTTTCCTGTTACCGCCGTCCCTGATTTTCATTCTGGCCAAACCACTGTGGGTGGTCGCCGGGCTGGTCATCGCCACGGGGTTTGGCGGCATCTGGTTTTACCGCCACCGCATGTTGGCCGTCCCCTTGCTGACTTTGCTGTGGCTGGGCAGCATCGCCTCCGCCTTGGCGGTTTTGTCGGCCACAGACGTCCCTTGGCGCTCCTCGTCTGCCGAGTTGCCCGGCGAAAGGGTGCGCGTGGACAACGCCGGCTGGGACAACGCCGTCGAGGCCGGCGTCATCACGACCTTCCCACCCCGCTATCAATTACCGACGCTACCGGCCCCGGTGGTTGCCGGCGACCCACCGATCTCCCGCGCCTTCGGTGTTTTACGGAAGCGCGGCAACAAGTACTCAGTGAGACCATTCGCTCAAACCGGTTGGGTCGAGTTGTTGTCGGCGGAATTCGACCTGCCGGATTGTTCCCCCTTGCTCGACGTCGGTTTCTATCGCCTGAAACGCCAATGGCTTTTCTTGTGCGGCGGGCGGGACCAGATCGTTCTGTATGATTCTCGCAACGGCAGCAGCATCGGCCACCTCAGCAATATCGGTCCGTGGCCGCGGCACATGACAATCAATCAGGATCTCGACCGCGTCCTGGTCGCCGAACCGGCCTACGGCAATCTGGTGGAATTCGACCTCGAATCCGGCGAGCAGTTGCGGAAAATTCACGTCGGTTTTGGGGTCGCTGACCTCACTTTGGGGCCCGACAACCGCTTCCTGTATGTCGCCTTGCCCTTCCGTCAAAAAGTCGTGGTTCTAGACGCCACCACGCTCGAACGCATTGACCACGTCCCCGCGCCTTTCGGGCTGGCAAATCTTGTCGCCGACCGCGTCAATAACCGTCTCTATGGCGCCGTGTTGGCTACCGGCCGGCTAGTGGCAATCGATCCCGAATCCAATCTGGTGGTCAAAAAAGCCAGCCTCCGAGGCCCAGTCCTCGATATGGCTTACGAAGAGAACACCGGCAAGTTGTATTGGCTCACCGAAGGCGGAGTGCGTTGGGCCTATTTGTCGTCACTCTGGAAGTGAAGTTCAGGTCAGGCGGTTCAGTTGCCGCAGCCGGCGCTCGATTCACTGCTTCCCTCTTCCGCATTACCACCGAACCCGGGGTTGGCGGTATCGTCGTCTGCATCGTCATTCAAGTCGTCGTCGGCGCCGGTGTCGCCGTCGGAGTCGTCGTCGCCGCCGACGAACTCATCGAGCCCGACCGAATCACCCCGGGCCACTCGCAACGTGCCATCATCGCCGTCGTGATACGCGATGGTCACCAAGCCGTCACCGTCCACGACCAACGAGCAGTCTTGCCCGGCGTGGCCGCCGCTCTCCAAGACAAAGCGATGCCAGCGCTGATCGTCCCGATAAGCATAACGTAGACTCTCAGTCGCATCGTCGTAGTAGCACACATGCGGTCGCCCAGCGGCATCGAGCGCCAGATCCATCGGCAAACCACACCATCCCGATTCGTCGACCACCTCTACACTCATCGTGCCATACGTCCCGAACGCATACTTGAGCCGACCGTTGGTTTCATCGAAGTAGGCAAGGTGCAAAACGCCGCTGTTGTCCACCGCCAATCCGCTATCGGTGCCTACCTTGGCTTCGCCTCCGTCCACCACCATCGAGTCCCAGACTTCGGCGTGGCCTCGAGCCAGGCGTATGGTTCCTTCCGTCACGTCCTGGTAGCCGATGTAGGACAAGTCATTCGAGACGACCCATAGACTGGTTGCCTGGCCGCCGACCGAACTTTGCCCGTCGACGTAGTACGACGCATAGTTGTCCGTTTCGAACCACAAGTAGACCAGGGCGGTGTCGCTATCGTCGATGAAGGACAGGCGCGGCAATCCGTCCTCCGCCGGCATCATGCTGATCCCGACCCCCACCGCACCGTAGGATTCCAGTGTTTGGCGCTGCCATGCTCCGGCGTCGAAATACGCGTAGCGCACGTTCCACTCGTCGTTGTCACGGTAGGCAATGTGGGGTGCGCCGCCGCTGTCGATGTACAGGCTGCAATACATACCCGTATCGCCCGCGTTGTCGATGGTGGCCAAATGCCATTCGCCATTGAGCAGCACCGCCAGCTTGAGATCGCCATTGGTTTCATCGTAGTAGCAGACGAACGGCCGGTCAGCAGTGTCGAGCGTCAAATCCGTCGAAGCCCCGACGCCACCTGAGTCGACGGTCACGATCGTAAACTCCGCCCAAGCGGTCGAGGCAACAGCCAACATCAAAAACCCGATCAACAACGAACGCACGCCATCAACTCCCTTCGTATTTCATTCCCACAGATTGGCAACACACATCACAATTGGCAACATCCCCGGTTCTTGGCTGACGCACAACAAGGCGCCGGTCAAGAAATCCTTGATCTCTTCCGCCGGCGGGTCGGCGAACAGCTCGGCGAAGTTGACCTTCATCACCGGCACCAACGCCGGCAAACCGAAGGTTTCAAGAATCAAGTTGAGCAGCGACACATCGAAGGATTCGATGGTGGTCGACGTTGCATCCAGATCGGTTCCTTCCGCCAATGCACCGCCAAGATCATTGCCGATCGTCAACAAGGCCGGCATCAGGGTCATAAGCCACGACGGAAACGGCTCCTCGCCTCCCAGCCAGGCATACGGCTCGTTGGCTTCGCGGTGCTGATTGCCGTTACGATCTTCGTAGCCCAGGATCTCGTTTGCCGGGTCGTCAGATTCCGCGTCCACCTGCTTCCAAACGTCAACCCAATAGATAACCCCCAATGCCAGATTGCGCTGTGCACGAACGAAACGCCACCCCTCATCCGGCAGCGGCAGCAGGGCATCGGGATGGGTCCGATCATTGATCATCGCGGCCAAAGCGCCGGCCAATTCCGGAATCTCGCTGACCCAATCCAGCGATTCGCCGGCTATCAGTTCTCTTACTGCCTTAGTTTCCAAGACGATGCCGAGGTCGAAGTCCAGATTGGTAGCCTGCAAGCAATCGACTGCGCCTTGCACCAACCTCACTGTTCCCGCCAGCCAAACCGCGTCCGTCGCGTCCCACTCGCCACCCAGATCGGCAACCACCTCGCCTTGGAAAGAAATCGGCAACTCGACCAGCGGCAAGCTCAAGTTTGGGTCAGCCAAAGCATCGTCGAGGGCCAGCAGCAACTCGTCAAGCACCGGCTCAAAGATGTGTTTCAGAAAATGGTGAATCGTGTCGTCGAGCGTACCATTGGGATCCAGGCCGCCGGGATCATCAAGGTATTCCGCGGCGACAACACCCGACAGACTAAACACAAAGGAGACGATCTGGTCGGTGAAGTAGACAAGCTGCAGGGTGTCGGCGAGAACCAGGCCGAGACTTGCCGTCGAATCGCCGGGGCGAAGGGAGAGGGCTTCACCGAAGAAGTGGCGAGCCGATTCGCCGTCGCCGTCTGCCAGCGCCTGCTGACCGTCCGCCAGCAGACTGTCATAACTGCGATGCGGCGGACTGCCGTCCTCGATGGCGCACGACACCACCGTCAGCGACAGCGCCAAACAAACCACCCAGCCCCACTTCATGTTAGTTATCTTAGTTGGATTACGATTCTTGTCAAGCCGTTGACATCCTCCGGCGCCAGCGCAACCATTTATTTATGGAACATTTGCCTCCCCGCCGCAGATTGTCCCAGGTCACCCGCACAGCCGTTGTGGTCTTGCTTTGCTGGCTGGCCGTAGCAATTGCTGCCGACGAACCGCAAGGCGAAGTGCGCGTCATGCTGTTGTTCACCCAAAGCGCCAGTCCACAAATGCTCAATGGCATTCGGGCCGACATCGGTTTGACCGAACCGGTCGAGGAGATCTGGATCCGCGGTTCGTCGTTCAGCAAGAAGCTCAAGATCGACAACTACACCGTGGCCGCAACCAATGCCGAAGTCTGTGTATTCAATGAGTGTTACCCATGCCCGCCGCAAACGCGATCCATTCGCGTAGATGCCGACCGTACGATCGAGGTGGTATTCCGCTGGAAGGCGCGCTGGGATCGCGTCGAAAAAAAATGGAATTGCACCTAGTCCAAGCTACTTGTTGATCGTTACCGAAACACACGCCCCGTTGTTCAGCATTCTTGCTACCGGGAACGAGGGGAAATGAACCGGTGCGAACGCGGTGCCGGGCGACAGACGAGCGTCGTAGTGGACGACCACCGGCAAAGACAGGCCCTCGCCCTGCACTCGAACGGTCTCGCCGTCGGCGATTTGGCGCCGTCCTGCATCGGCCGGATGAAGCGCTAGCCAAGGTTCGGGCCTGATCTGACGAGGACCGGTAGAACGGAGAGACAGCGTCCCGTTGTGTGCCAGTGTCGGGCCGGCCACCAAAATCAAATCGCCGGCCAAGGGTTCCGCGAGTCTGGGCACACTCCCGAACGCAACCCGGATGTCAAGCTTTTGCGCGAATGAAGTCAGTAGCACTCCCTGTTGACTCGTAACCCGGGCATGACATGCCGCCAATTCCGAGTTGCGGCTGAGCAGTTCCTGCCAAATAGCCGTTAGCGACTCGTCGCCCAAAGGTTGACCCCATCGCCGCGCAAATTCCGCCAACAAAAGCCACTCCTCCGTAGTTCCTTCCAGCGGATCAACCGCTCGCTGTAGACGCAGCAGACGCCCTTCCGCCGAGACAACATGTCCCCCGCGTTCGGCCAAGACCGTCGTGGGGAAGAAGACATTTGCCCCCTCGGCCGTAGTGTTGAAAAACGAATCGGCGACAATGACAAAGCCGGTCACTTCCATGGCCTTACGCAAAGACTCCGCTTGCAGCGAACTGACCAGCGGATCACCGCCAAGAATGACCATAGCGCTGAGCTTGCCGTCCAGACCCGCCGCCAAGACGCCTCGGTAGGAAAGCGGGCTCACACCCGCCGCCTCGGTAGCCAACAAGGCGCCCCAGGTGTTGCCCCGGTCGCCACAGAGCAACAGGCTGTTCTCCAAATGGCCGACCATGGCCAGCAGGTCCAGCGCCAGATTGGTGTTGGCTTCCGCCGATCCGGCCAAGGCTTGTTGGCCGAGGACAATCAACGGCCTTTTCGCGGCCGCCAACTGGGTGGCGGCTTTGCGAACCTCATCCCACTCGAGCCCGGTTCGTTGGAGCAAGGAATGCATTTCGAGCCGGTCAAGACCGCTTTTAAACGCCGCGAATCCTTCGGTGTGCTTGATGACAAAGTCAAGATTCTGGCCTTTGGCATCGGCCAGAGCGCGCGCCAACATCAACAGCGCGGCGGTTTCTTCACCAGGCCGATAGCGCAACCGCACGGATGCGAAATCGTCGAGTTTGGTCGGCAGCGAATGGGCGCAAATCAAACGGGCGTCGTGTTCGCGCACGGCGGCGAGCACGTTCAGATGCGGTACCGGCATTTCTGCCGCGAGATCGGCGCCAACCAAGACGATGGCGTCGGCCCGGAGTAGATCGTCGAAGGTGGCGGTGGACCCACCCCTACCCAGCCGGTTTCGAACCGTCCGCCACGCGCCAACGTAACCGTCTTGCCCTGTCAGGGCGATGTTCGTGGTGCCAAATACGTCATGGAATACACGCGCCGCCAAGTAGACGTCTTCCATCGGCAAACGCGCGCTAATCAACACACCGACGGCATCCGCCCCCGTGGCCGTGGCCCGCCGCAACCCTTCCAAGGCCGATTCCAGGGCTTCGGAGCGATCCACCACCATGGGTTTGCCTTCCCGCCGCACCCGAGGCTCGGTCGCGCGATCGGCACTATGCACGGTGTCGTAACCGAAACTGCCGCGAACACAAAGGAGGCCACGATTCGATGTCTGCCGTCGGTTCGAAGTGACTCGATGCACCCGTTGGCCACGCACGTTCAGTTCCAGTTGGCAACCGGCGCCGCAGTAGCCGCATACGGTTTCTACCGGCCGCAGATCCCACACGCGCGCCCGGTGTTTGAATGGCTTGCTCAACAATGCCCCGACCGGGCAAATCGCGACGCATTGTCCGCAGAACTCGCAGTCCAACGGCCCACCGTCGTTCGTATCGATGCGTGAGGCATAGCCACGGCCGGTAAAGCGGTAGGCACCGACCGCCATCACTTCATGGCATACAGATACACAACGTCCACAACGAACACACCGTTGGTCGTTGCGTTCGATCAAACGACTTTGCGTGTCAATTCGCTGCGGTTCGGGAAACGACGCTTGGAAGGCCTGGTGTGCAACACCCAGGGACTAGGTCAGATCTTGCAACCGGCACTCGCCCGCTTTGTCGCAGACAGGGCAATCGAGCGGGTGGTTGAGCAGAATATACTGTATTTGCTGACGGCGCAGGCGAAGCAGCTCATCGTCGTCGGTAGAGACTTTCATCCCCTCGGTCACCGGTGTAGTACACGAAGCGACTGTGCCGTTGATTCCCTCCACCTTAACGACGCATAGCCGGCAGGAGCCGATTGGACTGACCCATTCGTGTTGGCAGAGCGTGGGTATCTCGATGCCCAAATGCCGCGCGGCTTCGAGAATTGTTTCCCCCGGCGCTGCGGTAACCGGACGGCCGTTGATGGTCAGATGGACCGTTGGAGGCGTGCCCGTCGTCTTCATAGCGCCACCCCCACTACCCGGAAACACCGCAGACAGCGACTGGCTTCGGTCGTCGCCGCTTCGGCGGTCATCACATGCTCCACCTCTTCGAAGTTCTTAACACGGTAGGAGACGGGCAAATGTGTAAAGCCTTGCCGCGGCACCCCCCGTGGCAATTCCACCTTTTCTGCGGAATTATAGACTTGCACTTTTTTCATCAATCGTTCGAGACGTTGTGCGCCGTCCAAATCTAGCGCTTCGCCGTTCAGATAGCGATCGATGAATACCGCGGCGCGATTGCCCGCGGCCACGGCTTCAATCAATGTGGCTGCCCCGGTTACACAATCGCCGCCGGCAAAGACGCCTGGCACTTTGGTCGCACCGGTGTAGGCATCGGCCGCGATTGTGCCCCATTTGGTGATTTCCAATCCGTCCGCCGGGGCGAGAAAATCAAAATTTGGTTGCTGCCCGATGGCGGGAATGACAACGTCGGTCTCGATAATGAATTCGCTGCCCTTCACTGGCACAGGCCGCCGACGCCCGGAGGCATCAGGTTCGCCCAGTTCCATTCGCAGCAGTTCCATGCCGATCAACTGGTTGTCGGAATTTGCCAAGAGGCGGGTCGGATTGCACAAGAAATGGAATTTGACGCCTTCATCTTGAGCATCTCTGATTTCCACGGCATCGGCCGGCATTTCCTTGATTGTTCGCCGGTAGATGAGGTTGACGTCCGTAAAGCCGACGCGAAGGGCCGAGCGCACACAATCGATGGCAACGTTTCCGCCACCCACCACGGCCATCTTCTGGCCTAAGGTTACCTCGTGACCCAAGGCAATCGCGCGTAGAAAATGGACGCCGTGCACAAATCCCTTGTACGCTCGGTCCTCACCCTCGGCGCCGAGTTTATTGGAAGAATGCGCGCCAATGCCCACAAAAAGCGCGTCGAAGCCCATTCCGCGTAACGCGGCCCAAGTGAATTCGTCTTGTCCCAGGCGTTTGTTGTAGACAATCTGCACCCCGAGTTCTTCGATCAGCGCCGCCTCCCGGCGCAACACCGAACGCGGCAAACGGTAGTCCGGAATACCGACTGCCGCCATGCCTCCCGGTTCGGGCAATGCTTCAAAGATCGTCACCCGATGCCCTTTCAGGGCCAGTTTCTCCGCACAAGCCAGACCCGCTGGACCAGCCCCGATCACCGCCACGTGCTTGCGGCTGGCGGAAGCTTTTACCCGGCGGGGCGCCTGTCCGTGATTCATTTCATAATCGGCGGCAAAACGCTTGAGGTACTTGATCTGTAGCGGCTCATCAACGTTCGCGCGCCGGCAATTCGATTCGCACGGGCGCACACATACGCGCCCCAGAACCGCCGGCATCACACACCCTTCTCGCGCCGTATCCACACTGTCGAGGTAACGCCGCTTCTTGATGTCTTCGATATAGATGGGAATATTAAGATGAGCTGGGCATGCCTCTTGGCAAGGCGCCGAAATGCGCGTCAACAAGCGCACTGGCGCCAGCCGGCAACCAGACGCGACACACTTGTCGAATTCCATGCCGAGGTGCTCCAACGCGGCAAGAACCGGTCGAGGTGCCGTCTGACCGACCTGGCACTTGGACAACCGCGAGATATCGTGGAGCAGGGCAACAAGTTGGTCGAGATCAGATTGGGTGGCCTGGCCGTCAGCGAGTCGGCCAAGTAATTGGGCAGCTACTCGCGTGCCTACGCGACAGGGAAAACACTCCCCACAACTGGCTTCGGCTTGCACGGCCTGCATGTACTCGCGACACAACGACACGATCGAAATAGCGGAATCCATCAGCGCAAAACCATCCCAACCAATAAAGGCACGGATGTCGCTATCGCTGGCGAAATCGAACGGCAGTATGAGATCAGAAGGAGCGGTCCGTTCAGAATCCGGGCGCTGGCGGTTGTCGATCACCCGCCCCGCCCAGCAACAGAAGAAGATCTTGCCCATCGCCACCTCAAAGCCAGCCGGTCACTGCGGACCCTTTCCGCGAGCTGCCGACATTGTCGACCGGCAGTCGTGAAAACCCCCACAGAAAGCGCTTCGATTGCGTGGATTTCGTTTATCACGAGGCCCAGATGCCGTCAAGGCAATCGGCCGGGGAATTGTCGGAAAACGAAGAATTGTCCAACAGTTAGGCGCCACTGGTTTCCGACGATTGTGTCTAACCGCGGCAATAAAGAAGGTCACCGGTCAGTCTTACTGTTGGCCAGCTATCTGCGGCATTAGCTAGCACGCGACGCAGTTCCTCCTGGCCTTGGGTAGGTACGAGCATAACCAATGGTACGTGAGCAGCGCGCTGCCGCACTCGTTCCAGCAGGGCGACTCCTTGCCCGTTTCCCATGGTCACATCGACCAACAGGCAATCGAACACCACGTTTTCCAACAGTTCCATTGTGTCGGTAATGGTGAATGCCTTGACCACTTCAATTTCTTGGCGTCTTAGTAGCGAACTCGTCTGCACCGCTTCCTCAAACCGATCCTGTGCCAGTAAGATGCGTCGTGGTTGTTGGTCATACAATTCTAAAAGCCCGGCCAGCCCGTTCTCCGTCACCGGCGTACCCAAGATGTCCGCTAGTCCTAACACAAATCCTTGGCCGGTGGAAAGGTTCATATTGACGAGAACCGGATTGGCTCGCCGGAAACTTCTTTCTTCCACCAGAGCCGGTAACGTCCCCCACACATCCTGACCTTCTCCGAAGGGGGCGACAACAATAACTTCGGGTTCGAACGTGACCAGGGACCGCGCCGCTTCGAACATGGAGAGCTTCTCAACCTGAGCAACACCGGCCAAGAGCAATTCGCGAGACAAAAAATCGGCCACATCGGGATTGGCGGCTAAAATAGCGACTCGTGCGGGCGGTCGCGACTCCAGCCATTTGTATTTCTTCTGCCTCATTCCCTCGCTCGCTTTACCCGCGGGCAAGACAAAGTAGAAACGCGACCCGACCCGGTATGTGCTTTCCGCCCACACCCGACCATTCATTTTCTCCACCAGCAAACGCACCAAAGCCAGACCCAATCCTGAACCTTCACGCCCCGTGCCCTTGATCTGCCGGAATTCTTCAAAAATGTGCGGCAGGTCCTTTTCCGCGATACCAATACCGGTGTCTTCCACCACAAAACGCCACCAGTCCCCGTCCGGAACCGCCGTCAAGGTGACCTGCCCCTGGTCGGTATATTTCAGAGCATTGGACAACAGATTATTGAGAATCTGTTGAAAGCGCATCTCGTCGGCCCTGATCCACAAGCTAGTACTTGGTATGTCATTCTTGAGAACAAGGCCTTTCTTCGTCGCTACGCCCTGCATGCTTTCGACAATGCGTTCCACCAAAGGCCCTGCATCTATGTCGCCGATCTCGAGATCAAGCATGCCTGCCTGGATCTTCGCCGCGTCGAGGATGTCATTGATCATTTTCAGCAGGTACTGCGCGCTGTCTTTGATGATCTTAACGTCGTGCCGCACCTTTTCCGGAATATCGCCGCTGATGCCCATCAGTGTCAGGTCGGCGAAGCCCATAATACTGTTGAGGGGGGTGCGAATCTCATGGCTCATGCGACTCAGGTAGTCGCTCTTGGACCGGTCAGCTTTTTCCGCCCGACCCAACGCTTCTTCCAAACGGTGAGATTGTTCTGCCAGTTGGGCCGTGCGTTCCTCGACCATTCGTTCAAGGTTCTGGCTGTAGCGGGCCAGTTGGTGCTCCATGCTCTTGCGCTCAGTAATGTCGGTGATTACCGCGAACGTCTCGGTTCCCCGCTGTCCGTTTTGTTCCAGTCGCCGCGCCGCATAGATAACCCAGATCTCTTTGCCGGCCGAGGTTCTCCACTTCATTTCCAGCGAGGGAACTGGCGGATCGATCAATTCCCGGGTGCTGGCATGGTGGGGTTCCAGTACTTCCAGATAATCTCCAACATTATGGCCTTGCATCGCCTCAACGCCACACATGCGTTCAAGAGATGGATTGGCGTGCAGGATGTCGCCATTTTGGTCAAGCGCCCAGATCCCTTCCCCGGCGGTTTCAACTAGGGTACGGAAACGTTGTTCAGAATCACGAATGCGTTGCATCGCCAAGGCAAGATCTTCGGCCATATCATTGAAATGACGTCCAAGGGCGGCCAACTCATGCGAGCCGCGCACCTCGACGCGAGCGGACAAATCGCCACCGGCCAATCGCGTCACCGCATTGACCAATCGCCGAATGGGTACCGTCAGACCGCGAGCCAAATATACCGCCAAGGCCACAGCCAGAAACAGACCAAAAAGGGCCGCAATGCCCATACCATGATAGTAGCTTCTCAATGGTGCTAACGCTTCTGGCGACGAAGCGGCCACAACCACCGCCCACCTTTCGTCCATCATGCCGCTTTGGTCGTGCACAAAGGCGACACCGTAAAACACCCCGCGTCCTTCCCGCACCCACAGTCGTCCGCCGCCTGCAGCCAGAAGAGTACGTAGTTGGTCTTGCGGCGGCAGCAATTCGTACAGCCATCGTTCGTCGGGATGGACCAATACCCGCCCTTTTTCATTGAGCAGAAAGGCGTGAATGTAGTCGCTCATGGGTGTGGCTGATAACACCTGGCCGACGCTGTACTGGGGTCCCGGTTCTCCATCCTGACGTGTCTGTAGTGGCAAACGGCCGCAGAGTACCTTGTCGAGCCCGGGCCGCACGGGAACACACATCTCGGCGGCGGACATGCGCTTGTTGAGAATGAAATGGGCGCGTCCAAGCACGTCGTTGCCGTCACGAGCTTTGAGAAACCAAGATTGTCCGGACCATTCGCCCTGGTAGTCGTAGGTGGTGCTCGCCAGCACGTTTCCGTTGGGCGAAAGTAAGGTCATGTCATCGAAAGTTCCCGCGAGAAGCTGAATGCGTTGCAGCTCCTCTTCCAGTTGTGTGCGTGACATCGACCGGCTATTGGCAATCACTCGGCTCTGGCAAAGCACACGCAACATCGCCTGGGATCGAGCAATGCGCGATTCAATGGTGCCGGCGATAATCCGGGCATTGTACAAAATGTGCTCTTGAATCTGCGCGGCTAGTCCATTGCGAATCTCGACATAGCTGGTGAATAACAACGCCGCCAACGGCACGAATGCCGCGGCAAATAGGATTAGGCCGATGCGAAACCCAATACGTCCCAGCACAGCACCTCGCTATTGGTTTTTGAGTGACTCCCAGACCTCATTGCGAGTAGCACGGATCGATTGATCGATGTCAAAAAACTCACAGCGTTGCACCTCGGCCAGAGAAATTCCGGATCCGCCGCCATCTGCTGTTCCCTCGCCCAGCAAGCGCCGTGCCGCCAAATTTGGCGTGTCGTATCCGAGATATCGCGCGCACGCGGCATTGACCGCCGGCTCGAGCATGTAGCGAAGAAACTGTAGGGCAGCCTCGCGATGTGGGGCTTCCGCCGGAATGGCCATCAGGTCGACCCAACGCACACAACCTTCGACAGGCAAGACAAAGCGCACATGGGGGTTTTTACGAGCCGCCCACAGTGCTTCGCCGCTGTAAGTCTGCGCGATTAGCAGCTCGCCATTGGCGAGCCCGTCGCGAATTTGCACTGGATCCAACATCCCGCGCGAAGCCCGTACCGGATTCACTAACATCTCTCCCGCCGCAAAAATGTCTTTCGGATCGGTAGCGTTAACACTTAGACCCATCATCCGCAGGGCAATGGCCAACACTTCGTCGCTGTTGTTCAAGAAAGCCGCACGCGAGGCCCACTTGGTGTCCAACAGCGAGCGCCAGCTGTTGACTCCGTTAGGAAATTGCTTGTCATTATAACCGATACCTGTCGCTCCCATCAGATAGGGAACGAAAAATGCGCCGTTGGGATCGCAAGGCACCTTCAAGTATTCTGGATCTATCTGCTCGCGACCGGTCAGGGATTCACGCGGCAGCGGTGCTAGCAGCTTGGACTTCAACAACAAACAGAACCGGTCACGGCTGGGAAAAATCACGTCGTACCGCGCCGGATCGCTTTGCACCTGCGAAAGCAAGATGTCTTCGTCGGGAAAAGTCTCCAGTTCCACAGCAATTCCGGTTCGTTTGGTGAACTCTTCCAAGGTGCCCGGAGCCAGATAGTCTTCCCAGTTGGCCACGCGCAGCACGCGACTTTGCGTGTAGCCGGACTTGTTTCCCCGGCGACAGGACGTATCGATGAAAAGCGACACCAGCAACAGTGATAGTACCGATGCTAGCGCACCCCAACGGATCGCCTTGTTTCGGTAGCCAACCATCTCTAGCTTTCTCAAAATGAGCAAACCATATTGTCGCCTTGGATTCAACCGCCCACGCGTGATTTGACAGGACTGGAGCAACCGCATAGCCTTTGTTGCCTCGCATTGTGCCCTACGGAGACGGCATGGATTTCGCGGTTGAAACTATCGATTTGATCCGAACTTTCAAGAAAAAGCGCGGCGAGTATATCACCGCTG
>CAZEDX010000026.1:0-53754 GCA_964511015.1 uncultured bacterium | reverse complement strand
AAACGGTAGCTGTCCCTATTTAGGAGTGCCATGCGCATCACGGGCGGCGAACTGGGCGGCAGGCGGTTTCCGGCCCACGCGTCGGAGCACTTGCGGCCGGCGCTCGATCAGATTCGCCAGTCGGTCTTCAACATCCTGCGCGACCGGGTGGACGGCGCGCGGGTGCTCGACGCCTTCGCCGGCACTGGGGCGCTCGGGCTCGAAGCCTTGTCGCGCGGCGCCGAGCGCGTGTTCTACGTCGAGCGGCACCGCCCGACCGCCGAGCGCCTCGAGCGCTTGCTGGCCGAGTGGCGCGTGGCCGACCGGGCGCAGGTGCGTGTCGGCGACTTCCTCAGCCTGGCGCGCGCGGCCGCCGCGGCCGGGCCGTTCGATCTGGTGTTCCTCGATCCGCCGTACAGCCACGGCCTGTGTACGCCGGCCCTGGCGCGGGTGGCGGAATTCAAGTTGCTTGCGCCCGACGGATTGACTATCCTGCGTCACATCAAGTCGGAAGAGGTGGAACTCCCCGCCGGCTTGGTGCGGCGCGACCAGCGCGTGTATGGGGACGGGCGCGTCGACTTCATCACCTGGGGTGAAAAGGAACATCATGCCGAAGCTGGCGATCTATCCGGGTAGTTTCGATCCGATCACCAAAGGCCATGTCGATCTGATCAAGCGCGCGCACATGGCGTTCGAGAACCTGGTGGTGGCGGTTGCGGTGAATCCCCGCAAGAAATGCCTATTCACCGCCGAGGAGCGCGTGCAGATGATCCGCGATGCGCTCGAGTTGCCCACGGTGCGGGTGGAGACCTTCTCGGAATTGTTGGTCGACTACATCAAGCGCATCGGCGCCCAGGTGGTCATCCGTGGCTTGCGGGCGATCAGCGATTTCGACTACGAATTCCAGATGGCGCTGACCAACCGCGCCCTGTATCCGGAATGCGACACGTACTTCCTGATGGCCAGTCATCGCTACATATATCTGTCGTCGACCATGGTCAAGGAAATCGCCATGTTCGGGGGCGACGTCAGCATCATGGTGACCCCCGGCGTGGAAGACGCACTGCGAGCGAAGATAAACCAGCAGAAATCCGCTCCATTGGGCTGAGGAAACGCCATGAACTATGCTAGCCGCGTGACCCGTCTGGAACCGTCGATCACCCTGGCTGTGACCGCACGAGCCAACGCCATGAAAGCCAAGGGCGAAGATGTCGTGGCCTTCGGCGCCGGCGAGCCCGATTTCGACACTCCGCCGCACATTCAAGAAGCGGCGATCAAGGCGATGCGTGACGGGGTGACCCGCTATACGCCGGCCCTCGGCCTGCCCGCGTTGCGCGCTGCCGTGGCGGAGAAATACAGCACGGTCTACGGCCTGCCGACGACTCCCAAAAACGTGGCCATTTCCTGCGGCGGCAAACACGCGCTGTACAACGTCTTTCACGCCCTCGTGGAGCGGGGGGACGAGGTGCTGATTCCGGCCCCGTATTGGGTCAGTTACCCCGAGATGGTGAAGCTTGCCGGCGGCGTGCCGGTGATCGTGCAAACCGACGAACGCACAGGCTTCCGCGCGACGATCGATATTCTGCTCAAATACACCACCGAGCGGACCAAAATCCTGGTGCTCAACAGCCCGTCCAACCCCACCGGCGCGGCCTATAGCCGGAAGGAGCTGGAAGACATCGCCGCCTTCGCGCTGGAGCACGATCTGGTGGTCATTTCCGACGAGATCTACGAACATTTGGTGTTCGATGGTTTCGAGTTCGTCTGCTTCCCCACCCTGGGCGAGGAATTGCGCGACCGGACGGTCATCGTCAGTGGGGCGTCCAAGACCTACGCCATGACCGGCTGGCGCATCGGCTGGACGGTGGGTCCGGAGGGGCTGATTGACATGATTGGGCGCCTCCAGGATCAATCGACCAGCAACCCGACCAGTTTTGCGCAGGCGGGGGCGATCGCGGCTCTGAAGGGCCCCCAGGACTGCGTAAAGACCATGTGTGCGGCGTTTGCGGAGCGGCGGGCGTACATGCTCAAGCGCCTGGCCGAGATTCCAGGGGTGGAATGCTGCGCACCCCAGGGGGCATTCTACGTATTCCCGAAGATCGACGCCTACTACGGCAAGACCGGCGGCGCACGCCAGATCGACGGTTCGGTGGCGATGTCGGAATACCTGCTGGAAATGGTCAAAGTCGCCGTCGTTCCGGGTATCGGTTTTGGCGCCGATCCAAACATCCGGCTGAGCTATGCCACGTCCATGCAGCAGATCGAAAAAGGCCTCAATCGCATCGCTGAGGCGTTTAACGCGCTGTGAACTTAGCAAAAACATTCGGTTTTTGTTGACATAGACCATTTCGCTCGGCTAACGTAGCAACTGAATCACTGTTCATTATTGGGGTGGCCATGTATCGCGCTAGCCATGTGCGGGTCGTCCTTCTCTTTTGCCTGGTCGCGGTGACCGGTTTGGTGCTCAATCTGGCCCTGGCTCAGGACCAAGCTCCTGCTCCGGCCGCATCTGCGGCCCCGGCGCTGAAGCCGACTGACTGTATGGGTTGCCACGACGGCACGGTGGCGGGCATGTCGGCCGCCGACCGCGAGCCGATGGTCGACGCCGTGCCGGCCGATTGGAAGCCCACGCGTCCCCGCGCCAACGCCAAGCGGGCCGGGGTGTCGCTGACGGTCGATCTCGAGAAAATGAAGACGTCGGTCCATGGCGCCGAATGCCTGAATTGCCATGCCGAAATCACCAAGCTCAACCACCCCGCAAAGCTGTCCGGGGTGGACTGCAACAGCTGCCATTTCCACGACGAGGTGGCCGCCTCCTACCAGAGCGGGATCCACGCCGAACTGGCCGCCCGCGGCAACGCCAACGCGCCGGTTTGCGCCGACTGCCATAGCGCCCACCGCGTCGTCTCCGGCAGCGATGCCGCTAGCCCGGTGAACCGGGCGAACGTCGCGGCGACGTGCGGCCAGTGCCACACCACCCGCGTGCTGCCCGGACGCACGCGCACGGGGGCCTACGACCGTTGGTTGGGCAGCATCCATGCGCAGAAGAGGAACGGCGCCGTCAACGCCACCTGCAGCGACTGCCATGACTCGCACGGCGGGCGTTATGCCACCGGTCCGACGGCCAAAGTGAGCGTCAGCAAGACCTGCGGCAAATGCCACGAAAAACAGCGGGCTGACTACGAAACCGGCATCCACGGTGCGGCCCTCGCGCAGGGCGATTTGTCGAGCCCGAATTGCGTCGATTGCCACGGCGCGCACAACGTGTTGCCGCGGTCGAATCCGAACTCGCCGGTCCACGGCTATAACGCCGTCCGCGGCGTGTGCGGCGAGTGCCATTCGGCGCAGCGCATTAACGAGCGCTACGGCCTGCAGAACGCCACGCCCAGCTACGGCGCCAGCTATCACGGATTGGCCCTGAAAAAGGGCGATTTACGTTCGGCAGACTGCGCCAGCTGCCACGGCGCACACCTCATTTTGAACAGCGCCGACCCCCGTTCCGCGCTGCATAAAAACAACCTGCAAAAGACGTGCGGAACCTGCCATCCGGACATCGGTTCGGGCGTGACGCGCGGCAAGGTGCACCCCACGCTTTCGCGCACCGCCGCGACGCTCGGCGAACAGGTGCAATGGTGGGTGCGCTGGGCCTACTTGCTGCTCATTCCCGGCGTGCTCGGCTTCATGGTGATCCACAACCTGCTCGACTGGATCAAGAAGATCCGGCAGCACCTCGCGCGGCACCGGTTGGAAGGCGAATTCATCCGCCTCGACCTGGCCGAGCGCATCGCCCACATCGTGCTGATGGCCAGCTTCAGCACGCTGGTGATTTCCGGGTTCGCGCTGACCTTCGGCTGGCAAATTCCCGGCCTGTCCGGCTCGACCAACGAGATCATCCGCGCTTACGCCCACCGTATCGCGGCGATCGTCATGATTCTCTGGTTCGTCTATCACATGTGGTGGATCGTCTTCACCAAGCGCGGCCGCGGCTATGTGCTGGACATGCTGCCGAACATCCAGGACGGATTCGACATCATGCAGCACTTCCTTTACACCCTCGGCCTTCGCGACGAGAAGCCGCGCTTCGAGCGCTTCAGCTACATCGAGAAAATGGAGTACCTCGCGATGATGTGGGGCACGGTGGTGATGGTCGTCACCGGCGCCATCCTCTGGTTCGAAGAGCCGATGCTGAAGCTGCTGCCGCTGTGGGGCCTCGACGTCGCCCACATCGTCCACCTGATGGAAGCCATTCTCGCCACGCTGGCGATCATCATCTGGCACTTCTACTCGGTGCTCTTCAACCCCGACGTCGCCCCCATGGCGACCCACTGGCTGACCGGCCGCCTGACCGAAGAGGAGATGGAGCACGAGCACCCGCGCGAGCTCGACCGCATCCGCGCCGCTGAACGCAAGAAAGCGCTCGCCGAGCAGCAGCAGCCGGAAGAGCAGGGAGGGGCCAGGGAGAGTGAAGAGTGAAGAGTGGAGGACGGGAAGGATTTGTACCTAAGGCTGAAGGTGGGGGGCCGGCACCCCATTCCCCAAGCCTCAAGCCACCTTCCGCCAATTGCTTCCACCCCCAATCTACCCTAACCTAATCGGCCAAGAGCCGGCGGCGGGTGGGACGCGCGTGGGCGGACCGTGAAACCGGAACTGCGATTGCCGCCGCGGAGGTGGTCCATGTCGAAGAAGATGACGCGCCGTGAGTTTCTGCACCTGTGCGCCGGCACCTGCCTGATGGCGGCTTTTCCGCTGGCCGGTTGCGGATCCGGCGGCGATGACGACGACGGCAGCGGCCAGCACGCTTCACCACCTGATCTGATCGAAGGCGACGACGACACCGCGCCGTCCGACACCCGGTCCACCGTCAACGTGCTGCTGTTCGACGAACTGACGGAACTGTTCGACATGACGCGCGCAGCGATGACCAAGCTCGGCGTCACCAAAGGATCGCTCACCGGCTCGACGGTGTTCATCAAGCCGAACTTCGTTTCGCTCGGCCTGGGCAACCGCGGATTCCTAGGCGCCAGCGGTGAATGCACCAAGGCCGAACTCGCAGCGGCCGCCGCCGAGATGTGCCTGCGGGCCGGCGCGGCGAAGGTGACCATCGCCGACGGCGCGCAAGGCGATCACTGGGATTGGTCGATCGTCAAATTCCTTGACGGCAACAGCTTCTACGGCGCGAAGAACCTCGCCACCGCGGTCGACTACCTGAACACGAAGTACGGCACGGGCCGCTGCGAGCTGATCTGTCTGAACCAGTGCGATCAGTGGTCGCTGATTCCGTCGTGCGCGACCGACCCGGCGGTGGCCGACGGCCTGCCGGTGTCGAAGCATTGGTACGAGGCCGACCACGTCGTGTCGCTGCCGGTGGCCAAGAGCCACATGTGGGCCAGCTTCACCGGCGCCGCGAAGAACTACGTCGGCATCGTGCCGGTGCACGACCCGATGGGCGCGGGCTTCGTGCGGCAGAAGCTGCACGCAGTTTACGCGCACGCGTCGATGGAAGGCTACCCCGACATCGGCATCACCGGCGCGTTTCTCGACGCGCACCGCTGGCGGCTGGGAGAGGGGCGGCACGACTTCGCGGTGACCGACTGCTCGATCGGCGTCGAGGGCAGCGGTCCGCACGTGAAACCGGTCAACCCCGGCATCACCATCGATCTGAAGCAGCGCACGCCGATCGGTAAGTACTTCCTGCTGGCCGGCGACGACTACACCGCGTCGGACTACGTGCTGTCGAAGGTGATGAACTTCGGGCCAGTGCTGCAACTGAAGATGGCGGAACACCTGGGCCTGGGGCAGATTGGAGAAAACGTGAAGCTAGAGGGCGCGAATCTGTCGGACATCGTCATTGCCGACTGGAAGCCGCCGTTCCACATGAGCGAAGACTTTTTCGTGCGGCTCGACGAGTTCTTGAGCCTGTTCCCGATTCGCGCGCAAAAGGAACAGGCCTACTTCGAGATGCTGCCCCGCCACACACGGTAGCCTTGTCCGTCGTGCGCCGTTGCGTGATGATCGGCCGACTCGCACGCAGAATATTCACATGAATGAAGAAGCGAAGAACGAGGTCCGCCCGGCCGAAGACCACGCGGACGAACCGGCCTGGCGGCGGCGCTTGGTGCCCAAGCCCGACGTATAACGCGCCTTCGAGGTGCAGCTCAGCCGGCGCGTTGGGCTGCAGGCTAATCTGTTGTCGGGCGCGAAGCTGCTGATCGTGACGCCGTTGATGGCGCTAGCGGCGCGGCAGGCGGCGGGGCCGGCGGACGCGGCGCGCGCCAGCGCCGGTACCACCACACCGGGTTGAGATAGCGCCGGAACGCCAGCACGATCTCCTTGCCCAAAAACGGAATCGCTCCCCAGAAGGTCGCCTCGCCGATGACGATCAGCACGCCCGCGGCCGTCGCCCGGCGCGCCACCGAACCGGGCAGCCACGGCGCCGCGAACACACCGGTGCACCAGGTCGCCGTCGAAATCACCAGCAACGCGTAGCCGATCAAGCGACGCGCGCGGCCGGTACGGGGTTCGGCGGGGGTGGCGGTTGGTTCGGACATAAAATCCCCTTACCGGCGGGACGGTGCGCTGTCAATGCGGCCGACGCAAGGGGTGCGGCCGGTTTGTTGCGGGAAGTGTCCGGGTTGCCTATCATAGCCATGTTCCCGCGGAAAGGAGCGTGTTGATGATCATTTCGCGACGACTGAACTGGCTCTTGTTGCCGTTGTTGTTGCTGTTGACCCTGGCCGCGTGCCAGTCAAACGACGACGATGACGACGCGACCGCGGACGACGACGCCGCCGACGACGATACCGCCGACGACGATACCGCCGACGACGACACGGCGGATTACGAAATCGAGTGGACCAGTTGTCCGAGCTACATCGCGGACTACCTGTTCGATGGGCAGCAGGCGCAGTGCGCGCACATCCCGCTGCCGCTTGATTACGACGAGCCGGAGTCCGCGACAATTCCGATCTTCATCTTCCGCGTTACGACCCCCGAAGTGAAAGCCAAGACCGGCCAGATCTGGTTGCTCGAGGGCGGACCGGGCGGGCCGGGCGAGGACTTCGCGCCGCTAATGCCGTGGCTGGCGCGCGATTACCCGACGATGGATGTGTACTCGATCGATCACCGCGGCGTCGGCAATTCGACCAAGCTGACCTGCAGCGAGGAAGGCTCCTATCCGTTCGACTACCTCGGCTGCATCGACGAATTGCAGGCGAAGTGGGGCGACGATCTGCTGCATTTCTCGGCCACCAACGCCTCGCGCGATTTGGGCAACATCATCGAGATCACCAAGGCCGATTATCCGCGGACGTTCGTCTACGGCGCGTCGTACGGCACGTTCTGGGCGTTGCGCTACCTGCAGTTGTTCCCGGACCAGGCCAGCGGCGTGATTCTGGATTCGATCTGCCCGCCGGGCGGTTGCAAGCTCGACTTCTACGATCAAAATTTCAACGATAACGGCAAGCTGGTCATGGACGCCTGCGCGGAGGACTCAACCTGCGCCGCGAAGCTGGGCACCATCGCCGCCGACCCGTGGGCGGCCGTTGGCGAGATCTTCGACCAGATCGACAACGACGAGTTCTGTCCGGCGCTGGCGATGTGGGGTATCGACCGGCCGACCGTGCGCTTGATTCTGGGCTACATGGAAATGGACTCGCTGGTGCGCGTGCTGATTCCGCCGTTGATCTACCGCGCCAACCGTTGCAACGCGGCCGACGTGGAAGCCATCAACAACCTGTTGAATGTGTTGTTCGGCAAGGGCGGGTACTTCACTCCTGATGACTACCTCGACGATTTCGACGATCTCGACGCGTCGTACACGCTCGGCACGCTCGTGCTGTTGTCGGAACTGTGGGACAACACGCCGTTGCAGGATCTGCAGGACATCGTCGACGCCGCGTACTTTTCGCTCGACGAAGGGCCTTTCGAGGGCGAGATCGCCCAGTCGGGCCAGTGGCCGACTTACGGCGACGACGGCTACTTCGATCAGCTCGCCGACACCGACGTTCCGCTGTTGATGCTCAACGGCACGCTTGATCCGCAAACGACGCTGGCGATGGCGCAGCCGGCGGGCGAGCATTTCACCGGCGCGCATCAAACGTTCGTCACCATGCCGTATTCCGCGCATGGCGTGATCTTCCAGTCGTACACTGACGATTCGATCGACTCGCTGATCGACGATCTGGACGACTACGGCTACATCATGAAAACGTGCGGCATGCGAATCATGTACGACTTCCTTGATGATCCGGAAGCGGCGCTCGACACCGGCTGCGTCAGCGAGGTGTACCCGCTGGAGTTCAGCGGCGACTCCGAACTCAACCAGTGGCTGAGCGCCGCGCTGCTCGGCACCGAAGACATGTGGGAAGGCGCGCCGACCAAAGCGCCGCGGCCTACCTTGCCGCAGCCGCTCCGGCGCTCGTACCGCGCACCGTGGTGATCGCCGCGGCGAAAGAGTTTCCTCACCGGGGCGAGGCGATCTCGCCCCGGTTTGTTAATCACCAAGTGGGTGTAAACGAGGTTGCTGGCGGTACCTGCGCCTCTTGCGGAATAGCGGTCGACCGGATTCCATTTCGCTTGCGGGGCGCGGACCAGGCGCCGCCAACAGGGAGAATTATCTGACCGTGCGGCGCACCGTGATGGCCTTGGTTGTCTTGTTGACTCTGTTGGCCGTCGGCGAGGTCGCGGTGCGCATCGCCCGACCCAGATTGAACGAATTCACTTACGTGCAGCCCGCCGGCAAGTCGCTTCCGAACGTTGTCGAAGACCCTGAGTTGTTCTGGCTGCCGGACTCTTGGAAGTGGTCTGAAAAAATGAAGCAGGCGCGCGCTGCGGCAGGCCGCCTGCTGATCTACTCCTTCGGCGGTTCGATTGCCAAAGGCGACGCCTCGCGCGTCAATTATTCGGATCTGTTGGAAGACCGGTTGAACCGGCAGGGAGTGCCGGCCCGCGTCGTCAATTTCGGCGTTGGCGGGTATACCTCGTTTCAGAGCCGGGTCATGTGCGGCCGCGCCTGCCGCGAACAGGCACCCGACATCGTGCTGTTCTGCAACGCCTATAACGACAGCCTGTCGCTGGTGTACTTCACCGACCGCCAGGCGGCGGCACGGAACCTGGCCTGGCAGGCCCGCCTGCTGCACGCATTCAACCACAGCAAATTGTTCTGCGCGTATCGGACGTTGCTCTTGCCCCGCCCGGGACGGCGGCCGTCGCCGGTGATCTCGGTCGTTCCGGCGCCGATCGTGCCGCGCGTGCCGTTGGCCGACTACCGCCAGAACCTGCTCGACGTTGCCGCGCTCGCCCGCCGCCACCATTTCGCGCTGGTGCTGGTCAGCCAATCGGTGCCGACGCGGGAGTACGACACCATTCTGGCCGGCTACGCCCAGATCATGCGCGAAGTGGCCGCGACGCAACCGGGAGTCTATTACGCCGACGTGCGCGCGCGGTTCGACGAGTACCGCCGCCAGCATGCCATCGACTACGTGGAAGACAGCCGGCGCAATTTCGGCGAGCTGTGGTCCGACGACTTCTGCCATCCGAACGAGCGCGGCCACGGGCTGTATGCCGAGGCCGTCTACCAGACACTGCTGGCCAACCAACTGGTGAAATAGGCGGCCGGTCCACCCCCTTGCCCCGGGCGCGCACATCCTGTTTGATCCTGGTGACTTAGTCGGTGCAAAGGAGCGCGTCATGAAGCGCATGGTGTTGGCGGTTCTGACTCTGGTGATTTTGGTCGCGGCGTGGGCCACGTGGGCCACCGAACCGCCGGGCGCTGTGGGGCCACCGTATCCTATCGAGGCCTACCTGGAAATCCGCCAGGCGTTCGACGCGCGCTGGCTGGCCGATGGCCAGACGATCGTCTACCGCACCAACGTCTCCGGCACGGCGCAGGTCTGGCGTGTGCCGGCCGACGGCGGCGAGGCGCGGCAACTCACCGACTACCCCGACGCGGTGGACTACGCTGTGCCGTCGCCAACCGATGCCGATTTGGTGTTGTTCAGCAAGGGCGAGGGCGGCAACGAACGGAGCCAGCTCTATTTCATGCGCGCAGACGGCACCGGAGTGGAAAAGCTGACCGGCCCCGATACCGCCACCTTTGCGTTCGGCGCCTGGAGCCGCGACGGCAAGCTGCTGGCCTACCGCGCCAACACGCGCAATCCGGCCGCTTTCGACGTGTACGTGCTCGACGTCGCCACGCGGAAGCCGCGCCTGGCCATGCAGAAAGACGCCTTCCTGGATCCGGTGGCCTTCAGTCCGGGCGGTGACTACTTGGTCGTGTCGGAACTCGAATCGTCGGCTAACAACAACCTCTATCTGGTCGATCTGGCCGCCACGGACAAGCCGCCGGTGTTGCTCACGCCGCACGTGGGATATGCGACCTATGAGCACGTGCGTTGGCCGCTGGGTCCCCGCCAGAACGAGGGCTTCTACTTGGTCAGCAATCTGGGCCGCGAGTTCGCCAAACTGGCGTTTTTCAGTGTCACCCGTTTGAAGATGGAGTACCTCGACGACGGGCCGTGGGATGCGGAGATGCTCACCTTTTCGCTCAACGGCGTGAAAATGGCATATTCGCTGAACGTCAACGGCTATTCGCGCATCGCGCTCAGCGACGAGTACAAGAAAATCGCCTTGCCGGCGATCCAACTGTCGGAAGGGGTGATCTATGACGCGGCGTTTTCGCCCAAGGGCGATCGCCTCGCGTTGACGGTCAGCAGCGCCACCCAACCGGCCGATATCTACGCCGCCCAGACCGACACCGGCGCGGCTCGGCGGCTGACCTTCTCCAGCACCGGCGGCGTACCACCGGCGAGCTTCGTCAAACCGCAGGCGGTACTCTACGACACCAGCGACGACGGCGCGGTCCCCGCCTGGCTCTATTTGCCCCAAAACCTTCCGGCCGAAACCAAAGCGCCGTGCCTGATGTACTTGCACGGCGGGCCGGAAGGGCAGGAGCGGCCGGACTTCTACCCCATTTTTCAGTACTTCCTGAACCGCGGCTATGCGATCTTCGCCCCCAATGTGCGCGGCAGCACCGGCTACGGCAAGAGGTACAAGTACATGGACGATGTCGGCCGCCGCCTCGATTCCGTGCGCGACATGGCTGAAGCGGTGACGTTCATCAAGAAGAACGTGCCGCAGATCGATCCGGCGCGCATCGCGCTGTTCGGCGGCAGCTACGGCGGCTTCATGGTGCTTTCGGGTCTGACCGAATACCCCAACCTATTCGCTGCCGGCGTCTGCGTGGTGGGCATCGCGAACTTCGAGACGTTCCTCGAGCAGACCGCGCCCTACCGGCGCAAGCTGCGCGAGGCGGAATACGGCAATCTGCTGACCGACCGCGAACTGCTCAAGCGCATCAGCCCGATCCACCGCGTCGACCGCATCCGAGCCCCGCTAATGGTGATCCACGGCGCGAACGACCCGCGCGTGCCGGTGGGCGAGGCGCGGCAGATCGTGGAAGCGCTGCAGGCGCGCCAGCAGCCGGTGGAATTCCTGCTTTACGAGGACGAGGGCCACGGTCTGACCAAGCTGAAGAACAAGCTCGACGCCTACCCCAAAATGGCGGCGTTTTTGGACCGGTATTTGCGCACGCCGTGAGGGTGCAACCAACCCTCCAACGCCCGGTCCGTTGATTGACACCCACGGGTGTTTGCCGATAATGGCCGCATCGCCAGGAGGTTCCCATGGCCGCCACCGGCTTCGTGCAACACCCGCTTTATTTACAGCACGTGATTGACGACTACCATCCGGAGAGCCCGCAGCGCCTGCAGTCGATCTACCTGATGGCCGAAGACGAATTCGGCGGCAAACTGACCTTGCTCGAGCCGCGCGAAGCCACGCACGAGGAAATCGGGTGGGTGCACGGCGCTGACTACATCAAGCTGGTGGCGAGCACCGAGGGCGACTACCTGCGGCTCGATCCGGACACCTCGGCATGTCCGTTCACCTATCGCGCGTCGCTGTTGGCGGCGGGTGGCCTGCTGCGGGCGGTGGACGCGGTCTTTGCCGGCGAAGTGCGCAACGCCTTTGCGGCAATCCGGCCTCCCGGACACCACGCCGAACGCAACCGCGCGATGGGCTTCTGCATTTTCAACAACGTCGCGGTCGCGGCGGAATACGCGTTGCGGCGCCATGGCGCCAAACGCGTGCTCATCTATGATTGGGATCTGCATCACGGCAACGGCACGCAGCATAGCTTCGAGACTTCGAAATCCGTCCTGTACTTGTCGACCCATCAGTACCCGTACTACCCCGGCTCCGGCGCGTTCCAGGAAGTGGGCCGCGGCGAAGGCGAGGGTTTTACGGTCAACATGCCGCTCTCGGCCGGCTACGGCAGCGGCGACTTTTTGGTGTTGATGGAGCGGGTGATCAAACCGATCGCGCTGGCCTACCAGCCCGATCTGATTCTGGTCAGCGCCGGCTACGACATATACGAAGGCGACCCGCTGGGCGGCATGCAGGTTTCGCCCAACGGCTTCGGCGCGCTGACGCATCACATGCTTGACCTGGCCGACCGGCTCTGCGGCGGCCGCCTGGTGGTCACGCTCGAAGGCGGCTATCACATCAAGGGGCTGACCAAGAGCGTGCGCAGCACCTTGCAGGTGATGATTGACGGGCAGGCCGATCCGGCATGGCTGCGGCAAGAGCCGCTCAACCCGCTCGGCATCGACAAGACCGTGTCGAACGTGATCAACAATCATCGTCAGTACTGGCCGACGCTGCTCACGACCGTGTGACGATGCCCTGGCGCGAGCTGCCGCACACCGCCGATCTTCTTCTCGAAATCCAAGCCGCCGACTGGCCCGCCTTGTTGTTGGAAGCGCTCCGTGCGCTGACGGCGCACTTGGGTGAGGTCGACCCCGACGCGCCGGCGGTCACCAGGCCGCTACAGTTGACGGCGCTGGACCGCGAGGAACTGCTGGTGCGCTGGCTGAACGAAGCGTTGGTCTGGTGCGAGTTGGACGGGTTACTGCCGTTGGACGCGTGTTTCGACGCCGTCGGTGATGCCGAACTGACGGCGATGGTGACGCTCCGGCCAGTGCGGCAGCGGCGGCGATACATCAAGGCCGCGACCTATCACGAGTTGGCGGTCGAGCCGCACGCCGGGGGCTTGCGCGTGTGCGTGTTGTTGGATACCTGAGGAATCATGAGCCTGTTGACCGTCGAGCACGTCAGCAGACGTTTCCCGCGGGCCGGCGGCGCCTTCGCGGCCGGGCCCGATGTGCTGGCGGTGGACGACGTCAGCCTTACGTTAGCCGCGGCGGAACGTCTGGGCGTGGTCGGCGAATCGGGTTGCGGCAAATCGACGCTCGGGCGCGTGATCATCGGCTTGTACCGGCCAGACGGCGGCCGCGTGTTGTTCGATGGCGCCGATCTATCCACAGCCACCGGCGTGACGAGACGTGATCTGTGCCGCCGCGTGCAGATGATCTGGCAGGACACAACCGGCGCACTGGATCCGCGGTTGCGCATCGGCGATTCGCTGACCGAACCGCTGGTGGTGCACGGCCTGGTCCGCGACCGTGACGACCGTGAGCGGCAGGCGGCGGCGTGGCTCGATAAGGTGGGACTCGATGCCTCGCTGGCCCGGCGGCGGCCGCACGAATTGTCCGGCGGGCAACGGCAACGCGTGGGCATCGCGCGCGCGCTGGCGGTTAGCCCAGCATTGCTGGTCGCCGACGAGCCGGTGGCCAGTCTCGATGTCTCGGTACAAACGCAGATCCTGCGCTTGCTGGCGGATCTGGTGACCGAAACCCGTGTCGCGCTGATTTTCATTTCGCACGATATCCGGGTTGTGCGGGCGCTTACCGAGAGAGTGCTGGTGCTCTATCGCGGCCGAGCGGTCGAACTGGGGCCGACCGCCGTGGTGACGCACCACCCGCTGCATCCCTACACCCAGGCGCTGATCGCTGCGGTTCCGGCCCTCCACCCTGACCGACGGCGTCCGGCAACCACCAACGCCGCTTGCGAAATCGAACCGGTGGCGGCCGGTTGCTCGTTCGCTCCCCGTTGTCCGCGAGCCGAGGCGGCCTGCACCGCCGAACGGCCTGTCTGGCGCGAGGCAGCCCCCGGACATTGGCTGGCCTGCCGCGCATCTTCTTGACATTGCGTGGCTTCACAGGCAAGATTCCTCCTATCAATGTGCGCTGTTTCGTGGGGGGACAATCCCTGTTGAAAAGTCGGTCGGAGCCGCGACGAGAATTGCTCGTCGTGCGGAGTTGTTCATGGTTCGGCGCGGGGTTCGAACCACTCCCCAATGAACGATTCATCACAACGGCTTCTTCCACGGACGGCCTGGACAGCGAAAGAGTGGCGGCGAAGGCCTCCAATTCGGCTGCTTTCCCGCCGAGGCAAGAAACAGAGCGGTACCATACCAACACCGATGCCGGCAAAGGAGGAGATGCGAATGGACGAGAAGAAAAATGTGGGGTTCGTTCCGGGTTTGGCCCTGATTCTGGCGGTGCTTGCGCTGGTGATGATCGCCATTAACGGCGTGAAGCCGACGCCGACCGAAGAGGCGATGGAACAGGCTATCAACATGAAGATCGAGGGCTTGGCCAACTCGATCGTCAATGAGATCCGCAACAGCGACGAGATTTCGAAGAACGTCACGACCAGTCTGTTGAAGCGTGACATGGACAACCTCACGGCCTCGCTGAACGTCTTCTCGGGTGGCGCGAATCCAGAACTGGCGCCAGACATTCTGGCTCTGCAGAACGCCATCAAATCGTTGCAGGAAAAACTGAATGCCGCTCCAGCCCCCGCGGCTCCGGCGGCCGCGCCTACTCCGGCACCCGCCGAATAAACTGACCACCGAACCATTGGTCGGGCCGGGGCCGACAAGCTCCGGCCCTTTTTGTGTGAGTGCGCCGTGATCTTGTTGATACAACCGCCGTTCTTCGGGCTGGAAAAAGGGAAGGGCTCTCCGTCCTTGCCGCTGGCGCTGGTGTATGTCGCGTCGTTGCTTCCCACCGCCGAAGCCGTGCGGCTGATCGATCTGCGCCGCGAGCTGCTGGACGAAAACCGCGTCCGGCGATGGCGCGACGAGGGTGTACGTTGCGTCGGGCTCACAGCCATGACGGGTGTGCAGGCCCAAGCGGCCGCCCGCGTGGCACGACGCTTGCGCGAACTCGGCGCCGGCCCCATCGTGTGGGGTGGCAAACACGCCACATTGTTCGGTGAACACCTGGTGCGACAGGGACTGGCGGACTATGCAGTGCGGGGTGATGGCGAACGAACCTTCGCCGGGCTCGTTGCGGCGCTCCAAGAGGGGAGGCCGCCGACCGAGGTCGCCGGGCTGATCTGGGCCCGCGGCGGCGAGATCGTAACCACCGCGCCGCCCGAGCCGTTTCGGCTCGAAGAAATCCCGCGTCTCCCTTTCGATCTGCTGCGGCACGATTACCTCTACCGCAAGGCAACCAAACGGGCCGGCGTGCTCGAAACCAGCCGCGGCTGCCCCGGCCGATGCACATATTGCTACCTGTCCGCTAGAGCCAAACCGTACTGGCACGGTGCACCGGCGACCTGGATCGTCGGCCGGCTGGCGGAACTGCAAGCGTGCTATCCCGAGATGGACCACGTCGATTTCGTCGACGACAATTTCTTCGCCGATCGCCACCGCGCGCTTGAGGCGGCGGAGACTTTGGCGACGCGCCAGCCGCGTCTGACCTGGACCTCCAACGGCGGCCGGCTGCGCGATCTGGCCGCGTTAACCGACGCCGAATTGACGGCGCTGCATCGCGGCGGACTCGATCGGGTGGACATCGGCGTGGAGACTGGTTCGCCGCGACTGGCGGAGGCCCTCGGCAAAGCGGAACCTCCCGGCGCAGTGCTAGCGGAAGTGCGGCGCTTGTTGCGGGTGGGAATCCGGCCGTGGGTCAACCTGATGATCGGTTTGCCGGACGAAAGCAAGCAGGAACAAACGCAGACGTTGGATCTAGCGTTGTCCGTCGCCGCTGCCGGCGGGTTGGTATCGCCGATCTACGCCTACACGCCGTATCCGGGCACCAAGCTGGCCGACGATCTGACCGCAGCGGGCATAGTGCTACCGGGTCCGGAGGATTTGGCGGCGACATCGTGGAGTCGCAGCCTTGCCCCGTGGGTGGGGCCGGCGCTCGCCGCGCGTATGGCCGCCATCTACACCGCCAGCTTGTTCATCGATGACAAGCTCACTACGTATCGTCCGGGGGCGTTGTCGCGGCTGGCCCTGCGCGTGCTTCGTCCGCTGTCGCGGTGGCGCTTGCGCCGGCGGCAGTTCGGTCTGCCGATCGAAACCTGGCTACTGCGCGGGTGGCTGGGACGCGATCTCTAGATCATCTGCCAATACACGATAAGCCATTGCAGTGCGGCGACGCCGACCAGGTAGACGCGCGGCGCAAGCCAGCGGCCGGTGTCGACGCCCCAGGCCGGGGCGGCCAGCAGAATGCACGCGCCGATGACGTGCGAATAGTAACGGCCCCAGAACGGGCCGCGCACGACGACGATGCTGCCGAAGAACAGCACCACGAACAGGGCCAGCGCCAGTTGCGTCGGTTCCCGCCAGCGGCCGTGGCGAGCGATGAGCGGTAGATAGGGGCCGAGCAGGAAACCAGTGGCGTAAAGGAAACGCGTCCAGGAATAGTCGAGTTCGTTCCACCCCGTCCCCATCAGCGTGACTTGCGTCTGGAAATTGCCGGTCAGACCGATCAGGGTGAGGTAGCCAACGAACGGCAGCAGGGGCAGTAGCGCGGTCCCGAACACGATGCTCAGCAAGCGCCCCACGGCGAGTCGGCGGTCTCGCGCGGCTTCGTAGACGGCGATCAGCGTCGGAATTGCCAACAAGGGAAACAGCGAGGTCTTCTGGAAAACGCCGACGATTAACACCGCGACCATCGCGGCCAGTCGTCGCGCCGACGGCTGTTCGCGCCAACGCAACCACAGCCAGAAGAAGGCCATGACCACGAGACCGTTGATGGCGTCGAGTTGAATAAAGTACGTGTTGCGCACCGTGGCGGCGTTGGTCAGGAAAAGGAAACCAAGCGGCCAGAACACCAGCACCGGGTGGAGCCGCCGCGCGACGGCGCGCATCAGCAACACCGTGCCGGCGGTGGCCGCTAGGCTGTAGATCTGCAACAGCCGTAACGAATTGCGCGTGAAGAACAGGCCGATCGCCACCAGCAATGGCGTCAACGGACTGGGCGAATGTGGGTACTGCAGGCAGAACCCGCGCACTTCCGCTAATGTGGCTGGGTCGGGTCGCAACATCGCGTAGTGCAACACCTCGCCGAACTGCCAATAGTGGTCCCAACGCGGCTGACCCCAGTAGAGGAAGTGCCGCCACGACAGCAACGCACCAACGGCCAGCAGGACGACATAAAGCGCCGCCTCGCCCCAGACCGGAATCGCCGGCCAGGCCGGGACCATTGGGGGGTGTCGTCGTTCCAACACCGTGGCCGCTGCTAACGCCGCCAGCACGGCCGCGGCGAACAACAACAGCCGTGGCATGCCGGTCAACAACTCGAGGTAGGCGCGATGCACGCTCGGCAGTGGATAGGGCACATCGAGCGCGGCCACGAACCAGGTCGGATAACGCGCCCAGCACCAGCCCGCGGCGGCGAGGATGACAGCGAACAGCAATGACAACCGCAGGCGAGTGGTCATGCGACTCCCGAATTGGAATGCCGCATCGTATCGCAGGAAGACGAGGGGGGAAAGAACGTCGCGGCCGGCCGCGGGACGCTGGACCCTCCGCAGTGGGCAAGTTACCATGCCTCATTGGCACCAACGAAAGGTCACGCGCATGAAACCGCTTTCCGCGCTTGGACATCTGCGGGTTTTGGATCTAACCCGCCTGTTGCCGGGTCCGTTCTGCACCGGCCTGTTGGCCGATCTCGGGGCCGAGGTCATCAAGGTGGAAGACCCGGCCGGCGGCGATTACCTCCGTCACATGCCGCCGTTGGCGCGCAACACCAATGCGCAGTTCCTCGCGCTCAACCGCGGCAAGCGCTCCATCACGCTGGATCTGCGCAATGACGCGGGCCGTGTGGTGTTGAACCGTTTGCTCGAGCGCTGCGACATTCTGGTCGAAGGATTTCGTCCCGGCGTGCTCGATCGCCTCGGTTTCGGGCCCGAAGCGCTGCGCGCACGGTTGCCGCGACTGATCTATGCCTCGATCACCGGTTACGGCCACACGGGGCCTTATCGTGATCGCGCGGGGCACGATCTAAACTACTGCTCACTGGCCGGTGCCGCCGGACTGACCGGCACGGCCAGCGGCAAACTCGCGATCCCAGGCTTTCAACCGGCGGATTTGTCCGGCGCGTTGTATCTGACGATCGGCATCCTGGTGGCCGTAGTTCGGCGTGAACGCACCGGCGAAGGGGTCTTTCTCGACGTTGCCATGACCGACTGTATCCGCGCGTTGAACATCATCCCGTTCACCGAGCTGTTCCAGACCGGCAGCAAGCTGGGTCCGGCGGCACACGTGCTCAACGGCGGCATGGTGTTGTACAACTTCTATCGCACCAAAGACGGACGCTACATGAGCCTTGGCGCGATCGAACCAAAGTTCTGGCTCGCCTTCTGCCGCGCGGTCGGCAAAGAACACCTGATGAACGAAATGGGCGCCGACGCCGGCCCGGATTCGGCAGTGAAACGTGAACTCGATGCGTTGTTTGCCTCGCGCACGCAGGCGGAATGGACGGAGTTCTTTGCGGCGCACGATTGTTGTTGCGAGCCGGTGTTGTCGCTCGACGAAGCAGCCGAGCACCCGTTGGCGCAGGCCCGCGAGGCGATTCGCCACACCGAGCATCCGACCGAAGGTCCGCAGCGCCAACTGAATCAGCCGTTGCGTTTCGACCCGCCGGTGGCGGCCGACACCGCGGCGCCGGCGCCGATGCAGGGTGAACATACGGAGGCGGTGTTGCGCGAAGCCGGATTCTCCGCGGATGAGCTGGCCGAGTTCCGGAAACATGGTGCATTCGGTCCTTGCGCCGAAACGAAGGGCCAGTAAGGACAGCATGTTCGGTTTTCGCCGTCGCCGCCGCGAGCGTCTGAAGCGCCAACCGTTTCCGCCAGCCTGGCTGGCAATCATCGAACGCATGGTGCCGTACTACCACCGGCTGAGCGCGGAGGATCGCAAAGAGCTGTTAGGATTGACGCAGGTGTTTCTTGCCGAAAAACACTTCGAGGGTGTCGGCCTGGAGATCACCGATGAAATACGCGTGACCATTGCCGCACAGGCGTGCGTGTTGTTGTTGCATCGCGATACCGACTTCTACCCGACGCTGTTGTCGATCATCGTCTATCCGCAGGAATACTACGCCCAGACCAAGCGCCGTTTGCCTGACGGGACAGTGGAAGAGGGGGTGGAGGCGCGGCTTGGTGAGTCCTGGCACCGCGGCGAGGTGGTGCTGTCCTGGAGTGACGTGGTGCGAGGCGCCGCCGTCTGGCAGGACGGCGACAACGTGGTGTTTCATGAATTCGCGCATCAACTCGATGACGAATGGGGCTCGCACGACGGCGCACCCGCGCTGCCGCGGCGGGACATGCTGGCGGATTGGTCGCGCGTGTTCACCGCCGAGTATGAGCAACTAGTCGAAGATGCCCAGCGTCATCGGCCGACGGTATTGCGCAAATACGGAGCCACCAATCCGGCGGAATTTTTTGCCGTGGCGACGGAAGCGTTTTTCGAAAAGCCGCTCGCGCTGCGTTTGCGGCACCCGGAACTCTACGGCCAACTGCGGCTTTATTACCAGCAGGACCCGGCGGCGCGGGAAGAACAACGAGACGAAACGCTGCACTGAGACGGCGTGCTAGTGCGCGAGTCGGCGACGGAATCGCGCAGGCGCGAAAAAATAAATTGACACCGCGCTCTTACTTTGTTAGTGAAAAGTCAGCTTGCATTGCAAATGCCGTGGGGGGAGTTCGCCGAGGGTCGCCGCAATGAGCGGCGAGCGATAATGAAAACCCGGCGAATCCACGTGGGACGGCGCTTTTCGACAACAAAGATTTGTCTCGAAGGGAAAGCGCATGTTCGACTCACGGATCACCCAATTCGCTAAGGTTCTGGTTGATTACTCCACCCGTGTGAAGCGCGGCGATGTGGTGTTGATCAACGCCATTGGCGTGGACACCTATCCGGCGGTAAAGGAATTACAGAAGCTGTGTCTACAGCGCGGCGCGAAATACGTGCAGTACGATTTCGAATTCCCCGATGCGACGCGCGACTTCTACAACCTGGCCAGCAAGGAACAGGCGTCGTTCTTTCCGCAGCACAAACTCGACTTCATGAAACAGGTCGATGTGTTCATTGGTATTCGCGCACCGGAAAACGCGATGGCCTATGCGCGCGCGAATCAGGACATCATGCGCCTCAACCAGAAGACGATGTTGCCGATTCTGGATGAACGCGTGAACCACACGCGATGGGTGGTCACCCGCTGGCCAACCCAGGCTGCCGCGCAGGACGCGAAGATGAGCCTCGAGGAGTTTTACGATTTCTTTTTCGGCTGCACGATTTACGACTACGTCGGTTTGAAGAAAAAGCAGTCCCGGCTGGTGCGGCTGATGAATCGCACCAACCGCGTGCAGATCAAGGCGTCAGACACCGATCTGACGTTTTCGATGAAAGGCATGAAGGCCGTCAGTTGCCATGGCGACAAGAATGTGCCCGATGGCGAGGTCTACTCGGTGCCGGTGCGCGACAGCGTCAACGGCTACCTCAAGTACAACACCCCGAGCATCTACATGGGGCGGGAATTCAACGACATCCGTTTCGAATTTGAAAAAGGAAAGATCGTCAAGGCCGAGGCGGGCGGTTTGACCGCCGAGTTGAACAAGGTGCTCGATACCGACGAGGGCGCGCGCTACATCGGCGAATTTTCGCTGGGCACCAACACGGGCATTCGCCAGGCAATGCGCAACACCTTGTTTGACGAGAAGATCTTCGGCTCAATCCATCTCACTCCCGGCCAAGCCTACGAAGATTGCGACAACGGTAATCGCAGCGCTATCCACTGGGATCTGGTGAAGATCCTGGTCGGCGATGGCGAGATCATCTTTGATGGCAAGACCATCCAACGCGACGGCATTTTCGTTCACCCGGATCTGGTGGACTTGAACCCGAAAGGAACCAAGCTGCCCAAACAATTCGCGGTGAAGAAATAGCCGGCGGTTGGGCCGGTCAACAATGATGATGAAACTGCCGCCCCGCCGGGGCGGTTGGCTCGGGCTAGGCAATCAGCAGGGCGGCCCATATGACGGTCGCAGAAAGGAGTCGAGATGACTTGCGGAATGCCCATGAAGAAGGCCAAGGTAACCACGACGACCACGATTAAGAAGGCGGCGGCGCCGAAAAAGGCCGCCCCGAAGAAGAAGGCCAAGAAGGTCGTGAAGAAGGTCGCGAAAAAGGTCGTTAAGAAGGCCGTGAAGAAGGCTCCGGCGAAGAAAAAAGTCGCCAAGAAGCCGGCAAAGAAAGTCGCCAAGAAGAAGTAAGTTCGCGCGATTTTCTTTCCAAAGGCCTATCTGATCCCGGGGGGTGGGGTGTTTGACCCACCCCCGGTAGGGATGCAGAGGGCGGGTGTCTTTTCTTTTTCAGACCCGCTGGGCGAAGGGCGAGGGGGCGCGGTACGGTGTGCCCCCTGCGACGATCCAACGCAAGTCGCTCATCGCCAGATGATAGGGAATCGCCGCCGGTTCTTCGACGGCAAACAGCAGTATGTCCGCTCGCCGTCCCGGCAGTAAAGCTCCCCGTGATTCGTGTAAACCCAGCGCCCGAGCGCCGTTGTAGGTCACGGCTGCCAACGCTTCCGCCACCGTCATGTGCAACGCGGTACAGGCCAGCGACCAGACCAGTAGCATGTTCTCAGTGTGGCTCGATCCCGGGTTGAAATCCGTCGCCAGCGCGACCCGGCAACCGGCATCGAGCAGCCGGCGGGCCGGGGCGTAAGTGGTTTGGCCCAGGAACAACGTGGTGGCCGGCAACAAGGTGGCCGTCACTCCCGCAGCAACGAGAGCGCGGATGCCGGCGTCGTCCACGGCCATCAAGTGATCGGCGCTGGCTGCTCCCAATTCCGCCGCGAGTTGCGCGCCGCCCAACGGAGCAAACTCATCGGCGTGTATACGCAAGCCTAACCCAAGTCTCCCGGCGGCGAGAAGGATCCGCCGACCCTGTTCTAGCGAAAAGAAACCCGGTTCGATGAATACATCGCAGTAATCTGCCAGGCGCTCGGTGGCGACGGCCGGCAACATCTCGTGCACGATCAGATCCACGTAACCGTCGCTGTTGTTCTCATACTCCGGTGGGATCGCATGCGCACCCATGAACGTCGAGACGACGGTTTGGTCGGTATGGCTTGCCGCCTGGCGAATCGCGCGCAACAAACGCAGTTCGCCGGCTACATCCAACGCATAGCCGCTCTTGGCTTCTACGGTGGTGGAACCCACGGCGAACATGTGCGCCAAGTGGTGGGTGCAGGCGGCGGTCAGTTCGTCGGCCGTAGCTCGGCGCACGTGGCGCATCGACGAGCGAATACCTCCGCCGCCGGCGGCGATCTCGAGGTACGTGCGGCCGGCCGCGCGCATGGCAAACTCGTCGTGACGTGAACCGACCCAACAGGGGTGGGTGTGGGAATCGACCAGACCGGGCACGGCCAAAGCCCCGGCGGCGTCGATCTCCCGGTCGATCGCCCCCGCGTTCGGCCGGTCGGCCGCTGGCCCGGCGAAACGGATCACGCCGTCTTCCACCAGGATTTCGGCATTGGGTACAAGGCCCAAGTCGGTTTCGGTTACGCCGATTCCGTCTTTGGCGGCGACGCCGGCGAGAGTCGCCATTTGTCCCACGTTGGTGATCAATAATCGCATCTCTTGCTCCTCGCTGCTCGGTGCTGCCACGCTACCACCCGCGGGCAAGCCACTCAAGTTTCTTGGTTGGCGCCGGCTTTGACAATTCGAGTAGCTATACTTATGAATATACAAATTGGCCGGTCTGGATCACGCGAACAAACCAGGGGCCGAAAACCCCGTTGCGAGGAGCAAGTTATGCTAGAAGTCAACGATCAAAATTTCGAAGCCGAAATCCTGAAAAGCGAAATCCCCGCGCTGATCGATTTTTGGGCGCCGTGGTGCGGACCGTGCAAAATGATCGCGCCGGTGGTTGAGGAACTGGCCAAACAGTATGAAGGCAAAGTTAAATTCGCCAAACTGAACGTCGACGAAGCGCCGGAAACGGCTACGCGTTACGGCGTGCGCGGCATTCCGACGCTGATTGTGTTCAAAGGTGGGCAGGACGCCGACCGAATTGTGGGTGCGGCGCCGAAAGCGCGTTTGGAACAGTTGGTCAACAAACACTTGTAAACAAGAATGATGAAGGCTTTTCTCCGGGCTCGCGGCCGGTGGGCGGGCACGATCTTGGCGTTTACGCTGGTCTGGACGTATGCCTGGGCGGGACTGCAGGAGGCGGATTTTCTCGAGGCGCAGGGCGAAGCCGCATTCGTGGCCGGTGACTATGCGCATGCCTATCGCTTCTTCGAACAAGCGTTCCAAGCAGATTCGTCCCGCACCTGGACTCTTCATCGACAGGCGTTGTGCGCGTTGCATCTGGGCCAGTACGACAAGGCAGAGGCGATTCTGCGGCAGGTCCGGCAACGGGCAGACGCCCGGCCCGATGCGGCCTTCGATCTTGGCATCGCGCTGTATATGCAGGGACGTTACCGCGAAGCTTTGATGTCGTTCGACGACGCGGCGGCGCAACAGGCCGCGGTGCCGACCCTGTCGTTCTACCGGGGCGCCTGTTTGTACCGACTGGGCTACTCCGATCGCGCGTTGCCATTATTGCAGGAGGCCTATAAGGCGCTGCCGGAGCGGCGTGCCGAGACCGCGTACTACCTGGGCGCCGCGGAGTTGGCGCAGAATCGCCCGGAGGCCGCGCTGGTGCATCTGCAGGAAGCCGAGCAATCCGCACCGCCGCCGGAATTGCGTGATCAGATCGACCGGTTGTTGGTGCAAGCCCAGGCCGCGCAACGCCAGAATCGCTGGTGGTCGGCCTCGTTGGATATCGGTGGCGGCTGGGATTCCAACGTGTTTTACGAGCCGGAGTCGGATCTCGTCTCCGATCGTGCCGGGTACTTCGCTTTCGCCGCGGCCGATCTTGCAGCCTATCCGTGGCTGAGCGACTGGGGGCGGTTGGGCGTCGGCTACCGTGCGTACCGCAGTGTGCATCTCAACACCGGCGAGGAAAACCTGAGCCAGTACGATTTGACCAGTCATGGCCCGCGTTTGGTGAGCGCGGCCAACTTCGGCCCGGCTGGTGTACCCTTGGAACTCGATTTCACCTACGACTGGTCGATGGCCTATCTGGCCGACGACGCCTACGAAACCGCGCACACGTTCGAGCCCCGCCTGACGGTGTTTGAAGGTCGGTGGACGGCTACGCAAATCGGCAACTCGTTTGAGATCAAGCGGTTTGAGGACTATCCCGGCCGCGATGCCTTCTACGCCTCGCCGTCGCTGGCCCAGGTGGTGGTGTTTCTGGAGGGGCGGGGGCGGGCGATGTGCGAGGGCTCTTACGAGCACAACGATGCCGACTCCGAGGAGTTTACCTATCGCGGTTTCGGCGGTTACCTCGCCGGGGAACTGCCCATCGTGGGCCGGTTGTCGGCGCTGACCGCTTTCCGTGCGCGCTATCTCAATTACTGGCACAGCGACCAGCAGCGCATCGATCGCAAGTACAATATCGACGCTTCCCTCCGCTACCAGTTTCTTGATTGGCTGAGCCTATCGGCGGTCTACAGTTTCCAGAACAACGTCAGCTTGGAACGCTATTCCTACGAAAAGCATGTCTACCTGCTGGATCTCGGGTTGGCGTTCTAGGCCGGTCTTGGCACTCGCCGAGGTGCAATCGTAGGCGTATGCGGCAACGAACGATCCGATGGTTGGCTTGTGTGTTTCTGCTAGGCAGCGCGGTCGTGGCGCACGGTTTTGACTCGTTTCTGCCCCCATCATTGCGCGGGCCAGTGACCTCGTCTCCCTGGCAACCGCTCGGCAAGAGCGGCGGCGGGGAGGAACACGATTGGTGGGAATGGGAATCGCGGCCGGAATTCGGCCCGCACAGCGAAAGCGGCGGCGTGAGCGTGACGCAGTGGGCGGTCGGGAAGACCGTGCTGTCGGTCAAGGTCGGCCTGGAACGCGACCCCCTGACCGTGCTTGACCTGTTGCGCGAAACCGACGCGGCGTCGAACTACCCGTTATTCATCGTCGACCCGATCACCTTCCAGCCGGCGCCGCTCAACGAACCGGACGCCTTCCAGACGTGGCTCGATGTCCTTAGCTATCAACGCCTGATGTATTTCGTCGTGCAGTTCTAGCGGCTATTTCGATTGTTCACCGTCACTCGACGTCAGCGGCGGCATTCCTTCCTTACGCACGCCGCCCAACGACCGGGCGACCGACAAGGCGATGAGCAGGAAGGCGATGTTGGCAATTTGCAGCGCCGCGGCGAGCTCCTCCTTGTTGCCGGGCCAGCGTAGATAGATCAAGACCAGGCCGAAGCCCACGCCAAGCATGGTGACGAAGGTCGCCAGAACACCGCCGGCCGGAGAGGGGCGCCCGCCGAGCAGGCGGATCGAGCCGCCGACGGCCGCGCCGATGACCAAGGCGGGTACCGCCGTCAGATCTTTGGCCCAGATCACGAACCAGGCCCAACTCCATCCGCCCACGGTGGCCAGTACGAGGGCTACACCGGCGGCAAGCCACAACGCGCCCCGTTGTCGGCCGGGGACGATCGGCTCGTAGTTTTCCGCGAGGTGACCGACGTGGCAGCGCGGGCACTCGATCTTTCCTTCCGGCAGTTTGCGGCCACACGTCGGGCAGTTCATGGTTGCCTCCGGTCATGGATTTCACACCCGCCACCAGTTGAACACATCCAGCCGAGCGAGAAAAGCGGCCCGCTCTGCCCAAAGAAAAAGGGGCGGGATGAACCCGCCCCTGGGTAAGAATCGAAGCGAATCAGGCGCAACCGCCGCCACCGGAGCCGGCATCGTCGTCGTCGTCGTCGGCCGAGTTGTCATCGTCCGTAACCACGTCGTCGTCGGTCTGGTCATCGTCGGTCGTTGCATCGTCGTCGGCGTCATCATCGGTGTTCTGGCATTGCGGATCGGCGCCGTCGACCAAGCTGTCGCAGTTGTTGTCGACGCCGTCGCTGCAGTCTTCCGTCACACCCGGATTGCGCCAGGTGTTGGTGTCTTCGCAGTCGCCGGCGCACTCGGAGTAGCCGTCGCCGTCATGGTCGAATTCGTTCACCGGCACCACGCCGTCGCAGCTGTCGTCGATGCCGTCGCAGATTTCCGTCGCGCCCGGATAGACATCGGCGTTGTTCGGAGCGCAATCGCCTTCGCAGTTGAACCAGCCGTCGCCGTCGGGATCGATCTCGTTCTTGAGCAGGTTGCCGTCGCAGTTGTTGTCGATGCCGTCGCAGATCTCACGGGCGCCGGGCTTCACTGCGGTATTGTCATCTTCGCAGTCGCCTTCGCACTCCGAGTAGCCGTCGGCATCCACGTCGAGTTCGTTGGCTGGGACGGTGCCGTCGCAGTTATTGTCCAGGCCGTCACAGATTTCTTCCGCGCTGGGATGCGAGTCGTCGTTGAGATCATCGCAGTCGTCGCCGCCGCACGAGATGGCCTGATAGCCGTCACCGTCGCGGTCGCAAGAATCCAACAGGAAGTTATAGGCCGCCATGACATCCATACGGCCGTTGCCGAAGACGTTGTCGTTGCCGGTGGTGCCGAGATCGACCGCGCTGTAGTACAGGGCGTACTTGATGTCTTCCACGGTTGCTTCCGGGAAGGCCTGGCGCAACAGCGCAACGGCCCCGGCCACGTGCGGCGTGGCCATCGAAGTGCCGTCCATTTCCGTGTAGTCGCCACCCGGATAGGCCGAGCGAACCGCCACGCCGACCGCCGAGATTTCCGGCTTGATGGCGTTGCCCGTGCAGTGCGACGGGCCGCGGCTGGAGAAGTTGGCGATGGCGGTGCCGCCCTGCTGCAGCGCACCGATCGAGAACGCATTGAAGTCAGTGGTCGAACGGTCGGCCGGCGAACGCAGCGAATGGCCGGTCGGGCCTTCGTTGCCGGCGGCAAAAACAACAACCACGCCCGCGGCTTCGACCACGTCGATGGCTTCCCAGAAAGCGTCTTCGCACTGGGTATAGGGGATGCCCCAGGAATTGCTGGAAACCGCCGGCACATCGTCGGTGGTATTTGGATCGCCGTCCGGATCGGCAGACCATTCGAACGCCGCGATGCCTTCGGTATAGATGTCTACGCCATATACGTCGATAACCGCGGCCGAAATCCACTCGGCGCCCGGTGCCATACCGATCTGATTGTTGCCGTCTTCACCGCACATGGTACCCATCGTGTGCGTACCGTGCCCCCAGTAGTCATAGGGGAAGTTGGGGCTCGCGCCGGCCGGGTCGTACCACGTTTCCGCCACCGGGGCGTGCGTGCCGCGCCAGCGCGAGGCGAAGGCCGGGTGGTCGCCTTCTACGCCGGTGTCCAGGCTGGAGACGATCACGCCGGTGCCGTCGATGCCCAAGGCCCACAGCAGGGGCGCGTTGGAGTTCTCGATGCCCGGTTCGATTCCCCGGGCCGCTTCGACTTCCTCACCGCCCACGCGGACCGGTTCAATAAGTTCCAGCGGGTAGTCCAGGAAGAGCCAACCCACGTCTTCCCGCGCGGCCAACTGGTCAATCACCTCGGCTTTGGCTTCGATAGCGATGCCGTTGGTGATCCAGAACGTGCGGTACGAGCGGACCAGGCCCTGATCCTGATAGTCGTCCAGCAGTTCTCGCAATGCGGCCTGGGTGGTGTCGGCGTGCAGCTGGTAGGTGGTAATGACCTCGAAATGCCGCCGCGCGAACGAGGCGCCTTCCGCCGCCAACCCGGCGTTCAGATTGCGCAGGTCGACACGGTCCTTCATCACCACCAGCGCGTGGATGTACTCGTCACCGTCGGTGGCGGCGACTTGTTCTTCGAGATAGGGATCCACCCATGCCGCCGAAGCCGAAGTGGCCAGGGCAGCTAACAGCAACAGTACGAACAACAAACGCTTCATGGTTGATTCCTTCGTCGCTCCGTGCGACGAGCCCGCGTGGTTTTCGGTTGGGCCGGGTCCCCTTCCGGTCCTCAAATCGCGGGAGATTCTGCCCCCGGTTTCCGGGAAAGTCAAAACCTCCCATTACAATATGAACGGGGGCTCATTGAGCCCCCGCCTCTCTCTTTTTGACCGACTCAGTTCAGGTCGGCGTTCAACACCGGCAGATCGACCGTCGAGTCGACGGAAACCTTGATCAAGTCGCCGAATAACCCGGCGAAGTCCTCCGCCGCGCCGACCGGCAGGAAGGCGTTCACCTGCAGCGTGAAGCCCTCAAAGCTCGGAATCGGGATGGATTCGAGCAAGCCGTTGAGCAGCGCCGGCACCAACAACTGCACGAGGTTCGGCAGCAGGTCTTCGACGAAGGAGTCGTTGATTTCGAACACCGGCGCGTTGAAAAGGTCGGCATACATCTCGATGTCACCGAAGGCCAGGCTGATGGTCTGGGTGGTGTCGTCCACCGAGATGGCGGTTGGCACGAACAGCGCCAACGCAACGTCCATGAACTTCTCCCAAACGCCGGTTTGCTTCTCGCACCACCATTCGAGGACGAAATCACCCATCTGAATCTCGGTGTCGAGCGCCTTTTCGGCCGGATTCATGATCATCACCGGCGGCAGTTTCGGCCGCAGGCGGACCTCGACATTCTTGTTCAGGCCGTATTCGCCTACGATGCCGGGCATGAACAACACCAGCCACGTGGTGGTGAGCTGGAAGTCATCGATGCCGAGTTCTTCCAGCGTTTCCTGGTCGAGGTTCAAGCTCAACAGGCCGGACCGGTGGGCCACGTGCAGGATCTGGTTGATGATGTCATCACTCAAAATGGCCGCGAACCCATAGGGGGTCGAGGTGTCCGGAATGTACTGGCCCAGGACCGGTCGGGTATCGGGTGTGAACAGCGAACCCGGCAAGTCGGGCGTGTTCTCGCCGACGGCCCAAGAGCCGTCGCCGTAGGTGGCATAGGCGCTCAACCAGATCTCGCCGCCGTCCACGTCGAAATCAACGTCGCTGAATTCGGCGAGGAAGTGGTAGGCGAAGTCGAGAATGTCGAAGTCGAACGCCAACGTCAAACCGTTGAACAATTCCTCCAACAGCGGCGGCACCGTGTTGTTGATCATGTCGGTCAACACCGATTCGAGTTCGTCCTGCACGATGCCGGTGAACAGGCTGATGATCCAGTTCAACACTTCAGTGAGCCAACCCGGATCGTCGACTTCGACGTTCAACCCGTTGATGCTCACCGCGACGTTGATCAGTTGGACTTGCAGCGCGCCGCCGCTGGCGCTGACGATGAGGTCGCCGTCGATCGAGACCGAGGTGGCGGTCACGGAGAAATCGTAGCTGGCTTTGCCCTGATCGTCGTCGGAGATGTCCACACTCACGGTACCAAGCACTTCCAGGCTGGTGGTCGACGCCGAGAGGTGCAACCCGCCGCCTTGGGGGGTCAGTTCCACTTGGATCGGCTCGTAGTCAATCGAATTCGCCGTCGCGGATGCGGTTACCTCAACGATGAGCAGGTCAATGCTCTCTTCGAAGAGCGGGTTGGGAATCATGCCCATGATTTCCGAGCGGTAGGACTCGATGAGGTCTTCCGCTACTCCCTCGATCGAATCGAAGCCGGTCGGCGTGATGCGCGCACCGATGGCGTCATCGACCATGTCGCCGTTGGGCAGATAGCTGCCGGCGTAAAGGACAGAGGTGTTGGCATCCGCGGTATTGCCGCTGTCATCGGTGGCTTCCAGCAGGATGACGTTCAAGCCTTGGAGCAAGGTCACCGTCGTGCTGAAGACACCGGTTTCCGGATTGAAGTAAACCTCGGTGCCGTTGACGGTCAGTTCCTCGATGGCGCCGTAGTCGTCCCACACCCGTCCCTGGAGGTTGATCGACGCTGTCTGCAAGAAAGCGCCGCGTTCGGGGAAGGTGATCTCGATGTGCGGGGGTGACGACTCGGTCACCAGCAACACCGCCTGGGCCTGCATCGTGTGCGCCGCGTCCCACGCGGTCACGGTAAAGCTGCCGGCCTTGTTGACGGTGATTTCCATGCCGTCAATGACCACACCGTCGTCCGGCGAAACCTCGAGGTCAACCTCGCCCGGTACGGTGTTGCCGTATTTGTCAACGATATTGGCGGTGGCTGTGGTCGTTTCGCCGACCTTGATGGTGGTCGGGTCGAGCGACAAGGTCACATCGTACGCCGGGCCGACATTCACGTTGATTTGCTGGCTATCGGAGATGTCCGTGCCGGCCACGGTGCCCGTGATCGTCGATTTCGGGGCATGAGTCAGGGTGATGGTGCCGCCATTGATTGTGGCGCCCTCCGGCGGATCCACCGAGTAGTAGACCGTGCCCGCGACCTCGTTGTCTTCGTTGTCGTAGATGACGGCGGTGCATTGGACCGATTCGCCGGCCGTGATGGTGGTCGGCGAGCAGTCGATGACCACGTGGTCGATGTCGCCGGCGTCATAAACCACGACCTGGGTCGCGTCGGAGAGGTTTTGGCCGTTGTACTCTCCGAACGCGGTCACGGTGTAAGCGCCGACCTTGTTAAAGGTGATGTTATTGCCGTTCAGGGTCACACCGTCGGTGGGTTCGACCATCAGATTGACCGTTACCTGATCGGTGATGTCCTGATTGTTCTCATCGTAGACAACCCAGCTGGCGGTCGTTGTCCCACCGGGAGGCAGCATGTAGTCCGACAGCGCCAACTCAATACGCATTCCGCCGTGGAGCGTCGTGGCGAAGTCAACCTGGTCGGAGTCTTCGTCATCGCCATACCAGCCGCGCAGGATGAGTTGGTGGTTGCCTTCCGGTACATCGGGGATGTCGGCCCAGGCGGTCCGCTCTTCGCTGAAGTAGTTGAGCATGTAGGTCACGTCGACACCATCTAGCGTAAGCTGGAACTGATCGGGAACGTCGTCGAACAGTACCTCAACGCTGACCTGATAGCCCAGAATCGTCGCCCCGTTCTCAGGAGCGATGATGTGCACCCGGCCGTCACCTGAATCGTCGTCGTCGTCATCGTCGTCGTCATCGCCGCCGCTGTCGTCGTCGAGATTCGGGATGTTGTTGGAGTCGTCGTCTCCCCGCGCGGCATTGTCACCTTCGTTGGCACATGCGGAGAACAGCATCATAAGAGTGAGCAAGAGTATGGCCACCAGTGTGGATGTGCGAGACATATGACGCTCCTTCTGCCCCCATAAGAACCGGACAGTCCTCTCCACCCAGAATTATATTCCCAACCACCCGCCAAAGCAACGCTAGAAGCGGAACAAACAACACTATTTTCCGCCCCTTTTGCGTCAGTGTATGTCTGACTGTGGCGGACGGAGATCACCGATTCGCGATGGCTAGGTGCCCCCGTCTTGACACCGGCCGTCCAATCGCCTAATTTCCACCGTTCCAAAAGCGTTTTCGGCCCCGAAAGTCCCGGGCCCGACGAGATAGGTTTACGGACACGAGCGAGGAGACCCATGAAGCGGACGTATCAACCGAGCAACATCAAGCGGGTGCGGAAGCACGGTTTTCGGCACCGCATGTCGACCTTGGCGGGTCGCGAAGTCCTCAAGCGCCGTCGCGCCAAAGGCCGCAAGCGTCTGACCGTCCAGGTGCCGAGCAAGTAGCGGGACCGGTCGGCCACGCGCCAGACGTTTACCAGGCAGGATCGCATTCGCCAGCGGCGCGAGTACGCGCGGGTCATGCGCGCGGGCCAGCGTTGCCGCACGGCCAATCTGGTGATCATCAGCGCGAGGTCCGCCGGCGAACGCCCGCGACTGGGCATCACCGTCAGCCGCAAGGTTGGCAAGGCGGTCAGCCGCAATCGCATAAAACGCCTGCTGCGGGAATACTTTCGTCTTCATCGCGACCGTTTTGGCAACCGGGATGTCGTGGTGATTGTGCAACCCGAGCACCACGTTCGTCGGCTGGCCGATCTGGAGGCAGATTTTCGTATCTTCTTCCAGAACCAGAAACGGTAGGCCGGCCATGGCGGACGATATGTGGTGTCGCCCTGGCCTGATGGCTCGCCTGTTGATGAAACTGGTGCGCGGCTATCAGGTGGCGCTCAGCCCGTATCTGGGTCGGAACTGCCGTTTCGAGCCGACTTGTTCGGCCTATGCGCTGGATGCTCTGCGGACACATCCATTACCGCGGGCGCTGGCGCTGGCCACGTGGCGTCTGTTGCGCTGCAACCCGTTCTGCCGCGGTGGGTACGACCCGGTGCCGCCGGCAAAAAAGGATCGCTAGCCATGGACCGCAATTTCATCATCGCGATGGTCCTGATGATCGCCGTGCTCTTCGCCTGGCAGTTCATCTTCCCCCCCGCACCACCGCCCAAACCAGTTGACGGTAGCCCGACCGGCCAGACGCCGGTCGCTGGCACAACTCCGGCTGCTTCGCCTGTGGTTTCACCGACTCCGGGAGCGGCAACGCCCGCCGCCGTGGCCACGCCGACGGCCGGGGCTACCCCGGCGCCGGATACCACTGCGGCCACCCCTCCGGCCGGGACGGAACCGGGAGACGCCGCGCTCGTGCCGCCCCCCGCGCCCGTGGCAATCGCGCCGTTCGAAGGTACCATTGCCAATCCACGTCTGTGGGCGGTGGTGACCAACGACCAGGGCGGGTCGATTCGCCGTTGGAGTCTCAAGGACTACAACTTCACGACGCGTGACAAGAACAAGCCGTCGGCCGAACGCACCAAGGTAGATCTCGTTCCTTATCAGCGCGAGATCGATCCGATCAAAGCCGACCGCTTGAAGACACCGATTGTGTTCCGCGATCAGCAGCAACTTGTGTGCGCCCTCGATTCGTTTGCCGGCCTCGACGGCGCAGGCGCGTGGGAAATGACGGAATATGCAGCCGATCACGTCACCTTCCGGCACAGTGCTGGCGGCGTGACCGTGACCAAGACACTGCGTTTTCGTACCAGAGGGCAGAATCCGACCGATCTGCCGTACAACGTGGACGTGGTGATGAATGTCCGTAACGACGGTGCACAAGCAGCCACGGTCAACCCGTTCTGCGCCGTGTACGAGCAGGTCGTGCCGGACACCTCGTCGTTCTTCTATCGCGACTACAACCAGATGATGCAGAACAGCTACATCGACAACAGTCTCGAGCTGCAGCACATCGCCAAAATCAAACCGGAAGACGTGCCCGACGGGCCGACCTTCTGGACCGGCTTCGCCGACAACTACTTTGCCCAGCTCGTTGCGCCGGATCAGGAAACGATTCCGGTCGCCAACGCCCGCGCGAAACTGACGTTGGTTACCGACAACAAGAACGTCATGGAAGCGCGCTTGCTGGCCGGCAAGACCGATCTGGCGCCGGGTCAGGCGCGTGAAGTGGTGTTCAAGGTCTATCTCGGCCCGAAATTCCGCGACTTCATTCAGGCCGGCGACAATGGGGCGAAGTACCATTTCGACAAGTCCATCGACTACGGCTGGTTCGACCGTATCGCGCGAGGACTGGAGATGGCGCTGATCTGGCTGGCCAAGGCGACCGGCAACTACGGCGTGGCGATTCTCATTCTGACCCTGATCATCAAGATCTTGCTCTTCCCGCTCCAGCACAAGAGCTTCAAGTCGATGAAAGCGATGCAGATGCTGCAGCCCGAAATCGCCAAGCTGCGCGAGCAATACAAAGACAACAAAGAGAAACTGAATCAGGAACTGATGGGCCTTTATCGCCGGTACAACGTGAATCCCGCCGGCGGCTGTCTGCCGTTGTTGATCCAGTTGCCGATCTTCATCGCGTTCTACCGCGCTCTCGGCTATTCGATCCAGTTACGTCAGACGCCGTTTGTCTGGTGGTTGCAGGATCTGTCTGCGCAGGATCCGTACTACATCACACCGATCTTGATGGGCGTTTCGATGATCATTTCGCAGAAGATGACGCCCACCGCCGGTGATCCGGCCCAGCAGAAGATCATGATGATGATGCCGGTCCTGTTCACTTTCATGTTCTTGAGCTTCCCGTCCGGTCTGGTGTTGTACTGGCTGGCGAACAATATCCTGTCTGTTCTGCAGCAAGTCCTCACCAACCGTTACCTGTCCGGCCCGACGGCGCCGAAACCGGCAGTGGCCAAGGGGTAGAAGACGATGGCTGAATTCGAAACACGTCAGAACGAATTCGTCGGCAAATCGATCGAAGAGGCGACGGCCGCCGCCGTGGCCGGCCTGGGCTTATCTGCCGATCAGTTGGACATCGAGGTGTTGAGCGAACCGGGGACGCTGGCCAGTCTGTTTGGCCGCCGCGTGCGCATCAAGGCGACGCCGAAACAAGCCGAAATCGCCCCGACTGTCCTGCCGACACCCGCGCGCAAATGCACGTTCGATCCGCCGGCGGTCCTGCGCACGATTGTCACTGCGATCGTACCCGAGGCGACGGTTCTGGCGACCGAAGACGACCAGCACCTGACGCTCGATATCGTGGGTGACGGCAGCGGCATCTTCATCGGGCGCAAGGGCGCCACGTTGGAGGCGTTGCAGTTCATTCTGGAGCGCATGGCGCAGAAGCAGGGTTGGGAAGGCAAACGTCTGGTAGTCGAGTCCGAACACTACCGCCAGCGCCATGCCGAGGCGATGACCGACAAAGCGCGTCGCCTGGCCGAGCGGGCGCGCGACGAAGGCCGACCGCAGATGACCGAATTGCTATGCGCAGCGGATCGCCGCCTGATCCACTCCGCAGTGAAATCCATTGCCGGCGTGACCACACGCAGCCAGGGTGAAGGCGAAATGAAGCGCGTTCAGATCCTGCTCGAAGGCGCCGGTGAAAAACGCGAAAGCCGTGGCCGGGGTCGCGGGCGTGGTCGCGGCGGCTCCCACCGCCAGGAGGATCTACGCTACCAGCGATAGCCTACGCGGTCTGTCGGGTGTCCTAACTGCCCGCCGGCACGGCCGGCGGAGAATCGCCACACAAAGGTTTCCCCATTTTTTGCACGATGCGACGCGCGTCTTCCCGTTTAACGCTAGGAATGACGAAGTCCGTATTGGTGGTCGGGTACTTGAACTTGACCCAAGCGGGCAAGACCGGCACGCATTGCTCTCGTTTCGCTTCGGCGATCGTCCGTTCGGTATCGGCAAAGTATGCGCGCACCGGCAACCCGTAGCCGAAGGTGACCGACAGGCGATGCGCCACCGCCTGGTGGGCGAACATGACGAATTGCGCCGCTCCCAGCAAGGCGATGATCAACACGGCTGCTTTGGTGCGCCGGCCGAGTGGCGCCGGCATCAGGGCCATGACCGCGATAGCTCCCGCCATCAACGCCGGCACGAAGTAGCGGTAGTCAAACAGGCGGATCCACAGCGACGACAGGTAGCCGCCGAACAGGAAGGCGGGGAACAGGAACAGCCATAGCGCCAACGGACTGCGCTGGCGCCAACCCGCCACGCCGGCCAACACCAGCAACAGAAGCGGCGCCGCGGTCAGAGACAGCCGTTGGCGCACTAGCGCCCAGGTGCCCGCCTCGGCGAAGGACATGGCGGCGAAACGCGGATCGCCCCGGAACGAGCCGACCGCCCCGAAATGCGCCAGATAGTTGACCGGGTCGAACAAATACGATAGCGCGTTGCCGGCGATACAGCCCCCCAGGCCGGCCAGCCAATACGCCACCGCCGTCTTTTCCAACGGGCGGCGCGCGAGCGTCCAGACCAAAACCACACCGGTCGCGGTCGCAAAGGCAACACTCCATTCCGGTTTCGCCACCCCGAACAACGCCGCGGCGATGCCGAACAGCGGCGCATCCCAGCGCGGGGCGATCAATCGCCGGTGGGTGGCCAGTGCCGCCAGCGCCGGCAGCGCGACCAGCAGGGCGCCAATGCTGCCGTCCATGTAGAGCATGATCGACGACCCGACCGCCAACGGCGTCAACGATGCCGCGCTCACCAACAACACCATTGGCCAGACGTCGCGCCAGGCGGTTCGCCGCAGTATCAACGCCAGCAGGCTCAGCCAGGCCGCCAGGGGAAGCAGCGAAAAGCAAAAACGCACAACCACGACCAGCAGAAGTTCAGGGGTGGTCGCCGGCGGGAACAACCGCGATGCCATCGCGCCGAGTGTGCGCAAAGCCACATAGGGCGGGGACGGATGCTGTACCGGCTCGTACCATTCGCGGGAATCGACGCGCGCCAGTAGATAGAGATTCGGCACGCGCGGCTGAACGTAGAACAGGTTGGCGAACAAGCCTTCTTCCCCGATGATCGGGTGGCTGAAGAACGGCAGTCGCGCCGCCAGATAGACCGCGACAAAGGCGAGGGCGATCACCCATTTGGCAGCCGCTCGATCCATTACCTGTTCTTCCTGACCACTCGCAGCCGCCACAGCAATCCTAGGTATTCGCGTGCGGTGTGGAACAGGTGCATGCGGCTCGGACTGGTTTTAAGATCGTAGCGCAAGCGCAGGGGTACTTCGGCAACGCGTGCGCCGAGCCACGACAGCTTGGTGAGGATTTCCACCATCACGCCGAACCCGGCCGACTCGATCAGATTGTTCCCGAAAGCGGCAGCAGCGCGCCGCAGCAACGGAGCTCGGTATAGCCGATAGCCGCAGGAGAGATCTAGGGCGGGCGGAGGCCCCAGGAACAGACGGTAGATCCATTTTGAGACACCGGTCAGCCAGCGACGATATGCCGGCACGCCCCGCACTTCCGCCTGGGCGGCGTAACGGCTGCAGATCACCACGTCGAAACCGGCGGCGGCGCGTTCGCGCAACGCAGCAATTTGTTCGGGTGCGTGCGAGCCGTCGGCATCCATCACGACCAACTGGCCCTCGTCCGCCAGCAAGTCGAGCGCGGTGATCATTATGCTGCGCATGGCGGCCGCCAGCCCGCGATTGGTGCCGTGTCGTAACAGCGCAACCGGGTGCGCGGTCAGTTGTTCCTCCACCAGAGCGGCGGTGCGGTCGGCGCTGCCGTCATCAACCACCAGCAGCCCGGATCGCTCCGGTAGCGCGGCAAACACCGCCGGCAACAACTTGGGCAGCGCATCCTCTTCGTTGAACGCGGGCAACGCCACGAGCAACGCCAGGTCACGCAATTGCCGTGGATTGGTCAGTACCGGCGTGGAAGTCATGACTCCAATGTAGCGAGATTGCCGCCAAAAAAGTAGGGGCGGGTTCAAGACCCACCCCCACTTTCGCCGTCGCGTGGCTCAGTCGCCGAACTCGGCCTTGACAATCTTGAAGGCTTCTTCAGCCGCGTCGAGTGTGCTTTCGATGTCTTTCTCGGTATGCGCGGTCGACAAGAACCAGTTGTGATGCGGGTGGAAGAAGTGACCGCGCTTGGTCACTTCCGCGCAGAAAACCTGCTGCCGCATGAAGTTGGTTTCGTTGCCGAACCGGATGAACGGAATCGAGCCGGGCCCGGTCGCGATCATCTCGTAGCCAAAAGCCTTGCCGCGTTCGACCAAGCCGTTCATCAGCTTTTCGCCGATCTTGATCATGTAGGCCGGCCCGTCGAGCTTCTTGAGCAGCTTGATGTTGGCCAATGCCGCCGCCATTGGCGCCGCGCTGTTCCAGTACGAACCGGTGAGATAGACGTTCGCAGCGGCGTTCTTCAGCTTTTCGCGGCCGACCGCGGCCGACAGCGGATAGCCGTTGGCGATCGCCTTGCAGTAGCAAGCGAGGTCGGGTTCAAAGCCGAAGTAATCCTGGCTGCCCTTGAGCGAGAGGCGCCAGCCGGCACGCACATCGTCGAGAATCAGCACCGCACCGTTTTCGTCGCACAACTTGCGCACGCCTTGCCAGAACCCGGGGGCGGGCATTTCGCAGTCGCCGAACGCCGGATGATGGAACGGCGTCATGATCACGCCGGCGATCTGGTTCGGGTACTGCGCGAACAACGCGCGCAGGCCGGCCAGGTCGTTCCACTTGTAGCTGTGGATGTGCTGGCGGTCTTCTTCAATCAGGCCGCCGTGCCCCGGGGTGCACCAGGCGTGAATGCCGTGGTATTCGCCTTTGCACACGACGATCTTCTTGCGCCCAGTGGCTTCGCGGGCGACCAGGGTGCACCAAGTCGTCACGTCGCCGCCGTTCTTGCCGAAGACGGCCCAGTCGGCGAAGGGTATCATCTCGGTCAGGGTTTCGGCCAACTCGACCATCAACGGCGTCGGGTGATTGTAGCAATTGCCCTTCGCCAGTTCCTTTTGTGCGGCTTCCTCGACCACTTTGTTGCCGTAACCGGTCACCATCGGGCCGTAGGCGCACATGTAGTCGATGTAGCGGTTGCCGTCGACGTCCCAATAGTAGGCACCTTCGCCCCTCACGGCGTAATAGGGGAAGCTGCCGGGCACGGTGATCGCCGGGGTCTGGTGGCCGTAAATTGCGCCGGGAATCACCTTCGCGGCGCGGAGAAAGTATTCCTTGCTCTTTTCGAAACTAGGCGTCTTGCTCGCCGCCGGTTTCTTCGTGGTTTTGGTCGGCATGACAACCTCCGTCCTAGGCCAGATAGCGTTCGATTTTGGACATGATGGCGCTGATGTCGTCAACCATCAGCACCAGGCCGCGGGTTACCACGTCGCCGGTGCCAAGTGCAGCCATCGCGTCCAGCTTGCCGTTGACGAGCTGGAACGCAATCGTGGGCGACGAGAAGATCAACTCGACCGTCGGGTCTTTCACCGTGCCGTCACCGGCCAGGAACGAACCGCCGCTGGTCTTCTTGAAATAAAAATTCGGGCCGCTGGGCTGTACGACGATGTTGGCCGTGCCGCCGGCGGGGATGTGATCGGCGATACCGGCCACGTGCGGGTCGAATTCGGCCAACACCGCTGTGCCCCAGGTCGCCACCGCGAGTTTGCATTCGAGCACGCGCAATGCGGTCTGCTCGTCGAGTTCTTGGTTGTCCAGGCCCTTCAGGTAGTGTTCCATACGCTTGCTCAGGGCCATGAACCCTTTGATCAACTTCACGTTCCAGAACCCGTTGATCAGCGGCAGCGCAAGACCTTTGCCGGAGAACATGTTGTTCAACATCGCCGGCGTCGGGAACCAGAACGAAAGGTCCGCCCGTGCGGCGGGTTGGCGGTATGCGCGGCAAGCGCCGTCGTCGAACTTCAGTTGGACGGTCGGACCACCAAGAAAGCCAAACTGGATTGTCGCGTTCCAACCCTGCGTGATGCGCTTGGCTTCGTCGTCGAAGCCGACGACCTTGGCCATCACCGGCAGCACAGCCAGCAGATTGAGCCGTGCGAGAATCTGTTCACGGTCCATCAGCGGATCTCCTTTGACGAATGATGACGAACAAACCCCTTACAGTGGACGCAAATCCTAACACTGGCCGACGTGGCTGGCTAGGGGTACTACCAGGAGGCTAATCGTCCAATCTACGGCCGTAGACCTTGCCGCCGGACCGCACGGAAACCACGTAAATCGTTTCACAGGCGCCCAGGCCGGTGTCGGTGCGCGTGAGGCTGGAATTCCATTCGCGCTCGGTTCCTTCAATCCGGATCAGGGCATTGACCAGGTAGCCGGTCAGCTCGACTTCGTCGTCTTTGCCGAGCCGCGACAAGGCTGCACAGACCGAGTCGGTCGCACAGATCAGGTGGCTGTTGGAAAAGTGGGTACTGACATATGACCAATCGACCGACGAACCGGGTTCAAGGGTGGCCCAAACGATCCGCAGGCTGTCGTGTTTGAACTTGAGGCCCCGCGGATTCTCAGTCGCCAACCGGCCCCATTTCAGGCAAAGGTCGTAAGGAATCAGGTCGACGAACTTGCTGTGCTTCAGATGATTGATGCCGCACACCTTGCCGGCGATCCGATACGACGCCAGCGGAGTGATGGCCGCCGTGCCACGATCGAATTTCTTGTTGATCAACGGCATGTCGGCAAGGGCCACCTGACGAGGGTCTTCGGCCAAGGGCAGAGGGCGGCTGTCGTAGGAGTCGGGCGTCGGCGCGGTAGCGTAGCGGTATGCAATTCTGCCCAACACCGCCAGCATCACCACGGTCACCAGTACGAGAGCCGTTTTCTTCATTGGCCCTCGCTCACGTCACCGTCACGCTCTTGGCCAGGTTGCGCGGCTGGTCGGGATCGCAACCTTTGGCCAGGGCCATGTGATAGGCGAAGAGCTGCAGCGGGATCGCGTGCAGAATCGGCGAGAGCATTGCTTCGCCGGCCGAAGGAAGATAGATCACGTAGTCGCTGAATTCGGCCAGCGCCTGGTCGCCTTCGGTGCCGATGATGATCAAATGGCGGCGGCCGTTGCCGGCGTGTTCGTCGAAGCGCGCCTTGATTTCAGCGATGTTGTTGACGATGAACCGCCGCACGAGCGGGTCTTCGTTCGTCGCCAGAAACACCGCGAAAAAGTTCTGGTCGATTAACGCGATCGGGCCGTGTTTCGATTCGCCCGCGGCATAGCCTTCGGCGTGGACGTAGGAGACTTCCTTCAACTTGAGCGCTCCCTCGAGCGCCGACGGGAAGCCATGACCGCGGCCGAGGAAGAAGGCTCCGGGGAAGTGTTTGAAATCATGCACCATCTGGCCGATTGCCGGCTGGCAGATGTCAATGGCGCGCGCCAGCTTGCCGGGTAGCTCTTCCATGGCGCGGATGATGTCCTGCCCACGCTTGTTCGACAGCTCTTTCTTGCGTGCCAGCAGCAGCGTGAGCAGCGTCAGCGCGACCAACTGGCCGGTGTAGGTTTTTGTCGAAGCTACGCCCACTTCACGACCGGCGCGCACGTATACGCCACCGCCGCTCTTGCTGGTTTCGCGGGCCACGGTCGAGCCGACCACGTTGACCAGGCCCAGGCATGTCGCCTCGCGAAAGATCGCTTCCTGCATGAAGCGGATCACATCGGCGGTGGAGCCGGATTGGCTGAGCAGAAAAAAGATGTCTTCCGGCAGAATGACCGGGTTCTGGCTGATCAACTCGGAGGCAAGGAACGAGCGCGAGCGGATACGCGCGACGTTCTCCAACATCAGCGAACCGGCGAGGGCCGCGTGATACGACGTGCCGCAGCCGACGAAGTTCACCTCGCCGCCGCTGCGCACCATGTTCCGCAAAGCCGTCTCGCGGATACCGCCGAGCTTCGCCGTGCCCAACAGGTGGTCGAAACGGCCCTGGTAGCCGCGTTCGACGGTCGTCGGTTGTTCGTTGATCTCTTTGAGCATGAAGTGCTCGAAACCGCTTTTGTCGATGGCTTCGAGCTCGCGGTCGATCTGTTCGTGCCCGCGCTGCACTTCAGCGCGAGCGGCGTCGAGAATCGTCACCTTGCCGTGGCGGATTTCACCGATGTCGCCGTCGGCAAGCGGAATGTAAGTGGGGGAGAAGATCGCGCCGACGCAAGGGTCGGAACAAGCCACAAATTCCTCGCCGTTCTGGTGCAGTGTCAACTCGCTGCCGTGCTTGGCCACGACCATGGTGCCCGGATCCTGCGCGTGCGCCACACAGATCGCGTAGGCACCTTCGATGCGGGACAATGCCTTTTGCGTGGCGGCCTTGAGGTCGCCCTCGTAGAAGTGATTGATTAGCGCGGCAATCACTTCGGTGTCGGTTTCCGAAGCGAAAGTGACGCCGTGGCCGGCCAGCCACGTCTTGAGCACTTGGTAGTTTTCGACGGTGCCGTTGTGCACCACCAGGATTTCGCCGCTACGCTGCGGGTGTGCATTGCGTTCGCTTGGCCGGCCGTGGGTTGCCCAGCGCGTGTGGGCCAGGATCAACCGTGCGGTGGTGTGTTCGCCGTCTCCCAGACCGTCACGGAGGGCGTGCACAACGCTGCCGGTGCGCGGCTTCAGGGTGCGGGTCAGGCGCACGGACTTGCCCTTGAACAAGGCTACGCCGGCCGAGTCATAGCCGCGGTATTCGACCGCCGCTAGCATGCGGAAGGTGAGATCAACTGCTTCGGCGCTCGCCTTTGGGCCAATATAAGAAACAATTCCGCACACTGGTGCGACTCCTCTCCGGCGGACGGCTGCTCAGCAGCCACACCCCGAGCTATCGTTGTCATCGTCATCGGCGGATGGACCGATGTCGTCATCGTCGACCATATCGTCGTCGACGTCGTCATCGGACGCGGCATCGTCGTCGGTGTCGTCATCGCTAGTATCGTCATCACCCGGCGACACCTGAAGCGGTTGTTGTGGATCGCCCAATAGGTTCAGATCATAAAAAATCCAGCGGTTGGCGCCGGCGTTGCCGTCGAGTTCGCCGATTTTGGTTTCGCGCGCTTCCACCAGCGCCTGGCCGATGGCCGCCGTGCCGCCGAACAGCGCGCGCATATAGGCGATGTCGTACTCGCTCGAGGCGCCGCCGGTATCCGACCAGTTGGCGAACCCGTCGCGGCTGTTGGTCACGAAGGCGAAGGCGCCAGCATCGATAGTCAACAGCATTTCTTCGACGATGCAATCCCGTTCCTGATAGACGTGGGCCACGGTGCGGTTGTCGAACGCGCCGGAATAGCAACCGTGGCTGTACCCAAAGAACGGGTGCTCGTTGGTCAGCAGCGGCAACTGGTTCTGGACCGGGCCTAGGTTGATTGAGGTCAGGCCCGCCACGTTGTACCAGTTGCCGTGTTCCGAAGCGTTGACGATCTGGAACGAGTCGCTGTTGATCGCCTCCAGCAGCGCCTCGGCGGAGAAGGAATTGTCGCGCGCATAGAGCCGCGTGGCGGTCATACCGGTCATCTCGGCGAAGGCGAGGTTTTTCAGATCGTCGCCGTACACCGGGGGGATGGGCCACAGCAACTCGCCGATCAGCAACGTGTTCATCGGCGCTGCCCAGTCGTCGTAGGTTTGCACCTTGGCCAGCCAGCGGGCGACCTGCGCGGCGTTGTCGGCCGGCACGCGACCGACGTACAACTCGGCCAGCAGATCGAGTTCGCCGCCGTCTTCCCCATCGCCGATTTCGCCGAACAGGCCGTTGCCGTTGTAGTCCCACGTGCCGTCGAGATTGCTGAAAAACACGTCCCCGGGGATGCATTCGTCATAGACCGTTGTTTCCGCGCGCGCGGTCAGGCAGCGTAGCGGCACCGCCTGCGCCGACGGATCATCGCCATTGGCGTCGCCGCCCAGCAGCACCCACTGTGTACCGTGATCGGCATAGGCCGTGCGCAAGAAGTTACGCAGTTGATCGGCCGGGTCATCGCCGCTGGTGGCGGCGAGGATGTCTTCGATGGTCTCGACGTGCGTCGCTAGGGCAAAGCGGGTTGCCTTGTAGTCGGCGAAAATCTGCCACGCATCGGCCAGGTCGGCGGGGGCGACGATCAGGTAGTCCCACGGGTCGGCTTTTGGCGCCTGGGCGATGTAGCAAGCCAGACTGTCCGGATTGTCAACGAAGTCTCGGATACGTGCGATATCCGCCGGCAGGCCGCGATACGGTAGCCCGGCTGGCACACGACGGACGGGGCGGGTGACCACATGCAGTTCCATCGAACGCGTATACGAAAGACGAGCTTCGGCCGCAGACCAGCGTGCCGGATAGAGATTGACCAGCAACACATCGGCGCCCAGCAGACGGGTGTGGGTCACGACCTGGATCAAGCGTTGGGGATCGTAGTCGCCGAAGATTTCCGGGCCGGCCGTACCGCGCAGCGAGAAGCCTGAGGCGGACTGCCGGACCGCGACGTTACCCGGCCAGTCGAACCAGTCGGCCGCTTGCGCAGTGACCGAAACGACCTCGCTGTTTGGCGGCAACAAGACACGCGCCGTGCGTAAGGGCAGCGCCGGTTCCCCAGCGACCGCGCGCGTGGTCGTGCCGGCCATGGTGACGGCGGCCGTGCCGTCCGGTCCGGCCTGCACCAGGGGCGCCGCGAAACGGTAGGTGAGCACAATCTCGTCGGCCCAGGCCGCCATCGGCAGCCCGGCCACCAGCAATACCGCCAGCAACAATAGGCGTTTCATGGGTCCCTCCGCGTGGCAGACACAAGTTAAAACGAATCCACCCGCCGGAGCAATGGTCGAGTGGCGCTTTATTAGCTATAATCGCGCCTGACGAGGAGGCAGGCCATGAAGCTCTGGTGGACGATTCTGGTGGCGATACTAGCGGCAATGCTGGTTGCCGCTTGCGGCGACGATGATGACGACAGCGCGGCCGATGATGATGCCGCGGACGACGACACGGCGGACGACGATGCCGTCGACGATGACTTGGTCGATGACGACAGCGCCGACGACGACACGAGCGACGATGATACTGTCGACGACGACACGAGCGATGATGATACTGTCGACGACGACACGAGCGATGATGATACCGTCGATGACGATACGACCGACGATGACACCGATCCGGGTGACGCCATCGAGCCTTCGACCGGTTTCCTTGCGCGGCAAGCCGAATACCTACAATATTGTTTCGACAACAGCCTGGGCAGAGGCGATCTCCACACGCAGAACTGCCGCTTGGCGATGGATGCCACGGAGTTTGACGAGGCGGCCATCGACGCCGCCTGCGCCAAGGTCAATGCCCGGCAAGACACCTCGGATTTTACGGTGGCCTCACTGTTGCGCTTGCTTTATCTTTACCAGGAACATCCCACGTTGTCGGCGGAAACCAAGGCCCAAATCGAGGAGACCTTGTTGGGCTTCAAGTATTGGGGCGACGAGCCGGGGCCCGACGATCTGTGCTGGTGGTCTGAAAACCATCAGATTCTCTTTCTCAGCGCGGAGTTGTTGGTCGGTCAGTTGTTTCCCCATGAGGTCTTTTCCAATAACGGCATGACCGGCGCCGAGCACATGGAACACGCCATTCCGCGTATTCATCGCTGGCTCAATTTCCGCGGCCGCTTCGGTTTCTCGGAGTGGCACTCCAACGTCTACTTCAACGAAGACATGCCGGCGTTGGTGAACCTAGTGGACTTCGCGGAAGACGAAGAGATCCGCACCAAGGCCGCCATGGTGCTTGACGAGATCAACTTTGATTTCGCCAACAATTACTACCGGGGCATCTTTGCCACCGCACACGGCCGCACGTATCCAAATCGACTGCTGAACGGGTCCACCGATTCCACCGGCGAAGCGGCCTGGATCATGCTCGGGCTGGGTGACCGCGGTTCGGCCGGCAATTTCACCGCGACCTTCCTGGCAACCAGCAAGAACTACTGGCCGCCGGTCATTCTGGAAGACGTGGCCGCCGATGCGCTCGAGAACCACGAGCACCGGCAGCGCGATAGCATCAACATCGACGACGGCCCGGACTACGGCATTGGTTACACCGATCCCGAAGACGTCATCTTCTGGTGGGGCATGACCGGTTACGTCGCGCAAAAGGTCGTCGCCGGCACCTTCCAGACCGTGGAAGACTACGGCATGTGGGACGGCTACCTGTGGAGCAGCCTCCGGTTCCTGCGTCCGTTTGTCGGCAGCCCGCTTCTGCCCGCCGTCGCCGGCGCGCTCAGTGAGATGGCCGATGGCGTCGCGCTGCAATCGATGAGCACCTACACCTATCGTACGCCGTACTATCAGCTTTCCGGCGCGCAGGATTACTTGGCGGGCATGTGGACGGCGCAGATCCATTTCTGGCAGGCGACGATCGACGAAACCGCGTTCGTGTTCACCACTTATCCGGGCGGTCTCGACGGCGACGATATGGCCGGCCCCTGGACCGGCGGCTGGTCGCCACGTCTGACGATGTACCACAATGTCGGCGTCATCCAGTATGACCGCGTGTCGATCCCGTTGCTCGAGGACCTGCTGTTTGCCGACTACACCCACGCCTACTTCCGCCGTGCCGCGTTCGACGAGGTGGTGGAAGGCAGCGGCTGGACGATCGGCCGCAAAGGCGATTCTTATGTCGCGCTCTATTCCCAGAACCCCACGGTGTGGTCGGGCGACAACGACTACGAACTGATTGCCGACGGCCGTTCGAATGTGTGGATTGTTGAACTGGGCAGCAGCGCCGAAAACGGCGACTTCGCCAGTTGGGCGGCGGCGATTCAGGCCGCGACGGTCACCATCGGCGACAAGATCGTCTACGAATCGCCGAGCCTGGGCGAGGTGGAAGTCGGCGCCGACGGCCCGCTGACGGTCGACGGCACCGCGGTCGATCTCGGCCCCTACGCGCGATGGGACAACAAATACTGCACGCAGGAATTCGGCACCAACCGCACGGTCATCGAGTTCGGCACGCAGCGGCTCGACCTGAATTTCGAGACGGGCCAGCGAAGGTACTGGGCAGACTAACAATCAGTAGTCACCGGACATACAGCGGCGCTCTCGTATTTGTCCGCCGCTGAATCCGTGCTAACATCCGGCGTCCAAATTCACGTTGAGGGAGCGAGAAAATGAGCAAGCCATTGGCGGATCGGGTAGCGATTGTCACCGGCGCGAGCCGGGGTATTGGCAAGGACATTGCGTTGCGGCTGGCGGCCGACGGCGCGAAGGTCGTGTTGGCCTCGCGCAAGGCGCCGGCGTTGCAGAAGGTAGCCGACGAGATCAAAGCTGCCGGCGGCGAGGCGCTGGTCGTGGCGACCCACGTGGGCCAGGCCGACCAGATCAAGCCGTTGGTCGACCAGACGCTGACCGCGTTCGGCCGCATTGACGTGCTGGTCAACAACGCGGCGACCAACCCGATCTTCGGGCCGATCATGTTCGCGGAGCTGTCGGCGCTGCAGAAGATCATGGACGTCAACTTGTACGGATCGTTCCTGCTGGCCAAGGCGTGCTTCGAGACGATGCAGAAAGCCAAGTACGGCAAGATCATCAACATCGCCAGCACGGCCGGCCTGCACCCGTCGCCGGGCATGGGCTGTTACTCGGTGAGCAAAGCGGCGCTGCTGATGCTGACGCGCGTGCTGGCGGCCGAGTGGGGCACCTTCGGCATTCGCGTGAACGCCGTGGCGCCGGGCCTGGTGAAGACCGATTTCAGCCAAGTGCTGTGGAGCACCGATGACATTCTGAAAGCCGCGCTGGCCAAGCAGGCGCTCGCCGGCTTGGCGGAACCGAAGGATATCGTCGGCGCGGTGGCTTGGCTGGCCGCCCCCGAATCCGATTTCGTTACCGGTCACACGTTGGTGGTCGATGGCGGTTCGACCATCTGACCTCCAACTCATCCCACGTACGACGGGGAGGGGAATCATGTCGCGCAAGTTTTGGTTGTTGATCGCTGGTTTGCTCGTGTTGGCCCTGGCCTGCGCGATGATCGCGCAGGCCGAAACGCCGTCGGCGCAGTCGCGTTATAACTTCCCCGCCATTACGGAGTTGCGCGAAGAGGCGCGGCAGCTCGTGCTCGAGCAGCAGAGCCTGTCTTGGAAACGTTACACCACCGGCGAGCAAGTGGACATCGCGGCCACGTACGAAGGCCACGAAAAGCTGTTCTCGATGACCACAGTGAAGCAGCTCGAAGACGCCATCGCCGCGACGGAGGAACCGGCGCAGAAGAAGGCGATCGAGTTCTTCCGGCTGTATGTGTTGTCGGAAATGGTCAACATGCGTGTGGCCAAGCTGAGCGACGAGGTGGACAACTACCTGTCCGATGCGCAGTTCGAATACGGCGACCAGACCTACTCCTATTACGAGTTTTCGCGACTGCTGCAAAACGAGGCCGACTACAACAAGCGGCAGGAGCTGTCCGACGCGGTCAATCCGATTCTGCGCAAGGCCAACGGCATGCTGCAGACGCGCGAGGAGCGCATGCAGCGGCTGGCGCAAGAACTGGGCTTCGCCGACTACAATGCGCTGTCCGGCCAGTTGCGCCACGCCGATCTGCCCGCTTTCGCCGCCGTGTGCCGGCAGTTCCTGGCCGACACCGACAAGCTGTTCCAGAATCTGGTGCGCTGGGCGGCGCCGTTCCAGCTCAATTTCCCGGCGGAAAAACTGCGCCGCTGCGACCTGCCGCGCCTGTTCAAGAACGTGCGGTACGAGAAGTATTTCCCCGGCGACCAGATGATGCCCCGCATGACCCGCTTCCTGAACGGCATGGGCCTGTCGCTGGACCGGATCAAAGTCGATGACGAAGCGCGGCCGAAGAAGAACCCGCGCGCGGCGTGCTTCCCGCTGATCGTGCCCGAAGACGTGCGCGTGACGATCAAGCCGCACGGCGGGCAGGACGACTACGATGCGTTCTGGCACGAGATGGGTCACGCGCAGCACTTCGCCAACACCACCACCGGCTATTGGGAATTCCAGCAGCTCGGCGACAACGTCACCACCGAAACCTATGCTTTCTTGTTCCACGGCATGATGGAAAACCGTCTGTTCGCCGAAAAGTTCCTGGAGATGGACAAAAAGGATCTGCCGCTCGACGTGCGCTACACCGCGTTCATCAAGCTGTATATGGTGCGCCGGTACTGCGGCAAGTTTCTGTATGAGATCGAACTGCACCGCGGCGCGCCCGATCCGCAGAAAATCTACCGCGAGCAACTCGGCCGCGCTTACAACCTGAAGCTCGACGAGAACGACGGCCTGCGCTACCTGACCGACATCGACGATTTCTTCTACAGCGCCGACTACCTGCGGGCCTGGATGCTGGAAGCCATGCTGCAGGCGCGCCTGGCGCAGAAGTTCGGCGACGACTGGTTCATGAAACCCGAAGCCGGCGACTTCCTCAAAGGCCTATGGCAAAGCGGTAGCTTCTACGGCGGCGACGAACTGGCGCAGTTGTTGGGTTACCCGGACATCGGCCCGCAACGGCTGATCGACCAGATCACCAAACGCGTGTCGATCGACTGACCGCCGGCGGGCCGGGCGGCGGCCTTTTCCCGGCGGCCGCCTTGGGGTACCATGCATCGCCCGCGGCGCGGAGTGCGGACCACAAAACAACAAGGACACCGATGGCGGAAAACACGCCCGCAATGGAACAACCGGCATCCAAGCCACTGGTCTGGTGGCGGCAGCGCCGCATCTGGGTGGCGGTGGCGATCGGTGTGTTGTTCGCCGTCACTTTTCTGTTTCCGTGGCTGATGGAATTCCGTCACCTTGGGGGTACGGGGGACACGTTCCGCGAAATCGGCAAGGGGCTGAAGTTCCCGCTCTCGCGCTACGTGCTCGATGAGCGGTGCAGCAAGAACACGGTCAAGATCGGCATCGCCTTCTACACGGCGGCGCTGCTGATCGCCGGCTGGCTGGTGGCGAAAAAGCGCTGGCAGATCCAATGGGCGATCAACGGCTTGCTCGCGCTGTTGTTGTTGGCCGCCTTCCATGCCGAGAGCTACCGCGATACCAGGGAACTGTTGCAAGGGAAGTTCATTCAGGCCTGGAACGTTTATCACTACTATTTCGGATCCAAGTACTTCGATGAGATGGACCGCAAGCTGCAATACGCCTATACCCTCAAGGCCGACGAAGAAACCACGCACTTTCTCGATCAAGTAACGATGGTCAACGACTTGTACGAATACAAGGTGCGGCCGCGCGCCGAGTCGATGAAGTACATCGAAGGACGCAACGACTTCTCGCCCGAACGGTGGGAGGAATTCAAGGCCGATCTGGTCTTTTTCGAGCCGTTTCAGTCGTTCAGCCAATGGCAAAAGATGCTGACCGACCACGGCTACAACGGTACGCCGTTCTGGAACACGATCGGCAGTTTCCTGGCCAACCACTTCCCGCTGCAGAACTACTGGTCGCGCCTGTTTGTGCTCGGGCTCGACCAGATCATGTTGCTGATCACCTTCATCGTGGTCGCCATTGTCTTTGGGCCCCGCTGGGGCATCGTCTCGGCCATATTCTTTCTGATCATCACGCTCAACGACAACTACACCGTGGCCGGCTTCATCCGCTATGACTGGTATTGCGCCACGGTCATCTCTTTCTGCTTGTTCCACAGGGGCCGCTACCTTGCGGCGGCGCCGTTTTTGGCCTACGCCGCAATGACGCGCATCTTCCCCATCTTTCTGTTGGCTGGCCCTGGCTTGCTGTGGGTGGTCGACTGGATCAAAACGCGGAAGATGGACCGCAAGCTGCTAGCCATGTTCCTGTTCTTCGGCGCATGGTGCCTGTTGTTCTTCTACATGGGCACCTGGAACCGCCGCGGTTTCTCGGCCTGGACCGACTTCTACACCGACATCCGCTTCCACACGGCCAAGCATTACCTGGGTCCGAAGCGCATCGGCCTGAAGCATATGTTCATCGACGACTTGTCCACCCCGCGCATCGCGCAAGGCGACCCGCGCGGCAAGTCCTTCGAGAAACAAAAGGCGCTGTACCGTTTCTCGCAGTTCGCCCTGCTGGCTCTTTTCCTGGCGGCCGTGATGCGGCGAAATCGGGACGACGCGTTCCTACTCAGCTACATGTTCATCTTCACCATCCTGGTGCTATCGCGCTATTACTGGGCGCTGATCGGCATGCTTTTCCTGCTTTCGGCGACCGACCGTTCGCGCTGGCGGTTGATTCTGATCGACATCTTCCTGTTGTCCCTGTCGCCGATCTACTACACTTTCGTCGCGCAGGAGAGCAAAGACGCGTACGCCTACTTCATGCCGATCACGTTTCTGTTCTTCGGCTTGTTCATCTTCCTGGCCGGCAGCTACATCATTGAGGACCTGCCGGCGTGGCGCGAAACGTTTGTCGCCCTGCGCACGAAGCTACAGCGCAAGCCGAAAGGCGACGACGTTGCTGGGGGAGGCGGTCAGCCGACCGCGCCGGCTCAGGCCTGATTGAGATCGAGCCGCAATTGATCCATCAGATCGTGACGTTCACTCGGGGTGAGCACCTCGAAGTACAAAGACCACGCCTCGACCAGGTAGCTCAGGTGCAAGGTGTCCGGAGCAAACGGGTCGGGTACCGACGCCGCGCGGCTTTCCAGAGCATACAGCAGCACTCGACGCGCTCCCGGATCGAGAGTCGCAATCGACTGACGCAAAATGTCGCTCAACCGCCTGTTCACGGCATGTTCCTTTTCACTGCGGTAATCGAGCGATACGACCATTTTGGCGCTCCCTACCTTCCACCCGGTTAGACTCGCAAGTTCCTTGCCAAGTTCCCGCCTCACAAACGTTTTTTTTCGTATAAAGACGATATATATTCAACTTATTGAAATTATTGAAAATATTTTGGCACTAAGTGGCCGATTGTCTGTCCGGTGGTGCCGAAAGAAAGCCGACAGACCGCCGTGAATCGATCAGGATGGGCAAAAAAATGTCAACAAGCATCAAAATGCCGACAGAACAAAGACAGATTTTTGTCGTCTGGGCGGGGGCGCTACAGCCAGCCGGCCAGCTCGCTTTCAAGCTGTGCCAACCCCCGTGCGCCAACCAGTTCTTTGACCACCTGGCCATTCTTGAACAGTTTCAGGTTGGGGATCGACATCACGTTGTACGGCGCGGCGACCTGCGGAAAATCCTCGGTATTTAGCTTGACCACCTTGATCCGCCCGGCGTGGCGCGCGGCGAATTGCGCGAGCACCGGCGCCATCATCTTGCACGGTCCGCACCAGGCGGCCCAGAAGTCCACCAGCACCGGCAACTGGCTTTGCAGCACCTCGGCGGCGAAGAGTTTGTCGGTCGTGTCGATTGGCGTCTCCGGCGAATGCAGGGTGGCGTGACACATGCCGCACCGCGCTTGGCCGGCGGCGATTTTCTCCAGCGGCGCCCGGTTGGGCGAACCGCATGCGGGGCAACGGACGGTCTCGCTCATGCGCGTCCTCCTGTCAGTAGCAAAATTTAACCATCGGTTGCCGCCGCACAAGGTTGCCCCGCCTTGCCGCGCGCGCCGGGCATTGTTACAGTCCGGCACGCCAAAGGGGAAACGTATGGGCGAGGGTGAGAAGACCATAGCCGCCAACCGCAAAGCCGGGTACAACTACGAGTTGCTCGATCGGCTCGAGGCGGGACTGGCGTTGACCGGCACCGAGGTCAAGGCGTTGCGTGGGGGCCGCTGTAATCTGACCGACGGTTTCGTCGACGTACAGAAAGGAGAGGCCTGGCTGGTCGACGTGAGCATCGAGCACTACTCCCACGGCAACCGCATGAACCACGACCCCCGCCGCCGCCGCAAGCTTCTGCTGCACAAACGCGAAATCCGCCGACTCGACAGCAAGATCGCCGAACGCGGCTTGACCTGCGTGCCGATCCGCCTGTACTTCAAAGAGGGCCGCGCCAAGGTCGAGATCGCGCTGGCCCGCGGCAAGCAGAAGGCCGACAAGCGCGAGACGATCCGCAAGCGCGAGGAAGACCGCGAAATGCGCCGCGCGCTGAAACGGCGGTAGCCGCCGCGTCTTGCCCCGCCGGGGCCTTCTGAGCCATAATCACCCCTCCCAACCCCCCAAACGGAGGCTGCCATGATACAGCGCAGATATGGTCTGTTCTTGTTCGTTGCACTGGTGTTTTGCCTGACCGCCGTGCCGCTGGTGCTGGGCCAAGGCGCCGCGCCCGCGCCGGACCCCGATTCGGTCGCCGGGTTGCGCGCCGCGGCGAAGGAACTGGTGTTGCAGCAGGCGGAGATGGGCTGGAAGAGCTACGTCTTCGGCGAGGCCAGCGACCAGGCTTCGCTCTACCGCAAGTTCGAATACCTGTTCACCGCCAAGTCGATCAAGATGATCCGCGCGGCGTGGGAAGCGGAGCAGGATCCGGAACAGAAGCGCGCTCTCGAGTTTTTCCTGCACTACCTCGAGGCGGAGTACATCGGTAACCAGACCGCCGAACTCAACGACATCGCCTTCGATCTCGAGTCGCAGGCGACGGTGTTGGTCGACGGCAAGCTGATCCCGTATCGCGAACTGCATCGCCTGATGGCCAACGAACCCGACCGCGCCAAGCGCGCGCAACTCGGCGCCGAGGAGTACCGCATCTTCCGGCTGCTGAACTCGGTGGTGCTCGGCCGTGTGGCCGACAAGAGCCACCGGCTGGCCAAGGAACTGGGCTATCCGGACTACCTCACGCTGGCCGTCTCGGCCAAGATGTTCGACCTGAACGATCTGATGGCGAAAGGCCGCGAGTTCCTCGACCTGACGGAAAAGGTCTACACCAAGCTATTCGATGAGATCAGCGATATCCCGCGCGGCGAATTCCGGCGCAGCGACATCTCGCGCCTGCTCTCGGCCAAGAAGTTCGATCCGTTCTTCACCAAGGAAAACCTGATGCCCTCGGCGATGCGCGTGTTTGACGGTCTGGGCCTGGGCGAGACGGCGCGCAAGCGGGTACTGGTGCACGACGAGCCGCTGCCGAACAAGGTACCGCGCGCGGCGTGCTTCGCCATCCGCGTGCCGGAAGATGTGCGCATGACCATCAAGCCGATCGGCGGCCTCGACGACTACGCCGCGCTGTACCATGAATTCGGCCATGCGCTGCATTTCGCCAGCGGCCGCACGCCGATCTGGGAATTCCAGCAGCTCGGCCCGAACGCCGTGACCGAAACCTACGCCTACCTGTTCGAGTCGATGACCGAACGCGAGGCGTGGCTCGCCGCGAACACCAAGATGTCGCCGGCCGAACGCAAGCAGTTCCGCCGCCAGGCCGCGCTGTCGAAGTTCTACATGGCGCGCCGCTATCTGGCCAAAGTGCTGTACGAAGACGAATTCCACCGCGGTGTCGAAAACCCGCAGCAGCGCTACCAGTATTGGCTCAGCCGCGCCTACGGCTTCCAGCTCAACGACGACGAATCGACGCGTTACCTGTCCGACCTCGACGCGCTGCTCTACGCCGCCGACTACGCCCAGGCCTTCTACCTCGAGGCCATGCTCGACACCTACCTGACCAAACATTTCGGCAAGGAATGGTGGAACAACAAGAAGGCCGGCCTGTTCCTGCAAGACCTCTGGAAAGACGCGAACAAGTGGACCGGCATCGAGCTGGCC
>CAZEDX010000025.1:0-54580 GCA_964511015.1 uncultured bacterium | reverse complement strand
CCGTTTGCCAGGACTGACCTACTGCTGGACGGAGTTGGCCGTCGCGGCGACTGTGCCGGTGGTTGACCCGTTGCTCGAACGACTGCACCGGTTGCGTGGCGCAGACCTCACCTTCGCCTTGTTGTCGGCGCCGGATGCTCTCAGCCTGTTTGCGTTCAACGAGAGCTCCCGCATCGATCTGACCGCGTTGGCGCGCTATTACGGCGCCGAAGGCGACAAAGGCCACCTACACCTCTCCTTGCACGGCATAACCATTTCCAAGGTGCGCGATCATGTCACACGTTTTCTGCACGAGAAGACGGGCGGCACCGCCACAGCACGCGATCTGCTGCAACCGGTGGCTGTGTTGACAACTAAGCAGGCAATCGCGGAAGCGGCACAGGATTTGGTCCACCGGCGAATGGAAACCGCCGTCGTTGTCGACGAAGACGGAAAACTGATCGGCGTGGTCGAACGGGCAACACTGGACCTCGCCTGCCGGCACGGTCTGACAAAATGGACCGTTTTCGATGTGACGGACCGCGAGGTCAGCCATTGTGCGCCGAATACGACGTTGATCGCCGTACAGGAGCTGCTGCGGTCTTCTCGTGAACGTTTCTTGCCGGTGATGGATGAAGACCATATTCTTGGCATGGTGGAACGGACGTCCGTGGCGGAGGCACTGCTTCGCGAGGCGATCGGCTCCCAGCCTGATGCCAAAGGCTTTGCCGACGGCACGGCGGACGGAGTCTCGATCGTTGAGACCCTGACGCGGGTGTTGCCGGATCAACTTTGCCGGTTGGTTCGCCGGGTGGGCGAGGTGGCCGCTGCCGAGGGAGTGCGCGCCTGCCTGGTCGGCGGTTTTGTACGCGACTTGCTGTTGCACCTGCCCAATCTCGACCTCGACATCGTGGTGGAAGGCGACGCGGTGGCCATCGCCGGCCGTATCGCCGACGAGTTTTCCGCCGGTCTGCGGGCGCATGAGGAGTTTCAGACGGCGACTTTACGTTTGCAGGGCTACCGGGTGGATTTCGCCACTGCTCGGCGCGAATACTACCCAGAACCCGGGGCTTTACCGGAGGTTACCGCAGCCTCGATGGAAGAAGACGCCGCGCGCCGCGATTTCACAATCAACACCCTTCTTTTCGATCTACGGCCGGAGCATTTCGGCAAGATCATCGATCCCTGCCAAGGTTTGGATGATTTGCGGCGCGGACTCGTGCGCGTGCTTCACGGTTTGAGTTTCGTGGAAGACCCGACCCGTCTCTTCCGCGCTGTTCGCTTCGAACGACGCTTCGGTTTCCGCCTGGAAGCACGTACGTATTCGCTACTGGAATCCGCCGTGTCGAGGGGACTAATCGAACGGCTCTCGGGCCGCCGTATTTGGAAAGAAATGCGGCTGATCTTCGCTGAACAGGAAGCGGCGGACATAGTTGGCCGCCTGATGGAACTAAATGTCTTCCTGCAGCGGCCACCGCGGGTGGACAAATCACCATCGCTGGTTCGCATCTCACGCATCTGCGAGGCGGTGCGACGCGAATACCCGAACCTGCTCTATGACCAGGATGTGGTCTGGTTGGGTGCGATCCTTCTACTCTACGACGAGAATCAAAAGAACACGATCCGAACCCGGTTGGAGTTGCCGTCGAAAGTTGCGCAACGCCTCGCCGATGCCGAGCAAGGAGCACGGCGAATCGTGGAGCACATCCAGGCCGAACGGACCTTACGGCCCAGCGCCCTAGCGGCGGTGCTGCGCGGGGAGTCGGAAGAGGCGCGTATTCTGGCCTTGCTGCTGAGTTCGCGTGACGACGTCCGCCAAGCAATGCACCGGTACTGGGTCGAATGGGCGACCGCCCGGCCGGTTTTGGACGGTGGGGCTTTGCGCAAGCTTGGTATCCCGGAAGGTCCGGTATTCGCTGAGATTTTGACCTCATTGCGGGACGCCCGCCTAGACAACGAAGTCGCTTCGCGGGAAGAGGAACTGGCGCTGGTGAAACGACTTTGGCGTGAGCGCCAATAGTCAAATATTCTCCATCCGATTGGGCAGGACGCATTGACAATTCAACGGTTTGGCTGATAGATAGTCTGCTCCGCGCTGGCGGAAAAGGAAGACCATGGATCCTGAACGACTGATGCGATTGATTCTATTGGCGCCTGGGGCGATTCTGGCGATCGCCCTGCATGAGGCGATGCACGGGTATGCTGCCGACCGGCTAGGCGACCCCACTGCGCGTATGCAGGGACGCCTGACGCTAAACCCATTCCGCCACATCGATTTGTTCGGCACGATTCTGGTCCCCGCCCTGCTCTACTACACCGGCGGTTTCCTCTTTGGGTGGGCCAAGCCGGTGCCAGTCAATCTGTTCAACCTGCGGCAGCCTAAACGCGACATGGCCCTGGTGGCGGCGGCCGGCCCCGGTGCCAATCTGGCTTTAGCTTTAATCGGAGCGGCGGTGCTGGCGGCGCTGGGTCCGCTCTATCACGCGGATTTGAGCGATCGGTTCATGTTTGCCGTGGTGTTGCCACTGGTAACCATTTTCGCCCTGCTGGTCAGCTTCAACATCATGTTGATGGTGTTCAACCTGATTCCCATTCCACCGCTCGACGGCGGCCGGATTCTGGTTGGTATTCTGCCTCACCGTGCAGCAGCCAAGGTCGCCGCAATCGAGCCGTTCGGTTTCTTCGTGCTGATCGCTCTGATCGTCCTCGACCGCAATATACCCGTGCTGTCCACGACCGTGTTTCCGGCCGCGCAGGCACTGATTCGTCTACTGCTGCCCGCTTATGTTACGGGAGTTTGAAATGGCGCGGATTCTATCCGGCACTCGTCCGACCGGCTACCTGCACCTGGGTCATCTCCACGGCGCGTTGAAAAACTGGATCAGTCTGACGGCGGAACACGAGTGCTTCTATTTTTCCGCCGATTGGCATGCTTTGACCACCGACTACGCCGATACCAGCCGCGTGTCGGAGTTTACCCGGCAGATGATGATTGACTGGATGGCGGCCGGCCTCGATCCGAACAAGTGTACGCTGTTTGTGCAGAGCCAGGTTAAGGAGCATGCCGAGTTGTACCTGATTCTGGGCATGTATACGCCCCTACCCTGGGCGCTCAAATGCCCGTCGTTCAAGGAACAGCAAGAACAGCTCACCGACAAGGATCTGAACACCTTCGGCTTCCTCGGCTATCCGATTCTGCAGGCGGCCGACATCCTGATCTATCGCGCGTTTGGCGTACCGGTCGGCGTCGACCAGAGCGCGCACGTCGAATTGGCGCGCGACATCGGCCGGCGTATCAACAATTTCCTGGGCGAAATCTTCCCGCTGCCGAAGGAACTGTTGGCGGCCGTGCCCAAGATACCGGGCACCGATGGCCGCAAGATGTCGAAGAGCTATGGCAACGCCGTGATGCTGATCGACCCACCAGAAACCGTTACGCCGAAGCTGAAGACCATGGTGACCGACCCGGCCCGGCAACGCCGCAAGGACCCGGGCAATCCGGACATCTGCCCGGTGTTCGAGTTTCATAAAGTCTATTCGAGCGAGGAAACCAAAGCCTGGGTACGCCAGGGATGCACCACCGCCGGCATCGGCTGCCTCGACTGTAAGAAGCCGATCATCGAAGCCGTGAACGCGGAGCTAGCACCGATTCAGGCGCGGCGGCGTGAATTGGAGGCCTCTCCTTCCTATGTCGATGATGTGCTGGCGGCCGGCAATGCCCGCGCGCGCGAAGAAGCCCAAAAGACCATGGCGATGATCCGCCAAGCCATTCACATCGGGTAGGTGCGATGGCCGGTGAAGATCTCCAGATTAGATTGGAGCTGTTTGAGGGTCCCCTCGATTTGCTCTTGCACTTGATTCGCGTCCACGAATACGACATCTTCGACATTCCGATTGCCGAGGTCACGCACCAGTACAACCAGTACCTCGATCTGATGCAAGAGTTGAACCTCAACGTTGCCGCGGACTACCTGGTCATGAGCGCGACTTTAATGCGCATCAAGAGCCGCCTGTTGTTGCCACGCCTCGACGGCGAAGACGAAGAGGAAGAGGACCCGCGCACCGAACTGGTGCAGCAACTGCTCGAGTATCAGCGTTACCGCGAGGCGGCGATGGAAATCGCCGAACGGCCGATGCTCGGGCGCGACGTGTTCGCCCGCAAATTCGAAAGCCCGGATCTTCGCGAAGCCGCCGCCGACAGCCAGTACCTCGAAGTCGACATTTTCCAACTCATTGCGGCGTTGCGCGAAGTGATCAAGCACCTTCCCGCCGACGCTGTGCACCAGATAAAGACGCAGCGGGTCAGTATCCGCGAACGAATGGCGCAATTACTGGAAATGTTGCGTTCCCGCAGCAGCATGTTGTTCACCGAGTTGTTCGTCGGCGACGTCGACCGCCCCGCGGTCATCGTCACTTTCCTGGCGTTGCTTGAACTGACCCGCCAGAAAATGTTGCGGGTCACACAAATCGATCGGTTCGGTCCGATTCGAATCGTGCCACTCATCACCTCACAGACGGAACCCGAAGATGTCACTTGATACCAGCCGCTTACGCTCGATTCTGGAAAGCCTGATTTTCGTTTCGGAAGAGCCGATCAGCTTCCGCAAGCTCAAGACGATTCTGGAAGGCGTGCCGGCGAAGGATTTGAAGGCCGTGCTTGACGAACTGGTCGAGGAATTCCGCAAGCCGGAGCACGGCGTGACGATCGAAGTCGTGGCCGAAGGCTACCAGATGCGCACTCGCCCGGAAAACCAGGAATGGGTGAAGATGCTGGTGCAGTACAAGCCGGTGCGTCTGTCGAAAGCCGCGATGGAAACGCTGGCCATCATCGGCTACCGCCAGCCGATCACCAAAACCGAGATCGAAACAATCCGCGGCGTCGACAGTTCGAGCGCGTTGGCCCGCCTGTTTGAACTGAGCATGATCAAGATCCTTGGCCGTAAGGAGATACCCGGCCGGCCGTTCATCTACGGCACAACCCCCGAATTTCTCGAGGTCTTCAACCTTAAGAGTCTGGACGATTTGCCCAGTCTGCGCGAAATTGAAGACCTGGATCCGGCCGAGGTTGAACAGTTCGCCCAGAAGCTGGCCGATTCCGGCACGGTGGAAACAATCGACGGCGAACCCGAAGAGCCGGAAACGCCGGTCGAGGAAACGACGATTTTGATGTCGGAGCCCGAACTTGGTCCCGAGGAAAAGGAAGAACCGACAGACCATGAGTGACCAGCAGCCGCTGAAACTCTGTCTCTACTTAGCACGGGCCGGCCATGGCAGTCGGCGCGAAACAACGAAGATCGTCGCGGCCGGCCGCGTGACGGTAAATGGCCAGGTCGAGACCAACCCGTTGGTGGATGTCGTGCCCGGCAAGACCCATGTCAAAGTCGACGGCAAGCTGATCACCAGATTGTGGACTCCGGTCTACATTGTGATGAACAAACCGGCCGGCACGATCACGGCAACCGAAGACGACCGTGATCGGCCGACGGTCTACGATCTATTGGGGCGCTATCGCAAGGTGGTGCAGTCGGTAGGCCGGTTGGATTGGGACACTGAAGGCGTGCTCCTGTTCACCAACGACGGCGATCTGGCGCATGCGCTAATCGACCCGAAATCGCACGTAACCAAGACTTACCGCGCCAAGGTCAAAGGACATCCCCCGCGCGAGGCGATCAACCGTTTACGGCGTGGGGTCAATATCGGCGGTTATGTGACCGCGTCGGCGCGGGTGCGCGTCGTGCAAAAAACGGATGCCAATACTTGGCTGGAAATCACCGTGGTGGAAGGCAAGTACCGTCAGATCAAACGGATGACCGACGCGGTGGGCCACCCGGTGATCAAGCTGACCCGCGAGGCTTTCGGCCCCATCAAGGCGACCGGGCTCAAACCCGGCCAGTATCGGCATTTGGAGGATTGGGAAGTCAACCAGCTTCGTTCGGCGGTGAAACAATGAGAAGCTGGTTATTGCTGCTCGTGTGCTGTCTGTTACTGACGCTCTTTGCGGCGTCGGCCTGCCGCACCCCGGCGCCGCCCAATGCGCTTTCTCCGTTGGACGAGCCGTTGCCACAGATTCGGTTGAACGGCCAACTGGCGATGTTCACGCTGGTGCGTCAGGCACTGGCTTTGTACCCAGACATGCGACGTATTCTGGAGCTGCCGAAGGATCCGGACCTCCCGCCGATCTGTGACCGACCGATCATCGTGTCGATCTATGCTGAAACCGGACCGCCGTTGTGGGGCGTGGGTGCCCAGGGTTGCATGCACGAGTCGCTGTTGCGCGCAGTGTATCAGATCACCCAGGACCCGAACTTCAAGAAGTATTACCTGCTAAATCTAGACAAGGTGGCGGTGCGGTTGGACGTGGTCACCAATCGACAACGTTTGGATCTGAGCAAAAAGAACATCAGCAAGGTGTCGGTCGAGCCAGGCGTGCATGGCCTCTTGCTGCAAAACGGTGACGAGATGGTCTATCAGCCGCCGTTCGCCTTCATGGTATATTCCTGGGAACGGGAGTGGGACGGCAAACAACGCACGGCCCGATTGAAAGCGCAATTGCGCTATCTGGCCAAAGCGGCGGACATCGGCAAGAATGATTGGGACGAATACCCGATCTACCGTTTTCGAACCACGGCGCTATTGCAACACCGGCCTGACTTCATTCCCTTGCCCCTCTACCGAGACGCGCCGTTCATTCGCCGCTTTTCTTCGCGCGAAGTAGGTCGCGCGGCGGTAGATGCCGGCCGGTACCTAAACAAGACGTTCAGCGGACCGACGCAGCGTTTCCGCTACGAATTCAATCCGATCACCGTGCAGAAGAGCAACTATTTCTCATACAATACGGTCAGCCATGCCGGCACCGTCTACGCCCTGCTGCGTTTGTACCAGGCCAGCCGCAAAGCGGAATTCTATCCGCTTGTGCAGGCGGCGACCGAATTTCTGATGCGCAACACCAAGCCGCCGTTGTTGGAGCCCGATTTGCTCTGCGTCGAACGCAACTACGTTGCACAACTCGGCGCCACCGCGCTCACACTGATGGCCTTGTGCGAGTTGCCCAAGGATATGCTGGAACGTATCGGCACCGACCGGGTCAACCGCTTGGCGCGTTTTCTGGTGGAAATGCAGGAAGACAATGGCCGCTTCTACGACTACTACTGGCAACGGCTGGTGGATTATCTGCCGAAGCGCAGCGAACCGATGTTCGCCGGTGAGGCGTTCCTCGCCCTGGTGCGCTATTACCGCGTCAATCCGAACGTCGAGTGGTTGGCGGCCGCCCGGCTGGCGGCACAGCGCCAAATCGCCGAATTCGCCCGCACCAACGAGCCGGATTACTGGACCGTTCAGGCGTTGGCCGAACTTTACGAGCAGGATCCCGACCCGCGGTTTGCCACCACATGCTTTGCAATGGCCGACCGCTATCTGCGACAGCAATGGGGCAATCCGTTGATGGCGCGCAAAACACCATATGCCGACTACCAGGGCGGGTTTGATACGAACACCCCGCCGCGTACGGTCGCCGCGGCCAGCCGCATTCAGGCGTTGCTGGCGGCGCACAAGCTCGCGTTCCGCGTCAACCGCGATCCGAAGCCTTATGCCGAAGCGATCCTATCCGCCACCCGCTTCCTGATGCAGAATCAGTATCGGCGCGACAACGCCTACTACGTGCATATGCAGGACGAGGTGCGCGGCGGATTCCGTGGTAGTCTGATTGATCCGACGATCCGCATCGATTATTGCCAGCACGCCATTCTGGCGCTGACCGGCGCCTACGACATCGCTTACATGCGCGAGACCGGGCAGGTCCCGACCGAATTGCAGTCGGAAGGCACGCGCGAGTTGCAGGACGATTTGGAACCGCAGTTGCCGTCAGCCGAAACGCCCACGCCGGAGCCGACCCCCGAAGCGGTTTCGCCCACACCGGCGCCCAAGCCAACGATTTCAGTGAATCAGTAGCACAGAGCGGCTAAGCCGTTTTGCCAACCGAACAGCCATCCGGGACCCACCGAATGGCTGTTCAGTTGGCGGGTAGGATTCAGTTCGCCTTCGAGCCCGGCAACCCACGCCCGGGGCGATTCCGCCGGCAGGGAGTGTGCCGACGGTCCACATTCGAGTTATAAAAGACGGTTTTGGGCCCGGCCGGTCGCGGCTTCTTGTTCCCGCTATTGTTTATTCGAAGCCCGGAGGGAATACCGGGCCCAAAAACCGTGTTCGATTTCGCGTTGAATCTGCCGCAACTGTGGGGGCAAAGACGGCAAGTTCGATGCCGGCCCCGACCGGTTGGTCGGGTTTTCCCAGTAGTCGGGAGTTCCAAAGAAATACGGGGCGTAAGCCAACCCCTCGAAGTCCGGCGGCATGACCTGGTCGACACACAACAAATCGAGTTCCGCTTGGGGGTCGCGCATGAAGTCGACGAACAACCGGTCGGAACAGTGTTCCGCGTTTTCGTCGTTCGACAACGGCGTGCCGCCGGTCACATTGTGCGCCGCATAGGCAAACTCGACAAAGTGCTGGTGGGGTGCGGTGTAGTTGTCGCGTAGTTCGAGGGCTAAGTCATACGGCGTCGCCGGATCGAGACGACCCTGCAAAACCAGCATCGGCACGTTGGTTACCGGCCAGGTGTCGTCATACGGATCGGTGTAGCGCGGCCACTCGAGATAGTAGTCATTGCGATCATACCCTTTGCCGTAGCCGATCAGGGTGTCGAGATAGACCTCGTCCAGATACGCCAGCAGATCGTCGTTGCTGCTGAACTCCGGGTAGTCCCACAATTCCGAAAACGTCTCGTTGAAGAACAGGACGTCGGAGAACGATAGCTGATCTATCGACCAGTCGTCGGCCTTAACTCCGGCTCCTTTGCCGCCGCCAAAGATGGCGTAGAAGAGATTCACCACCGCCTCGGCGTCATCGGCGTTGCAGCGATCCAGACGATAGATGAGTGCCGGCACCATGTCGTGGTACGGCCAGTAGTAAACGAGTTGGTCGATGACCTGTTTGGTCAGCAACGACGTGTAGCCCGTTTCCGCGCAGTGGTTTTCTTCGTCCATCTTGCGCCACAACTCGCGCATCGTTCCTTCTGGATCGGGCAATTTGGCGGAACAGAAAGCGTCTTCCGAGCACAGGCGCAGGATTTCCGAGGTGGCGAAGTCGGCGTATTCGTCTTGGAAGACGAGGCTGAACGCCGGCGGAACGTTGCCTTCGAATACCATGCCGTCAGCCTGGTCGGGGAAGAACTGTAAATAGCGCTGTCCCCAGAACGTACCGCCGGATCCGCCCCAGACGATCACGCGCTTGTTTTCTTCCCGCGTGCGGTCGATGAGCGCCGCAAGGTCGATGGCCGGATTCGTGGTGTTGAAGACCGCCAGGTCATCACCGTAAGTCTGAGTCAGGTATTCGATGCAGTCGTCCAACTCACCGCTGTCGATGTAGTCGCCGTTGCTGCTATGCGCGTCTTCCTGATCCGGGCAGCCAAGGTACTCGCTGTAACCCGCGCCGCGCGGATCGAGCGTGTATACATCGAGTTCGGGGTACAAGCCTTGGATCGAATCCATGAAATACGTCAGGCCGATGGTTCCCGATCCGCCGGGTCCGCCGTGCAAGAGCCACAGTTGCGCTTCGGAGGGCTGATGGTTGGACAGCAAGCGCTTGACGCCGACGGTGAAGGTCTTCTCGCCGGGCTCAAACCAATCGAAGGGCATTTCCACCGCGGCGCATTCGGCGCGGCCGTCGTTGAGCCCTTCAAATAAAGAGCAGGTCTCCCAACTCACGACGATGTCGTCGAACGGAAAGCCGTTGTTGTCGTCAGCCGTGTCGTCATCGGCAGCATCGTCATCATTATTAGCGTCGTCATTGTCGTCGTCATCGGAGCTCTGACAACCGAAGAAAACGAAGATACAGAGAGAAAGCGTGCAAAAAAGACGCAACCAGGAACGCAGCAAAATGGGCACCTCCTGAGGATTCACCGAACAAGGGCACCACAATTCAAAGAAAACCGGCCGAGATCATCCGCACACGAATCAACTACTACCAGCTTGAAAACATGATGTCAATTGTTTTTTACCACTCTCAATCGTTTTTTATCTGGTAATGCAGATTGCTTTCTGGTAGTTTGTGTACCGGATCGCGAAGAAATGAGTTGGTTTTGGTGTTTTTCGTTTCTCGATTCGGAGCGTCATGGTATCATCGCTCGTCGGCCAATACTGGAGAGCGGACGCCATGGCGCGAGAAGCGAAGATCACGAAAAAGCGGCGTGATGATGCGATCAAACGGCAGATCAAACAAGTGCTGGGCATGGCGGTGCCCAAGTACATCGCGATCATGTACGGCAGATCGCAGAAAGCAGCGCAGATCATGTTCAATCAGGTAGATCGTCGCACCGAGCGGGATGATGCTCTCTTGGATGAGATCTACCTTGCCTGCCAGAACCCCGACGTGCTTTCCGCGCAATTCATCGGCCATGTCCTGGGCTCGGACCAAACGGTGCTCAGCCACATTCAGACCACGATTGACCTGCGTTTTCAAAGCCTTGAAGCACAGAACACGGTGAAAAGCCTGTCGCGTCCGATGCTCTCCGACCAGCCGGCGATCCGCCAGATCGAGATGATCAACGATCGTTATTTCTATCAAGCGATCGACATGCAAAACACCTGGCTCGAGGCGAAAAACAAGCAGCGCGAACTCAAGGGAAAAGGGACGGTCCACATCCCCTACACGCTCGAGCAGATCAAAAACGCGTTCCAGGTGGTCATCGATATGTGCCTACTGGTCATCGACCTCAAAGCCGGCGAAGACACCCTGCCCGGCCGCGAGGCGCTGGCCCGCGCGTACGCCCTTGCCTCGGCGGCAGCGATTCAAATTGGCCGCTACGACCTGATCGAAGAATTCGCCGCGCGCTGGCGCGAGCGCTTCGAACTGCACACCGACCCGGACATTCCGCTGCGCGTGCGCAATCTGCTGTTTCAGAAAGAACTTTGGATCTTCAAGCGCAAGGGCGACTACGCCGGCGGCCTCGCGGTGGCGGAAACCCAATGGGCTATGGGCGCGCAAGAGAAGGTCCGGCCCCGGTGGGTCGACATCGAGCCGCTGGTGTGTGCCGGGCTGGAGTTGGCTTCTCTTCAACTCAAGAAATGCAAAGACGACGGCGATTCCGAGGCCGCCAATCGGGCCCGCGAACAGGTTGCCGTCTGGCTCGACCGCTTCGACAAATCGCCGGAGCGCGCGGCCGAACTCGGTCAATATCTCCAACAAGACATGGAACTCGAACCGGTCCGCGAAGAACGCGCGCATCCGGTGTTCCAAGAACGATGGGGTCGTCTCATGAAAAAATTCGGCATGCTCTCCCTACTGTTCCTCGGCCTGTTGGTCGGCATCATGTTGTTTCTCTCGGCGGCGCCGCAGTCGGTCGACCTGGCCGCGAACGCCGCGAACCTGCAACCGGCCGACGCTCTCTCGTCGACCGACGTTGCCGGCGCCAACCCGGGCAAGCTGATCCAGAACCTGCTCGATCTGCTGTTCGGATTGATGTCCAGCACCTCTTCCGCGGCGTGACGATCGGTCGGTTCTGCCATTGAGATAATCACACTCGCGCTCCGTCTCGACATCCTTCCGTCAAACTAGCATCCCGTTATTGGCACGTAGATTTCGCCGCATTCTTTCCCGAAAGAATTAAATAACCATTTGATTTCATTAGACCGAATTTGCGACAAACAATCGTGCAAACAGGCGTTCTGTGACTCGCAGGTGCATGCTTTTACCGCTATGCCGATTGTGCTTGCGGACCTCCGCCAAAGGAGTATTCTGAACCTGCCTAAGGGTTTGGCGTGCAGGACAACTGTGGAACATCTTATTGGGAGGGTGGGACCATGGTGCCAGCAAGAACCAACCTACTCGGCGTGTTGATTATTCTGTTGGCTTCACATGGCTTTTTTTTCATCGCCTGCAATGCCGAGAACGACGACGGGCAAAGTGACGACAACCAGAACAATGCAGACGACGATCAATCCGTCGATGATGACGCCGCGACCGATGATGACCAGCAAGATGACGACAGTGACGGTCTGCGTATCCGGTTGTTAGCCGGTGGTGCACCGGGCGCCAACGGCAATTCGGTAGCCGCCGGACTTAATGGCGAAGTCGTGGCGGCGGCGGTTGTAGGCCGCTACCTGACGATCTACCGCATCACTGGCGGACAGATCCATAAGGAAACAACCGGCATATTCGCCATTCGCCCCAATCTTGCGATCGATCCCAACGGCGACTTGCATGTCTGTTACCTTTCCTTCGACGGCACGCAAGTGGGCTACGCCACCAATGCCACCGGCGTCTGGCAGACCGAAGTCGTCGAACTCGCCGGCCGAACCGATGCCGTATGCGCCATCGCGGCAGATCAAGACGGTTATGCGCACCTTACCTTCGCGACCTTTGCCCCCCAAATGATACACTACGCAACCAATCGGAGCGGCGATTGGGTACACGAGACGGTGGACCAGCAAGGCTCGGCGGACTTGGGTCTGTCGATCGCCGTCGACAGCGAGCGGGTTGCGCTCAGCTACTACAACACTCAGACGTACAAACTGACTCTGGCGCAAAAAGCGAGTGGCTCTTGGTCGTCCGAGCCCGTGGCCGCCGTGGACTATTCCTGCGGCGGACCATCCGCTATGGCCCTGGGCGCCGACAACGACGTTCACTTTGCGTTCGTCGAGTTCGACGACGAGACCGACCGCTGGACGCTGTTCCACGCAGAGAAAAGCCGCCGTGATTGGGTACTTGAGGCGGTCGATTCCTGGACCGATACTCAGAGAATCGACCCACGGTATGTCGGCATCGCGGTGGACGGTGATGGGGTGCCGCATGCCATGTACGATCAGCCCACCGCCGGGGAGATCCGCCACGCGGTCAAGTCCGGCAACGACTGGCAAACGGAAACGGCCGTCCTGTGGGGACCGGTATCGTTCAATTCAATGGCCTTCGCGCTACAGCCCGCCGGCGACGCGCATATCGTGTACTACGGCAGCAATACCACTCCACCCTTCCGCTACGCCACCAACGCGGACGGACAATGGCAGAGCGTCATTTTGGACCCGGCTGGTACGGCTGGCGCGGAACACCAACTCGCGATCGAGGGCGACGGCACGATTTCTATTGTCTACCTGGATCAATCGACACGCCAATTGCTGCGTCTGTTCGGCCAAGGCGAAGACTGGACGACCGAAGTCATTGATTCCGGCATTGATCTGTATGGCCCTTTCTTTCTACTGGCCACCGACGAAGGGCTGTTTATAAGCTATGTTAGGCGCAATCCCGGCACCGATTGGAGGTTGATCGTCGCCAACAACACTACCGGCGAATGGCGCTTTGAGGTCGTCCAAAAAACACCCAGTACTTATTATTGCGGCGGCGGCTCCATGGCAGCTGGGCCCGATGGCCGAGTCTATCTAGCTTACTGTACCGACGAACTGAAATGGGCGGTGAGAAACGCCGGCGATTGGCGAACCCAAGCCATCGCCGTTTATCCGTATCCCGAGCAGACTTCGCTGGCGGTGGATGCGGAAGGACAAGTGCATCTGACTTATCTTACATTCACCGCCATTCCGTATCCTGACCCGTTTCTACCGACGTTCATCGACTTGATGTACTACCTGCCCCTGCCGGTTGCTCCGCTGGGCCGGCAACTGATGGGAGTTCTAAGAAACGATCAGGGCCAGATGAGCCCGACCGCCTTGGCTCTAGATCCCCAGAAGCGGCTGCGCGTGATATTCGGCCGCAATGCTACGATGAAGCTAGGATGGCTGACCGATGATACGTGGGACGTGCGGGAGTTCGACGCGGGCTCGCTGGTTTGTGATCCGACTGCGGTGTACGACGCGGACAGCCATGTTCACGCCGCATTTTTTCAAGACGATTCGTACGACCTATACTACGTTACCGACCTAGGCGGGTCGTTGCGACAAACCCTTATCGATGGCGAGGGAGTCGTCGGACAATACCCCTCGATGGTCTTGGATCAACAAGGTACAGTGCACATCACGTACTTTGGCGAGAGTGCCTTGTGGTACGCCACGTTCCCGGCCGGCTACACCGGCCCCTAATTGTGGCCTGTCTTTACTCCGCCGCCGCCAGCAATTCGTCCATACCGGCAATCTGTTCGAGCATTTCACTCTGCTCTTCCGGAGCAAAAGACCGGCACTTGTTTTCGACGCACCGTTCGACTGTGTCGTTCGCGCCCGGGCGCGCGGTGATGCGCGAGGCCTTGCCGTTCTCGATCACGGTCGCGTTTACGCCATCGGCGGTGGTACGCACGACCATCGTGCGGCTCGCCCCGGCGGCGTCAGTGGTGGTCAGGTCGAGATTGACTCCCTTGCCTGGATACATGGTCATGGTGACCGTCTGGCCGTCGACGGTCGCCGTGCGGGTTAGCGGCTCGGTTGAGGAAACCGGGTTGTGGCCGGAATAGAATTCGATGACGTTGAGCACGACCCAGTCGACTAGCAGACAGACGCCGTACACCGGAACGACGATGAAAAGGAACAGCACAAAGCTGCGAGCCATTTATTGAGGCTCAGGTTCCAGTTCAGCAGCTTGTGCGTAAGCGAAAACTTACCCGCGCAACACGCCAGGGAAAAAGCCAGCACCGTCAGCGTAAGAATCGCCGCCAACAATCGCAGAGTCCGTTTCGTCATGGTCTTGCTCCTACTCGGTTAGATCCGAAACCAGTATAGCGCTTCGCGCAAAACAAAATCAGCCGCCCGGCGAATTTCGCCAAGCGGCTGATTTCAATTGGTCGGGGCGGCAGGATTTGAACCTGTGACCCCCTGAACCCCATTCAGGTGCGCTACCAGACTGCGCCACGCCCCGTGACACAAAAAACGTCGCCTGGAGCCTCCTAGCCCCAGGCGCGACAGGTTATACCCGATTCATAGTTGGGATTCAACTATGTTCTTGATCTCGAGCAGGTCTTTCTTGATCTTGCGCAAGATCTCGGCAAACTCCTGATCGGTGAAGCTCATTGAAAGTTGCTGACCCTTGACGTTCTTGACCCGGCTGCGCTCCATCAAGATCTTCTTGGCTCCGGCGATGGTGAACTTTTCATCGTAGAGCAAGCGCTTGATTTCGAGGATCATCTCGACTTCCTTGCGCTTGTAGAGTCGCTGGTTTGAACGGGTCTTGGACGGCTTGACGATGTTGAATTCGGTTTCCCAGTAGCGCAACACGTAGGGCTTGATTCCGGTCAGTTCACTGACCTCACCGATCTTGAAATAGAGCTTGTTGGGAATCTGCCCCGGGTCGCTGATCGTCATCGGCTCGCCCACCTCCAGCGGTCAGGCCAATTAGACGTTCTTCAACTGGCTGCGCAGAACTTGACTGGGTTTGAACGTCAGCACACGCCGAGCCGAGATTTCGATCTCCTGTCCGGTTTGCGGGTTACGGCCAATCCGCGACCTCTTCTCACGCACCACGAAATTGCCGAAGCCGGAGATCTTGATTTTCTCGCCTTTTTCCAGCGTGTCCTTGATCAGGTCAAACACCAACTCGACGATACGCGCGGATTCCTTCTTCGAAAAACCCACCCTTTCGTAAATGGCATTGACAAGATCTGCCTTCGTCATGGGAGCTTTTCCTCCTGGCAAAACGCCTGACACTTGTACCAAATAATCAAATTCGAATCAAGCCTTTTTGTTACGAATCAACCCCTTGGCTCGATTCATTCAACTATTCTCTCAAGGTTGCTCCGAAAGTTCGGTTCAACTCGTATAGTATTTGCTTCGTCATTCGGTCCGCATCTTCGTCCGAGAGACTCTTAAGGATGTCACGATATTGAATTGAAAAAGCTACGCTTTTCTTCCCCTCGGGCACGCCCTTGCCCACGTACATATCGAAAAAACGAACTTCAGCAATCCGTTTCGGATTAGTATTCTGAATCGCTTTGAGCATTTCGTCAACGGGGGTTTCCAAATCGGTGACGAGTGCTAAATCCCTGAGGATCGGCGGGAACTTGCTGACGGGCCGATAGGTTGGCACCGCCACGCGCTTTTCGACGAGCAACGACAGATCCAATTCACCGACAAACGCCGATCCTTTGATCTCGAACACGTCGAGCACATCGGCACTCAATTTGCCAATCACACCCAGCCTCTGCTTGCCGAGCAAAATTTCCGCACAAACGGCGGGCAAATACGGGCCCGGATCGGCCGGGCGCTGCCAGGTCGCGTTCTGAATGCCCGAGGCCCGCAGCACACCCTCGACCACGCCTTTGAGGTCGTAAAAATCGACTTCGCTCTGATCCTGATTCCACGACACTTCATTGCGCGGGCCAGCCAGTAAGATGCCCAGCCGATAGGGTTCGTCGGGCTGCAATTCACCGCCCTTGGGCAGATACACGCGTCGGGTTTCGAATAGCTTGACCTGTTGGTTGAAATGCGCGCGATTGTGCGCTAGCGATTTAAGCAGGCTCGGCAGCAGGCTAGTGCGCAGCATCGACAGGTCTTCCGAAAGCGGATTCACCAGGCGCAAGCCCGCAGGAGCCTTGACGGCCGCCAACAGCTTGGGGTCGATGAAGGAAATAGTATTCAATTCGGTCAAGCCCATGCCGACCAACACCCGCCGCAGGTCGCGCAGAAAACCGCGCAGCGGCCACTCGCGCCCTTCCCCGTCGACCCCTTCGTGCAACGTCGCCGGCACGTTGTCGAAACCATACAGGCGGGCGACTTCTTCCGTGATATCCACCTCGCGTGCGAGGTCGACCCGGAACGCTGGAGCGTCCACGTACAAGCGGCCGTCTTTTTCAGTCACGCCGAGTTCGAGCCGGCGCAACATATCGGCCATCTTTGCCGCCGTAAGCTCGACACCGATCAGTCCGTTGACGCGCTCGGGCCGTACTTCGATGGTCGGCGCTTGGTGGGGCAAGGGATACTGATCGATATAGCCCGGCACCACCTTCCCGCCGGCGTATTCTTCCATTAGGCGCGCGGCGCGGTGCAGGCCGTAGTGTACGGCTTGCAAATCGATGCCGCGTTCGAAGCGGTAGCTTGATTCCGAAGAGAGCCCGATCCGCTTGCTCGTGCGACGAATGCCGGTCGGCTCGAAGAACGCTGATTCGACAAACACATCGGTGGTCTGGTCGGTCACCAGACTGTTCAGGCCGCCCATGATGCCAGCTAGCGCCACCGGCTTCTGGCTATCGCAGATGAGCAGATCATCAGTGGTGAGCTGTCGCACCTGCTCGTCGAGAGTGGTAATCGTTTCTCCGGCACGCGCGCGGCGCACAATAATTTCGTGGCCTGCCAGGAAACTGTAATCGAACGCGTGCAACGGCTGATTGCATTCCAGCAGTACGTAGTTGGTGATGTCGACCACGTTGTTGATCGACCGCAAGCCGGCGGCTTCCAGGCGTTGCACCATCCATTCCGGCGACGGACCGATCTTGAGGCCGCGCACCAGAATACCGGTGTATCGCGGGCACTTGTCGGGGTCGAGAATGGTCACCTTGGCGAAACGGTCTATTTCGCCACCCACTGGCTCCAGCCGCAGTTCCGGCTTTTTCAATGGGCGTTCGGCCAAGGCGGCCACTTCGCGCGCCAGGCCGATTGCGCACAGGCAATCAGGCCGGTTGGGCGTGATCGCGATTTCGTAGACGTAGTCATCGAGGCCGAGCGCGTCGGCCGGCGAGATGCCCAGGGGCGTACCTGCCGGAAAATACCAGAGGCCGCTGTGGTCCTGCCCGTAGCCTAGCTCGCGACGCGAACACAGCATGCCGAGGCTTTCCACACCACGGAGCTTGCCCTTCTTGATCTTGCCTTCCGGCAATTGCGCACCGACCCTCGCCAGCGGGGCAATACGACCGGCTTCGGCGTTGGGAGCGCCGCAGACGACCTGGAACCGTTCGGCGCCATCAAACACCGTGCAGACGGTGAGTTTCTCGGCGTCGGGGTGACGGTCGACCCTTTCGATCAGCGCGGTCACCACACCCGAATATTGCGGCCCAACGGGTTCGGTGCCCTCGACTTCGTGTCCGACCATGGTCAGCCGTTCGGCCAACTCGGTCGGGTTCCAGTCGAAATCCACGTATTCTTTCAACCACCGGTAGGTTACGCGCATGAATGCCTCTAGAACTGACGGAGGAAGCGCAAATCGCCTTCGAAGAACAGGCGAATGTCATCCACCTTGTAGCGGAACAAGGCCAGCCGTTCGATGCCGATGCCGAACGCCCAACCGGTCACTTCTTCGGGATCGTAGCCGACCTGCACAAATACCGCCGGGTCGACCATGCCCGAGCCGAGCAGTTCTTTCCAGCCGGTGCCTTTGCAGACCGGGCAAACGCCCGCGCTCACCCGACCGTCGCCGTGGCAGACGAAACAACTGATGTCGAGTTCCGCCGACGGTTCGGTGAACGGGAAGAAACTTGGTCGCAGCCGAATCTTGGTATCCGGCCCGTAGAATTGGTGCACAAAATGACGCAGTACGCCTTTGAGGTCGCCGAGCGTCACATGCTTATCCACCAACAAACCTTCCACTTGACTGAACATCGGGTAGTGGGTGGCGTCGATGGCGTCGTTGCGGTACGTCCAACCGGGCGCCAACATCCGCACCGGTGGCTTGTGTCGCTTCATAACGCGCACCTGCACGGGGCTAGTATGTGTGCGCATAAGCAGGCCGTTCTCGAGGAAGAATGTGTCCTGTGTATCGCGCGCCGGGTGATCCGGCGGGAAGTTCAGCGCGCCGAAGTTGTGCCAATCGGTTTCGACTTCGGGGCCGTCTTCCCACACGAAACCCATACGCTCGAAGATCGAAACGATTTCATCGAGGGTCTCGGTGAGCGGATGCAGGCTGCCACGCGGCGGGGTGCGGCCAGGCAACGAGATGTCGACCCTTTCGGTCGCCGCCGTGCGCGCCCGCTCTTCACGTACAATGCGGGTCTTGTTTTCGTCGAGGGCGGCTTCGATTTCGGCCTTGGCCTCGTTGACCAGGGCCCCGATCGCGGGCCGCTCTTCGGGCGACACCTCCGCCATGCCGCGCAGCAACGCGGTTAGGCTGCCCTTTTTGCCCAACACCGAGACGCGCACCGCGTCCAACGCGGCTAGTTCACTGGCCTGACGTAGGGCGGCGAGCGTCTCGGTTCGCAGTTGGTCGATTTTGTCGCGCATGGTCGTACTACGCGTTTTTCACCTGGGCGACGATTTTGCCAAAGCCGTCCGGATCGTTCACGGCCATGTCGGACAGCACCTTGCGATCGATCACGATGCCGGCTTCCTTCAAACCGTGAATCAGGCGCGAATAGCTCATGCCATGGGCGTTGGCCGCCGCGTTGATGCGGACGATCCACAAGCGGCGGAATTCGCGTTTCTTCACCCGTCGGTCACGATACTGATAGATCATCGAGTGATTGACGGCTTCTTTCGCCGACTTAAACAACTTGCTGCGGCCATACTTAAAGCCGCGGGCCTTAGCCAATACCCGCCGATGACGACGGCCGGTTTTCACTCCACCTTTTGCGCGTGGCATGGTGTATCTCCTTCTCTATAGACCGAGCATTTTGCGCGCGCTGTTGCGGTTGGCTTTGTCGACGGCGCTGCACTTGCGGAGCTTGCGCTTACGCTTGGTCGTCTTCTTGGTCAGAATGTGGCTCTTCATCGAACGGGAGCGGCGGATCGTGCCATTGCCCGTTACCTTGAAGCGCTTGGCCGCAGCGCGGCTAGTCTTCATTTTCGGCATCAGTGGTTCTCCTTTCGCCAGACGCCCGGTTTCCGCGAAAATTACCCCGGCCGCAGCCGCGGCTGGCGGATGTCCAGACGCAAACAATAACTATTTCTTCTTCGGTCCCAACACCAGGAACATGTTTCGGCCTTCCATTTTCAGTTCCTGTTCGATGACGCCCACGTCGGACGTTTCTTCGCCGATGCGCTGCAAAATGCGCTGGCCGAGATCGGCGTGCACGACTTCGCGGCCGCGGAACATTATCGTCGCCTTGACCTTCAAGCCTTTTTCCAGGAACTCCCGGATATGCTTCAGCTTGAACTGGAAATCATGTTCGCCCGTTTTCGGGCGCATCTTGATTTCCTTGATCTGGATGACAGTCTGGTGCTTCTTGGACTCGTGCGCCTTCTTTTCCTGCATGTACTTGAAACGGCCAAAGTCCATGATCTTGCACACGGGCGGCGTATTGTTGGGTGCAACTTCGACCAGGTCGAAACCACGGTCGGCCGCGATCTCAATCGCCTGCCGGGTGTCGAGCACTCCGAGCGTCTGGCCTTCCTCGTCGATGACCAACACCTGACGAGCCAGGATGCGCTCGTTGATCCGCTGCGCCGGTTGGTTCGGTGCGTTTTTCATGTTGCGATCTATCGGAACCTCCTCACTTTGCCGCCCGGCTCACGCGGGTCGACTATTGCGACTGGGAACCGGCCACGGCGGTTGTTTCTCCCAATGCAAAAAGCGCCCGGGTACGCACGCGCATACCCAGACGCCCAATGCGGCGGCCACGCCGAAGCATTCCGCCTTGGGATCGAGGTGCAACCGACTCGCGGTCGACTTGGGCCATACGGCCCCGCCTGCGCGGCGAACCCTTGTCCACTTTTTCCCGGCCAACGCCGGGTTACTAGGCACGGTGGGAATTGAACCCACGGCCCCTACCGTGTCAGGGTAGTGCTCTAGCCCCTGAGCTACGTGCCTGTACCCCAAAGGGAACTGATGTTTACAATTCTTCAGGGCTGACTGTCAAGGGCAAAGATCAGGTCGCATCTCTGGCGAAATCACCTAAGAAACCGGGCGACTTCGGCCTGCGCCTCGGCCAAGTCCGGCCCGGCAAAAAACCAGTGGATTTCTTCGTCGGTGCCGAACCAGGTGCGCTGTCGTTTGGCGAACTGGCGCGTGGCCGTCTGGGTTCGTTCCACCGCGTCGGCCAACGAAATCGCACCGTCCAGAAACTGGTGTAGTTCCTTGTATCCAATCGCTGCCTGGCTCGGCAGGTTCGGACCATAACCCATGCCGCGCAGCCAGCGCACCTCGTCCAGCCAACCTTGTGCCATCATCTGCTTTACGCGCAAATCACACGCAGCGGCCAGGTCTTTACGCGGCCGATCCAACCCGATCTTCAACACATCGTATGCCCGCTCGGCGAACTGGTGTTCTTGCTGCCAGACACTAATCGGTTTGCCAGTTAGATCGAAAACCTCCAGCGAGCGTTCGATGCGCACATAGTCGGCCGGATGCACCTCGTGCGCGCGTTCCGGGTCGATCTCCTGCAATCGGCGGTGCAGACAACCGGGTTCGACCGCTTCCGCCGCCTTGTACCTCGCCCGTAGCGCTTGGTCCGCTGGCGGCCCTTCGAACAAGCCCTTGGTCAACGCCTTAATGTAGAGCCCGGTGCCGCCGGCGACGACGGGCACCTTGCCGCGGGCGACAATATCGCGTGTCGCCACTTGCGCCAAGTCGCGAAAGCGGCCGGCCGAAAAGGTGTCGTTCGGCTCGACAACATCGATCGCATGAAAGCGGACGAGCGACTGCTCTTCCGCCGTTGGCTTAGCGGTGCCGACATCCATGTGGCGATAAACTTGCATCGAGTCGGCGCTGATGATCTCGCCGTTGAACTCCTCCGCCAACCGAATCGCAAAGGCGGTCTTGCCCGTGGCGGTCGGGCCGCAAATGACGATCATGCGCGGACGCGGGTGGGACATCTACCTGCCCCGGCTGCGGGTGTTATTCTCCAACGACGATGAATTCGCCGGCCACCGGATCAAAAATCTCGGCGGTGGAAGCCGGCTCAGGCAAGAACAGATCAGCCGAACGGTTGCCACCGGTCACCAGCACGCGCCCATCCGGCAGCAACGATGCGGCATGCACCGTGCGCGATAGGCGCATGTGGCCGGTGGCCGCAAATTCGCCGGAGGTCGGGTCGTACAGCTCGGCGCTGTCGAGTATGTTCAGGTCTGCGCCGATGCCGCCGGCGATCAACACCGAGCCGTCCTCGAGCACCACCGCCGTGTGACCGCTACGTGCCGTGGCCAATTCGCCCGAATAGACAAACGGATTGTCCGCAAGCGGTTCGAAGATCTCGCTCAAGGCCACCGGTTCCGCGTTGGCCAGCGTCCCGAAGGTGCCGCCTACCACCAGCCACTTGCCCGTAGCGAGCAGACTCGCGGTGTGATTCACCCGCGCCGTGAGCATATCCTCCGCTTCGCCGATACTACCGTCCAGATCGCGGACGGTAAAATCCGTCGTGTCGATTGCCGCGATGTACTTTAGCGTGCGGGTGCCGTCAAAGCCGCCAATGATGTAGACCGTCTCGCCGTCGAGCACCGCTTGGTGGCCGTAGCGCGGATGCGGCAACTCCTGGTCCAGCGTAGTGAATTCGTTCGTCGACGGATCAAAGACCGCCATTTGCGCCAGCGCATCGACGCCGTCGGTGCCGCCAACGATCAGCACCCTGCCATCCGGCAGCAACGTGGCTGTGTGCATGGCCACGCCGATGCTGATCTCGCTATCAATTCGCGTGAACTCGCCATTGGCCGGATCGAAGATTTCCGCCGAAGCTAGCGTCTGCTCGAACGCGCCGCGGTAGCCGCCGACAATCAATACGCGCCCGTCATCCAGCCGTGTCGCCGAGTGACTGAAACGTTCGGTGCTTAGAGTGCTCGCCAGGGGTACAAACTCGTTCTGATTCGGGTCGAAAATCTCGGCGGTATCCAACGGGCCGGAACTGCCCAAGCCACCGCACAGCAACACTCGGCCATCGGCAAGCGTCGTCTGGGTGTGGGCCAGGCGACCCTGAATCAGCGAACCGGGCGTGGTGTTGAGTTGTGCCGGTTGCGCGTAGTTTGGCTTTTCGTCGTAGTCGAAAGCCTCGTAGAAGTAGGTGTGGCCGGCCACAACATCCTGGTCGATATATTCCTCAGTATCTTTGCCCAACACCGCCACAACCACACCCGTGCCAAAGGCGTCACCGACTGCATAAGTATCACCGCGTTCCGGATAGAAATCGGGCTGCTTTTCGTCCCAGCGCACGATCATCACTCCGCAAACGTCCTCGGATTCGGCTGGCAACTCATTCTCGTCCGGCGCATAGAAAGCCGAATCTTCGTTCGACAAATCTTCTTCCTGGATCACATCCCACGTTAGTACGATTTCCGTGGTGGTCGCCTGAGCGGCAAACAAGGCGACCGATGGCGGCGCTTCAACATCCGGCAATTCTTCGTCTTCGTCGGGAACCTGCTCCGGGCAGCCGGCGATAGCGAATGACAGGGAAAGCAAGATGATTAGTAGAACGAATTTGCGTTTGATAATCATCACTATTTCCTTCTGTTCGGACGGCCGGACAGTTCGCAGTTTGGTTCGGAATAAATTCCGCGCAACAATGCCGGATCGTTCAGCACGATCAGCGCTGCGCAATACGGATTGACCTGTCCTTGTTGCACCTGATCCACCAAACCAGCCAGATCATTCCGGGCGGCCCCGCCACGCAAGCGTTGCCCGATGACACCCGTCAACACATCAGCGAATTCGGCAAGATTGGCCTGCGCCTGCCGTTCGTGGCCATTCGTCTGTTTAGCCAGCCATTCCCGGTGCTCCTGCAATTTGCTGAGCAGGTGTTCGACTCCCTCGCCCCTAAAAGCCACGGTCGACAACACCGGCGGAGTCCATTCCCGCGTTGGTGCCAATTCGACCATCTGCAACAGTTCCCGCAACATGTTGGCAGCACCTGCCCGATCGAACTTGTTGACGACGAATATGTCGGCGATTTCCGTCAGGCCGGCTTTCATGGTTTGAATCGTATCACCACTTTCCGGCACAAAAACCACAACCACCGAGTCCGCCAGTTCCATGATATCGAGTTCTGTTTGGCCTACTCCAACCGTTTCGACCAGGATCACCTGGTATTTGGCAGCGTCGATCAGCCGCACCACTTCGCGCGTTGCCAGCGAAAGCCCGCCTTGGCTGCCGCGGGTACCCAGCGAACGAATAAAGACGCCCGGATCGGCAGCGTGCTGCGTCATGCGAATACGATCGCCTAGCAGCGCGCCGCCGGAAAACGGGCTCGACGGATCGATGGCCACGATGCCCACCCGTTCGCCTCGTTTACGGAATTGCGCCGCGAGGCTATCGACCAACGTAGATTTGCCGGCTCCCGGCGGACCGGTGATGCCGATCACGTAGGCATTGCCGCTGTGGGGATAGATTCGTTCCATGATTTCCGGCAGAGAATCGTGTCGACTTTCCACGAGCGTGATCAGACGCGCCAGCGCCCGAACATCACCGCCCAGCATCCGGTCGACTAACTCCATACTCATCTCCTACCGAAAGCGCGTTCGATCTCCGCCAGTGGATATTCGCGAATGGTCGGACGCCCGTGTGGGCAACTGGTCGGCTGCTCACAGGTATCGAGGCCCCGCAATATCTCCCGCATCTGGGCCATCGTCAAGGCCTGACCGGCGCGCACACTGCCGTGACAGGCGGCAAGAATCAGAATGGATTCCAGTCGTTCCGCGGGTTTGCCGGCGGTGCTGGTTTCGCGAGACTGCTCCAGGCAATCGAGCACCAACATGCGGGCATCGGCGTTGCCGAGTAGCGCGGGCACCGCTTCAATGCGCCAAACATGATCGCCAAATGGCGACACCACGACACCGACCCGGGCCAGGTCGTCCACAATGGCCGCCAAAGCCTGCGACTCCACCGGGCGAAGTTCCAGTTCCATAGGCAACAACAGGTTCTGGACCTCCATGGATTCGCGGAGTACCTGGCGGCGCAAGCGTTCGTAGTTCACCCTTTCATGTGCGGCATGCTGATCGATCAACAAAAGCGAAGCGCCGGTAGCGCGGTTCTCGCACAGAATGTAGTTGTCCGCGAACTGACCGATGATCGATAGATTCCCAAAGCGGCCGACCTCGGGCTCGGGAACGCCCACCGGCACGGCAATGTCCAGGCGCGTCGGCGTGTTCGCGATCGGACGCGCGCCGAACCATGCCGGTTGCGGTTCCATCGCTGGCGATTCGGCGGGTTTCGCTGTGGATTCCGGTGATTGTAGGGATGAAGTCGAACGTCCGAACTGCGCCAGGAACCCGGCGCCTTCCGCGGCGCCGAACCGGGTCGCCAGGGATTTGGCCACCGAGCGACGTACCCCGTCGAAAACGCCAGCCGGTTGGCGAAATCTCACTTCTGCCTTGGTCGGATGAACATTCACGTCGACCAGTTCCGGGTCGATGACGATATTGAACACCGCCACCGGATACCGCCCTTTGAGCAGGTGACCTTCGTACGCGCCGGTAACGGCACTCACTAGCACGCGGTCGCGCACGTGGCGGCCGTTGATGTAAGGAAACACGTTCTTCGGGCTGCTGCGGTTGTAATCGGGGTTGGACGCGAAACCACGCAGGGCAAAGAACGGATACTCCGCCTCGAGTGGGAACAAGTGGCCGAGCACCTCACGTCCCAACAACGCACCAATGCGTTCCGGAATCGAATCCGTTGCCGGCACGCGCAGCACTTCCCGCCCATCGTCACGCAGTTCGACGTAGACTCCCGGCCGCCAAAGCGCCAATTGGATAACCACCTCGGCAATGTGACCAATTTCGGTCTTGGCCGAGCGCAGGAACTTGCGGCGGCCTGGCGTGTTGAAGAACAAGTCGCGGACTTCCAGCGAGGTCCCTTCCGGCAGACCGGCCTCGGTGACTTCGCGCACTTCTCCACCCACCACTTTAACCACGCTACCCGCCAAGGCGCCCCGTTCGCGCGAAGAGAGCGTCAAGCGAGACACAGAAGCAACCGCGCCCAACGCCTCGCCGCGGAAGCCCAGCGAACGGATGCGCCATAGGTCGGCCTCTGTGCGGATCTTGCTAGTGGCATGCCGCTCGAGCGAGAGCAATGCGTCGTCCGGATTCATTCCGCAGCCATCATCGGTGACACGAACCAGCCGTCGGCCGCCATCCTCGACTTCAATGAGAATGCGGTGTGCGTCGGCATCAATGGAGTTTTCGAGCAGTTCCTTGACCACCGATGCCGGACGTTCCACCACCTCGCCCGCCGCGATCTGATTGGCGAGTTGCTCCGGCATGATGCGAATTTTACTGGCCACTGCTCACTCCAGCCGCCCAAAAGAAAAGCCCCCGCACGCGGCAGGGGCTCGGTTCATTACGTCGCCAGCGCAGCCACGCGAAGTGCCGCGCATGGGGTGTGGACTAAACGTCCAGGTAGTAGCTGCACTCTTGCCAGCATTCGCCTTTGACGTCGTCTTCCGAGCCACAGAGGCTCACGCAGCCAACCACGCATTCTTTGTAACCTGTATAGTTGGCGCGAGTGGGATCCCACGGCTCGGTCAGCGCCAGATAGAGTATGCCGTTGCAGTAGTTGACACAATCGGCCATCGCGTCTTCCTGACCTAGGTGGCAGCAACTGCAGGCATCGTAACAGTCTTCAATCACCACATCGTTCACTTCGCAACTCATGTCGGCGGTCATGTCTTTGGCGTGCACATGGCCGTCTTCCTGAGCCAGATCCTTGTGCCGGAAATCTTCGTCACCACAAGAAATCACCATCATGCTCAGCGCGAAAGGAAGAATCACGGCCAGCACCACGAGAAATCGGTTCATTACTTTCTCCATCGTATGGCTTAGTACAAAATGACTCGACTTGCGCCTGCGCAAAGTCAACATTCTGTATCAGGATCATACAGACAAATCAACCCCTTTTTCCTAGGGACGTTCTGTTTTCCTTTGGCGGTCTATTCGCTTCCGCCGACGCCAATAGTAAAGCAACAAGTCCAGAAAAATCAGCGGCGCAAACGTCCGGCGTGGGGTCAACAGTGGTTCTCGAGGCCTAAAAACCAGCGTGCCAATACCTTGTAAAGTCAGCAGCTTCGGCACCGCCAACCGGTCGTAGACCCAGATGGATCCAGGGTTCAGAACAAAAGGTAGAAATTTGAGTTTCCAGAAACCCTTCTCGCCGGAGGCAACTATGCAGACCGCTTCAAACACCCGAGTGCGGAGAAAGCGAACCAAATCCCAGCGGCCCCCTTCTAAATTTTCTATCATTTCGACGCCGGCCATTTTCGGCAGATAGGGTTGCATTCCGCGCTGAAATAGTACGGTGTGACTCGCATACGGAAAACGACATTGTGCATCAGCCACCACATGACCGAGCAGATCCGCATTACAGGTTTGGATCGTCAATACCGACCGTACATCATCCGGCACCACCTGGCGCAACAAGTACCTCATCGGATCACCTCGCGCCACGCCAAATCCAATCGTTCGGCGATACGGTCCCAGGCATATTCCCGTTCTACCAGGTCCCGCGCCGCATGCGCTAGCCGATCGCGCAAGCCGGCGTTATGGAGCAAGGCCAGGCAGGCTCGCGCCAGGTCGACTGGTCGGTCGGCCAGCAACAGATGTTCGTCGTTCCTAACCGCCAGCCCTTCGGCACCAAGAGTCGTGGAAACAACCGGCACGCCCGCCGCCATTGCCTCGAGGATCTTCAACCGTGTACCCGAGCCGCGCAAAATGGGGGAGACAAAAACCGCCGCCCGGGCGTACAGCGGCGCAAGATCGGGTACGAAGCCGGTCACGGTGACGGTCGGATCGTGCGCCAACATCTCCACCTCCGGTGGTGGTTGCCCGCCGACGATCAACAAACGCGCCCGCCAGTTCTCGTCGCGCACCAGTGGCCAAACCTCTTTGACGAACCAGCGAATGCCTTCGACATTTGGCGGATGGCGAAAATTGCCGACAAACAGTAGTTCATTCGGCGCTTCGATACGCCGTGCGAAACTGATCCGTGCCGTATCGACTCCGTTCGGCACAACCACCGTTGGCGTGTTTGTCGTATCCCGGCAAGCAGCCGCATCGACCTCGCTCATCGCCAACAACAGGTCCGCCCGATCGGCCTGTTCGGTTTCGTAACGGAACATGCGCAACCATTCGTAGGTGGACAAGACCTTGCGTCCGAAAGACTCCGCGACAGCGATCGCCCGGCGATAAGAGACGTGATAGACGTCTATTTCCGTAATCACTCGTTTGGCACGTCCGAAACGCGGTAGCGTATGTGCCAGAATGGGGTATTCCACCTGCGCCAGATCGTAGTCTTCTTCGCCGCACATCCTGTCGATCGCGCGTTCGAAGCTTTCGTCCTTGAATTCGGCAACACTGGCCGGCCACCAATGCGGCGCAGGATCCGGCCGGCCGCGCAAACGCAAATGGACCCGTGGAAAGTAACGCTTCAGCTCCTCGACGCTGGCCAACTCCTGTTCGCGCTCCACCATCGCGGCTAGGTGTACCTCGTGGCGCACCGCCAGCCGGGTCAACAGTTCCCACATGCGCACCGCGCCGCCATGAGTGGGTGGATATGGGCAATAAGGAGCAATCGCGAGCACCTTCAATCGTTGGTCTGTTTCTCTTTCCAGCGGCGTAGCGAACCGCAAATCCCAGGCAAAACTCCCCGCCCCTTCGATCAGATCACATTCGTCGGCCGTCGAAGGAATCCGCCGCTCACGTGCTTGCCTAAGTTCATCTCTTTTCTGCCAAGCGCTTCTAATCGCTCGGCCCGTCAAACGGCCACCTAGCACATGTCGCCACAGGTTTTCGCAGTGCCGTTCCAACAACTGGTCACTGGTCAGATTGGCCCACTGAGCAAGCAGCAGATTGGCGGACAATGCCTGTTCCGCAGCGGCCCCGGTCACCACTCGGCTGATCGTCCCCCGGTGCTGATGAATCACACGGCTCCGCGGCTCGATCAGGACGGTCATGCCCGCTTTCCAAGCCCGCCAGGAAAGATCCAGATCTTCGGCATAGAACGGCGCAAACAAGGGATCAAAACCGCCCAGCGCCAGGAAAGCATCCCGGTCGAACGCGCTGGCTCCGCCGCCGGCGTAGAGTGTCGAGCGCGGCCGGTCACCCAATTCGCCACAGTGATAGACGTTCAACAGCCCATGATTCCAAGTCCCGTTCACCAAACCGGTTTCGATGCCGGCCCGCCTCGCGTCTTGCATTTCGATGGCCGAGGCAACCGCGAACGCGCCTTTACACCATAAGGTCTGAGCCACTTGGCGCAAAGCATCGGGCAGAATTTCCATATCGCTGTTGCAAAGGTAAACGAGCGGATGTCGCGCCGCCTTCACCCCAGCGTTGGCCGCCGCGCCGAAGCCTTGGTTGGTTTCGAGGTGAAGAACACGCACGTCTGGTTGGGCGGTGGCCAGCCACTCCACCGTTCCATCGGTGCTGCCGTCATCCACCACCAAGACCTCCGTTGGAAACGGACAAGATTTGGCTTCCAGAAGGATCGACGGCAGGTAGCGAGCAAGCAGTTCCCGGCCCTGATAGGTCGGCACGACGACGCTCATGCCCGGCGGTTCACCATCGTGTGGACTAGGTTGGCGTTCCAGTGGCCGCCCATGCGGCTGATGCTTCAACAACAGGCCACGTAACCGTGCACCAACCCCAAAAGCGTATGCCGCCCAGGCGACTCGTGCGACAAAAGACGGCCAGCGCGGCAGCGACAATAGCATCTGCCAGAGGGCGATGGCGAAAAAAGCAATCGCTTTGGCAATACCGACCGTCGCCCGCTTGAAGCGTGACAACCAAGGCTCCAGCCAACGTTGGATACGGTATCCGATGCTCGCCCGCGCCTCATCACGTTGTCGTTCGAGTAGGACCAAGCGCACATCGCGATCCTGCCGATCGCGTTCGAGGCCACTGATCTTGGCCGCCAGCGACGTCCCCCACGCGCTCTTTTCTTCCACCTCGCGCTGTAACGACACGATACGCTCGTCTCGCGCGACGACATCGGCATCGCGTTCGTCCAAACGACGTCGCAGGTCATCGAGATTTTGCCAGTACGGAATCTCGATCAGACGGCCGACTTCGGGCACCTGCTCGCCGCAAACTGCTATCCAGTAGTCGCAATCCGCCGCCGCCGTGAATGTCGCCGCCGGCCCGTTTCCGAACATCACGCCCGACAGGCGGCGTTGGCCCAGCAGCCGCACGTGCGGAAAACGCGGTACAAGCAGCGCTTCGAACTCGGCGCGTTTCAGTTCGCGGACGTGGAAGGGGTTCGGCTCGACACCGCGGCGTTCAGCATCAGGCGTGGAGAGAAAAATTATACCGCCTGGCGCCAGTAGGCGCGCCGCTTCGGTCAGCAACCCCGCCTGGTCGGCGAGGTGTTCGATCAATTCGTAGCAGACAATCAGATCGAAAGAGGCCGCCGGTAAACCCGAGTGGCACGCGTCGCCGACGACAAATGACAGCGCATCGCCCTGGTAGTGCGTTTGCGCATAAGAAATGGCTTCACTCGCGCAATCCAGCCCCACCACCGATTTCGCCTCAGCCCGGGCCAGCAGATCGCTGCCGTAGCCGCACCCACAACCTAGGTCAAGCACTCGTTTGCCGCGCGCCAATGGCACGGCAAGTTCGTAGCGCGCGCGATGTTCCCAATAGAGATCGCGGTGTGCCGGATCATCCGGAATCAAACGTTCGCCGGTGAATTCCATCTAACCATCGATGGTGATTGTCATCCGACAGAGTGGACAAAAGGAGCGATGTCCGTCAAGGGTGTGGCTCCGGGGGAACGCCAAGCGTTCCCCCGGTTCGAATTCGCTTTAGAACACGGCGTAGATAAACGGCAGAACCGCACTGCCTTCCGTCAGGAAGATGAACAGGCTCAGCAGCAAAAGCACGACCACAATCGGCGTGATCCACCAGAGCTTTTCCTCTTTCAAAAAGATGAAAAACTCCTTGATGATGCCTGGCCGCTTCTGGGGCAGCATGTTCTCCGGCGCCTGCGGGGCTTCTTTCTTTTCGTTGTCGGCCATTCTCTCTCTCCTACGCGGGGTGGACCTCACCGGGTTTCATTCGCAATTTGACCGGGCGCAATTCTAGCACATCCTCCGTGGAGGGGAATACCTTACCGCATTGCCGACAGCGGTTTCCTTGTAACGGAGAACGATCCAGCCCGCCATACGAACACGCCGCCAGACAGACGCCGCAACCATCGCAATTCTTGCGAATCGGCCGCGAAGGGTCGTTTGGCGCAAGAGCGTTTTTCGGACAGGCAGGTACACATTCCATCCGGCAGGAACCGATCACGCAACGATCGGTAAACATCACACAATCGGGACACGCGAGGGACGAAGCCGGATCGGTCGCCGGTGCTTCCGGCAGGTAGTAGACCACCAGGCCCGCGGCGCCGCTGGAACTCCACAGATCGATACGTGAGGGGCGGCGGGGAATCTGAAGCACGAGCAATTGCCGGCCCAGCACCGCCGCCGGCAGAGCTGCGATGCTGTCGTCGGCGCGTACTGTCTCTCCTTGACAGAGAAAGGCCCCGACAAAGCCGCGCAAGGCGATCATGTCGTGCGCCGGATGCTTGCGCACCATATAGCGGTCGCCGCCCAGTTCTACCAACGGTGCCGGACGCTGAGCCCAGCCACTCAACGACCCGCCAAACCAACGGGTTAAGCTTTCATCCAGATGCCGCGAGGGCACCATCAGTCGCCACAGCCAGCGCCCAAGCGGACCAGCTGAGGGATGTCCGCCGGTGAGAATCGGTTGGAAGAACCACCTGGTATCGACAAACCGCGACATCAAGGTGTTGATTTGCGTTATGGAGAAATCGGCTTCCGTCAGTCCGGCGGCCGTTTCCTCCGCCCCCCCGATCCGGACAAACCAAGGCAAGAGATGCAACCGCATCAGAAATCGCGAAAAGCCCCGCAGGCGATTGGCTGCCGCCGTCCGACCGAGGGCCAACGAAAGCCGTCGCCGAACTGGTTCTTCCGCCAAAATAAGCCAGCCACCAGGCGCCAGCACACGACGGATTTCCTCCATCAGGAGCGATGTATCCGAAAAGTGGTGCAACGTCCCCCAGAGCACGACAGTACGGAACGATCCGGCCACGAAAGGGAGACGTTCGGCGTCGGCGGCCGCACGCACTGCCGGTACGCGCAAGCCGAGTTCTCGAGCCAACCCCGCCGCGCCGGCAAGTGCTTCTGGAGACAGGTCAATCGCAACGGTGGTAAGGCCCATTTCCGCTTCAAGAATCATGCTGTTAAGACAGTGCTCCGCACCGATTTCCAGCACCGGCGACGCCAGTCGCTGTTGCATAGCCATAGCGGCAAGAAACGAACGACGTTCTTCCGCAATCTTACGCGCATACGCCAGATTCGTCGGGGCGCTCCAGTCCGCGCCTTGCCGGAACGCGATTTCCGCCAACTTCTCGTGGTTGGTTTGCGTCATGTCCCTATCTTCCAAGGTACCCGCAACATCGCGCCTCCGTGATGTTCAAACCAGGCAACATTTTCCTGCACCATCGCCAGTTCCAAAACATAGCTTCCGGCGGTCTCCGGCGCCGCGATGATCAAAGGTAGATCAACTGCCTCGCCTGGGCTCAAATCATGGGGCAAATAGGCGCGAGGATTGTTGTCGAAAGACAACATGTGACTCCGGCGGTCGAGCAAGTGATAACCAAGCCCAATCGCGTACGGCCCAGCCAGATCGGCCCCCGGCCATACACGCGTGCTGTCATTACGCACCGTGACCGATGTTTCGATCCGTTTGCCAGGGTGGGTCATCGGCGGTACGTTGTGCGCGAGAAACGCCGGGCGCATGGCCTCGGCAGGCAGCACAACTTGTTTCAGCACTCGCTGACGCACCTCGGCCAAGACCGACGCCACATTGGCCGCGCGGCGTCTCGCCAGATCAAGGTAGTTGCCTGCCGCGAACTCGTCGACCAAGTACAAGAAATGCTTGGCTTTTGGACAATAGGCGCACGAGTTCTCATCCAGCGTCGCCGCATGCAGATCGACCATGAACGACTCCCGGCGGAACTGTTCGTAGGCTTTGCCCCGCCAGATTTCGGAAAATGGGGTCTTGGTCACATCGCCCATAAAGTGATTACTGATACTGGAAGACCGTAAGCAGCAAGAAAATACGGTGCCGTCGGCATCGACGTAAGAGGCCACGTATCCTTCGATGCAGGGTACGCGCGTGCGATCATCGTGAAACGATTCCGGAGTCACTCCGGGACGTAATTCCGCGCGATGCCCCCCGGCTTCCGCCGTCCGTAGCGATTGCGCCACCTGCACCGTGAAACTCGTGTCAGCGGCATTGGCTTGTTCCACCCGGCGAACAGCCTGCCGAGCAAGTGCGAGTTCCTGTTCGCTGAGCATGAGATTGCGATGGACCGCCCGAGGTTGGATGAGGCGATACTGGATCTGCGCGGCGCCCACCCGGCGCGCCAATTCGGCCATCGCTTCGATTTCGCCGATATTGGCGTTGTGCACCACGAAATTCATCGAAACGAAACTGCCCTCGCCGCCAGCGGATCGGGCGGTATTCGCGAAGCCGGTTAGTATGTCCAAAGTGCCTTGAAAATGCGCTGGTTTCGCGCCGCGATGAATTGCTCGGTACGTTGCCTCGCTGGCCGCATTGAAACTCACTGCCAAGTGCACGCCGAGGCGCGCCCAACGGTCGGCCAATTGCTCGGTGACCAATGTGCCGTTGGTGCAGACCGAACAGGCCATGCCGCGAGCGCGAACCTGTTCGACCACTGCCGGTGTGGCGGGGTGCAACAGCGGTTCGCCGCCGCCGGTCAGACTCACCTGTTCGCAGTCGGCGGCCGCCAGCGCCTCGACCACACTTGTTAGGTCTTCATCTGTCATTTCACCGCGATGTCCGCTGACCTCATAGGGCAAGGCACAGAAAGAACAGCCGTGGTTGCAGCGGTAGGTTGGAATGAGGCCAACTTCCATCGGTCCGATCAGCGGTCGTTGCAACAATACTGACTGACGCACCAGATGACGGCGCCGCGCTTTGCGCAACTCGCTTACCGGATATACCCCTGGGTCGAGCGGGAAATCCATGTTGCTATTGTGACGTTACGAGTGCGTTACGGCAACAGGCGTTCGGCGGTTTCTTTCCAGTACGCGAAAGCGTAAGGATCCCACCGTGCCGGAAATTTACGCCAATAAGCTTCCACCTGGGCGACCTGCCACAAGGTGGGGGCCAATTTGGCAACGAGCAGCGGATGCTTCAATGCGCCACGTACTCGCCGGGGCAATGTCGCCAGCGACGGCCGTAGCGGCAAGCCGGAAAGCGTGCGCTCCATATCTTCGCCCGTCATCAAACCGGAATCCGCTAGTTTTTCGATCTCCGTTTTCACGTCGAGCTTTTCCAGCGCCCGCCGGTTGACGTCAAAACTAGCCAAGATCGCGCCGCGGCCACGTTGATACCAGGCAACCCACGGCCACAAGGACGAGGTAGTAGCCCGGCCGCCGTGTTTCAGGACGGCACCGAGATGGCGGCCCAGGGCTTGCCCTGCGATCATCCCCGAAGCGATGCCGCTGCCGCCCATCGGCACGACCATGCTGGCCGCTTCGCCAATGACCGCGAAACCGTCGCAGACCGGCCGCAATGTTGCACGGCGAATGCGAATTCTGCCTCTGCCGACGTGATAGGGCTCGTCCAGACAGCCGAGTTCGGCGGTCAAGTCATCCAAAACTTGCCCGGGCGTCGGCGGTCCCTCTTTCAGCTTGAAACCGGATAGAAGAAACGCCGTGTTCTTTTCCAACGACACCATATAACCCAGGGTGCTGTAAGCGCCGCGCGAACCGAGTCGGAAATAGGTGTAGTCGGAAACCAGACGCCCTTCCTGAATCGCTTTTTGTGTGGCTGCCTGATTGACCCGGCACAGCCGCGCTTCCGCGATCACGCAGTCGCTATCGCCATCGGAAAAATCCACGCCGCATTCGCGCGGCAGATGACGCACCAGCGAAGCGGCGTTGCCGGTGGCATCGATTACTACCCGCGCCAGCAATTCCTTCGCCTGGCCGCTCTCGCCTTGAATCCGCACACCGCGCACCTGTCGGCCATCGTACAGCAGCGACTCGACACGGAGGCCAAAGCGAACCTCTACCCCGGCCTGTTTGGCGTAGCCGACCAGGCGGCGCGTCAACACATCCTGCTTGACCGGTGTCGTCGGATCTTCGATCTCGAACACCTGACGGCCGGAGGGCGCAATCGATTTTACGCCATGTGCATGAAAGGCGATTTCGTTGTCATCTGGTTCCGGAATGCCACAGACGGCGAATATCGACTTCTCGAGTTCGACCGCAATCGTCCAGCCATGTTTGGACGGCGGATTGGCTTCGATCAGCAATGTGTTCAAACCGGCCTCGGCGCAGTGGCGGGCGCAATGCGAGCCCGCCGGACCAGCACCGACAACGATTACGTCGTAGTAGTCACGTTTTTTCGTCATTTTCCATTTTTGCTACGGGGTCAGCCGGCCCATTAAACGCGGGAACGGAATGGTTTCCCGAACATGTTTGATGCCACAGATCCACGCAACAGTGCGTTCCAATCCCAAGCCAAAGCCAGCGTGGGGTACGCTGCCGTAGCGTCTCACATCGAGGTACCACTCGAAAAATTCCCTCGGCAACTGGTGTTTTTCGATGGACGCTACGAGCTTTTCCATGTCGTCTTCGCGCTGTCCGCCGCCGATGATCTCGCCGTACCCTTCCGGTGCCAGCATGTCAGCGCCTAGCGCGAGTTGCGGATTCTGTTCGTCCCTCTTCATGTAGAAGGCTTTGATCTCGGCTGGATAGTGATGTACCATCACCGGCCGATCAAATTGGTTAGCCAGCACAGTTTCTTCGTCGCCGCCGAAATCGTCGCCCCAGTTGACCGGGTGACCGGCTTGCTTGATCCGCTCGACCGCCTCGTCGTAAGAGATGCGCGGAAACGGCCGGCGCACAATTTCAAGCTTACTCAGATCGCGTTCGAGGATCTCGAGTTCCTTGCGGCGGGTGGTCAGCACGCGTTGTACGATGAACTCGACAAACTCCTCCATCAGATCCATGTCGGCGTTCAGATCGAGAAATGCCACTTCCGGCTCCACCATCCAGAATTCTGTCAGATGGCGCCGGGTCTTGGACTTTTCCGCGCGAAACGTTGGACCGAAGCAATAGACCTTACCGAACGCCTGGCAGGCCGGCTCCATGTAGAGCTGACCGCTTTGCGTCAGGTACGCGGTGGTGTCGAAATACGTCGTGGCGAACAGGTTGCTGGTGCCCTCGCAAGCGTTGGGGGTGAAGATCGGCGCGTCGACCAGCACGAAGTCACGTTCGTCGAAAAAGTCGCGAATCGCCTTCACCACCGCATGACGCACGCGCAAAATGGCGTGTTGGCGGCGGCTGCGGATCCACAGATGCCGATGATCCATCAGGAACTCGACGCCGTGTTCCTTGAGTGAAATCGGGTATTCGCCGACCACGCGGCTGATTACCTCGAACTTTTTGACCGCCATTTCGACGCCGATCGGGCTGCGCTTGTCGGCGCGGATTTCGCCGGTCAGCCGGATACTCGATTCGATCGGCAGCTTGTCTGCTTCGTCGAAGGTGGAGTCGTCGAAGTCGCCTTTGAACATAACGCACTGGATCGTTTCCGTACCGTCACGCAACTGGAGAAAATGCAGTTTGCCGCTGCTACGCTTGTTGTAGAGCCACCCTTGCAGGGTAACGGTCTCGCCTACGTGCGCGTGGGTGGCGGCAACCGATACTACCGGAGCCATTTTAGTTGTCCTTGTCTGCCTTCAACCTGATGTGCAACTCGTCCAGTTGCGCCGGACCAACCGCGCTTGGCGAGTTGGTCATCAGGCAGGCGGCTTTGGCCGTTTTGGGGAACGCAATCACATCCCGAATCGAGGGCGCCCCAGTCAGTAACATGATCATACGGTCCAGTCCAAAGGCTAGACCGCCGTGAGGCGGCGTGCCGTAGGACAAGGCGTCGAGCAGGAAGCCGAATTTTTCGCGCGCTTCTTCTGGTCCGATACCCAAAGCCTGGAACATACGAGACTGCAAATCACTGCGATGAATACGAATCGATCCGCCGCCGATTTCACTGCCGTTCCAGACCATATCGTAGGCGTTGGCGCGCACCTTGCCCGGTTCGGTATCGAGCAAGGCGATATCCTCTTCTTTCGGGCTGGTGAACGGATGATGCATCGCATAGTAGCGCTTGTCTTCTTCGTTCCATTCCAGCAAGGGGAAGTCGACGACCCACAGCAGGTCGTGCCGTTTCTCGTCGATCAGCTTTAAGTCTTTGCCGAGGCGCAAACGCAACGCGCCCAGCGCATCCCAAGTTACCCTATTCGAGCCGGCGACGATAAAGATCACGTCGCCTGCTTTGGCCTCCATTGTCTGAATGATGCTGCTTTTCTCGGCATCGCTCAGGAACTTGGCCGCGCCGCCGGACAGGCTTTCGCCTTCCACCTTCAACGTGACCAAACCCTTCGCGCCGAACACCTTGACCACTTCGCCCAGTTCGTCGGTCTGCTTACGCGAGAACTGGCCGGTCGCGCAGATGCCGCGCACCGCGCCGCCGTCGGCAATCGCATCGCGGAAGACCGCAAATTCACTGCCTTGCAGCACGCCGGAAAGATTGCGCAGTTCCAACCCGAAACGGGTGTCGGGCTTGTCGGAGCCAAATCGATCCATCGCCTCAGCATACGGTATACGGCGCAACGGCAACGGAATTTCAATGCCGATCGTTTCACGTAGCAGCGTGGCCACCAGGCCTTCCATGATCGGCAACAGCGAGTCCTGATCGAGAAAGCTGGTTTCAATATCAATCTGGGTAAATTCCGGTTGCCGATCAGCGCGCAAGTCTTCATCGCGGAAACATTTCACAATCTGGAAATAGCGATCGAAGCCGGAGATCATCAGCAACTGCTTGTAGAGTTGCGGGCTCTGCGGCAAGGCGTAGAACGTACCCGGATGAACGCGGCTTGGCACCAGGTAGTCACGCGCTCCTTCGGGCGTCGATTTGCTGAGCACCGGCGTTTCCAGTTCGATGAACCCCTGCTCGCTGAGGTAGCGCCGAATGACCTGATAGGCCCGGTGCCGCAAAAACAGAATCCGTTGCACGCCCGGGCGACGCAGGTCGAGAAATCGCCACTTCAAGCGAATGTCCTCACTGGTTTCCGCTTCGTCTTCGATGGCGATCGGCGGCGTGGCTGCTTCGTTCAGGATCTTCAGTTCACTGACCACGATTTCGACTTCGCCCGTCGGCATGGCGGCATTGGCCTGTCCTTCCGGACGACGGCGTACTACACCCTTCACCCCCAATACGAATTCAGGGCGAATCGCCTTGGCCTTCTCGTGCGACTCTTTGTGTGTCTCCGGGTCGAAAATCACCTGGACGAGGCCCTCACGGTCGCGCAAGGTGACAAATATCAACTGGCCCAGGTCGCGGCGGCGCTGAACCCAGCCAAACAAAGTCACGGTTTGCCCGGCGTGCTCGGCGCGTAGCTGACCGCAATATTGCGTCCGTTTCCATCCGCCTAGCGATTCCGGCATACGATCCTCCAGTACCGTAAAGTTTTCCGATTTTTAGCACGTTGACGCAGCATGTCAACGAGCGCGCGATTTCTAGACCAAATCCCACCCGCGACGTAAGGTTTCGTAGAGAGCGGGCGGCGCGTTTGTCGCCCCTTGTGACTGGCAGATTTCGGCCGCGAACATCACGGCCCGTCGCAAGGTTGTCTCGAGTGGCCAATCGGCCAATTGACCCAGAACAAACACCGCGCTGAACGCGTCACCCGCCCCCACGGCATCGACAAAGCGTGCCACTTGCGGAGCCGGTTCTTGGATGACCGAGCCATCCGACGAGCAGCACAACGCGCCCTCTTCCCCCCGAGTCACCACCACCGCGGCCATGTGATAAGGCCGCAACAAGGTTCGCGCGGCGTCGACTAGGTCACCGTCAGACGGCTCCAAGAGGCGCACCTCTTCCTCGTTCAATTTGAGCCAACGCGCCGTGCGCAACAACCGACGAACTCCGGTCAGATCCCACCACGGCGGCCGCAGATTAATGTCGACAAACACATAGGGACGAACCAGTTCAATTAGTCTGGCCAGGTTCTCGGCCGATATGGCGTTCCGTGCCGCCAGCGAACCGTGGCAGAGCAATAGCCGTTCGCCAGACGACTGCAGCAAAGGCCGCAGTGGCTCCCAGGCGATGTGATCGTACGCCCGGTCGGCCACGATATCGAATGTGGGTTGGCCGTTGTTCAGCGCTACCCGCACCAGGCCGGTGCCGTGCTGTTCATCGAGTTGTACACCGTCAAGGTCCATTCCGGCTTCGCGCATCCGCTCCAGAATCTCCCGGCCGCCTTCGTCATTGCCGACCCGGGTGATCATTAAGGGTTGCGCGCCGAAATGATGTAAGTGCCAGGCCATGTTGAAAGGCGCCCCCCCAAGCACCCTTGCGCCGTCCGGAAACTCATCGAAAAGAACCTCGCCGAATACAACTGGCCGAAAGGCCAATTCTCCGTTCATCGTTTTCTCCTGGGCACCACAAAGCGGCCGGCTTCGCCTGCCGTCGCCTCCTCGCCATTGACCAGTAGTTTGTTGACTGCGCCTGCCGGCTCAACCACGACTACCAACTCGGTTTCAATTGGCCCACTGACTTCGATGGTCGCGTTCTTTCCTTTGGCGGAGACGAATCGTGCCTGGCAGCCGTCAATGCCGAAGGCCTGCCGACGAGTCACGTCGACGAAGATTTGCCCGTGATGGCGGAACGTCAATCCGCTGGCATAAAGCGCCGTCGCACAGCCCCAGTCGGGCGACAGATAGCCGGAGGTAATTGCGTCCCAGCCCTGGTGGCCGTAGTTTTCCAGAATCGAACCGCAATCCAGATCGCGGTAGAAGATCATATTTCCCGGCGCGACCGCATGGTTCGCTTCACACAACATGGTCGTGTAGCAAGACCGCAACGCCGCCACGCCTCGCTCAAAGAATTCCGCTTCGCCGGTCGCCCGGTACGTGGCGAGATACAACGGCGCAAACAAACCCTGTCGCGCATCGTTGAATTCTGCGTCGGCATTCATCACCCCAAATCCGCCGAGCGTATTGATCGACAAGCGTGGAGTGTCCCATACCTGTTGAAACATGCTCACTCGCGCCAGGTAACGGCGCGCCATGGTCAATGCTTCGGGCTGTTTGCCGGTTTTATGCAGATCAAGCGCGGCCTGCGCGGCCCAGTACATGCTGAGGGTGTTGGCCGGATAGCAGCCGGTATAGGGGTCGGGCCCGTCCTTACCGGTCGGCCGTCCGGCACACGAATAGAACAATTCGAAGTCGAACCATTTTTCTTCCGGCAGAACTTCGCGTTCGATGAATTGCAGTGCTTTGCTCACGGCCGCCGTGTATTCTTTGTTCGGAGTTACGCGATGGAGGCGGGCCAGGAACATGGCCGGAGCCGCGGTCATGGCGCTACGGGACAGATCCGGATCGATTTCGAACCGTCCTTCAAGAGGTTTGACCCAGGTCGGGAACGCACCGGAGGGATCCTGGAACCCCAGCAGAAACCGCGCGAGTATTTGACAGCGTTTGAGAATGCGCTCGTCCGCATGAACCATTTCGTGCCATTCGAGCAGATGGAAACCGGTGACCGAAGCGTCGGCCAGATTATAAGCGTCGGTCACTTCAAACGCACGGGTCCCTCGCCGCCAGAAGACCTCGCCATCGGCCGGAAAGAAACAAAGCGTCCACGGGCAACCGTCTTCCATCGGCGAAGATAGCGCCAGTTCCACCACCGCGTGCGTTTTCTCCAGCAGATCGCGATCGCCGGCACGCTGCGCGTATAACGCCGTTCCCAAAGAAGTTCTCACCTGGTTGAACCACGCAGCGAATACCGCCATCGGTGGTATGGCGAAACGACCGGAATGAAGTATTTTCGTCAACAGATCGTTGCCCCACCGTTTGGTAAATAGATGTTCCTGGATCGCGTGCATGACCGCCATGACGTACTTTTGCTGCGCGATATACTTGATCGTGCCGCGCGCATCCAGAACGTTGGGGCGCTTTTTGGACGTGGTGGTCTGGGCAATCAGCCCCGCCATCGGGCGATTCTGGTAAGTGAAACGCCGAAACAGGTCTTCACCGAAGGCGCGCTCTGCCGCGAGCTTGTCGTATTCGAGCAGCGGCAGAACCTGTGGTACAATTGCGTCGCGCGGGGCAAAACGACGCCATAAAAAACTCGCCACCTTTTCCAGTGGCAATTCCTCGACATCAGGAAAAGACAAGACGAAATGGACCAGCGGGACTTCCGTGCCCGGCTGAAGCGTGCGCTTCGATCGCGTGCGCTTGAAGAACACGTGGCCGCAGGCGGTCCATTCTCCGAGGCCATGAGCCAGCAACGACTTTTCGCCCTGCCCCTCGCGCTGGACATCGAGGTAGGTCTTGTGTGCTGGCGTGATTGTCGAGAGGTCGGGCACCAGAGCTACTACCTGTCGACCCTTGCGGGCGACCACGGCGGGAGAACGAAACACCTGGTCGGCGATGACCAGATCGGCGGCTGGACGCAGGTGCGGCACCGTCGCCTGGTCGTAACGTCCGAACCCCGTCGAGTAGCGGAGTTCAAGCGAATGAAGCCGCACCGGTTGGGTGACCACCAACGTCGCCGCCACACGCAGACAAGTCAGCGGTTCAGACTCAGTAACCGCGTTCAATTCGAACCGGCCGAACGGCAAGGATACTGCCAGACCAGAACCAGACTTCTGCCAGGAATATCTGTTGCATTTGTCGTCCCAAACAGCTTCCACATCACGCAGCGATAGAATTGCCGATCCATCCTCGCCCTTGATCTCCGTGCCGTCCAAACACATCGTACGGACCTGCTGGTCCATGGTCGGACTCCCTTCATTGGAAACAGGGTCCCTTTTTCTCACTCAACGAGGGACGTTGGCAAGGCGCGAGCCGCGGGTCGGCAAACACTATGGCTTTGTTTTGTTGTGCAAAACGCCGGGCCGTTCCGTTTGTGGCAGGTCTTCGGCCCGCTCGGCATAGCCGAGGAATCCCAGGGCGACCACACGCAGGTTGGAGTTGAGCTTCAAGGTGTCGCATAACGTGGTTTCGTCACCATCGAACACCCATTCCAGCGCCAACCCCTGTTCACGCGCGGCCAGGGACAAGTGCGTCATGGCGATCGGCACATCGATCATCAGAAACGGCTGTTCGTGTTGGAGCTGTTTGAAAAAGGCCGGTTTTCCCTGCGCGACGATTAGCACCGGCGCGTCCGCCAGCGAATTCGAGTGGGTCACCGTAGCGGCCGAACGAATTAGCGCCGGGTCGGCAATCACGGTGAAATGCCAGATCTGGGTATTGCGGGCCGAGGGTGCCAACCGGGCCGTCTGCAATAGGTACATCACGTCATCACGCGACACCGGCCGTGGGGTGAACTGAAGCGTCTTCGTCGTCGGCACGGCATTGCCGACCATGTATTGTCCGCTCATGGCAGCTCCCCGCGAATCTCGTAGATCTCTTCCAACGGCTTGCGGCGGTCCGACTGCGCCACCGTGCGCGAAACCATTTCGAGCTTGCCCTTGCTGGCCAGGTACCCAAGCGGCGAAACGATGATCGGCTTCCAGCCCGCCGGCAAACCTAGCTCCTTGATCACGGCGTTGGGGTTGAAGCCGGCCATCCAACAGGTGCCCAGCCCCATCTCCGCCGCGGCCAAGACCACCGTTTCCATCACCATCGCCGCTTGCGCGAGATAGCGTGGGCGGCCATCCGCCGCCTCTTCTTCGGTATGACGCCCGACCAGTACCAGCGCGGCCGGAAACGGCGTGACGTAGATCCACATGTTGATCTTGCCTTGCCAACCCGATACCGCTGCCGCGCGCACTTTCTCGGTCAGCGCGGGGTCGTCCAAGATCAACAATTTGCTGTCATCGCCGCCGAATGCCCTTTGGGCCAGATCGCCGACACGAACAAGCTCGGCGATTTTCTCCGGTTCGATTCGTCGGTTTTCGAAGCGCCGGACACTTCGCCGCATCCGGGCCAGATCGAGCAATGTGTTGGGTTTTGCATCCACCGTTCTTGCCTTTGGTTACGATTCGGCCACGACGACCACCTTGTCGCCGGGAGCGAAGGTCACCTGTTCTTCCTTTTGCGGATTCACCGTAACGCCATATGCCTTGCTCGCGTCACTGGCGTCCGCGACGTGCCGGAAGCCGATAGCGATTTCCGCCCGCCGCCGTGCCGCCTCGATGACGGTGTAGAAATTCACCGCCGTGCCCGGCTGAACATAGTTCTCCGCCGGTTTCAGATAGATTTCCGATCCTTCCGGGTCGAAGACGTCGGCAAACACCGCGTTGAGCATCTTGTTCTCGGAGACCTGCGACATCATCAAGCTGACGATCTTGTCGCTGACGATAAAGTCATCGGCCCGGGCCACCTCGGCCAACTCGCGGTTCTTCACATCCAGCATTTCACTGACGATAGAGAAGGACTTGCCGACATGCTCGGCGATGTCGCGCAGGTGCAACAAGGTGAACAGCGTGCGAGCATCGGCCTGGTGAGGTTGCAGTTGGTCGGAATCGCTCAGCAGAATGATGTGTTTGAACGACGGAACATTGAGGCTGTCGAGCAAACGCCGCTCGGTCGTGTCGCCCTCACGGAAAGTGATCTTACAGTTTTTTGGCTCGGAACAGAATTTGTCGATTTTGGCCTGGGCGTCTTCGTAACGAGCTACCACGGCAATGGTTGACCCGGGCGCCAGATAGCAATCCAGCTGATTGATGATTGTCGGGGCGCGCCAGTTCCAACCCAGAATCAACACCTGTTCCGGATGTGGCGGATTCGGCGCCGCGTCGCGAATGGCCGAGGTATTGATGTCGAAGTTGCTCGGATTCGAGAGGCGCGTGGCGTGTTCATCGGCGGCCACGACAACCAGTTGATCGCCGTCTTGCAACACGGTATCCATCGGCGGATTCAGACGCGGCACGCCGCCTTTGGGGAACAGGCCCATGACCGCGGCCTTCGGGAACAGCATCAGGGTATCGCCGAACTTCTTGCCGTTGAGGGATGGATCGCCGAAGAAGTACATCTCGTCGCCGTCAAAATCGAGCAGTTCCTGATAGACGACCGAGAGGCCGGACTGCAAACAGGTCTGGGCGATGATGCGGGCGATCAAGTCGGAGACCAGCACCAACTCCACCTCGTCCTTGCCGACCATCTTCGCGATTTCCATGTTCTTCGGATCGTGAATCTCGGCCACGACATGATAAGGGCTCGAACGGCGATTCGGATGATTGGTGATCGCCAGAATGATCTTGACCACCTCCGGATCGGGTTCTTCCACCGCCGGCGCCAGCACCACGATAGACCGCGAAGCATGAATGCCCGCGATTTCCAGATCATTCAAATCCACCGGCCTGCCCGTGCGGCAGACCACCCGCGTGTTCTTGGTGTCACCGACCTTGTCTTGAATCTCCTCCTGCATCTCCACTTTGTCTTTGTCGGCCAGCACCACTACACAGCCGCTTTTGCGTTCCTGGTTAGCGACCACGAGTTCCGAAATGATGGAAAAGACATGATCGGACCAGCCGAGAATGACCGTGTGCCCTTCTTCGATGACGTAGGATCGTCCTTTACGCAATTCATCGAGTTTGTTCTCGATGCCCGTGGTCAGCACGCCGATGAGCGTGCTGATGACGAATACGCCACCCAGGGTTACGGCAAACATCGCGAACAAGAACGACCAGCTTCCCTCATCGCCACCCATGGTGCCGGCGTCCAGCGTGCGCATCAGACTCATCCAAATGACCTTGGAAAGCGGTGTGTCCGGTGACAGTTTCAGCAGCCAAACGACGACGGATATCACAAAGATCAACACCAACGACAACAACCCCAGCCAGCCGATCAGCGCGACCGTGCCCTTGGACATCGTATTGTCGAAAGCGTACCGAAAGCGATCCTTCAAAGAATGTTTCGCCACGTCATTCCTCCTTGGCCATCAAGTCACGGGATCTGTATCGAATTGTATTTGCCGGGTCGATCGCCGATTGTCAACTTACCGTCGTGGCTCAGCGTGGATACACACCCAAACAGACAGGCACCCGCACGGTGGATCGGATGACGACACTAGCTCGCGAATGCCGAATGACCATTTGCGTACTGGTGCCCCCGTCGCAGTTGATCGCGCGCCAGAGTCCGAGGCCTCCCTTGGTTTCGGCAGTGCCCAGGACGGCCGCCAGTTCGGGCAGCGACAGGCCGCCGAGCAATGCATCGGTCGCCATCAACAACACCCGTCCTTTGCGATCGACCCCGACGGCGGAACGTCGGGCTACCAACGGTGCGTTCCGGAAACGGGTTTCCGGTTCGCCGTCGGTCACCAACCACGGACCGGCTTGGAAGGCCTCGTTCACCCCGCGTCCGTCGAAGACCGTGCGGTGCACTACGAAAGCCTCGCCGTTTTTCAAGAACCATACACCGTGGTGGATGCTACCTTCCTTCCGCAATGGATAGATGGTTTTTCCTTCCGCAATCACCAAGCCCATGACCTTGGAATCCGGTTCGAAGTAGTTCGTGTTGAGCAAGGCTAAGGCGTTGGTGCGCCTTGCCAAGGTCTCGATGTCCGATGTCGGCAATTCTTCCGGCGAGACAGCGACCATTCGCAGCCAGACCCGTTTCGGGTCGACGCGCAACACCACCAGATTGAACGTCGACAGCCAGCGTCCTTTGCGCGCGAACTCGAGTTCGCGCAGTTCAATGCCCGGTTGAAGCTCCAGCCAGGCGCCGTGACTGACGTAACGTAGCGGCGCGGCCTCCATCTTCCGCGATTCCAGATAGGAATACGCTTGATCGGTCATCCGGCGTGGCAATTCGAAGTACCATGCCGCGGCTCCAATAAGCGTGAGGACAAGAAGGACAATCAAAATGGCGCGGACAACGCGGGCAGGCCGGCGGCTCAACTACGTCCCTGGTAAAACGCGCCAGACTTGTAGCGCTCGAGATAGCGCAACAGCAGCACTTGCAACACCGCGGTCGCCGGCACCGCGACGATCATGCCCAGGATGCCGGCCAGTTCCGCCCACACCAACAGGGCGAAGATCACCGTCACCGGGTGTAGACCGAGTTTGTCGCCGACGATCTTCGGCGTGATCAGATTCCCTTCCAGCGCCTGGGCCACCGCAAACACGGCGACCACGCCCAGGGGGTGCTGCCAGTCCTGGTATTGCAGCACGGCCATTAACAACGCCGGCACAATACCGAGAACCAGGCCCAAATAGGGCACAATAGCCGCGAAACCGGCTCCCAGGCCGATCAACAAGCCCAACGGAATATCGAGAATCAGCCACAAGCCGATGGAATACAGACAAGCCAAGATTAACGCTACGGTAATCTGGCCGTGCAAGAAATTGCTGACGATCTCGTCCACCTGCCGCATGAAGGCTACGAATCCCTCGCGGCGCCGCGGCGGCAGCAGTTCGACTACGCGTGCGTTGATTTTATCGATATCACGGAGGAGGTAGAACCATGCCACCGGGATGACAATCAAGGTCAGCAGTCCAGTGATCATCCCAAGCACGCTGGACACCGAGCGTTGAACAATGTCGGTGATTCGCGCGGTAAGCTTACTGGCAATCTGGTTGACCGTGTCGCGATTGGCATTGAGCAACTGAACCCAGTCATCGACTGTGCGAGGCAACTGGATGTGCAACGTGTTTTCCAACCGTGGGATGATCACGTTGTTCATTGTGTCGGCGTAATTTGGCAGGTCGATCGACAGGCGACTTACTTCGCTTCCGATGGTGGGAATCAAAAAACCAACCACCACGGCTAATAAGACGATAATCGCGACGGTGAGCAGTGCGACCGCCAAAGTACGTGGAATGCGCCGCCGTTCCATTCGGTCGACCAACGGATCGCAGATGTAGGCCAGCACCCAGGCGACAGCCAACGCCGTCAGTATCGTGCGCAAGCGGACCACCAGGTAAAAAGTCACCAACGCGCCGGTCAGCATCGCCAGCAGCTTGACCCACCGATTGGCCCAGATCTCGCGCAATGCCGTCAGCAAAAGCTATTCCCGTGGTTTTTCCAACAAGCGCACCTTGATCGGTGGCTGCACTTCACCGCCAATCACCTCAACGGTTTCCGGCATAAAACCTTCCGCCTCAAAACGCAACAGATGCCGCCCCAGCACCACTTTCATACCGCCAGACGCTGCCGTGAACGAAGAAGCCTGGCCGACATACACGCCGTCGAGAAACACCTTCGCATTTGCCGGCTCGACATCGAGATTGATCCGGCCGGTGTCCCGGCCTTGATTGATCCGCGCCAGCGGCACTGCGCACGCAGCGGTCAGCAAGATCAGCAGCAACAAATAGCCCGCTTTTCTCATCATCACTCCAACATGAAGCGCAGCAGGTTGCCCTGCTTGCCAAGATACTTGAGACGGAAACCACCGGCGGTGGACTTGTTCAATTCGTCGGCGAATTGAATTGCCGGACCGGCGTAACCGATGCGAAACACGACCCAGCCGCCCGCCCGGAATGATTCCAACTCCGCCACCTGCACGTTCGGGCGGTTGCGGATGAACGCCTGCAATTCCTGCAACCGGGAATAGCCGTGCACACCGCCGATCTCGAGATAGAAAGCCCCGGCCCCGGGCCCGCCAGCCAGTCCGTGCCGTTGCATCACATCGCTGATGCTGCCCGACAGGTCGCGCGCGGCTTGATCGATCCCCTGCGCACATGCTCCGTCGGGGGGAAAGGAATACGGGAACTGCTCGACTTCCGCACCGCTGTTGATATCGATCACGTGCACCGCGGCCAGTTCGGCACAAGTCGAACTGCGGTTTTCCAGCGGCGTGTCGTCACGAAGCTCGATCAGCACCAAGACCCGCAGCCCCGCCTCGCCGGCCGTCTGAATCAGCTCTGCCGGCCGGCCATTGGCCGCCGCCGGAAAGCCCGGGGCGCCGAGCAGCTTTTCCACGGTCTCCGCATCTGCCGGCGACTGGGCGGCCGAACCAAACCGTTCGCGCAGTCCGCGATCGAGTTCGGCATCGAGGGCGAAGCCGTCCGGCCGGCGCCAATAGGGGACAACCGCCAGTCGCGGTTTGTTGTCGACCACCGGCGGTGGAGGCGCGTTGATCGTCTGCAACTCGGCGCGCAACGCATCCAGCCGAATGCGCGCCTCGACCGAAACGAAATACTCGGCGGTGCGTTCTTCGTCGGAAATGACCGAGAAGCTGACAACGAACCGTTGCGGATCGGAAAGAATGCGCCGTTTGATTTCCTTTTTCTTTTTCGCCAGGTCTTCCGGCGTGGCCACCTGATTCAGCGCCTGCTCGACCGCGTTGGCCAGAGCGAGGTTCGTCGCTTTGCGTTTGGCGGCCTGCAAATTGAGATTGGCCATCGACACCGTTGCCTCGCCGGCGAAGATGCCGAGTTCCTCCGCCCACAGCGCGCCCGCCATAAGCAGAATCACGATCAATGCCAGCCACCGCTTCAAGCTACCCTACTCCTTGACTTCGTATGCTCGCAATGTTTCGAACAGACGTCTGTCCAACCATGCCGAAAGCAACAAATCGTTGCCTTCGTCCTGTTCGGTTTCGACTTCCGCACCGGAGCGGATCATATATATCAAATCCGGGCGGGAATGTGGAATGCGCAACCGCACCAGCTTGCGCCCCGTCCCGAGCATCGTTGCCAGGGTGGACAAGAGCTGATCCAGATGCAAGCCGTCCCGCGCGCTGACCGCCACTGCGGGCCAGTTGGCCTCCACCAATCGCCGCAACCAAGCCTCGGATTCCACTTGGTCGATTTTGTTGAAGACCGTCAGCAACGGCTTCTCGCCCAGTTCCATCTCCTCCAGCACCAGTTGCACCGCTTGAACCTGTTCTTCCATGTTCGGATGCGACGCGTCCACCACGTGCACCAGCAGATCGGCCTCCCCGACCTCTTCAAAAGTCGCCTTGAAGCTCTCCACCAGGTCGTGCGGCAGTTTGCGGATGAAGCCGACGGTGTCGGTCAACAACGCCGCGGTTTTGCCCGGCAGACGCAACGCTCGCGTCGTTGGGTCGAGCGTGGCGAACAGACGATCTTCGATGAAGACCTCGGCGCCGGTGAGCGCGCGCAAAAGCGTCGACTTCCCGGCATTGGTGTAGCCGATCAGCGCGATGGTCGCCTGCTCGTGCCGCTGCCGGGTACGACGGTGCAAGCCGCGGGTCCGGCGCACGTCTTCCAACCGCTTTTTTAGCACCGAGATGCGTTGCCGAATGCGGCGGCGGTCGATTTCCAGCACCTTTTCGCCGGGACCGCGCGTACCGATACCCGCGCCTTGCCGCGACAGGTGCGTCCACATTCCGCGCAGCCGCGGCATCAGATACTGCAATTGCGCCAGTTCCACCTGCAGTTTGCCTTCGGCGGTGCGCGCACGCTGGGCGAAGATGTCGAGGATCAGGCCGGTGCGGTCCATGACCATCGTCTCCCAGTGCTCTTCAAGATTACGCTGCTGGACTGGTGTCAGATCGACATCGAGCACAACACAGCGCACCGCTTCCGCTGCGCCTTCGATGACACCCTTCAGCCGTTCGATTGTGCCCACGCCGATGAACGTCGCCGGTGCCGGTCGACGCACCTCGCACACCTCTCGGTGCACAGGCACGCCTCCCGCCGTGTCCAACAGACGGGTTAGCTCGTCCAGCGATTCCTGCGCTTCTTCGCGCGACTCGCGCCCCATGCGGCAGCCCAACAGAACGGCATACTGCCTCTCCGGGCCTTTCCGTCGCCCTCCGGACGGCAATGAATCAGCCGGCCATGAAGCTGACTTTGATCGTTTTGTCGATGTGAATGTCGGCAATGGCGTGTTTGTAGATCAAGTAGAGACGGTCAGCTTCGATGACCACGCAGTAATTGTCGAAGCTCTTAATGTAACCTTCCAAGTGCTTGCCTGTCACTAGGTCAATCTGCACTGCCACGTGCTCCTTGCGCATCGAGTTGATGAACTGGTCCTGCACATTGATATGTACTTTTTTGTTCATCATGGGCACCCCCAATTGTCATGCATGTGCGGGCCGTCAAAAGCCGCCCGCCATCACTGAAACGTTACGACCCCCGCGCCGAAAATGGCCCGCACTTCATCGACCAGCTCGTCGGACGGTTGCACGCCGAGCCGTACCGGTAAAGAGAAAATCACCTCGGCCCGATCAGGGATCAACATATGAACGAACGTCCGACAAGAACCCGGATGCCGAACCAGACACGCCTTTAAGCGTTCGATTTGTGTCTTGGCCAAACCCGTACTCCGCAGTCGAAAGTGAACTTCATTACTACACACTTTGTCGGCCTGCACAAGTGGGATGATCTTGTCGACCAGTAGCCCGTTACCGCCCTCGCGGATGTCCGCCTTGCCTGTCAGCAGGAACGGTTGGTCGAGGTTTTCTAGTGCCTCTTTGTTGGTTTCTAACGACTCGGAGAACATTGTGATCTTGAACGGCGATGACTGGTCTTCGGCAAGACCGACAGCCATCGGTTTGCCCGTTTTGGTGATCTTTTTCTCCAGACCGGTGATAACCGCCGCGATCTGCACGTTCTCCGGTTCGCTGAGTCCCCTCAGCTTGTCGGCGGTGCAGGTTGAATAGCGTTCGATTAGCTTGCGAAACTGGTCAAGCGGATGTCCGGTAATAAAAAAGCCCAGCGCCTCCTTTTCGAAGCGCAGATGCTCCTCTTTGGTCCAAGCGGGCACGTCGGGTAATATAGGTTCAGATTTCGCACCGCTTTTCGCGCCGAGCAAATCGAACATGTTGACCTGGCCCGCTTCACGATCGGCCTGATCGTGCGCCGCGCGGTCCAGTGCCGATTCGATCGCCGCGAACAATGCCGCCCGGTTTTTCTCGATGCTGTCGAACGCGCCGCATTTGACCAGGCTTTCCAGCACACGCTTATTGACCTTCCGTGGGTCAATGCGGCCGGTGAAATCAAACAGTCCCTTGAACGGACCGCCTTTCTGGCGCGCCTCGATGATACTGCGCACGGCGCCTTCACCGACGTTCTTCACCGCCGCCAGGCCGAAGCGAATCTGTCCCGCTTTGTTGACCGAGAAATCCAAATCACTTTCATTGACGTCGGGCGGCAACACCGCGATGTCCAAGTCGCGGCACTCGACGATCTTTGCCATAATCTTGTCGGATTCGCCCTTGTCCATTGTCATCAGCGCTGCCATGAACGCCGCCGGATAGTGGGTCTTGAGCCAGGCGGTCTGATAGGCGACGACGGCGTAGGCGGCCGAATGGCTTTTGTTGAAGCCGTATTCGGCAAACTTCTCCATCATTTTCCAGATGCGCTCGATGCGATCCCGTGCGTAGCCACTGTCCTTCGTGCGCTCGAAGAACTTGATCCGGAACGGTTCCATCTGGTCGGCCTTTTTCTTGGCCATCGCACGCCGCATCAAGTCGGCTTCACCAAGGGAGAACCCGCCGATCAAGTGGGCGACCTGCTGCACCTGTTCCTGATAGACCATCATGCCGTAGGTCGTTTTGAGAATCGGTTCGAGTTCCGGCAAATCGTAAGTGACCTCTGCCTGTCCCTTCTTACGCGCGACGAAATCGTCGATCATGCCCGACCCGATCGGACCGGGGCGGAACAGGGCCGCGATGGCGGTCAGATCCTCGACGCTGTCGGGGTGCAGTCGCACCAGCAGTTCGCGCATGCCCGCTGATTCGAACTGGAAGATGCCGGTGCTTAGGCCCTTGCCCAGTAAGGCATACACGGCCGGGTCGTCCATCGGAATGTGGTCGATGTCGACTTCAACGCCGTTGACTTCGCGTATGATCTTCAGGGCTTTGTCGATAACGGTCAGCGTCTTGAGGCCGAGGAAGTCGAACTTGATCAGGCCGATTTTCTCGACGTCGTTTTTGTCGAACTGGGTAATCAGCTTGCCTTCGTGGTCGTGCATCAATGGCGCGCATTCGACCAGCGGCCGGTCGGCAATGATCACGCCGGCGGCATGTGTCGAGGCGTGCCGCGCTAGCCCCTCGAGTGCCCGGGCGTGGAACCACAGCTCGCGCACCCACTCGCTTTCCTTGAGCAACCGCTGGATGTCCGGATCTTTCTCCGCTTTCTCCAGCGTCATGTTCGGTTCATCGGGGACCAGCTTGGCCACCTGATCGATCTCGCCAAAGCTGTGCCCGAGTACACGGCCCACGTCGCGGATGACTGCGCGCGCTTTCATCGAGCCAAATGCTGCGATCTGCGCCACGCATTCCTTGCCATATTTCTCGGTGACGTACTGCAACACTTCGTCACGTCGTTCCGCACAGAAATCGATGTCGATGTCGGGATTGTCTTGTCGCTCGGGGTTCAGGAACCGTTCGAAAAGTAAATTGTAGCGAATCGGGTCGATGTTGGTAATGCGCAAGGCATAGGAGACCAAGCTGCCGGCCGCGCTGCCACGCCCCGGTCCCACCGGCACCTGGTGGTCTTTGGCCCAGCCGATAAAGTCCTCGACGATCAGGAAGTAGCTGGCAAACCCTTTCTGGTTGATCAGGTCAATCTCGGTTTCGAGCCGGTCGATGTAGCGCTTCTGAATCTCTTCCCAGGATCCGTTTTCCGGCTTGAGTTCGGATTTGATGCGCTCCAAACGTTTCGCCAACCCCGCCCGCGCGTGCTGTGCCAGCATCGTCGCCGGCGTTTCCCCCGGCGGCACGTCGAGCGCCGGAAACAACGTCTTGCCGAATGACAGCTTGAAGTTGCAGCGTTCGGCGACTTCGCGCGTGCGTGTCAATAATTCCGGGTGATCGGCAAAGACCTCGGCCATTTCTTCGCGCGTACGGAAATGGATTTCGTCAGTGCTGAAACGAAACCGATTCTCGTCTTTGATCGTTTTGCCGGTCTGCAGGCAGAGCAACAACTCATGACTGCGCGCATGCTCGCGGTTGAGGTAGTGGCAGTCGTTGGTGGCCACGGCCGGTAGCTTTAGTATCTTGGCGATCTGAAGCAACAGTTCGTTGGCCTTGTTTTGTTCCTCGATGCCATTACGCTGCAGCTCGATATAGTAACGGTCGCGGAACACCTGGCGGTACCAATCAGCAACCTCCACCGCTTTATCCAACCCCTGCGCCAACGCCGTGCGCGCCAATTCGCCTTGCAGGCACGCCGACATGGCTATCAGGCCTTCGTTGTATCGCTGCAGCGTCTCGCGATCGCAACGCGGCCGGCCGAAAAGGCCGCTCATCGCGCCTTCCAGGTGCGCCGTGCTAACGATCTTGATCAGGTTGTGGTACCCGACCTCGGTTTCTGCCAACAAGATCAGGTGATAGGCCGGTGGCTGCGCGTTCGACTTGTCATGCCGGCTGCCGTGCGCGACGTAGACTTCGCAACCGAGTATCGGTTGAACGCCGGCCGCCTTGGCGTGGTTCACAAACTGGATGACACCGTGCATGTTGCCGTGGTCGGTGATCGCCACTGCGGGCATGCCGTCGGCTTTTGCCTTAGCAAACAGGTCGGGCAGTTTCAGTGCGCCGTCAAGCAGGGAATACTGGGTGTGGACGTGCAAGTGAACGAAATCGGCCGACATTCTATTCCCACTCGATCGTGCTTGGTGGCTTCGAGGATACGTCGTAGACCACTCGGTTGATTCCCTTGACCTCGTTGATGATGCGGTTGCTCGCCCGTCCTAGAACTTCTTGCGGGAGCTGCACCCAATCGGCCGTCATGCCGTCTACGCTATGCACCGCACGCAGCGCGCAGACGTTCTCGTAAGTACGCTCGTCGCCCATGACGCCGACGCTCTTGATTGGCAGTAAGACGGCAAAGGCCTGCCAGATATGGTCGTAGAGGCCGCCGGCGCGGATTTCCTGAATGAAGATCGCATCCGCTTCCTGCAAGATACGCACGCGCTCGGCGTTCACTTCGCCGATGATGCGCACACCTAGACCCGGGCCGGGGAACGGATGCCGGCCGACGACTTCCGCCGGCAGGCCGAGCTCGCGGCCCAGTTCTCGCACCTCGTCTTTGAACAATTCACGCAACGGTTCGACCAATTGGAGGTCGAATTTCTCCGGCAGGCCGCCCACGTTGTGGTGGCTTTTAATGGTGGCCGACGGTCCCCGAAAGCTAACCGATTCGATCACGTCGGGATACAATGTGCCCTGGGCCAGAAAACGCGCGTCTTTAATCTTGCGCGCTTCTTCCTCGAACAAGTAGATGAACTCGTTGCCGATGATCTTGCGTTTCCGTTCCGGCTCGGCGACGCCCGCCAGCTTGTCCAGGAATCGTTCGGTCGCATCGACATAGACCAAGTTGATACCGAAATGCCGCGCGAACATGTGTTGCACCTGGGTCGCTTCGCCTTTGCGCAGCAGGCCGTTGTTGACAAAGATGCAGGTCAGCCGGTCGCCGACGGCCCGGTGCAGAAGAACAGCCACCACCGACGAATCTACCCCGCCCGACAGGCCGAGAATCACCCGCGCATCGCCGATGCGTGCGCGCAAACCCGCCACTGACGAATCGATGAAGTTGGCCATCGTCCACAATGGGCGGCAATGGCAGATGTCGTAGACGAAGTTGGCCAGTATCTCCCGACCACGGGGTGTGTGATGGACTTCCGGATGGAATTGTACGCCGTACCAATGACGCTGACGGTCGGCCATCGCCGCATGCGGCGAGTTGGTGCTGGTTGCGATCGGCACGAAGCCGGGCGCCAGCGCATCGACCCGGTCGCCGTGGCTCATCCAAACCACTGGCGATTCGTCGCGGTCGAAGCCGGCGAAAAGGTCGCTGTTGTCCAGCACGGTCAGTTCGGTGCGGCCGTATTCGCGCTCCTGCGCACGCCCCACCTGCCCGCCGCCCATCTGTGTCA
>CAZEDX010000024.1:47927-55565 GCA_964511015.1 uncultured bacterium | reverse complement strand
TATGGGCAGGCCGCGTTGCTGATCGGGTTGGCGGCGTTCATGGCGCCTTGGAACGACGAGCTGAACAACCTGCAGCAGGCGCGATTCATGGCTGAGCACGGGTTGTCGGCCTGGATCGACAACTACGCCCGGCTCAACGAGTGGCTCGGACCGCACCACCCGCCGCTGCTGGCGCTGATGTACGGCGGCTTCTACGCGCTGGCCGGAGCCAACGTTTTCGCCGGCCGGCTGCTGAACATCGCCTTCGCCATCGGCGCGCTCGCGGTCGGCACCCGGCTGGTGCGGCGGCTGACCGATGCGCCGACCGCGGCGCTGGCGTCGCTGTGTTGGGCACTGTGGCCGCTGTGGCTGTTCAACGGCGCGGCCGCAATCCTGGAAGCGCCGTTCCTGTTCTTCGCGTTAATCACCGTCGACGCCTTCGTTGCGTTTTTGCAAAACCCGAGCGGCCGGCGCGCGGCGGCGGTCGGCGGCTGGTTGACCTTCACGCTGCTGGGCCGCTACAACATGCTGTTGTTGCTGCCGGGGATGGCGCTGGTGCTGCTGGCGCGGCCTTACCGGCGGTTGCTCGGACAGACGTCGACCTACTGGATGGCGATCATTCCGGTGGTGGTCTTGGGACCGTTGCTCGTGATGGCCGCTACGACCGACCTGTTGCGCACCCAAGCCTCGTACTTGAGCTGGCTATTTCTGCTGGTGCGGCCGGGCGGGGCGCACTATCTGGTCGAGTACTTGTTGCCGCTGTGGCCCCTGCATGTCGGCGCGCACCTGTTGCCGATCCTGATGCTCAGCCTCGTGCCGCTGCTCACCGGCGAAGACGGCGAGCGATTCTTGTTGTGGATCGGCGGCTGCTATCTGGCGCTGGTGATCGTCATTCTGCCCAATCCGCGCTACCTGTTGCCGGCGGTGCCGTTCCTGTCGGTGGGCACGGCTCATCTGCTGCGGGCGCTCGACCGGCGCGGGCAGGGAGCGGCGACGGTCTGGCTCGGCATATTCGGCGCGACGTTGGTACTGGCGTTTTTGGTGATCGCGGGGGCGCGGATTGGCGATTTTTACCCGTTCTATTGAACGGGCGAACGAAGGAACGGCGGACGGTCTGGCGGCGGTTGAGCGCGCGGGCGGTCCGCATTAAGCTTGGGGGCCCAAAGTCCGATGGAGAAGCAAATGCGTGGCATGAGACTCGTGGCGGTGCTGTTGCTGTCGTGGATGCTGCTGCTGGCGGCCTGTGAAGAAGAGAGCGAGGTAAAAGCCCCGCCGGCGCCGCCCCCGCTGGTGACGCCGTACTTTTACGTGGGCGACGACGCCGGCATGTTCGACGCGCCGTACCCGATCGAGCACATGCGCCGCGACGACGGTACGGTACGGTTCGACCGCATGCCCAACCGGCACGCGAACTTCCTGGGCGCGATGTACCAGCAACAGGCGAACGAAGTCAGCATCGGCTTCTCGCGCAACGCGGCGGTTTTCTTCCGCTTCGACGGCAACATCGCGCAAGACAACCTGCCGGCCGACTGGGCCGCCTCGCTGGAAGAAGATTGCCCGGTGTTTCTGGTGAACATCGAAGCGGGCTCTGCGCATTACGGCGAGCGCGTGCCGCTGACCGCGTATTGGCAGCAGAACGAGGACGGCTATCATCCGCGGTTCCTGTTGGCGCTGTTGCCTTACCAGGGCCGCGCGCTGGAGCCGGATGAGCTTTATGCCGCGGTGGTGTTGCGTTCGCTCGGCGACAGCAACGGGCAGCCGCTGGCGACCAACCCGGCCTTCGCCGCTGCGCTGGCCGGCGAGTGGCCCGAGGGCGAGTTTGCCGCGGCCGACGCGCCGTCGTTTGCGGCGCTGGCCGACTTTTTGGCCGACGTACACCTGGCCGCCGACCGCATCTCGGTCGCCACCGCATTCCGCACCGCCCATCCGATCAAGCCGATGCTCGCGCTGCGCAATGCGAACGCCGCGCTGGACGATCCGGACACGGCGGACATCAAAGTGATCGCTGACTATCCCGACTACTACGTGCTGGAAGGTACGTTCCACATGCCGATGTACCAGGACGGTTCAGCCGTGTACTGGACCGAGGGCGGCCGCATTCATTTCGACGAGAGCGGCGCACCGATCCTGGTGTGGTGGCAGAAGGTCCGCTTCTCGATTTCGGTGCCGAAGGGGAAGATGCCCGCGGACGGCTGGCCGTTACTGTTCTACGCGGCCGGGCAGGGCGGCTCGTACACCGAGATTTTCGACCGTTCGCCTTCGGCCGAGGTCGAGGCTGGTGAGGGGCCGGGCAAACTACTGGCGCAACGCGGCATCGCCTGCCTCGGCATCGAGGCCCACCTGACCGGGCCGCGCCACCATCTCGGCAGTACGACCGGTTACGAGTTCTACAATCCGCTCAATCTGGCGGCGATGTCCGACAACGTGCGGCAGGGCGCGGCGGAATACACCTATCTGATCAAGGTTGCCGAGCGCCTGGCTATCGACCCGACGCTGTGTCCGGAAGCCGATTCGGGCGCGGCTGATTCGTTCTTCTACGACCCGGCCAACTTTTTCTTCTGGGGCCATTCGACCGGTGCGACGATCGGCCATCTAGTGCTGGCGGTCGAGCCCGGCTTCCGCGCGGGTCTGCTCACCGGCGCCGGCGCGTCCTGGATCGAGAGCCTCATCTATCGCCAGGATCCGCTACCTTACGCCGAGATCATGAAGTGGGTGCTCAACGCGCACGACTTCAACGAGTACCACCCAATCATGACCTTGTTCGAAACCGCGATCGACACTAGCGAGCCGGCGAATTTCGACCCGCTTTGGACGACCGATCCGCTCGGCGGCGGCTCGCCGAAAGACGTGCTGCTGGTCGGCGATTATCCGGATGCGATCGTCAGCCCGGCGATGATCGAGGGCATGGCGGTTGCGGCGGGCTTCGACTTGGCGGGCGACGAGCTCCAGCCCGGCACCGTGGACGCGCTGGAAACACTGGCCGGCCGCGGGCAGGTTTCGCTGCCGGTGGCGGGCAACCTGGCCGTCGGCGGCGCCGACTACACCGGTGTGCTGTTGCAGTATGTGGCCAGCGACGACGGCCACGATCTGGTTTTCACGCAGGATGCGTTACGCTACCAGACTACCTGCTTCTTCGCCAACATCGTCAACACCGGCCAGGCGACCGTGCCGGTGGGCAACACCGATGTGACGGCGGCCTGCGAATAGGAAACTCTCGACCCGGCAGAAATAGGGTCCTCATCCCCCGCCCCCCTTTTCCCACCATGGGGAGAAGGGGAGTAAGCGATGCGCGTTTTCCGCTCTCCGGGTAAGGGGATCCTTCTTCCACCAAAGAAAAGGGGCGGGGACGAGCCCCGCCCTTGGTATGTTGGCGATGGTTTGGCGTTAGCGCGACAGGCGCGCCGCGAGGATCTCGGCGATGTCTACCACCTTCACCTTGTCGGTGGCTTTTTCATCTTTCACCGCGTCATCGAACATGGTCATGCAGTAGGGGCAGGCGACCGCGATGGTGTCGGGCTTTTTGCCCAGCGCCTCGCGAATGCGGTTGATGTTCACGCGCTGATCGGCTTCTTCTTCCATCCACATCCGGCCGCCGCCGGCGCCGCAGCAGAAGCTCTTGTCGAGCTTACGGTCCATTTCCAGCGGCTTGGAGCCGGTGGCGCGGGTGATGATCTCGCGCGGCTGCTCGTACACGCCGTTGTAGCGGCCGAGGTAGCACGAGTCGTGGAACAGCACACGGCCGAAGCCGTCGCCGCCGGCCAGCTTCAGTTTGCCCTGGCGCAGCAGGTCGACCAGGATTTCGCTGTGGTGATAGACCTGCACGTTCAGGCCGAGCTGGCGGTAGTCGTTTTTCAGCGTTGAGTAGCAGTGCGGGCAGTACGCGATGACCTTGGTTACGTTGTACTTCTTGAACAGCTCGATGTTTTCTTTGGCCATCTTCTCGTATATGAACTCATTGCCGAGGCGGCGCATCGAGTCGCCGCAGCATTTCTCTTCGATGCCCAGGATGCCGAACGACACGCCGGCCGCCTGGAGGGCATGCACGACGGCGGTGGCGACCTTCTTGTTGCGGGCGTCGAACGCGCCGGCGCAGCCGACATAGAACAGGTAGTCGACCGGTCCTTCGGAAAGCAGCGGGATCTGCAGGTCCTTCGCCCATTTGGCGCGGTCGGACGGGGCGATACCCCACGGGTTCGAGCGCTGTTCGGTCGCTTCGAAGAACACGCCGAGCTCGTGAGGGAACTTGGATTCGTTCTCGACCAGATGCCGGCGCATCTTGATGATCTTCGGCACGTGCTCGATGAACACCGGGCAGACCGCCATGCAGGCGCCGCAGGTGGTGCAAGACCAGATCGACTTTTCGCCGATCGTGCCGGGCACGTCTTCACGGTCGCCGATTAGCGGCAGCACGCCGTTGGTACGGTTGCCGTGGACGAACTTCGCGCCGTTGGCCAGCAGGTTCACCTTGCCGTCATGAATCATCAGGCGTGGATTGAGCGGCTTGTTGGTGTTGGTGGCCGGGCAGATCTTGTTGCAGCGGCCGCACTCGGTGCAGGCGCTGAAGTCGAGCAGGTCTTTCCAACTGAACTCGTCGATCGCCGCCACGCCGTTCTTCTTGCCCAGGGCGAAGTGTTCGGTCGGCACCGTGGCCGGGAAGGAGAACGAACGGCAGTAGATGTTCGGGATGGAGGTCAGGATGTGCATGTGCTTGCTGTAAGGCAGGTAGTTCAGGAAGAACAGAAAGATGAACGCGTGCAACCACCAGAAGACGCGGCCGGCCGCGTGCAGCGCCGCGCCGTCGCCGAAAAGCGCGCCCATGAGCGGGCCGACGATCGCGCGGGTAAACGGCATCCAGGCGCCGTCGAGGTTGCCGGCGGCGGCTTCGGCGCCGTGCATGCCGTAGAAGGCGATCATCAGGCCGCCGACCAGGCTCAACACGAAGTAGCCGTCTTTGCTGGCGTACTCGATGTAGCTAGGTTTTACCACCAGGCGGCGGTAGAAGGCGATCAACACGCAGACCAGCACCACCAGGCTGACGATGTCGAAGGCGAAGGTCAGCAGTCCGTACAGGAATCCGCCCAGCAGCTTGAACGAAACCGCCGGGAACAAGCCGGCGACCACGAACTCGGCGTTGGCCAGGAAAAGAACCATGAAGCCCCAGAACAGGAAGAAGTGATTCCAGCCAAATTTCTCGGCGACCACGCGTTTTTGCCCGAAGGCGAATTCGATCATGGTGCCGAAGCGCCGGCCGAGTTCGCCGCCGAGGCGCGCGTCCGGCTTGCCCAGGCGGATGAAGCGAATCAGGCGCCCGAGCGAGTACAGAAACGTGGAGACCGCGAGGGTCAGCACCATTGCGAAGATGACGTTTTCGATATGCGACATATCTGCTTCCTCGTTGGGCTCTAGCCCCTAGATTTCACAGGCTCCTTTGGCCATTTCCTGGAATTTTTTGGTCAGGATCGGCACGACCTGGAACAGGTCGCCTACCAGCCCGAAGTGCGCCACTTCGAAGATCGGCGCCTCGCGGTCACGGTTGATGGCGATGATCAGGTCGGAATCCTGCATGCCCACCAGGTGCTGGATCGCGCCGGAAATGCCGCAGGCGATGTAGATCTTCGGCCGCACCGTCTTGCCGGTCTGGCCGACCTGGCGCTCGTAAGGCTGCCAGCCTGCGTCGATCGCCGCGCGCGAAGCCGAGATCGTGCCTTTGAGCACCTCGGCGAGGTCCTGCAACAACTTGTAGTTCTCGGGGCCCAGCATGCCGCGGCCGCCGGAGACGAGCACTTCGGCGCCGGCGATGTCGATCTTGCCGGCCGAATCCTCGCGAATGACCTCGAGCACCTTGACCTTGATGTCCTCTTCCTTGATGTCCAGCGGCTCGCGAATGATCTCGCCGGTCGCGCCGGGGATTGGGTCGGGCTTAGGCATCACGTGCGGGCGGACCGAAGCCATCTGCGGCCGGTGCAGGCGATTGAGAATCGTGGCCATGATGTTGCCGCCGAAGGCCGGACGGGTCTGCTCGAGCAGGCGCTGTTCTTTGTCGATGGTCAGGCCGGTGCAGTCGGCGGTCAGGCCGGTGCGCAGCTCGGTGGCCACCGCGCCGGCGAGGTCGCGGCCCAGGCCGGTCGCGCCCATCAGCACCACTTCGGGCTTGTACTTGCGAATCAGGTCGACCGAAGCCTTGAGGTACGGCTCGGTGCGGTAGTCCTTCAGAATCGGGTCATCAACCAAGTACACCTTCTTGGCGCCGTACGCGAAGGCGTCGGGCGCCAGGTGGGCGACATCGTGGCCGAGAACGAAGGCGCACAGGTCGACATTCAGGTCGCGGGCCAGTGTCTGGCCGACGCCCAGCAGTTCCCAGCTCACGCCGGCGGCGCAGCCGTCCTGCTGTTCGACGAAGACCCACACGCCGCGGTAACTCTCGTCTGCCTTCGGGCCGGTGTCGGCCTTGGGCTTGGCTTCCTTGAGCAGGCCCTGCTTTTCCATCTCGGCGAGAATCGCCTTCTCTTCGTCGGTGAACCAGATCTCCAGCGCCTGGGCCGGGCAGATCTTCACACATTTGGCGCAGCCGATGCACTTCTCGAGAAGGACGGTCGGCTCGCCCTTAGCGTTCATGCTGATCGCGTCGGTTGGGCACTCGGCCTCGCACCGCGCGCCGCAAGCGATACACTTGCCAGCCAGCAGGCGGGCTTTGCCACGGGGTTTCTTGAGCTTCTTCTTGGGTTCGGTGGATTCGCTCATTTAGTTCTCCTGGCCATCGGGTCCCGGGTTCCGGGTCCCGGGTTCCGGGTTTCTGCATGGAGCGTCAGTGTTCAATGACTTCGTCAGTTTGACCAGCATTTTGCCGACGTCTTGCGACGGTAACCATAACGGTTTGGCCGCCTGACGAGTGGTGTAGTTCAAACGGGCGGCGATTACCAAATGCGTTTCCAGTTCGGCCAACGAATCGGACGCGACCGATAAATGTCGCCAGTAGTCGCCATGATGGGATCGTCCGTAACCTTCAGCGATATTCGCCGCGATGGAAACGGCGGCCCGCTGGGACTGGCTGCTCAGGCCGAAACGCTCGCGATCTGGATACGTATCGGTCAGGCGGCAGACGGCTTCCGCCAAGTCCACCGACTTCTTCCAGACGTTCGGATCACGATAGCTTTTCAGCGCCAAATGCTTGCCTTCCTTACCCGAGACCCGAAACCCGGGACCCGGTACCCGCGGCTAGCCCCCAAACGAAATCAGATCTTTCTCAATCAGCCGCTTGATCAACATTTGCACCGCGCCTTCCGGGTCCTTCTCGGCGTCGCCGAGAATTTCGCCCACGGCGCGTTCGGGCGCGAAGATCTTCTTCACGCCGGTCGGTGAGCCCTTCAGGCCGAGCTGCTCGATCGGCAGGTTGAGGAACTTGTTGTCCCACACCTCGATCGGCGCTTCCTCGGCGGCCAGGCGGCCTTCGACGGTCGGATAGCGCGGCTCGTTGATCTCGCGCACCAGCGTCAGCAGCGCCGGCAACTGGGCCTCGACGATTTCCTTGCGACCTTCCAGCTTGCGGCGGACGCGGATCAGGCGCCGATCCACATCGACGCCGAGAATCTGGTCGACCAGCGTGAGCTGACTGTAGCGCAAGCGCACCGCCATGCCCGGGCCGACCTGCGCGGTGTCGCC
>CAZEDX010000024.1:0-47917 GCA_964511015.1 uncultured bacterium | reverse complement strand
GCCTGCTTGCCGCAGATGATCAGGTCGACGCGGCCGTATTCCTTCTCGATGCGCCGCACGGCCTCGGCCAGCACGAAGCTGGTGGCCAGGGTGTCGGCGCCGCCGAACACGCGGTCCGAAATCAGAATTGCGTCATCCACCCCGAGCGCCAAACACTTGCGCAGCGTGGCCACCGAGTTCGGCGGGCCCATCGTCAGCGCGGTGACCTTGCAGCCGAATTGGTCCTTCAGCCGCAGCGCCTCTTCGACGCAATGAATGTCGAAGGGGTTGATGATGAACGGCACGCCTTCGCGAATAAGCGTGCCGGTGACCGGATCGACCTTCACCTGGGTCGTATCGGGCACCTGTTTGACGGAAATAACTACGCGATTCAGCTTCGGGCGGGAGGTCTTTGATTGGGTCATGCCTCGGTATCCTCGTTCACCGGCAGTTTCATTGTCTGAGAGCCACCCCCGGATTCCCCAGGGTAAGTCGCGGTTTTTTAACGAACCAGACGCAGTGTGTCAAGCGGGCTTTCCAGCGCTGGAAAGTCCAAGTGTCAAATGACTATTGCTGGCAAAACAGGACAAGCAACCGGGAGACGTCGAGCCGGTTTCGGCGGGGAGCTGCGATTTTTGTCACAGCGTGAATTATTTCACAGGGGCTGGCTATGGCTGGGCGGGCTTCGCTTCCGGCGTCTTTTTGTTGCGCATGACCATGAATGTCGGCACCGCCCCGACCAGCACGCCGAGCAGGAAGCCGATCAGCAGCCACCAAAAGTGGTCGCGGAACTGGAAGTACACCACCAGCAGCGCCACAATGGCGATAAACACAAGAACCAACTGCACGATGCGCATCGGTTTCATGGGGTCTGTCCTTTCGCCGCCGGCAAACCGGCCGGTTGGTCGATGTTGAATGATGCAAAAAATTGTATCCGAAAGGACGCGCGGCGACAAATCCATCTTGAGGCGTCCCGCCATATCAAAATAAAATATCTAATGCCGCAGGTGGGAGAGACCATGAAGCGTTTTTGGATGCTGTCTCTGGCGCTTGCCGCCCTGATCGTCGGCGTGTGGGTGGTCTTCATGATTCGTTGCCGCAAGGCTCGTTGACCCCCAACCCTCCCACCGCCCTTTTTTTTTCTTGACGGAGCCGCGCCGCTCTTGGGATAATTACAACTTAAGGGAGGGCGAGCTATGGATAGTTCGGTGCAGGTGCGTCTTGTCGGCGGTACCGCTGCTTGGTTATTGCTGCTATTTGTCGCGACGTTCGCCTGTACGCCGGGCGACGACGACGATTCGTCGGCCGGTGACGACGTCGCGGGCGATGACGATGCCGCCGCCGACAACGACGCGGACGACGACCACATTGCTGTCGACGATGACGCGGAAGACGACGACTTCATCGACGGCGATCCGCCGTGGGAAGTGGTCGACCCGGGCTTTATTCAACCCTATGCCATGGCCCGTACGCCGGATGGCGTGTTGCACCTGTCGCTGTCGGTGGCGGGGTTGACCTACATCGCCCGAATCGAAGGCGGCGCGGTGCAGACCGAGGCCGTCTTGACGGTCGACTTCGGTGTGCGCCTGGCGGCCGATGACGCGGGGCATCTGCACCTGATCGCCACGCCGGGTTTCGCGCCAAACGAGTCGAGATTCGCCTACTTCAATAACGTCTCCGGCCATTGGGAACGGCGCTGGAGTTCGGACAACGCCAACGCCGTTGATTTGGCTGTCGCGCCGGACGGCACGGCGCACCTGGCGGTGGTGAGCGACGAGCGCACGGTGATGAATTACCTGACCAACGCGTCAGGCGAGTTTGTGGCCGAGACGGTCGACAAGGCGACCAACGCGCAGTGGATTCCCACCGCCGCGATCGTGCTCGACGGCCAGCAACGGCCACACCTCTCGTATCCCAAGGGCTTGTTTCCCTTTCACGAGGACAAGCCCCTGACGCCGTTTTATTTCGGGCGGCTGACCTACGCCGTGCGCCAAGGCGGCCAATGGAATATCGAAACCCTCACCGCGCCGAACACCGGCTGGAACACCGCGCTCGCGCTCGATGCCGACGGCAACGCGTCCATCGCTTACACGACATTCTTCGGCTATGACGAGCTGTTCAACTACCTGGGCGACACACACGTCATTACCAATCGCGCGAACGGTTGGCAATCGACCAAGATTGCTGCCGCCAACAGCGGTGACATCTTCTACCGGTTGTTTGTCGACGAGACCGGCGCCGCGCACCTGTTCTATATCCTTTACGATCTGACCTATTGGACCGACGGCGGCGGCGCCTGGCAGCAGGTCGACGAACTGAACGTGGACAACAGCCAAGTAGCGGCGGACCCGGCCGGGTTCTTCCACCTCACCAGCGTCGATCTGATGGCGGGGCTTAACAAGCTGGTTTATGCCAACAACGAAACCGGTTCGTTCAAACTGACGACGTTGTTGGAGACGGACAACAAAGCGAACGGGTTGTCCGCGGTGACCGGGCCCGGCGGCGAGATCCACGCGATCTACCCCCATGGCTTCGGCGATGTGCCCACCGGATTGCGCGAGGCGACACAGGGAGAGGACGGCTGGGCGATTGCGGAACTGCCGGTGACGCCCGTGCCTGATTTCGTGTCCGCCGCGATCGACGCGAACGGCGCGACACATTTGGCGTATCTGAACGACCGGCGCCTGTTCTATGCCAACAACGCGGGTGGCGGGTGGCTGATCGACCTGGTGGTCGACGCCAATGTGATATCGGTCGCGCTGGCGCTCGACGGCGACGGGCGCGCGCACGTGGCCTTCACCCGGTGGAGTTCCTTCGAAGAGAATGCCGTCTACTACGCCACCAATGCTTCCGGCGAATGGGTGGGGGAATTGGTCGACAGCCAGGGCGAATGGCCGTCACTGGCGATTGATGACAACGGCGCGGCGCACGTGGTCTATACCGATCAGGTCGACAAGTTGGTCAAGTACGCGACGAACCAGGGCGGCGGTTGGCCGGTCGTCACGCTGCACACGTTCATCGACTCGAATTATTCGCGCTCGGCGCTGGCCTTCGATGCGGAGGGCGTGCTGCACGCCTGTTACGGCAACGGCCACATCGGCACCGACGAATTCCACCAGACTTACTACGCCACCAAGGCGGGCGGCGATTGGGCCGAGGAGGAGATCGACCTGGAAAGCGGCGGCGATTGGTGCGCCATTGCCTTTGCCGCCGACGGCACGCCGGTCGTCGGCTACAGCTCGTACCGGACGTCGCCGGCCGTGCAATACGCGCGGCGGGTGGCGGCCGACAACTGGCAACGCACGACGGTGGCCGACGAAGGCTCCGGCTCGATGGTCGGGCTCTGGATCGATGCCGCCGGGCGCGTGCACTTGTTGTGGACGATTGACTACTCGCTGGTCCATTTCCCGGCCGGCGATTAGGCGGAGGTGAGGCAACTTTCGATTCGTGAACCAACCCATTTGGAGGATGAACCATGAAGACGAGAATGCCTATGGGATTGTATTTGTTGCTGGCGATTCTGGTCTGTTCATCGTGCCTGGAGGGCGACGACGACGATGCGGCGGCGGGCGGCGGCGAGACGGCGGACGACGACGCGGCCGATCAACCGGCCGATGACGACACAAACGCCGATGACGATGGCGCGGTCGGCAACATCGCGGCCGACATCGAGGCGACCGTCGAGCGCCCCGTCGACCCGGCGGTGATCTGGGACGACGAGGGTTTCCCCGTCTGCGAAGACATCACCGCCATCGGCGACGACTGCGCGAACGCGATGTGGCGCATCTACTGCCTCCAGCGCCTGCCGGTCATTTTCGAGGGGCACTGGTACACGCAATCCGAAGCGGTGGAAGCATGCCGCGAAGGCGCTTCGCCGGTCTGGGCGGATCTGGTCGAATGTGCCGGCGATGTGCTGGCGTATTGCCTGTCCGAACGCGGCTGGCCGCCGGGGCAGACGGACATCTTCGACGCCAGCCAATGGCGAATCGAAGGCGTCGCCGATAGGGAATACGCTCAGGCGCTTAACTTTTTCTACTTCAATACCGACAACGGGTGGACCTACCGGTTGTACCAAGGCGGTGTCGTCTACCCCAGCCAACCAATGTTGCGCGTGAACGCCTATGTGCATAGCAACGGAGTCTTGATCATCACCGACGCGCATTTGACCGGTGACAATACTTTCTACGGCTCGCGACATATCGACTTCTGGCTCTTCGGCGGCTACCTGTGTTCCGGAGAGGCCTGCGGTTCCGATACTTGGTTGCCAACCTGGATGACGCTGACGTTTCGGCCGATTGCACAGGAGGATGAGCGATGAAGGTTTTGTCGTGGGTGCTGCTGTTGGCGGTGCTGGCCTGCGCCGCCTGCCAGAGTGACGACGACGATGCCGCATCCCCCGACGACGACGTTTCCGACGACGACCAGGCCGATGATGATGCGGCCGACGACGACGCCGCGGATGACGATCAAACCGATGACGATGTCATTGACGACGACATCGTCGATGATGACGCGGTCGATGACGACGCGATCGATGACGATACCGCCGACGATGACGCGTTCACCGATGCCGTGTGCGAAAACCCGCTCGGTTTCCTATCGGGCGATCCGTGCGTTTCCGGCTTGTCCCGGCTGTACTGCCTGAACCGCACGCCGCTGATCATCGCCGGCGACCAGCTCAGTCAGACCGAGGCCACCTTCGGTTGTCAGGAGGGTTCGGCGCAGATTTGGTACGACCTGCGCGAATGCCTGGCCGGCGGTTACATACTGGCCCAATGCCTGGCCGAGCGCGGCTACGCGGCGGACTACACCGAAATCTTCGACGTGGAAGACTGGAACCCGAATGTCGACTGGACGTTCATCCAGCGCTACCAGGCGCTCAACCTGTTCTATTACCACGTCAACGATCAGACGATCGTCGACCGGTGGGAGTTGACCGGCGGCATTGTGATCCCGAGCGGGCCGCTGATCCGGCTGAGCGAGGAATACATACACTCAGCGTTCATGGACTACATCAACGTCTATGCCATCGGCATTGCCGGACTGATCAGCCCGCAGCAGATCAACTTCGCGCTTGGTGGGGTTTGGATTTGGTACGACATGGTCGGCGGTTGGGACGTCCAGCTTTACACCGACGTGCTATCTTTCTTTCCCGCGCAATTGGGAAAGATGATATATAATTGAAATCACAGATTGATTATACAATCGGACAGAAAAACCGACCATACTAGTCGTTTTTAACTTGACAGCACTCTGATTAGAGTGTAATGTGAGTGCGATCGGTTGTAGTTAGCTCTTTACTGAGTGTTAACAGAACAAGGGTCCGGAAGGAGAAGAGGGTCATGAAGAAGGGGTTTTTCGGGGGAAAAATCGGCAAGTTCGCGGTGATCGCCTTCCTTGGGGCGGCGGTTGCGCTGTCCGTCTTCGCTTTCGGTTGCGGCAAGCAGCCGGCGCCGGAGCAACCCGCTCCGGCGGCCAATGAGCCGGCCGGCATGATCCGCATTTCGGGAGCCTGGGCGCTCTATCCGATGATGGTGAAATGGGCCGAGGAATACCAGAAGCTGCATCCGCAAGTCCGCATCGACGTCTCCGCCGGCGGCGCCGGTAAAGGCGCGGCCGACGCGTTGGCCGGGCTGGTTGAGATCGGCATGATCTCCCGCAACATCAAGCCGGAAGAAGTCGCCCAGGGCGGCTTCTTTGTTCCGGTGGTCAAAGACGCGGTGTTCCCGGCGATCAGCGCGCAGAACCCGGTATTGGCCGAGTTGAAGAAGAAAGGCATCAAAAAGCAGCAGTTGATCGACCTGTTCATTACCGGCGCCGCGGCGACCTGGGGTCAGATCGCCGGTGTTACCGGCGCCCAGAAGGTGCAGGTTTACACCCGCTCCGATTCCTGCGGCGCGGCCGAAACCTGGGCGCAGTACCTGGGCGGCAAGAAGCAGGAAGAGCTGAAAGGGACCGGCGTGTACGGCGACCCCGGCATCGCCGAGGCCGTGCGACGCGATGCGCTGGGCATCGGCTTCAACAATCTGAACTATGCCTATGATGCCAGCACCGGCATGCCGGTCGAAGGCCTGTTCGTAATTCCGATCGACGTCAACGAAAACGGCGTGGTCGATCCGGAAGAAGACCTGACCAGCAAGGCGCAGGCTGTTGCCGCGGTGCAGAACGGCAAGTATCCGTCCCCGCCGGCGCGCGACCTGTTCCTGCTCACCAAGACCGCGTTCAACGGCCTTGCCAAGGAATTCGTGCACTGGATTCTGACCGACGGCCAGAAGTTCGTGGACCAGGTTGGCTACATCAAGTTGACCGATGTGCAGATTGCGGAGGCTTTGAAGAAACTGGGGTTCTAACCCCGGCAAGATAAAATCCCGGAATTGCCATCAACAGATTTTCGCCCGGGGGTTGCTTGGCGCACCGACCCCCGGGCAATATCATCTCCGGGATCTGACTAGCCCATCACCGACTGGAGTACACCGAGCCCATGCGTTGGCGATACCTGAAAGACAATCTCAACGCCTTCGGCATGAAGGCGGTTTTGGTTTTCGTCAACTCGCTGTTCTTTCTGATGATCTTCGGCCTCTACTTCAAGTCGCGGCCGATTCTCTCGACCAAGAGTCTCGGGCATTTGTTGCTGTCGACCACCTGGCTGCCGACCGGCGGCCAGTTCGGCTTCTACCCCTACATTGTGGGCACGATCGAGGTGACGCTCATCGCGATGGTGTTGTCGGTGCCCACCTGCCTGCTGGCCGCGGTCTGGCTGGCCGAGTATTCCGGCCGCCGCTTCCGCATGGCGATCCGCATCGTGATCGACCTGATGGCCGGCATCCCCTCGGTCATCTACGGCCTGTTCGGCATGATCGTGATCGTGCCGGTCGTGCGCGAGATCGGCAAAACCCTCGGCTACCCGACGACCGGTTACAACCTGCTGTCCGGCGGCATCATCCTGGCCGTGATGGTCGCGCCGATTATCGTCTCGGTATCGATTGAGGTGTTGCGTTCGGTGCCGATGGAGGCGCGTGAAACCTCGCTGGCGTTGGGCATTACCAAATGGGTCACCGTGCGGCAAGTGTTGTTCAAGAGTGCGCGGCACGGACTGCTCTCGGCCGTGGTGCTGGGTTTCGCCCGCGCCTTCGGCGAAACCATCGCCGTGCTGATGGTGGTCGGCAACGTCGCTCGCGTGCCGGAGTCGCTGTTCGACCCCGCCTATCCGTTGCCGGCGCTGATCGCCAACAACTACGGCGAGATGATGTCCATTCCGCTCTACGACTCGGCCCTGATGCTGGCCGCATTGATTCTGCTGATCGTCGTCGGCGTGTTCCACATGGTGGCGCACCTGACGCTCTACCGCATGGAAAAGAGGTCGTGACCCGATGCGACTAACCATGAAATGGCGCCGGCGGCAGGAAACGCTCATGAAGGTGCTCATGGTCGCTTCGCTGGCCGGCATTCTGCTGTTTTTGGCCGGCATCATCGCGGTCATCATCGTGCGCGGCGCCAAGGCGCTGTCGTGGGAGATGGTCACCCAGACGCCCAAAGGCGGCTATTACCTCGGCGGCGGCGGCGGCGTGCTCAACGCCATCATGGGTTCGCTCTACCTGACCGGCGGCGCCTCGATCATCTCGATGGTGCTGAGCCTGCCGATCGCCTTCGCCCTGCAGCGCGAATACGTGCCGCGCTGGGTCGCCAACTTCACCCGCCTGGCGCTCGACATTCTCTGGGGCACGCCCTCGATCGTCTACGGCGCCTTCGGCTTCGTGATCATGGTCTACCTCGGCATCCGCGCCTCGCTGCTGGGCGGTATCATCGCCCTGTCGCTGCTGATGCTGCCGATCATGACCCGCGCGATGGAAGAGGTCATCCGCATGATCCCGCCGCAACTGCGGGAGATTGCCTATTCGCTCGGCGCCACGCGCATTGAAACCACGGTCCACATCGTGTTGCGGCAGACGTTGCCGGGCATCGTCACCGCGGCGATGCTGGCCTTCGGCCGCGGCATCGGCGACGCCGCGTCGATTCTGTTCACCGCCGGCTACACCGACTACATTCCGCGTTCGCTGCTCGACCCCGCGGCCTCGCTGCCGCTGGCGGTCTTCTTCCAGATCGGCACGCCGCTGAAGGCGGTGCGGGAACGCGCTTACGCCTCGGCGCTGATTCTGCTGGTGGTGATTCTCCTGGTGAACTTGATTTCACGGTTGATGAGCCTGCGCTTCTCGCGGCACAACGTAAGGTAGGTACGGAAGATGCCTCACATCAGCGTGCGCAACCTGAGCCTGACGTACGGCGGCCTGCAAGCCTTGAAGAACGTCACCGTCGACATTCCGGACGGACAAATCACCGCCATCATCGGCCCCTCGGGCTGCGGCAAGACCACGCTGCTCAAGAGCCTGAACCGCCTGATCGCCCTGAACGAGGAAGTCGAAGCGACCGGCGAGGTGCTGATCGACAACGCCAACATCTACGACCCCCGCGCCGACGTGCTCGAGATCCGCAAAAAGCTCGGCTATCTTTCGCAGCGCCCGTTTCCGCTGCCGATGTCGATCCGCGACAACATCACCTTCGGCCCGCGCATTCACGGCATGAAGCGCCTGCACGACCTCGAACGGCTCGGGCTGTTTATCAAGCAGCACGACTTGCCCGGCTTCGACGTCGACGCCGCGTTGCGCGCCGCCCAGGGCAAGAAGAACGGCGCACGCGACCTGCTGGTGGAATTCTACCTGCGCCTGGCCAGCCTGTGGGACGAGGTGAAAGACCGCCTCAACGCGCCGGCCTCGCGGTTGTCGATCGGCCAACAGCAGCGCCTGTCGCTGGCCCGCACGCTGGCGGTCGAACCCGAGGCGATTCTGGCCGACGAGCCGACCAGCGCGCTCGACCCCAACTCCTCGCGGCTGATCGAAAACCAGTTCCAGTCATTGAAGAAGAACTATTCGATCATCGTGGTCACTCACATCCTGCGCCAGGCCCGCCGCATCGCCGACTACGTGCTGTTCCTGTACCTCGGCGAACTGATCGAGCACGGCCCGGCCGCCGAGTTCTTCGCCAACCCCAAGAACGAGAGGACCAAGGCGTATCTATCGGGCGAGATCAGCTAGGGTCTGGGGTTTAGGGTCTAGGGTCTCGGGAATTTGGTCTATTCTGCAGCCTACGGTCTACAGCCTACAGCCTAAAGCCTACGGCCTAAAGCCTCTTCCGCCACTTTTCTGTTGAAATCTTGCTGAGGTTGTGGTTATCCTATCGGCGCAAGTGGGGGCACTTCATCGAAGTGCCCCTGTTTTTTTTTGGGCTGCACGCAACCGGAACACGCCAGTTGGGAGGGTAATCATGCGACGCGTACTCGTGCTGTCGGCTCTGTTGTTTCTGTTGTTGGCTTGGGGCGCTTGTGACGAAGGGGGCGGCGGCGAATCCGACGACGATGCCGCTTCATCCGACGACGACGACGACGCGGCGGACGATGATAATGCCTTGGCCGATGACGATCTGACGGATGACGACACGTCGGCCGACGACGATGCGGCGGACGATGACACACTGGCCGAGCCCGACTGGTGGGATCTCGACCTGGCGCCGGCGCCGTCGGACGAGATCGGCATTTTCGTGGCCGTCGATCCGGTCGGCGACGACGCGAATCCGGGCACGATGGCGCAGCCGGTGCGCACCATTCAGCGTGCGCTCGAGTTGGCCGAAGGAACCGACCGGGTGCTGTTCGTCGCGCGCGGCGGATATCCGGGGCCGGTCCTCGCCCTCACCACCTCTCTTTACGGCGGCTATTTGGAAACGACTTGGGCGCGCAATCCGGCGCTCTACGAAACGGTCGTTCCCTCCTACATTCCGACGCCGGCCATCACCGTGCCCCTCGTGAGCGGGGCGGAAAAAACGATCGACATCGAAGGCGTGACCATCGCCAATCGCTACGAGGAAGGCATGTCCATCGCGCTGCTGGTCCTCGGCGGCAACGTCAATGTGCGGTTGCGGCGCAATCACATCGAATCGGCCAGCACCACCGCGGGGGTCGCCGGCGTTGTCGATTCCCTGGCCGTGCAATTCCTCGCGCCGGCCAAGCAGACCGTGTTGACCCGCAATGTGATCCAGTCGGGCAACGTGTACGGCGCGCCGGTGCACACCCAGGCGGCGTACATCCTGGGTCCGGCGACGGTGATCGGCAACGAGTTCTATTCCGGCTATAGCCACGGCTACTCCTCGGACGCCACGAAGGCCTTGTCGGTGCGCAATGAGAGCCAGAGCCCTTCGCTGATTGCCAACAACATCTGCGTGGCGCATTCCTGGTGGACCAGCGACAATTCCGATGCCCTACTGGTGAGCGGCGACTCGGTGATCGTGCACAACACAATTCTGTCGGATGCGGGCTTGTACGGCGCCGGCTTGCATCTGGAAAACGGCCGGCACGTCGTGGTGAACAACATCATCGGCACGCGCGGCGGCGACCACCCGGCGGCGGTGAAGCTCTCCGCGCCGAACCAGTCTTCGGTTACGCTGGTCAACAACAACCTGTGGGCCATCGAAAACGCGTTTGTCAGATTGCCGGTCGGCGTGGTGCGCACGCTCGAAGCCGTCAACGATTGCGAGTGGGACGGGTGCGCGGAGGCGCAAGGCAACCTGATCGTCGATCCGCAATTCAATATCTTCAAGTACCACCTGAGCGCCGTCAGCCCTTGTATCGACTCCCGGGCCGACCCGGCCCTGTGGATCGACGGCAAAGCCTGGCTGCTCGACCTCGACGGCCAAACCCGCCCGCAAGGCGCCGGGTGGGATATCGGCGCGGACGAGCGCGAGCCCGGCAGGTAGGGAGGGGGCCGGGTTCCGGGCCTCTCGCCGTCTACAGCCAAGGGCTTCCTTGCCGACTTGTGTCCGCGGGTGGTTATGGTATCTTTGCTTTTGGTAAAAGGCGTCGTTCCATTGAGGGCCACGTTGAAAATCGACAACGGGGCGCGCCGAGAACCCGGTTTCCCGCCGAGAACCGGAGGTGGCAAATGGAAGGCAAGAACCTGTTGGTCGGTATGCTGCTGTTGAGTCTGCTCGCCTTTGCCGGCGGCTGCGTCTGCGACTACGCCATTGACGACGATCAATCCGCCGCGCCCGATGACGACTACATCGGCGGCGGCGACGACGTCCTCGACGATGACGTGTCGGATGACGATGGCACGGACAATGACGTGGTGGACGACGACTCGGGCGACGACGACGGCACCGACGACGATGGTGCCGACGACGACGGCACGGATGACGACGGCACCGACGACGATTCGTTCGACGACGACACGCTGGATGACGATTCGTTCGATGACGACACCGGCGATGACGACACGTCTGACGACGATGGCACCGACGACGACGCCACCGACGACGACACCGTTTCGTTCTGCGACCACAACATCAATGCACTGTGGTGCTACGATTTCGACCAGAATACCATGTACGCGCAACCTCATGATTGGAGTTGTAGTAGTGATTGCATTTTCGCCGTCTATCCGGCTCCCCCCCCTCCGTATAACCGAGCGTTGAAATTCACCGGGAGCAACCAGTGGATCAGTTACTCATGGAATGACACCTCGCCGTATACCAAACCCTTTCATCTGGATTTCGAAGTCAACTATTCCGACCATCGCACCAGCCGGTTCGTGCTGTCGGCGAACGGTTCCGCTGTGAGAATCACCGCCACAAGCCATGTAGTGGACGTCTTTGCCGAGGTGCCGATCAATCCGGACATGGAATGGACCCACTGCGGTTCGTTTCCGGCCGACGAATGGCACACCTTGACCCTGGTGGTGAACCACCCGAATAAGGTGCAGGCGCTGTTGATTGATCATCAGGTGACGCCATGTGCCGGCCTGGCCCTTTCCCTACCGACGGGTTTCATGATCACCGTTCCGCGAGAGAAGACCGGAACGGGCATGTTCGACAATTTTCTCGCTTATCGCCCGGGGCCCGGCCCGTCCGACGACGATTCGGTGGACGACGACATGACTGACCAAATCTACGAATGGGTCGACGGCGATAGCGAGTACTCGGTGACCGGTGACGTATCGATGTTGCCGGCGGCAGACGGTACGGTTCACTACCTCTTTCACAAGGACAACTACGACGGCAATTGGCACTTGCCGTATTTGACCTTCTACGAGGCCACCACGGTGGGCGGGGTGACGACGGTTTCTCTACCCATTGCGGTGGGCAATGGGTGGTACGGCAAAAGCTGGGCGGACGGGAAATGGTTTTACCCTCCTAGCTATGAATACGACTACACCGATCGCGGAGTCACCAGTAGCCTGGCATCCACGCCCGACGGACGCCTGTACTATCTATACAACGACCGGAACGGTCACGAACACGACGACCTTTACGACAATGTAGACTCCTACTCCGGCGGACTGCGGGGGATGTATGCGGATGATGCCGTTGTCACTATCGACGAGCACACCAGCACTTCTTCATCGGCGGCGCAGTTGAACGGATTCTACAATAGCGCGAAGGCCGACAGCCTGGGCGTGATTCACGTGGCCTACAACCGGCGGGATGCCAGCACCGGCACGTTTGCCCTGGCCTACAAGAACAGCAACGATTGGGGCGCTGCCCCGGTGTTGATTGACGAAACATGTACGTCGATCACCGGCGTGACCATGCTGGCCGACTCATCCGACAACTTGTCCATCGGCTATTCGTGCGACACCGACACGAACAAGGTGGCGGCGCTGTCCGACGAGGGGTGGCAAGTGCAAACCATCGCCAGCGGTTCGCCGGCAGCCTTCGCGCTGGATAGTCACGGCCGCCTCCACGCGGTGTTCGCCGACGGCGCCACGCTCATGTACGGGGTGGGGCCGACGATCGGAGAACCCTACCAGTGGAACTACACCGCGATCGGCGCCGTGGGGTCTTCGCTGGCCTGGCTGACCCTGCTGGTCGATTCGAAAGACCGACTGCGTATGTTCTTCACCGACGACGCGACCGAGAACATTCACTTTCTGGTCAGGGATTCGGCGACCGGTGGTTGGGCCGCCTACGAATTGCCGCTTCCGGGCCGGGGCGCCGATTCGCTGGTCGCGGCGTTGGACGCCAACGACATGATCCACCTCGGGGTCGTTTCGGACCATCGCCTCTGGCATCTGGCGTTTGACCCCTACCACATACCGGCGGCGGAATAGCCGACAACCCGGTTGGGGGAGAGGAGAGGCTTTAGGGGGCGGCAGAGGCCTTAGGCTGTAGACTTTAGGTCGGACGCGGCAGACCCGAGATCCGATTCCTATCAGTTCTATCAGTCCCATAAGTCCCATTCGAAGTTGATCCGAATCGGCCGGCCAGACATTACGCGCACTCTACGGCAAACCCACAAAACAATGCGCAAACCACCCCTACAATCAACGGTAACGCCACCGCACCATCGAATCACCGTAGGGGCGCAGAGCTGTGCGCCCATTTTTTTATCCCAAACCCCAGATCCTTGCCACAAGACCCTTTGTAGATTCTTCGGCGACGCCTCAGAATGACGCTTTCACCCCCCCGCTGTGAAATTCATCGCTTCGTGAATTTTTTCACAGTAATTCGAACGGATGTTCCAACCCTCGGCCGACGGTCTCCAAAATGGGCTTTTGCCCCTCCTCCAGCCGCAGGCCTCGGCGCGGACGAAAATGGCAAAAACCACGGGCGAAAAAGGGCCTTTTAACGTGAAATCGGCCCTAACAAAATCAAGCACTTGCACGCCGAAAACGGGCGGTTTGCTCGGTGTTTTCATGGCGATGGTAGAAAAATTACTCCTTCAAAATCATCCATTTGCGCGACGGTGATGGCTTGAAAACACGGCGTTTTGCCGCAACAATGGCTTAATGGGCAGAATTCACCAGACGGACAGGATCGACAGGATTGGCAGCGTCGACTATTGGTTATTCACACCGTACTCTGATCCGTGCTTTCATCCCCGTAACCCGAGACTCTACCCCTATCGTCTCGTCGGGCGCTGGCGGCGGATGTCGTCGAGCATGCGGTTCAGGTCTTCGCGGAACTTGGCGTCGAAAACGAGGTACTTGGCGTACTGCTCGGCGGTGAGGATCTTCTTCAGTTCTTTGAACTGTTCGTTGCGGATGCGCATCGCCTCGCGCTCCAGGGCGAGGATCTCGTCGACCAGGCGCAAGAGGGTGGCGCGGTCGGGCGATGCGTTGTTGATCTGTAGCTGGAGTTCGTGCATCAACGACTCGCGCTTTTCCAGCAGGTCGCGGTATTCGCGGTCGTAGCGTTGGATGATGGGGAACACGCGGGCGGCGTCGTCTTCGTTGAGTTCGAGCACCTCGGTCAGACGAAACAGGCGCAGCATCTCGATGCGCTTGAGCGCTTCTTCGCGGCTGTCGGCGGCCTGGTCGGTGTCTTGCTGGGCCTGCAGCCACGGCGGCACCGCGGCCAGCGAGGCCAGTGCGATGAGCAGCACCAGGGCATAGCGACGCATGTTCTACCTCCGCCTCAGAACGACCACTGCGGCGCCTGCTGCGATACCAATTCGGCCAGGCGCGCGGCCTCGCGGTCGGACAGGTCGCCGAAGGTGGGCGAGGAGACGACCGGGTTCGGTTCGAAACCGGTGAACGCCGCGCCTTCGGGGAGCAGCGATTCGACGATGCGTCCGCGTAGCAGATCGATTTCATCCGGGCTCAAGCGGCTGATGTCGGAAACGATGCGCGGTTCGACGTCGGGATGATGCTGGTTGATCTTCACTTTCTCCACCCCGGCGACGTTCACTTCCTGCTTGTCGCCGATGAGGCCCTGCAAAGTGCCGGTGCCGACCAGCACGCCGAACAGCAGCAGCGAGAGCGTCAGCGCGGCGAAGGCCGGCCGGCGCCACGAGCCGCTGGCGAAGACGAACTGGCGCAGCCGGTCGACCCACGTAGCCGGCGGCGCTTCGCGGGCGATGCGTTCGCGCACGCGTTCGAACAGGCCGTCGAAGTATTGTTCTTCCGGCACATAGCTCGGCTCGACGACGGTCTTGAGCACCTGGCGGTATTCGGCCACCTCGTGCGCGCAATCCGGGCACGAGGCCACGTGTTTTTCCACGGCGGCGGCTTCGGCGGGCGTCAGTTCGCCCTCGATCCAGTCGAGCAATTTTTCTGAATAGTCCTGACAGGTCATGCGCTGCCCTCCCCAAGGTTGGCCAGCAAGCTCTTGAGGGCCTTCACGGCGTAGTGATAGTTGACTTTTGCGGCCGAAGTCGAAATGCCCACCGACTGGGCGATCTCGGCGAAGCTGAGGTTGCCGAAGGCGCGCATCTCGAGCACTTCCTTCTGCCGCGGCGGCAAGCTCGCCATCGCTTCGCGGACGAGGCGCCGCCGTTGTACGTTTTCAATGCGGTCTTCCACCGCGCTTTCCAGCGAACCCACGCGCTCGGTGACTTCCTCGCCATCGTGCCGCGCGCGGTCGCGGATCAAGTTCTTCGAATAGTTCATCGCAATGCGAAAGATCCAGGTCTTCAAGCTCGAACGCCCTTCGAAACGCGCCAGGTTCTTATAGACCGACAAGAACGTTTTCTGCGCGACCTCGTCAGCGTCTTGATGGTTGCCGACCATCTTCAGCGCCAGGTAGTAGACCATGCGCTGGTACTTCTTGACGATGACCTCAAAGGCAAACTGATCGTTGTCTTTGATGAATCGCTCAACCACGATCTTGTCGTCGTCTTGCACGCTCTCTCCGTCCGGATTCGATCCTCCGCGTTCCTGCTCTTCTGGACACGCCGACCCCGGCGTAAGTTCAAGCCCTTTGGCGCGCGAATCGGTCATGGCGCGGCGTCATCCTTCAAACCATCGCCGGATTTCGGTGGCGAAATCCTAACCACTCTCAAACAGTAGGTTTTCCGTCCTTTGCCGGATCAGTACTTGTACACCCGCTGGCCGGTGAAGACCATGGCGACGTTGTTTTCGTTGCACAAACGGATTGCCTCGTGGTCAAAGGTCGAGCCGCCGGGTTGGATGATGGCGGTAACGCCCTCGCTGATCGACATCTCCACCGGGTCGGCGAAGACAATCGGGCCGTCGCTAGCCATCGCCGCGCCGATCAGACCGCCGCGCAGTTCGCGCGCGTCGTCGCGGATCGACTGCCGCAGGTCGGCGTTCTCGATGCGGTTGAACGACGAGTGCGAGCGCTCCCAAGCCAAGCGGTCGACCAGCTTGCGGTAAGCCTTGTCGCGCGCATTCTGGGCCGCGCTGATGCGGTCCTGCTGGCCGGCGCCGATGCCCACAGTCACGCCGTCCTTGACGAAGATCACGCTGATACTGGTGACCGCGCGCACGATCTTCCAGCCGAACAGCAGATCGTTCCATTCGCTGGCCAACGGCTGGCGGCGAATGCGTATCTCCCGGCCCTTGTGCGCCGCCGCGGCGGGCAGACAATCGGCGCGGGTGATCGGCTCGGCGGCCGGAGAAAGCTGCACGATCAAGCCGCCGTCGATCAGGCTTTTGAAATCGACGAACGGCCGCGCGCAGCACTGCGCCAGGCGAGCCATGTTACCGACGCGCAGCACGCGAAGGCCGGGCTTTTTCGCTAGCAGGGCCAGCGTGCCTTCTTCGAATTCGGGCGCAATCACCACCGCCAGCTCGCCCTCGAGCAGCGCCTGCGCGGTGGCGGAATCGATCGGCCGGTTGAAGGCCGCGCATGCGCCGATGGCGGCTACGCGGTCGGCGAGGGTGGCTTTGAGGTACGCCGTGGTCAGCGAATTCGCCCGCGCCACGCCGCACGGGTTGTTGTGGTTGACGATCACGCACGCCGGCTCGTCGGTCAGGTGGCGCAAAATGTTCAGCGCGGCGTCGGTGTCGGTGATCATGATGCGGATCGGGTGGTCCGGACTCTGCAAAATCTCGGGCAGACTCGCCAACGGTTCGCCGGGGGTCAGGTCGGTGACCTCGCCCAAGGTGAGATTGCCGTTGAGCAAACGGTACAACGCCGCCGGTTGGCTGGGGTTGTCGCCGTGGCGCAGGCCCGCGCGCTCGGCGCCAACCGTCCAGGTCACCTTTTCGTAAATCAAGTTTTGCCGCCGGCCGTCATCGACAAAAGCGATTTCGAGCCGGGCCGGAAAACGTACTGCTGTCTTGTCCATCCACAACCTCGGATTTGCGGTCAATCACTACCGGACGGTCACCACCCCTCATGCCTGGTTCGCCACCACCACCTGCCGTCCGTTCATTTTCACTTCGCCGCGCGCGATCTGCCCGAGCACCCGGCTGTACAGGTCCCACTCGATCGCCAGCCCGCGCTCTTTGAGCGCTTCGATCGTGTCGGTCGGCAGCACGGGCACGGTGCGCTGTGCAATCACCGGCCCGGTATCCATGCCCTCGTCGATGAAGTGCACGGTGATTTTGGTTTCGGTTAGGCGCGGGCCTTTCTTGGTCAGGCCGAGCGCGAATTCGTAGCCGTGAATGCCCTGGTACGCCGCGGTGTCGGCGGGGTGGATGTTGATGATCCCCGGCAGCCCCAACGCGCGGTTCATGTGCCGCGCGATGAACTGGCCGGTCAGCATCCGCAGGTAGCCGGCCAGCACGATCAGATCATGCGGGTAGCGGGCAAGTTCCGCCTCGATGGCCAGCTCGTGCGCCTCGCGTGACGGGTAGTCGCGGTCGTCGCACACGATGGTCGGGATGCCGTAACGCGCGGCGCGCTGCAGTCCGCCGGCGTCGGCGCGGTTGGACACTACCACCACGACCTCGCACGGGATCGCGCCGGTCGCGCAATTGCGCGCAATCGCTTCCAGATTGGTGCCGCCGCCGGATACGAACACGGCGAGCCGCAACTTGTCGGCCATCGTTGCTCCACTTCGCGGGCTATGTTTCGAGAGGACAATCCGCCACCACACCGGCGGACCGCCGATTCCGTGCGGGAATATAGCAGGGCAGGCGCGGGGTGGACAAGGAGGTTTTGGAGGTGGTCGGAGTCATGGGACTTGAGGCTTGGAGGACGGGTCCGAATTCTCCACAACCAAGTATGATGAGAACGGTCGATTGCTGTGGTCCCGCAGCCAGACCGCCAATTTTGCTGCGAGTTCGACCGCCTATCCCCCTCTGGTTCGGTCTACATATTGTACTCCTCGCTGGATTCTTCCACTCTCGTCTTGAGTTCGGATCTCACCGATAAGTCCGTGCCCGACGACGACCCCTCCTCCAGCGGCTGCGGCTGCTGAGGAAAGAAGGCCTGAGGGCGAAGGGCTCAGGGCCATCGTACGGTTACATCGGCAACCCCTAGTTGCAAGCAAATCCAATCCGCGACTTGGCGTTTCCGTTCCGGATGAAATCTCCGGTTTGCTGAAACGGAATCGTCCGCTTGGTGTCTTCGTGTTTCAACTTCCGCCCCACCGCCCCCCGATTTCCCCTTTTCTCCTTGACGTTTCGGGGCGATTCGACAAAACTGTTCGGCAATCCATTCAGGGGTTCCCGATGACGCCAGAAGAGCGCGATCAGACTACAGCCGAGCAAGATGCCTTTATGGGCATCGACCCGGTTGGCAAGAAACCGGAAGACATCGAGTGGGAGTGGTTCAGCAAGATCTACCGCGGCGACGTGCCGCAGTTGACCGTGCGCGCCACCATCATGGGCATGCTGCTGGGCGGCTTCATGAGCCTGTCGAACCTGTACATCGGTTTGAAGACGGGCTGGGGCCTCGGCGTGGCGCTGACGGCGTGCATTCTGTCGTTCACCATCGGCAAGGCGATGGAGAAGGTGGGCATTCTCAGCTCGAACCTCACCATCCTCGAGAACAATTGCATGCAGACGACCGCGAGTTCGGCCGGCTATTCGACCGGCGGCGCCATCGTCAGCGCGGTATGCGCGTTGCTCTTGATAGAGGGCAAGCACCTGCCGTTCATTGTGCTGTTTTTCTGGACGATTTTCCTGGCACTGCTCGGTTTGGTGATGACCATTCCGATGAAGCGGCAGATGATCAACATCGAGCAACTCAAGTTCCCGTCCGGCGTGGCCGGCGCGCAAACGCTGCGCAGCCTTTACGCCACCGGCGAGGAAGCGGCCAAAAAGTCGCGCGCGTTGCTCGGCGCAGCCGGCTTCGGCGCTTTAATCGCCTTTATCCGCGACAACGAGTTTGCGTGGTACCCGGCCCTCGCCAAATTGCCCGGCTACATCAAGGTGCCCGAGCGGATCAAGATAATGGGCCACACGTTGCACGAGTACACGCTGAGTTGGGAAAACAGCGCGATCATGGTTGCAGCGGGCGCGCTGATCGGCATCCGCACCGGTTGGTCGATGCTGTTGGCCGCGGCGATCAACTACGGCATTCTCGCCCCGGCGATGTTCGCGCGCGGCGATATCGTGGCAAACGCCAACACCGGCCTACTTGGCTACCGGCAGATCGTCGACTGGTCATTGTGGTTCGGCGCTTCGGTCATGGTCACCTCCGGCCTGCTGACCTTCGCTTTCGGCTGGCGCACCATCGGCCGTGCGTTCTCCGGTTTGAAAGACATCTTCGGCGGCTCAAGCGGTCCGAAAGACCCGCGCCTGGAGGCGATGGACAAGACCGAGATTCCGGGTTCGTGGTTCGTGATCGGCATGATTGTGGCCGGCGCCGGCTGCGTGTTCTTGCAGGTGGTGTCGTTCTCAATCACCTGGTGGATGGGTATCATTAGCGTATTGCTGACCTTCTTCCTGGCGATCGTCGCTTGCCGGGCGACCGGCGAAACCGATATCACGCCGATCGGGGCGATGGGCAAAATCACCCAGCTCACCTACGGCATCCTGGCCCCGGCGAGCAAGGTCGCGGGCGGCGCGGTCACGGCGATGAAAATCAACCTGATGACCGCGGCGGTCACCGCCGGCGCGGCGGGCACCTCGGCCGACCTGTTGACCGGTCTCAAGACCGGTTACCTGCTTGGCGCCAATCCGCGCAAACAGTTCCTGGCGCAGTTCTTCGGCATCTTCGCCGGCGCGCTGGTCATCGTGCCGGCGTTCTATCTGTTGGTGCCCAACGCCAATATCCTGGGCGGCGACAAGTTCCCGGCCCCGTCGGCGCAGGTCTGGAAAGGGGTGGCCGAGCTGCTCAGCAAGGGCTTGGCGGTGCTGTCCACCAGCAAACGCTGGAGCATCGCGCTGGGCGGCTTCCTGGGTATCATTCTGGCGTGCCTCGACAAGTACGTGCCGCCGAAGTACCGCAAGTACTACCCGAGCTCGATGGGCATCGGCCTGGCGTTCGTCATTCCGTTCTGGAACTCGCTGTCGATGTTCGTCGGCGCGTTCATTGTGTGGCTGGTGACCAAGAAGGCCGAAAAGTGGTCCGAAGACTATGTCATTCCGATCGCCAGCGGCGTGATCGCTGGCGAAAGCTTGATGGGCGTCTTCATCGCGTTGACCATGCTCGATCCGAAAGAGATCTGGAGCGCCGTGAAGAACGGTCTGAGTTTGGGAAGCGCAACGCCGGCACCGACGCCGGACATCGTGGCGACGCCGTTGCCGCCGTTGCCCGATGTGACACCACTGATTACGCCGACGCCGATACCGTAACGACAAACGATCGTCATGGCGCACGGCCGGCGTGCGGGCCGACCGTAGGCGCCAAAGCCGAGACCGCAAACTCCAGAGTGGACATGCTGTATATCGTCGTTTCCGTGTTGTGCTCAGTTGTGGCGGCGCTTGTTTCGCGCCGCGGCGATCCCGGAGCGGCGATTTCACTGCCGGCACGGGCGATGAGCTTCCTGGTGATGGCCGGTCTGGGCGCGGCCTGGGCCGCCGCCACCGGCGAATTCAATCTGTTCGATGTCCCGCTGTTGCTGCTCGGCCTCGCCGCCGGCGTGACCTTCGCGCTGGCGCAGTACCTCACCTGGCGCACGATTGGTTCCGGACAGTTGGCGGTATCGCCGACCGTGCTGGCCGCGGCCGGGACCCTGCCGGCATTGGCCGGCCTGGTGTTGTTCGGCGTGGCGCTCGAAACGTCCCTGTTGGCCGCCTTGGGTGGTTTGGTATTGGGCTTGATTTTGCTTGTGTCCGGATCGCCGCGGCGGCGAGCCGAACTTGGGCGGGGAGCTGCGGGAACCACCGCGTTTTTGTTCCTGGTCGTCGCGCTACAATTTTTCGCGCTACAATTTTTTGCCGAGGTCTTCTTGAACAAAGGCCCGGGCTTGTTTCTGATGGTGACCGGCGGGACGGCGGCGGTGGCGCTGGGCGCCATGTCGGCGCGCGGCACCGAACGAGCGGACGGGAAAGAGATCCTACTCGGCGCCGGACTGGGCGTGCTGCGTTTCGGCGTGCTGTGGTCGCTATTGCGCGCGATGGAAACTGTTTCATCGCCAATGGTCTTGGCGTTGGCTTTGGCCTTGCAAGTCGCGCTCGTGCTGTTTTTGGAAAGAATGTTGTTCGCCCGCCTGCTGCGCGGCGCCGGCTACGTCGGGCTGTTGGTGACCGCTTTTTCGGCGGCAGTTGCGGTCTGGTTGCTATTGTAGCCACTCGTTGGCGCCTTTCGCCGGCATCTGCGGTCTAACGACGTCTTGACGCTTTCCGGATTCTTTATCTGCCAACATTGGTGGCTCCCACATTCGGAGTTTTTCGTTTGTTTTCGGAGGCACTTAGGTCTCGGCAGGGGCAAAAACCCTTGTCAGGTCTTTTGCTTGACAGGCCAAAGACTATCCGCTTACAATGGCCCTCGACCTATGGGGGTGAAGTGTCGGAAATCGCCCGCGTTAGGTTGAAAGTTCCTGGTCGGGGAACGTCGGCTTTGTGTGAGGATCTAGCCCGCGGGTCCAAGGGCTGGGCTCGTGGTGTTATGGTCTTTGTGTGCTTGGAACGCCGGCGCGACCCGCATGGTCGTACCGACTGCAGACCGCCAACCGCCGTTGTTGAATAACATCGGGGGAAGGGGGGCTGTAGTCGGTCGTACGTCATGGCCCGGGGTTTGACAACCGATGCATGCCGGGCGCAGGTCGACTGGCGGAGGGAAAGGCTTTCGATGAGGACCTTGATGAACAGGGCAATCAAACCGAGTTGGGCGATGCCCATCCTGCTGATGGCGTTGGTCGGCGGCTATACCCTGGCGGCGTTTGCCGGGGCGTGGCCGGCCGCGGTCGCGCAGAATCCGGACGAGGAAACGCCGGCCGGTGAAGCTACGCCGACCCCGGCTCCCGAGCCTACTCCGGCTCCGGAACCGACCCCGGCGCCCGCTCCGGCCGGTAACGATCTAATGCCTCCGCCCGAGGGAGCTGCGTCCGCCCCGGCGGTGCCGACGCCCGCCGCGAACGAGTCGGAAGCCGAAACCACTCCGGCACCCTCCGTACCCGCGCAGGCGAGGACCGAAGTGCAAGTCGAGCGTTTGTCAACCGATCAGCTCAAGCAGTTCGAAGAGGAACTGAACGCGCTGCGCGAACGGATCATGAAAACCAAGTCGCGCCTGATGCAGTTGCGCGAGCAGTTGTTGCTTGGCAGCGTGTCGATCATCAGCCTGTCGATTCTGCATTCGCACGAAGTCGGCGGCGCGTTCAAACTGGAATCGCTGACCTACACGCTGGACGGCTTCGAAGTCTACTCCGGCGTCAATACCCCGGAAAGCAATCTCGAGAATCTGCAGAACTTCCCGATCTACGAAGGCGGCCTGTTGCCCGGCGAGCACCTGCTGGTGGTCGACATGATCTTCCGCGGACGCGGCTACGGCATCTTCAGCTACCTAAACCAGTACCTGTTCAAGGTGAAGGCGCGCTACCTGTTCACCGTCACCGAAGGTGACGTGGTGACGCTGAAGGTCGTCAGCTACGACGAGGGCAGCTTCCTGACCAGTCTACGCAACCGCCTGAAGGTCAAATTCGTGCAGGAGTAAAACGTGCGGCGCATCGGGATCTGGGTATTTGTTTGGTTCTGTCTGACGGCGGGCTTCGCCTTCGCGCAGAACAACGACCTGGCGAAGCAGGCGCCCAAACGGCTGGCCAATCTCAACGACGCCGTCGCCAAACTGCAACAGCGAGTCGCCGACCTGGAGAGCAACTTCGCGCGCGAGATCGACGAACGCGACCGCCTGATGCTGCAACGCCGCTTCGTGGAAGGCCGCGAGTTCTTTTATATGTTGCGCGACTACCGCGGCGCCGCCGAGGTGTTTTATCCGCTGGTGCACCATTCGCAAGCGGCGTCGTTGCCGAACTATCAGGAAGCGACGTTCTACCTGGCCGATTCGCTGTTCAATATCGCGGCTTATGACGAGGCGCGCACGCATTACCAGATGATCGTGAAGGATCCGCAGTCGGAGTACTTCGGCATCAGCCTGATGCGGCTAATCGAGATCGCGGTCGTGCAGCGCAAGTACGACGAAGCCGACCGGCTTTACGCTCGTTTCCTGGCCGAATTCCCGCAAGAGGAAGACGGCAGCCTGGGCCGGTACATCATCGGCAAGTCGTTCTTCCTGCGCGGCGAGACGGCCAAGGCCCTCGAGGTGTTCGACTCGATTTCCGAATCCGGCAGCTACTATCCGACGGCGCAGTACTTCGCCGCGGTCATTTTCGTCAAGCAGAAGAACTTCCCGGAGGCGATTAACCGCCTGCAGCGGGTTAAGCGGACGCTGACGCCCGATTCGGCCAACCACGCGAAGATCTTCGCCCTGACGCACCTGGCGCTGGGCCGGATCTACTACGAAACCAACGACTTCCCGCAGTCGATGGCGCGCTACTACACCGTGCCGCCCGATTCGCCGGAGTATACCGACGCGCTGTATGAATCGATGTGGGTGTTCATCACGCGCAACGACTTCTTGGTGCGCGCGTTGGATGAAGAGCGCAACAACTACGAAGACCTGTTGTTTGGCTTCTCCGATTTCCGCGACAGCATCACCGACCAGCCCGACCAGGAAAGCCTGGCCGACATGCTGACCCAGACCGACCAGTTGCAGGGCGAACTCGACGCCGTGCGCGGGTTGTTCGACGAAATCGACAAGAACCTCTCCCGCCTGCAGGAAGAGGCGCTGACCAGTTTCAACAAGCTGGTCGCCGGCGCACCGAACCACGCAATTATGCCCGAGGCGGAGTTGCTGGTCGGCAACATCTACACACAGGTCGAGGACTTTGCCAACGCCGAAGCGTGGTTCAACAAGGTGCGCGAAAAGTATGACCGCTTCTACCAGAACATGCACGCGGCACAGGCCAACCTCGGCCCGTCCGACCGTCTTGACGTGCTGACCGTCGGCACCGACTGGGCGGCCAGCGGCGGCCAGCTCGATCCGGGCCGTGCGCGCGGCCTGTCGCCTGAGATCGTCTACTGGCTCACCCAGGAACCGCAGTTGAAGCGGTTGTTCGCCATGTACCGCGGCGTCTTGCAGGAGCGGGAAAACATCACGCTCATGCGGCGTATGCTCGACGAGGCCGACGCGAAGTTGGCCGAGTTGAACTCCGGGGCCGGTGGCTATCCGTTCCTGCGCGAGGCGCACCGTAAGATGCTGGCCGCGCGCAGTGATATCGCCGGACTGCAGGTAGAGTCAACGGCGTTGCGCAATGACGCGGAGCAGGTTGGCGACGAAGCGCTGCGGAATCAGATTCAATCGGCGTGCAACGGCCACGACCAGTTGTTGTCGTCGTTGCAGGGACGCCTGGGCGAGCTGGAAGGCCGGATCGAAGCGAAGAAGCGCGAGCGGTTGGCGTATTTCCGGCAGGAGATCGACGTCCTGCGCTCGCCGATTGCCAGTCTGGCCGTGTCGGTCGATTCGCTCTACGCGCGGGCGGCGGACAGCACCGCGCAGCGGGCTTCGCAGGAGATGGATGCGATTGAGCGGCGGTTGCGCGACTATGTCGACCGGGCCGATTTGGGCATCATCGACGTTCAGTGGCGCGCGACCCGCGGTTCGTCGCGCGAGATTCGCGAGATCCAGCGCGACATGCAGGAAGAGATTCGGCGCTTCCAGCGTATGCAGCGTGAAGGTGGCCAGCAACCGAGCCAGCCGCCAGCCGCGCCGCGGACGCCGCCGGCCGGTCAGCAGCCACCGGCGCCACCGAGCGGAGAGGGCCAGCCGGCCCCGCCCGCGCCGCAGGATCGGGATGATTGAGCAGGCAGGCAAGGAGCAACGCACGATGAAAACCGGCAAACGGTTCACGGCCCTTTGGGTGGTGACGTTGCTGGCTTTGGCCATGGCTTTGGCCTGGCAGGGTCACAACCTCGCGGAAGCGCAGACGGCCACGCCCACGCCGAGTCCGACGTCGGCGCCGACTCCGACTCCTGCTCCCGCGACGCCGCCGGCCGTACCAAGCACGTTGCAGGAAGTGGAAGCGCAGATCACCCAAATCGAAGCCGAGATCAAACAGCTCAATGAACAGGCCGATAAGCTGATCAGCGCCTCGGAGATGGAGCAAAAACGCAAGCTGCGCGATCAGATCAAGGTGCGCAAGCAGCAATTGACCGTCCTGAAGCGGCAGCGCGAACGGCTGACCAACACCGCCTCCTCGGAAGCCCTGCGGCAGATCCAAGACCGTTATCGTGCGCGCATCCAACAGCTCGAAAACGAGGCCACCCGCCGGCGTCGCGAAACCATCGCGCGTTATGAAGCGATTTTGGCCCGCGACCCGAACAGCCGCGTAGCGCCCGACGTCCTGTGGCGGCTGGCTTACCTCTATTTCGAGGAATCGCATGCCAACTATCTGAATGCGTGGGACAGCTACGAGCAGGCGAGCGACCAGCTCTACCGGCAGGGCAATACCGAAGCGAACGTGCAGGAACCCAAACACGACTATACGCCGACGGTCACCATCCTGGACAAGCTGCTCAAGCAGTTCCCCAACTACGAGAAGAAAGACGACGTGCTTTACCTGCTGGCCTACTGCCTGCAGGAAATGGATGACAACGACCGCGCGCTGACGATCTACGAACGCATCATCACCGAAACTCCCGATTCGGCCATGGTGCCGGAAGCCTATGTGCGCCAGGGCGAAATCCACTTCGACCGCGCCCAGGCCGAAAGTCTCGACCGGAGCAAGGCTGAGTACGAACGCGCGATCGAGCTGTACAACAAGGTGTTACAGTTCCGCGGTTCGAAATTCTATGACAAGGCGCTCTACAAGATTGGGTGGAGCTACTACCTGATGAACGAGTACGATCAGGCGGTCAAGTACTTCACCGACGTGCTCACCTACTACCGCGATCACCCGTCGCGCCGCGGCGGCCGCACTGGCCAGGACTTGCGGCAAGACTCGGTCAACTACATCGCCATCAGCTTCACCGAATCGGCCGGCGAACAGGGCAGCGCGCGCGAAGGCATCGCGTTCGTCCAGCAGTTCGGCGACCGGGAAATCGGCCGCGAGGTGCTGCTCAAGATCGCGCAGGTCTATGATGACCAGACCAAGTACGAGGCCGCACGCGAAGCCTACGAAGCCTACATCCACGATTACCCGCTGGCGCCGGACCTTCCGGGCGTGTACCGGGCGGTGGCGACGACGTATGAGAAGGAAACCAACTACGAGATGCAGGTTGAGACGTATATGCGCCTGGCCCGCGATCTCGGCCCCGACAGTCCGTGGATGAGGGCCAACAGCGGCCGTTCCGCCGACGTGGAAGAGGCGATTAACCTGGTGCAGAACTCCATCTTTGCCGCCGGCACGTACTACCACGAGATGGGCCAGAAGGCCACGTCGGAGGCAGAGCGCAACGAGCTGTACAAACGGGCCATTGCCGTCTATTCGCAATACCTGGAACGCTACCCGAACGCGGACAATGCCTACCAGACGGCGTTCAACCTCGCGGAATGCTACTACACGACCAAGCAATATGAACCGGCGGCGATGTGGTACCGGAAGGTCATCGATATGAAAAAAGACGAGACCTACTGGGCCGACGCGTTGTTCAAGAACGCCAAGTCGTTCGAAATGCTGGTCGAGCAGCAGGGTGGCCTGCCCAACCGCGAAGCGCTGGAGGAAGCGCCGCAGACCGCGCAGGGCGGCGGCCAGCAAAAGAAAGTGACCATCAAGCCGGTCGAAATGAGCCCGACCGTTCGGAAGTGGGTCGAGGCTTTGCTGTTGCACGTTCAATACTTGCCGCAGGCGGACGACAGCCCAACGTTGTTGTACAAGGTCGGCGAAATCTACTATCTCCATGGAGATTTCCCGAACAGCCGCAAGTACTTCAAGCAGCTGCTCGCGCAGTACCCGAACAACGCCGTGGTGAAGTTGGCCGCGTTCTACGGCCAGGAAACCTACCGCCAGACCGAAGACTGGGTCGGCTTGCGCGAGTGGATTGCCGGGCTGCCGGGCTCCGGCGCCATCGACCGAAGCCAGATCGAACAGGTCAGCGCGGGCGCCTCATTCAAGATCGCCGAGCAGTTGATGAAGCAGGCGACCGAAACCACGCCCGCCAACCGCGATCTGGTGCAGCGGGCGATTCAGGAATACGTCAGCGCCGTCGACCGCAACCCGGATAACCCCAACGCCGGTACGGCGTTGTACAATGTGGCCGTCGCCTACGAAAACCACCTGAATGATATGGTGCGCGCCAACGACATGTACGTGCGCATGGCGCAGAAGTATCCAAAGAACGAATTGGCGGCCAAGGCGCTGTGGCACGCGGCCTACAACTGGCAGGTGCTGATCGAGTTCGACCGGGCCATCGAAGCCTACCGGTTGTATGCCCGGTTGTTTCCCACCGACCAGAACGGCGGCAACGCGTTGCTCAACGCCGGCGAGCTGCTGGAAGACTCCGGCCGCGGCGGCGAGGCGGTGGCCGTGTTCCAGGAATTCTTGAACCGCTACCCGACCGCGAACGAAGCGTCTGAATTCGCCTTCCGCATCGCGATCATCTACGAACGCATGGGCAGCCTGGACGCGGCGACCAACGCGTACGACGCCTACGGCAAACGCGGCAACGACGACGCGAACCGCATGATCGAGGCCTACTACCGTTGGGGCCGGATCATGGAAGGCCGCGGCAATTGGCCCGAGGCCGAGAAACGCTACCTGCAGGCCAAGGCGATCTACTTGCGGGTGCGGTCCCCCGAGGTCGATTCGCAGTACGCCGCCGAGTCGGCGTTCCGCATCGCCGACCACAACTTCCAGGCTTACAAGCGCATCACCTATACCGGCAATTCGCGGCGCGATGCTCCGGTCTTCAAGCAGAAGGGCGAACTGGCCAAACAGCTCAAGGCCGCGTTCGAGGAAATCATCACCTTCAACAACTACACCTGGGCCACTGCCGCGTTGTACATGGTCGGCGCAACACTCAACGAATTTGCCGATTCGGCCTTGACCGCTCCGGCGCCGAACGATTTGCCGCCGGAAATGGCCGATGAGTATTTGTTTAAACTCGAAGAAGCGGTAATCCCGTTCAAAAACGCGGCGTTGGAATGGTTCAAACGGTGCCTCAACAAGGGCATCGAGCAGCGCATGATCAACGAATGGGTGGTCAAGAGCTATCAGGCCATCCTCAAGATCGAGCAAGACACCGTCGAGCCGAAGTTCGAGGCGATCGCCGTGACCATCCTCCCGGCGACGACCATTCCGGCGGTGCGCGGGTACACCGCGCCGCCGCCTCTGCCGCCGTCGCCCATGGCGCCCGAGCCCGGTGCGCCGGCACCGGCAGGTACTACGCCGCCGGCCGGAGGCACGCTCTGGCGGCAACTGTTCGGATGGGGGGCGGGACGATGAAGAAGCAACTGGGTCTGCTGTTGGCGTTGACGATCTTGGTGGTCGTCGTGTCCGCCTGCGGCACGACCGGCGGCACCACCGCCGCGACTCCCATGCCGACGCCCGTGCCGCAGGTGACGGGCACAACGCCGACCCCGGCCGTGCCGAGCTACGGGCCGGATGCGGCGCGACGCTACACGCAGGAGGGTATCGACGCCGCCAACAATAACGACTGGGCGCGCGCCGAGCAGCAGTTTGCATTGGCGGTCAAGGCCGATAACCGTAGCGCGGACAACTACTACAACCACGGCATCGCCCTGATGCGCCTGGGCCGCGCCGCCGAAGCTGCGGCCGATCTGCGTATGGCGATCAGTCTGCGCGGCGACGATCCGCAGGCGCAGACCGCGGCCGGTGTCGGCTACCTGGCCAACAACGACTTGAACTCCGCGCTGTCGCAGTTCATGGGCGCGGCCAACCGCAACCCCGACGATCTGGACGCACAGAACAACCTGGCCGCCGTCTACTTGCGCATGAGCCGCTATGACGAAGCCGAGCGCATTCTGAAGAAGGTGCTGTTGACCAACTACAAGTACATCAACGCGCACATCAATATGGCGTTGATTTACTACTACCGCGGCAAACCGCGGCTGGCCGAACGCATCTTCCGCAATGCGGCCGACATCGACGCCAAGAACGCCGACTTGCACGCCAATTACGGTTATATGCTCTACAAGATGGGCGAACTGGCACTGGCCAAGAAAGAGTTCGACAAGGCGCTGCAGATCGATCCGAACAACATCGTGGCGCTGGTCAATGGCGGCGCCCTGGAAATCGTGTTGCGCAAATTTGACCGCGCGCTGATCAATCTGGAGCGAGCTGTCGAACTGGCGCCCGGCAACGCGGCGGCCTGGTCCAACCTGGGTGTCGCGCGGCGGGTACAGAACAACGCCGATGCGGCCGAGGCGGCTTACAAGAAAGCCATCGAGCTCGATCCGCAATTGGGCGCGGCGGCCCTGAACTACGGCATTTTCCTGGAAGAAGTGCGCAAAGACAAGAACGGAGCGCTGGTCCAGTATGCCCGCTATTTGCGTCTCGAGGGCAATGCCCCCGACGGCAACAAGCGGGTGCCCGATTGGATCAAGTTCATTCAGAACCCGCCGCCCCCGCGGGCCACTCCGCAGCGTCCGGAAACGCCGCCGGCGGAGGATGAGGGCACTCCGGAAGTCATTCCGGAGGACCAATAAGGAGCATGGTGATGAAGAAGATCGTCGTCATGTCGCTGATCGCCGCGTTGCTGCTCCTGGCGCTGCACACCATCGTGGCCGCGCAGGAAACGGGTGAAATCGAGACGATCATTGTCGAAGGCAAGATCCAGAAACCGAACGCCTTCTACATCTTGCAACGTGCGTCGATGGAGTTCGGTTTGCAGGCAAAACGACGGAGCTTTATTCCGTTGATCGAACGTTCGATCGAAACAGCGCCGTTCTAGGCAGCGGCAAGGAGGTGACCGACCGACGAAGACAGGCCGGTCGGCGAACCCGGCGAAAGCCGGGCGCGAATATCGGCCGAAGCGCCAGCGACGTGAGCTAGGCAGGCCAGAAAGAGAGCCGAGCAATGTGCGCGCAAGGAGTGACGAAGAGAGTGCTGAAAGTAGGGCTGGTACAAGACGGGCAACTGACGCGGGAAACGCTGTTTGAATCGCACGACAGCGTAACCGTCGGTCAGGAATCCAGCAACGCGTTTGCCCTGGCGGAGCTTCAGGCACCGTCGCGGCACCGGTTGTTCGAGCCGACCAGCCAGGGTTATCGCTTGGTCATGTGGGAAAACATGCAGGGTCGTTTGTTGATCGGTGACCGTACCGAGGAGCTGTCGGAGCTGTGCCGGTCGGATGGCCGCACGCGCCGCACCGCCCGGGGTTACGAGCTTGACCTCGAACCGCGGGCCAAGGGCTCGATCACGATCGGCCGGTCCACCCTCTTGTTCCAGTTCGTACCGCCTCCTCCGCCCCCGACGACTGGCCGGAAGCTGCCGAAAGAACTGAAAGCGAACTTGCTCAAACGCGCCGACTATGTCTTTATCGCGATCATCTTGATGTCGGCCATGTTCCACACCGGCGCGCTGTTGTACATCAATGGCCAGACGACCGACGACGGCCCGGTGTGGATTGTTCAGCCGCCGGTATTCAATCCGCCGGACGGGCCGATTCCGCCAGAAGTGACGCCGCCCCCCGCGACGCCGACGCCGAAGGGCCCCGGCGGGTTGCAGAATATGTCGGACAACAACCAGACGGTACGCGGCGCGCCGGCCGGCACCAGCAACAAGCCCGGCCTGCTCCAAATGCTGACGACCAACGGTCCGAATGGCATGGTCGGCGAACTGACCAGCACCGGCCTGAACGAGCAGCTCGATGACATCCTGCGCAGCATCGGCGGCGTACGTGTCGCACGTAGCGGCGAACAGGGCGGATTGCCCCGCGGCGACCGCGGCCCCGGCGACGGCCAAAATGACGGCCGGCCCATCGGCGATATCGGCTCGTTGGGTTCCGAAGGCACCGTGGGCACCGGCGATGCCACCGAAAGGAAAGTGCGGTCGCAGGTCACTTCCGGTGCGCCGGCGGTGGCCGGCATGATCGACCAGAACGGCGTGAGCCGCGTGATCCGCAGCCGGCTCGGCGCCATTCGCAACTGCTATGAGATCCAGTTGAAGCTGGATTCGACGATCAAGGGTACGTTGCGCATCGCAATTGCCGTCTCGGCGACGGGCGAGGTGGTGAGCGTTTCGGTGCTCAGCAACACCACCGGCAATGCCGCAGTGGCGGAATGCGTGTGTCAGCGGATCCGGGGCTGGCGTTTTCCGCCGGCCGGCGAGAATACGGCTGAAATTTCGCAAACCTTCGTTTTCACTCCGGTAGAGTGAGGGCGAGGCAGGAAGGAATGTGTTGAAAGCTAGACGGTTTCCGGCGACCAGACCCGGCGCGTGCGATCCGAAGCACGGTGGGGAAGGACTGTTTCGGGGCCGGGAAGTCCGTGGCTTACAAGGATTCTGGTTGGGCGTATACTCCGGCTAGTCCGGCTTGAGAAGGAGAACCATAGCTATGCCTGCGAAAGAGATCGACAAGGTTCTCAAAGTGGGCTTGGTCCAGGATGGAGTCCTGGTCGAGGATACCGTGCTCGAAGGTCGAAAAGGGGTCACGGTCGGACTCGATGCCAACAACACGTTCGCGGTTTCGGAACCCAGCGCCCCGAAACGTCACCAGCTTCTCGAATTCACCGGTCAGGGCTACCGCCTGGTCATGTGGGACAACATGAAAGGCAGATTGCTGATCGGCGACCGTACGTACGAACTGGCCGAATTGATGCGTCCGGGCGGTAAAGCCAAGAAAACCGCTCGTGGTTGGGAGTTCGACCTCGAACCTCGCGCCAAGGGCAAGATCAACATCGGACGGACAACGTTGCTGTTCCAGCTCGTCCCGCCTCCGTTGCCGCCCGCGGCAGCCAAGTTGCCGAAAGAACTGAAATCGAACGTCCTGAAGAGCATTGACTACGCCTTCATCATCCTATTAGCCGTTTCCGCGTTCTTGCACACGGGCGCGCTGTTGTTCATCAAGTCACGGCCGCCGGTTGAAGATCAGCCGGTCGTGCTCGATCGTTTTGTGCAAGAGATCACCAACGACGTCATCGAGGTGCCGGAGGAAGCCACACCGGAAAAGGCCGAAGCCGGCCGGGGTGGTGGCGGTGGTGGCGGGAAAAGAGCTGGCGGCGGCAACCAGGGCGTGGAAAACCGAGGCGTCCTGGCTTTGCTGACGCGCGAAGGGGCTGGCGGTTCCGTCGGCGACCTGTTGTCCGACGGTTTGGGCAGCATTGACCAGGCGCTGGCCGGCATTGGCGGCGTGCGCGTCGGTCAGGCCGGCGATTCGGGCGGCACGCGCGGCGGCACCGGTGGCGGTCCGGGTGGTGGTGGAGGCGCCGGCATCGGTGATATCGGTTCGGTCGGTAGCGGTGGTACGGCCGGCACCGGCAACCGTAGCGAGCAGAAAGTACGGGCCAACATGGCGGCTTCGACGGGTGGTATCGGCGGCAAGATCGACGCCGCAGGTGTGCGCGCCGCTATCCGCAGCCGCATTGGCGCGATCCGTCAATGCTATGAAATGCAGTTGAAATTGAGCCCGACCTTGCAGGGCACGGTGCGCATTTCGTTCACGATCGGTAGTTCCGGGGATGTCGCAGGCTGTTCGGTAACCAGTAATACCACCGGTAACAGCTTGGTGGCGGATTGCGTATGTCGGCGCGTGGCCCGGTGGCGCTTCCCGCCGCCCGAAGAGGGCACGGCGACCGTGTCCCAGACCTTCGTCTTCACCCCTGTGGATTGAGGACGCAGGTCGAAGGAGGCAGTGATGAAGAAGGTAGTTGGCGTGTTGGTGGCGCTACTGATCGGGGCGGTGGTGCTGACCGTAGCGGTCGCGCAGGATCGCGCCGACCAGGCCAGCATGGTGGAACAGTCGCGCGTGACCCTGGAGTGGATGAAGGCCATGGCCCAGAAGCTGTCGACGGCGTTGGACCAGGCGCGCCAGGAACAGAACACGCGCAAGATCGATTGCATCGAGGACCGGTTGGACAGTTTGAACAAACTGATCACTGAGTCTTCCGGTTTGAACGAGAAGATTCGCTCGTACGCCTTGCAGCAGCGTGTGTTGGAAGCTCGCAAATTGTTCACGCGACAAGATCAGATTCGCCGTACGGCGCTCCAGCTCCTGCAAATGGTGGATGATTGCTTCCACAGCATCAATGAGAGCGGCGGCTTCGTGGAGACCATCGAGGAATGGCTCGGTGATCCAGATCACCAGCTGCCGGGCGATCCGACCCAGGGGTCCACTCCCGAACCGGGCCAGGAACCATTGCCTAACGAATTCACTCCAGGTCCGGTGAGTGAGGAGGAGTAGTCGGGTGTCTTTTTCCACGGCCGTCTTTTTCTGGCCGGAAGGTGGGATGAAGGTTTGAGGAGATGAATGAAGAGTTTCATTCGTTATAGTGTATCCCTATTTGTTTTGTGTGGGCTGCTGGTGTTAGGCGCGACGCCAGTTGTCGCGCAAGGCATGGGTATCGGCGCGGGCTTCCCGACCACCGACGGCATCCGCTTCGGCGCGTTTTCGATGCACCCGGCGATCTACTCGGCCCTTCGTTACGAAGACAACATTTTCTTCGTGCCCGACAACTACGTGCCCGAAAACGACCGTTCCATTCCGCAGGGAATTGAAGCGGACTTCGTGATCAACACCGTTCCGTCAGTGACCTTCAATCTCGACTGGCCTACGTTCCGCATGATGGCCGGCTACCGGTACTACAACGATACGTACCTCGGCTACGATGACCCGAACGACCAGCACGACCTGCTCAACGGCAACAACCACACCGTCACCGGGTTGATTGACTACAAGGCTCCGTTTGGTTTGATGATCGGCGCGTCCGATACCTATATGATCATCCAGACTTTCGAGTCTTCGACCCAGTACGTCGACTACCTACGCGGCGACCAGGACCACAACGAGGCGATCGGTTGGTTGGGCTACCGTCATGGGCCGGAAGACAACATCTACTTCCTAGCCCGGTACCACAACGTGATCGACAAATACAAGAACTTCGAAGACTACGACCGCATGGGGCATCTGGCCGACGGACAATTGCGGATGAAGTTCTTCCCCCGCACGGCGGTGGTGGCCGAAGGCGGGTACGGGGCGTACGGATACACCAACCTGGAAAGCTACGATTCGGTGGGTTGGTGGGCCAAAGGCGGTCTGCAGGGCCAGATCACCAGCGTGATGTACCTCACGCTCAAAGGCGGCTGGGCTCAGTCGGACTACGCCAACGGCAACAACCTAGCGACCTGGTTGGCCGACGGCGAGATCGCCTTCATGTTCCCGACCCAGACTCAGCTCAGCCTGGCCTACAGTCATTTTGCCCGTCCGGCGGCTGACACCAACTTCGCGATCAGCCATGAAGGCCGATTGAATCTGACGCAAATGTTCTGGTCGCGCCTGGCGGCTCGCCTGTCCGGCGCTTACGTCAACAGTGACTTTTCCGATCCGTTCGCCCGACAGGAAGACTTATTCCAGGGCGACCTCGACCTGACCTATCAATTCGTTCACTGGTTGTTCGTCGGCGGCGGCTACCGCTATGAACGGTTGCTGTTTGACGACGATAGCGAACGCAACACGACCACGCGCAACATCGGAATCGTGCACATACAGGCCCAATTCTGACATGACCGCGAAAACGGCCAAGTTTCTTCTGCTGCTGGTTCTGGCGGCGGCCGCGTGGGTGGCGGCTGCGGACAACGATTACGTGATCGGCCAGGGTGACGTGCTGGCTATCTCGGTCTATGACGAGCCTGGATTGGAACGCGTGGTCACCGTGCAAGGCGACGGTTCGATCAGCTTCCCGCTGGTTCGCTCGATCAAGGTCGGCGACCACACCGTGCAGGAAGCGGAAGGCGTTCTGGAACAGGCGCTCGGCCAGTTCCTGGTGGAACCGCAGGTCACCATCACCATCAAAGAACATCGGGCCCAGATGGTTTTCGTATTGGGTGCCGTCAACAAGCCCGGCGCTTTCGCGTTGACCGGCCGGACGACCGTGCTTGAGATTATCTCACTCGCCGGCGGCATCGCGCCCGACGGTTCGAAAAAGATTCTGCTCTTGCGCGGTGGCGGCAACCCGGCCGGTGTCGCCCAGGCGATGGAACAAACCGGAGACGCCGACGACCCCGACCGCTTGCAGCAGGCCGGCGCGGCTTCGGCGCCGCCGATTGCGATCGATGGCCAGCGGTTGCTGGACGAGGGCGACACGTCTCAGAACGTAGTGCTGCGGCCGGGTGACGTGGTCTATGTGCCGAAAGCCAAACAGGTCTACGTACTGGGCGAAGTGCAGCGCCAGGGTGGTGTGCCCTATACTGACGGCTTGACGGTGATCCAGGCCATTTCGCTAGCCGGCGGACCGACGCAGATGGCCGCTGACGGCATCGAAGTGACTCGTCGCTCCGGTGGTGAAGAAAAGCGTTTCAAGCTCGACTACGCCAAGTTGCTGCGCGACCGTTCGCAGGATTTGTTGCTCGAACCCAACGATGTGATCGTCGTCAAACGACGCATTTTCTAGGCGAGGGAATCTAACACCGTGTCCACCAGCAGCGCCAAATCACCTTTCGATCTGGGCGAACTCGGCAAAATCCTGCTCAAGCGGCGCTGGACGGTAGCGACGTTCTTTCTGGTGGTTTCGGTCCTGATCACGATCGCCACGCTGTTGCAGACGCCGGTCTACCGCGCGACAGCGGTGGTGCGCATCGAAACCGAAACGCCCAACATCGTCGGCTTCAAGGAAGTCGTCGCCCTCGGCCTGCAGAACTACTGGGCAGCCAAGGAATTCTACGAAACACAGTTTCGCATTATCCGTAGCCGGCCGGTGGCGGCCGAAGTGATCGAGAAGCTCAAGCTGAGCCAGCAGCCGCCGTTTGCGGGCTCGCCCAGTCCCGAGCAGACGCTGACCAACATGATCGAGATCAATCCGATCAAGAGCAGCCAGCTCGTCGCGATCAGCATCGACAACTCCGACCCCGTATTGGCCGCCAAAATTGCCAACATGCTGGCCGAGGTTTATCGCCGGCAGAACCTGGAGCGTAAGGTCGGAGCCTCGCGCGACGCCCTAAAATGGCTGGGCCGCGAGCAGGAAAACCTGGCTGGCAACGTGCGCCAGTCTGAACAGGCGCTGCAGGATTTTCTGCAGGCGCACAACATCACCAGTTTCGAAGAACGGCAGAACATCACCGCGCAACGGGTGCAGCAGCTTTCCGACGCGCTGACCCAGGCGCAGCGCAACCGCATCAACAGCCAGGTTGCGGCTGAGAACGCCAAGCAGCTCAAGGCGTCGGGCGAAGCGTTTTCCATTCCCGAGGTCATCGCCAACCAACTTATCGCCGATCTGAAAGAGAAGCTGATTGTCCTGCAGGAAGAAAAGAGCAAGCTGGCCAAGAAGTACACGCCGGCGCATCCGGACATGAAAAAGCTGCAGAATCAGATCGATGCGGTGACGGCGCGGGTCAACGACGAAGTCAACGTGATCATCGGCGGCTTGACGGCGTCCTATCGCCAGGATCTCGAACGCGAGCGCCAACTAGCGGCCGAGCTCGAACAGGCAAAACAGGACGCGTTGCGGCTGTCGGCGCTGGAGATCGACTACCGGGCGAAGAAACGCGAGGCCGAGTCGACCAGTGTGCTGTTCGACGAATTGCAGAAACGCCGCAAGGAAACCGAAATTACCACGTCGCTGCCGGCCAACAACGTCAGCATCATCGAATCGGCACTCACGCCCAAAGACCCGATCAAACCCCGCAAGCGAATGAACGTGATGTTGGGGGCGTTGCTGGGCCTGCTGGGCGGTATCGGGCTCGCGTTTTTCTTGGAGTACCTGGACACCACCGTCAAGAGCAGTGAAGATCTCGAGCAGACCGTCCACGCGCCTTTTCTGGGCATCATTCCGAGTTTCTCTTCCGACGAAGAGAGCAAGCCGGACGAGCTGTTCACCTTCCGTTATCCGAAAAGCTCCATCACCGAGAGTGTGCGGTCAATCCGCACCAACATTATCTTCTCGACCGCGGGCAAGCAACTGCGCCGACTGTTGGTGACCTCGGCCGGTCCGCAAGAAGGCAAGTCCACCGCGGTGATCAACCTCGGCGTGATCTTCGCGCAGGGCGGCAAGCGCGTACTGTTGGTCGACTCCGACCTGCGCCGTCCGCGATTGCACCGTGCCTTCGACGTTTCGCGCGAGCGCGGGCTGACCGATCTGATCATGGGCACCGCCAAACCCGAAGACGTGATTCTCCACACCGAAGTGCCGAACGTCGATCTCATCCCGTGCGGTCCGATTCCGCCCAATCCGTCGGAATTGCTCGGCACCACCCGCATGCATGACCTCGGCGAGGACCTGGCCAGCCGATACGATCTAATTTTGTACGACTCTCCGCCGGTGGTGGCGGTAACCGATGCGGTGGTCATGTCCAAGACCGTGGACGGAGTGGTGCTGATCGCCAAGGCCGGCAAGACTACACGCGAGATCCTCAGTAAAGCCGCCCGGCAACTCGACGATGTCGGCGGCCACATCCTGGGTACCGTGCTCAATGACTTCAATATCCGCGGCGCGGGCTATCGCTACTACTACTACTATTACCACTACCGTTCGCGCGACTCGGAAGGCGGCGAGGGTGACGGTCAGGTGATCCGCAAACGCGTCAAACGGCGGCGCAGCAGTTCCAGCCATTCTCACCACCATCACGGAGGGTAGGCGGTCATGATTCTGGTGACCGGCGGCGCGGGTTTCATCGGCTCGCATATCGTGCGGGCCCTGTTGGCCCAGGGCAAACAGGTTCGCGTGCTCGACAACCTGTCCACCGGACGGCGGGAAAACCTCAACGGCCTGGATATCGAATTTGTTGAGGGCGATCTGCGCGATGACGATGCCCTGGCTGCCGCTTTGCGGGGAGTCGAAGCGGTGTGCCACCACGCGGCGATGATCAGCGTGCCCGGTTCGGTGGCTGATCCGCTCGGCAGTCACCAGATTAACATCGAAGGAACGGTGCGGCTACTTGACCTGGCGCGCCGCCTGGGCGTGCAGCGTTTTGTCTTCGCCTCGAGCGCGGCGGTCTACGGCGACGATCCGACGTTGCCCAAAAGCGAAGACCTGCCGCCGCAACCGCAAAGCCCGTACGCCCTGCACAAGCTGGTCGGCGAGCAGTATCTTCGTCTGTATCATCACCTCTACGGAATCGACACGATTGCTTTGCGCTACTTCAACGTCTATGGGCCGCGGCAGGATCCAGCTAGCCCGTACGCGGCGGTGATCCCACTCTTTGTCAGCGCGTTGCGCGAAGGCCGCCGGCCGACGGTGTTTGGCGACGGACTGCAGACGCGCGATTTTGTTTTTGTGGAAGACGTGGCGCGGGCTAACGTCGCGGCGCTATCGGTTCCCAATCCGGCCGGTTGTGTGATCAACATCGCCAGCGGGCGGCAAACGAGCCTGCTCGATCTGCTTGCGGCCCTGGCGCCGAATTTCAAAAAGAAGCTCAAACCGGTGTTCGCCAATCCACGCCCCGGCGACGTGCGGTACAGCGTGGCGGCGAACGAGGCCGCCAAGCGCTTGTTGGGGTTTGAACCGACCGTCGGCCTGGAAGAAGGATTGGCTGCAACGGTGCGTTGGATGAAAGGCGAGGGCTGATGTGTCATGAGCGAGGACGGCCGGGAACGAACGCTGCCCGTCGTCATTGAAACCCTGACCTTACTGCTGATTGCGTTTCCCGTATTGTACTTCGGTGGAGCCAATGCGTTGGCGCGCGGTCTGGCCGGCGCCGGCGGCGTGGTGTTGCTAGCGCTGGTCTTTCTTCAACGCTGGCGCCACGGGCCCGCACGGCCGGTGACCCGGCGTAAACTCCCGTATCCCGAACCGTGGTTGGTACTCGCGTGTTGGGGATTGTTCGTGCTGGTCCACTTGGCGCAACTGGTGCCCTTGCCGGCGGTATTGGTGCGCCTGCTGGCCGGTTGGCCGGCTACCGGCGCCTGGGCGCGACTGACCCCCTACCCGGAAGCTACCTTGCGCGCACTGATCGGGTGGCTACCGGCGTTCGCCGTATTTGCGGCCATCACGCTGACCTACGACACTCGCGCGAAAGTGCGACGTCTGGTCGGCGGTCTAATGCTGATGGCCGTATTGGTGGCAGCGTACGGCATTCTGGAAACGATGGGCGGCAGTGACACAGTCTGGGGCGTGCCCAAACGCGCGTACCAGGGTTCGGTGACCGGCTCGTTTGTGAATCGCAATCACTTTGCGGCATTCATGGCGCTGGGTTTCGGCGCCGCGCTTGGTATGGGCTTGTACCGCCGCGCCAAGTTGACCGCCAACGTGAGGCAGCCAGGCGGGGTGGAAAGACTGGTATTGATTGTCTGTGCCGGCATCTTCTGCCTGTTGGGAATTCTCCTCTCGCGCAGCCGTGGTGGGGCGGGGAGCGTGGTATTGGCCGCCTTGCCGGTCGGATTGTGGTTGGCGGGGCCGCAGCGGCGCCGTACATTCCTGGCGCTTACCGCCGCGTTGATCGTCGGCACGCTGGCGCTGGGCTGGTGGATCAGTCGCCAACCGTTGACCGAGCGGTTTGCGCAGTTGCCGCAGGAAGCGGCTGCGGCGGACTCGCGACCGGCGGCCTGGTTGGCGACCGCGCGCATCATTGCCCGCAGTCCGCTCTTGGGTTCCGGTGCCGGGACCTTTGAGGATCAGTTTCGCGTCACACCCAACACCGGCGTGTTGGTCCGCTACAACCATGCCCATTCCGATCCCTTGGAGACTTTGGCCACGACCGGCGCCATCGGTTTCCTGGGCTTGTTCGGCGGTGTGTTCTGGTTGTTGTTCGTTTCCTTGCGGGCGCTGGCCGGGCGACATAGTCAATTCGCCCGCCTGATCAGCGTCGGCGCTTTTACTGGCGTGGCCGCGGTCTTGTTCCACAGCCTCTTCGACTTCCCGCTGCAGATCCCAGGGGTGCGACTTCCGTTGTTTGCCATGATGGGCGTGGTCTACCTCGTGTCGCACCGAAGGTTGACGCGATGAGCCGACGGGGATTGGCTATGGCGGTGATCGTCGGCCTGCTCGCGGTCGTGCTCGTCGTCAAATCGCTGGCCGTGTTCATGGCCGCGGTCGAAATCCGCCAGGTAGTCGAAACTCGGCGGATGGTGCCGGCCGGCAGTCATCTTACCGACGACGCGTTGGTGGCCGAACTGCCCGCCCTGGCCGCGGCGCTGTTCTGGACCCCGGGTGACGCCGATCTGCATTCCCAGTATGGCCGTGATCTGCATCGGTTGGCTGTCACCGGTATTGTACTGCCGCCGTCATTGTTGCGGGATTTGGCCGCCCGTTTCAGGATGCCGGCGAATACCGAAAGCCGTATCCTGTTGTTGACCGGAGCTATTCGGTCGTATGAAGCGGCGGTGAGAGCGAACGCTCTGGTGCCGGGCGCCCGTGTTTGGCGCGTGGCCGCGGTTGTCGCGCGCGACGGGGCCGACCGCCAGCGTTGGGACCGCGAACTTCGCGCCGAAATGCAGGCCGCGCTGTTCTACGATCCGGAGGAGCCGGGCCTTTGGCGGACCGCTGGCGGACTGGCTCTCGACCACGGTGATACGAGGTCGGCGGTGGCGTGGTACCAACACTCGTTGCAGCGCCAACTCGATGGCTTAGAAGAAATCGCTGAGCGGCTGACGCTGATGGTCGACGGCGAAAGATTATTGGCGGAGGCCATTCCGCATACGCCGGCGGCTTTGCGCCGTCTGGCCCGTTGGCAGTTCGACGCCTGGCGCTTTGCCGACGCGCAGCGGACATGGACAGAGGCCTTGCGGTTGGCGAAAACCACACCCCTTTGGGCGTCGGATGGCGAGGCGGTGCTCGACGGCGATTTTGGCGAAGACGAATCGCGATTGTTGCATCCATGGGTCGTTGCGCCTTTGGCGGGCGTAACCGTGGAACGGCGCGCCGCCGGAGTGGAACGCTTTGTTTCCATTCTCTTCAATCGAGGAGTCGACAACTGGTACCACGTGACACAACAGGTGCCCGTCGAGCCGGGGCGACGTTATCGTCTGAGTGCTCGCGTGCGCGTGCAGGGCTTCGCGCCGGAAGATCGGTTGGGCGTCGAGGCGGTGCACCCCTACGCCGCCGAGTTCTTTGCCGCAGTAGCCTTATGCCAAGCTGCGACGACCGAACGAAGTAACGGAATTCCGGTTAGCAACGGGCAATGGGTGACGGTGAGCACAGACCTGATGGTGCCGCCGAATTTGCATTTGTTGTCCATTCGCTTACGGCGGGCAGGGACGGCGTCGGGTACCGGACAGGTCGATTTCGCCTCTGTTTCCCTTCGCCGTTTGGAGAACTGAGTGAGTGTCGCGCTGCCGGTTTCGGTCGTTGTTCGCACTTACAACGAGGGAGCTCACCTGCGTCGCACCCTTGAGGCCGTGTGCGCGCAGCGCGATGTCACTCCGGAAATTATTATTGTCGACTCCGGCAGCACCGACGATACGCTGGCCATCGCGCGGTCGTTTCCGGTCCGGCTGATTGAGATTCCTCATGCTGAGTTCAGCTATGGCCGCGCGCTAAACATGGGTTTTGCGGCCGCCACGGCGCCGATCGTCGCGAGCCTGTCGGCCCACGCAATGCCGTTGGATCGTCACTGGCTCCGCAATCTGATTCGGCCGTTCGCTGACGAGCGTGTGGATGCGGTTGTGGGACGGACTCTGCCCCACGCCGACTGCAACCCATTCGACCGGCGCGGTTTGCGCCGCCGTTTCCGTATGGGCGGCCGCTATTTAACCGACGGCAGCGAACCCGGTTTCAGCAACGCCAACAGCGCTGTCCGCCGTGTGGCGTGGCAGGAGGATCCTTATGACGAAACCCTGCCGTTTTCCGAAGACGTGCTGTGGGCGCGACAGCGCCTAGGTCGTGGCCGGGCGATTGTCTATACGCCTGATGCCGTGGTGTATCACAGCCACAACGAAACCGTGGCGCAGTTGCGGCGACGTTTCGCGGCTGAGGCATGGGCGCGGGAAACGATCGATCCGGGCAGCCCGCGCTATCGCGCGACCGCCTTGGCGTGGGATCTGCTCGGCGGAACCTTATTCGACTGGTGGACTGTCTGGCGTATGCGCGCCGGTTGGCGTTGGGCCTGGTTCGCGCCGTGGCGCCGTTGGGCGATCAACAGCGGTCGTTGGGCCGGTTCACGAGGCGTGCAGATCGAAAGCCGCCGGCGTCTGTGGTCGTTGGTCATCGACCGTTGGTGGCTGCGGCTGGTACGACAGTCCGGGGGAGTAGCCGGACGGCTGGCGCCGCAGCTGGTCAAATGGTTGCACAAGCATCCGCGCCCGATTCACCCCAAGCATCTGCTGACCGGACGGCGCGACCATTACTGGTATGCCGATCACCTGCGCGGAGGCACAAGGCTGCTCGACGTCGGTTGCAACGTCGGCGCACACGCCAATTTCGCCGCCCAGCAGGGGCTGGCGGTGATCGGCTTTGACATCGATCCGACGGCCTTGGCTCACGCGCGTTTTTTGCTGCGATGGGAACGCGCTCCTCGGGCGCTGGTCGTTCGCGCCAGCGCCGAGCGGCAGTTACCTTTTGCCGACGCCTCGTTCGACCGCGTGCTGGCGTTCGATGTCATCGAACATCTGGATGACCCGGCTGCATTTTTGGACCAGATCGATCGGGTGTTGACCCCCGACGGGCTGCTGCTGCTTACCGCCCCCAACGCCGAAACCACGTGGAAGCGGCGATTGCGACGGGCCGGATTGCCGTCGTTTGCCGATCCGAGCCATCGCGTGGAATACACCGCCTCCGGCCTGGTCGATGTGTTGCGCGCGGCCGGTTTCGAAGTGGTCGAGCAATCGCCCGTAGTGGCCGACACCCCGTGGGCGCCGTGGTACGATTTGGTGGGCGCGATATCGTTGAAATGGTACGCCCGATTGGCTGATCGCAAGCGAGCGCAAGCGGTGCGGCATCCGGCGGAATCGACCGGCTTCCGGATCGTGGCGAAAAAGGTGTGTGACTGATGCATGTCGCGTTGCTCCAGGACTACTTCCTTCCGCACGCTCCGGGTGGTGCGGAATGGAGCACGCTCGCCCTGGCTCGCCAACTCACGCGGCGCGGTGTGCGGGCCACGATCATTACCACCGATCTGGCAGGCGAAGACACGCGTGCGGAAACCGGTCGCGTCGATGGGATGCTCGCCATGGAAGGCATCACCATCACGCGCGTGCCGTTCGAAAAGAAGATGAGCGGTCCACCGCAGGCCTTTGCCAGCTACGTCTACGGCAATGTCTGGACGGAAGCCCGGCTTACCCGGCGGCTACTCGCGCTGGATCTGCGCCCGGATCTGTTTCATGTGCAAAACTTCGGCATGCTTGTTCCCGGATACCGCGCGGCGCGGTTGTGCGGCATCCCGGTAGTAGCCACCATCCGCGACTACCGAGGGGTGTGCCCGGTGGCCATTTGTCTGCATCGGGACGATCTGCCGCCGGCGCGGTGTACGCATGCCGAGTTTCGTGCGTGCGCCGACGAATACCTGCGCCGGTACAGTCCGGATTTGCCGTGGGGCAGACGCCTGCGCTATCGCGGGCGGCGAGAGTTGGAATGGTGGACGCGCAGTCGCCAACAGCGCGTGTTGCGCGATCTGGACGCGACGGTATTTGTGTCGGCGGCAACGCGCGCGATTTACGCGGCCGCCGGGCTGGCGGGGCGAAACCCGATTGTCATTCACAATCAGCCGCCGGAAGAAGAACCGGCAACCGATGTGCGCGTCATGCGGGAGCGATTCGGACCGGACGGCCCACTGGTGCTGTTCATCGGCCGCTGGTCATTGGGCAAAGGCGCTGAAGAGATGAGCCGTGCGTGGCCGGCGATTCACCAAGCGTATCCGCGGGCGCGATTGGTGATCGTCGGCCGGCGCGAATCGTTCGTATGGCCTCAGCCGGCTGATGGCGTCGTTCACGCAGGCTCACTGTCGCATGCCGACACGCTCGGCTTGATCGCTGCGGCCGATGTCGTTGCCTTGCCTTCGCGGTGGCCGGAGCCCTATAGCCGAGTCGCGTTGGAAGCGATGGCGGCGGGGAAACCACTGGTTGCGACACGAGCGGGCGGCAATCCGGAACTGGTTCAAGACAACGTGAACGGATTCGTCGTGGCGCGGCACGACCCGGCCGCATTTGCGGAAGCGGTCAAACGGCTATTGGCCGACGCTGACCTAGCCCGCCGCATGGGCGAGGCGGGGCGTCAGCGACTACATGTCGAACTGGACGGCGAAAAGCAACTCAATATGCTGGTTGCGCTTTATGAACGCGCGATCTCAGGCGCGAGCAATGTGCTGCGCATTTGTTCGCCGGTCACCAGCCTGACGGAACAGACCAATCTTGGCGGCGGCTTTTATCACACCAAGAGCCTGCAAGCATTGGCCGATCGTGGCGTGCAGTGTCTTATTCCCCTTGTGTTTCGGCCGGCTCACGAGCCGCGTGCCAATTGGGATGTTCGGGTACTGCCCCTGCGTCGGGCTTACAAGCTGGGACCATTGTTGCCGAACTTCGTGCTCTTTTTCACCATCCTCTGGTTGAAGTGGATCCAGCACGAGCGCTTCGACCTTATTCGCATTGGTGATCCCTATCATGTCGGCCCAGGCTCGTTGCTTGCCGCGCGTTTACTCGGCTTGCCAACGGCGGCCGTCGTATTTCACGTCGATGATGATCGGCCACGCGAGAACGCGGTGACGGGGTGGGTTGTGCGTAGGGCGGATATGGTGCTCACCATCAGCCGCGCGACGGCCGAAGCCGTAACCACGCGTTTCGGCGTACCGGCGGATCGGCTGAGGATGGTCTCGTGCGGCGCCAGCCTACCGGCCGGAGCACCTGCAGATTCAGCGGAGGCCAAGCGCCAATTTGGTCTGGGCGACGGACCGGTCGTCGGCTTCCTCAATCGAATCGATTCGCGGAAAAACGTCGGTCTGCTGGTGGAATCGTTTGCCCGCATTGCCGGCGCACATCCGACCGCGCAGTTGTTCATTGTCGGCGAAGGACCGCAGCGGGATCTGTTGGCCACGCGGGCGCGAGAGTTAAATATTGCCCAGCGTGTGGTGTTCGCCGGTTGGGTGGACGCTGAACAAAAAGGTGCCGCCCTGCGTGCGATGGATGTCTTCGCGTTTCCGAGCCGGATGGAAGGCTTCGGCATGGCAGTCGCCGAAGCGATGTTGCTCGGCGTGCCGGTGGTGGTGAGTGATCGCGGCAGTCTGCCGGAAATCGTGAAAGACGGGGTGACCGGCCTGGTCGTGTCGATCGACTCGCCGCAACCGATGACCGACGCCCTCGACCGTTTGTTGCGGGATGGCGAACTGCGCCGTCGGCTCGGCGAGAATGGCCGCCGCGAAGCCGAGTCGCGCTTTACCTGGTCGACCTGCGCGGAACTGACCGATCAGGCGCTTTCCGAACTGCGCGACGAGGCTCGGCGGTGCCGTTTAGGTGTACTTCTCAACTCCGGCGACAGTCTGGCGACGATGCGTCGGGAAGGGCAGGAATCGCGATTTGTCGAGCAGTACCTGCGCCGTTATCGCGAAGCGTTCGAGCGGGTCGAGGTGTTTTCCTACGGCGACGATTCTGTTAGTCCACAACCGGGCGTTTCATTCGTGCCCGGCCGGCCGCGATGGAAAGGGCCGTTCTATGCCGCGCTGATGCCATTGATTCACGCTCGGCGTTTCCGACGGCTGGCGCTGTTACGGGTTATGCAGACCGGTGCGGCCTTGCCGGCGGTCATCGCCCGTATACTGTACGGTACGCGTTACGTCACGACCTACGGCTATCTGTATGGCGATTTCATGCGCGTGCGCGGCCGGCGGTGGTACGGCTGGTATCTCGACCAACTGGAACGCGTGGCGCTGCGGTTGGCCGAACGGGTCATCGTTACCACGCCGACGTTGCGCGATCACGTGCGGCAATTCGTCAACGACGAACGCATTGTGCTGCTGCCGAACGGAGTTGATCTGTCGACGTTTGCGCCGCGGTCGCAACCGACGTCGACCGGGAAAGCAACGGCGCTATTCGTCGGCCGACTGACTGGGCAGAAGCAACTCCATCTGGCAATCGAGGCATTGGTACTTTTGCGCGAGCGGGTCCGGCTGGTTTGTGTCGGTGACGGGGAATTGAAGGAAGCGCTGGCCCGACAGGCAAGTGAGGCCGGAGTCGAATTGGATCTGCCGGGAGTCGTGCCGCATGCCGATCTGCCGTCGTGGCACGCGCGAGCGGATCTATTCATTCTACCCAGTCTTGTCGAAGGACACCCCAAGGCGTTGTTGGAGGCAATGGCGTCAGGCCTGCCATGCATTGGGACACGCGCGCCAGGAATCGCCGACGTGATTGTCGACGGTGAAAACGGTTTGCTGGTCGCGCCGGATGCCGCGAGCCTGCGGGCGGCGATCACACGCGTGTTGGATGATCGGGCATTGGCGGCGCGGCTCGGCGAAGGCGCGCGCCGAACCGCCGTCGAGCAATACGACCTAGCCAGTCTGCTCACCCGGGAGGTTGGGTTGTTGCGCAAGGTCGCGCGCGGAGGTCGGTCATGCCGCGCGTGTTGATGCTCTTCAACCGCCCCCGCGCCGAGCGTTTGGCCGCCGCCGAGGCAGGGCAATGTCCGGATGAATTGCTCTATGGCGTGCGCGCCTTGCGCGGCCGCGGGTGGGAGGTGGAGACGACCGATGACGGCTTTACCGACTTCCCCGGCGCCGCAGCGCTCAAGGCACTAGACAATCTGCTCAGTCACGGTGGACGACGCACCGGATTTCATCTGAAGCAAGCTTGGCGCGTGCGAGAACACGTGAAGTCGGCCGATGTGGTATTTGCCACCGCCGACAGCTCCGGCTTGCCGGTGTTGCTGTTCAAGGAATTAGGTTGGGTGAAGACCCCGGTGGTATACGCTTCCATCGGCTTGGCCGACGCCTTTGCCGATGACCGGGGCCCGGTGTTCGCACTCTATCGACGGCTGTTGCGTCAGGCGGATCGCGTCATCGCCTACTCGCTGCCGGAACTAGACGCGCTCGCCGGGCGGTTCGGCGTGCGGCCGGAGAAACTGCGCTTTGTGCCGTTCGGCGTGGAGACAACATTTTTCAACGGTGTGAGTGGTCCGGTTTCGCCTCGGCCGCTGGCGTTTGGACTCGACCATCGGCGCGATTGGCCGACGCTGTTTGCCGCGGTGGCCGGGCTCGAAGAAATCGTTGAAGTGATCGCGAATCCAGACGTGCTGCGTGGGTTGGCCGTGCCGCGTAACGTGGTGTTGCTGCCGCCTGAACCGATTTCTGCATTGCGCGACCGGCTACTGGCGGCGCCGTTGGTGGTTTTGCCGGTGCGCGACAATGACTACACCGGCGCGACAATCAGTTTGCTGCAAGCGATGGCGGCAAGGCGGCCGGTGATCGTTTCCCGCACGCGAGCGATTGCCGACGGTTATGGCTTGCACGACGGGAAAAATTGCTGGCTGGTGCCGCCGGGCGACGTGCCGGCGCTGGCCGCTGCGTTGACGCGAGCGTTGAACGATGAAGACGCTCGCCGAAGAATCGGCCAGGCTGCGGTGTCGCACGTACGGGCGCACCATGACATTGCCCACTACGCTGAGGCAATCGATGCGGCGTTGCGGGAGGTTGCCCGATGATCCGGCGACTGGCCCGCCGCCTCGATTTCGACTTCGACTACTACCTTGCGGGTGCGTCGCTATTGGCTATCGATCAGGCGGTCATGCTCGCGACGGGCTTGGCGACAACCTGGTGTTTTTCCCAGTTCGTACCAAAGGTGGTGTACGGCGCGTATGGTTA
>CAZEDX010000023.1:25288-55679 GCA_964511015.1 uncultured bacterium | reverse complement strand
GCCTAAACCGAATGAAGGCCCAAACGAAAGAGCGAAAGATTGTTGACACTACCGTTACTGCAAGTAGCCCACGCCATGGGCAGGCCGAACATCGACATGATAGAATTTCGGCCGTTGTGCCTGCCCGACTATGGCGTGAAAGTGCCTGTTCCGCCCGGTTAGACGGCAGCACAGCTGCATGATGAGCTGTCCCTTTTCAAAGTCGCCCCGCTCGATCGCAGCTATGTCGGCCTTTCCACCGGCAGTAACCCAGAAGATCCCCCGCTAATGCTCTCTTCGCTACGCAATGCCGTAGCCGGTGCTGGGTTCAACGTGAAGGAGATCTCACATAACATCCGCGTATGGCTTCGCTACCACCGATCACGACCCGGAAGAACGGTTATTGTATCCTTGATCGGTCTACACAATTGTGGAATGCACGAAAAAGACCATCAGCGCCGCAGACCGCGCAGCCGGCACCTAATCGTTTGAAGCTACACGGCATCGGGACTGGCCGTCCACCGAAAAGCCGGATAGAGTAGCCCTGTCCCGGCCCCTTGTAGTCGCATTCCCTTGACTATTTCTCGCCGGAAGACAAGCAGGAACGCCGACTCCACATCCCTACGGCCGTGACGAAAGCCGCTCACCGCGGTCGATGCGGGCGATCTGCTCTCCAGCCAATTGTTGCAGTACGCCCTCGCAAGCGCTTTGCGCGACGACTTCTTCGGCAAGTTTTCGCCGCGCCTCGGCCAGGTGGTTGTCGGCGTACGCCAGAAAGCCCAACGAGTATTCCGCCAAGCAACGCAAACTGGGATGTTTTTCATCGGCCAATCGTTCGGCGAAGGTCCGCCATTCCGGCCAACGCGCCGGGGTGTTTTGCATCATCAATATGGTGGCATAACTACCGTTAAACAGACAGGTCGGCCGTTCGAACGGTTGCGCAGTACGGATCAGCAAATCACCCAACTGGGCGAACGAACCTCCCCGATAACCTGCCGCGCGCACTGTGAAGCACAGCAGCAATTCAATTTGCCGACGCGCAGCTTTCTGCGTCAATTCCGCCGCGTCGTCGGCATGCGCCAGAAACAGGTTTGCCAATTCGCGCAGCCGCGCCAAGTCGGGATCATTGTCCGGACACGGGCCCTTCATCAACTTTTGTTCGAGCTCGCCGATGACCCGGGTAAGCTCTGCACCCGCGCCGAGTATGGCGTTCAATGAGTTGGTGTCGCCCATACCCAGGGGTAACGCCGGGTTGTCCGCCGCCAATAACTGCAATATCGGCCACACCCTCGTAAACCGCGTCTGTTCGCCATGTTCCACCAATTCGCGCACGCAGGTCAGAACGGCTTGTGTCAGCACGTCGGATCCACGTTCCGCCGGCGGCACGCGGCGCGCCAGTTCTTCAAATTCGTTCAGACGGTCGGCACGCAGCAACACCGGCAACAACAGCGGAATCAGCGGACGATTGCGTTCGTCGGTGATGCGCGGTTTGAGGCGAGCGTACAACAGCAACAGGTATGGGTCTTTTTCCTTCTCCGCCCGCCGGTCCGCCGCCCAGGCCGCCATAATACGCTCGTTCGACAAATAGGCAGGCGACGAGCGATAGACCGCCATGAAGCCGCAAACCAGACCGCACGCCGCCACGAGCAACAGCCGGGCGATCCAACATGCGATACTCCGCCGGTCAAGCGCCATCATGGCAAGGCCTCCGGCAACATACGGTGGCTCAACAGCAGATCGCGAACAATACCAGCCACACAGACATTGCCAAGCGACGTCAGATGCACCTCGTCTTGAAATAGCGTAGGCACATCGCGCGTACATGCGGTAAGACCGGAATTGGCGTCGACATAGGGCACATTCTCACTGGCGGCAGTCGTGGCCATTATTGCCTTGTAGCGCGCCAAACTGTACTGTGCCGCCTCGCCCACCCACGCTAGTCGAACATTGCGTTCGCGGCAAAAACGGGCGATCGATCGCAGGTTGTCAACAAAGTCTGCCGGTGGCACGGCCGGAGCCTTGTTCAGCGCAAACACCCGCTGCAAGGTTGGCGTCTGGCGCAACTCGAGCAGGTCACGCCGCAGCAAGCGATAGAGTGTCGAACGTGCCAGCATTTTCTGCGCTTGGACCGCAATCCACCACGACGTGTAAGGCGGCGAAGCGGCGTCGCCGGCATCACGGACCGCGCCGCGAGGTTGTTGCGTCGCCAATTCGTACATTTGACGCTCGGTCAGTGGGCCATGCGCATAAACTTCATCGTTGTTGGCGGCATAAAGCAGAACCAAGTCGGGCTGGTACTGAATCATCTCCGCCCGCAGGTTGAACAACATGCCGAAAGTCGTTGTGCCGCCGATGCCGGCATTGATCACCTCAAAACGATACGGACGTCCGAGGGCGTTCAATTGGCGCTCGAGCACGGCGGGCCAGACGTCAGCCGGATTGCGCACGCCACAACCCTCAGTCGACGACGAGCCAAGAGCGACAATACGAAACACGCCTGCAGGCTTCTGCTGCGTCGGCCGCGGACCGCGGATTCGCCCTACTTCCACCAGCCAACCTTGGGGCAAATCGTTGAAACGACCGTTTCCGAGCACGGCCAGATAGCGTCCGCCTTGGGAATTGCGCGCCCCCGCCACCGGAGGCTCAAGTTTGCTTGGAGTTGTCATTACTTGGCCGCCCGGTGGCACCACTCGCGTTTCCAGGCGCTTGGAGTCCAATCCCACCTCGAGAAACGCGACAGTGACGACAACAGTGGTTAACATCGCGGTGACAAATAACCGCATCCGCGGAGCTTGCCTTTGGAAATACACCAAATGCAACAGCGCCACGCCCAACAATACCAAAGTTGCCAAACCGGCTTTGTCCAGAGAGTGCGTATACAGCGCGAGCGCTCCGGCCATAGCCAAGCCGATCACTAGCGGCAGGATCAGTCCTTCCCCCCAAACAAGCGCCCGAAGACGACAGCCGAATCCAAGATAGGCTACGAGGTACAATGCCAACCAGAACGGCAATAACGCCACCGTTTTCAGAGCCACCGCCACCGCGATCGGGAGTCCGACCATCAGCACCGTCACAAACACGATCCACCAGCGGCGCACGGATGCCAGCATGGCATCATCCTGGTACAGCGGACGGGCAAGATCGATTTCCGCCAGCAGAAAAGCAGCGATGGTAAGAGCGAAAGCCGAAGCGAAGACGGCGTGCGACTCGAACGCTACGGACACCAGCAACAATGGCAACACCAACGCGATCGCGGTTCGCGCCGGCCGCTGGCGGCGGATATCAAGCACCAGCCGAACCAACGAAAGCACGACAAGTAGCACGGCGACCGAGTTGACCCTCTCCGGATGAAGGTGCGTAACAACTACTTGGTCGACAAACGTTCGCGCCTCGGTGGGCCCTCTGCCCATCGTCCAAGCCACACCTGCCCGGTAGCTGACAATCACCAGCACACCGGCAGCCAGACGCGCCAGCACACCGCCAAGCACAGCCAGTATTCGGTGACCGGTCGTCGCTGATTGCCGACCGGTAGTGTGATTTTCCTTCACGCTCCCTCGCACGACTGAAAACCGTCGCCAAAGACGATCACCTTTCCTTGGCACAATCGACAGTAATGGTCAACGGTATCGAAACGATTTGCGGTCGGTCGGCGTTCAATCATTGTCTTGGCCTACCCCTCCGTTTCTCTAGTCCAAATGACGTTTCATATGAAGGACAGTCTCGATTCCATCAATAATGAAATATATACGCATTATAATATTTATTGCATTTTTACTAATTGTTATTGTTTTACATAATGTTATACATAATATATATTTCCATATATACTACGTTACAAATAATTTGACTTTCGTTGCAGTTTTCACTATCTTCATATTATGGCAGTTCAATGGCAGGAACTTGGAGATCCAAAACGAAAACGGTTGGCGCGAGTGCGCCGCGAACGCGTGGCGAAAAAGATCAGATACTATCTTACCCGAATTAAAAGAGCCCGCCACAATGCAAAATCATCCCCGATTTCAATTGGTTAGGCATTGTTCGGTAAAGCTCCAGCAGCACTTCATTCTGAGAAACAAGTTGTGTTCTATGTTATGGCATATATTAGCTAAAGAGAAACAATAGAAGCTCCGATAAATAGTATAGAGCGTAGGATCTTTTCCAATCGAGTGCCGACGCACAGGCTAACGCCTGCCGTCGCTCGAAAAGGCAAACCCATCGTGAGGTGGGGGCGCAAAGCTAGGGGTCTCCGATTGGAGATAGCCCGGTTACCGAAAGCGGCGGAACGTGTCATGGCTCGGTCAGGCCTCACGTTCCGCCCTCATCAGGGGGGATTTGGAGGTGTTCGCCATGAAACAGTTTGCAGCGGTGCTCGTCACCACCCTTTTCCTCATTGTACTTGCCGGCTGTGGCAGCATCGAAAACATGATCGAAAAGGCCACGGAACGCGAAGTCACGTTCTACAATACCATTCTCGATTCCGAGAAGGACGGCGACGTGAAGGCGGTGCTTGTGGCGCACAATCTCGATGCGCGACTCGGCCATATTGCTGCGACCGGTGAAAAAGAAGTCAGCGACCTCACAGACCAAATCGAAGTGGCGCGCCTGGGAATCGGCGAAGTGTGCTTCTATGTTAAAGGGCGGCTCATCAATCAAGGACACCTCGCGGCGACCGTTCGCCTGTTCGTCGCCCCAGGCGCGTCAGCGGATAACCTGCCGGCCGTCGAAATCGGCTCGGTAACGTTGCGCGGCATCGAAGACTACACACTAGAGAAGCCGGGTGACATGGATCAGGATGCGGCCGATGTCCATGAACGCCTGAGCGAGGTGTTTTTCTCGCTGGACGACCGCTATCTGGTCAACCCGGTCATCGTCGCGCAGGGCAATGGTGAAGACGGCGTGTACATTGAGCATCTCGAACTGGCAGCTGTGCCGGTGTTGTGGCGCACCCGGGCGCTGGAAACTAGCGCACTGTCAGGCTACTCCGAAAATATCCGCGAGCTGAAGGAAGCTACGCTGGAGGGCTCAATCACCAACAACGGCACCGACCTAGCCGAAGTGCGGCTCTACTTGAGCCGCAATGCCGATGAGGTCGGCGAACTGGTTGCCCAGGGTTACGTGCAACCGGGGCAGACCCTCCATGGCTACGAACTGCTGGCCGAAGGTGGTGAGGGCCAGATCAAAAAGGCGATGAAGTCGATGATCGAAGGCGACGGCGTGCGCAGCGACTTCATCGTGGTCACCTCCAATCCGATGCTCGTCAGTGGCGACCGCTTCCGCTTGCAGGCCACGGTGATCGTCGGTTTGGACGTGTTCTAGAGGCACGAGACAGATCTCCTGCCCCAATAGGGGCGCTTCGGCCGCCGCCCCTGTCCGTCTTTTGTCCGAAGCAGCGAAGCACGAAAAACGAGTAGAGCGGATCAACGAGCGAGCAGCGCGCGGCAGGCGGTCAGGACTTCGTCGGCGGAAATCCGCGCCATGCAATCGAAGTGACCGAGCGGGCAGCGGCGATGGCCATGCGGACCGCAGGGACGGCAGGCGAGTGGATGCTCGACCACGCGCGAAGGCGACCCGACCGGAGCATAGCCCAACGCCGGAACGGTCGAGCCGAATACCGCCACCACCGGAATACCGACGGCGCCGGCAATGTGCATCGGGCCGGAATCGTTGGTCACCAGTAGCGACGCGCGTGACAACAACAGCGTCAACTCCGGCAGACTCAGCTTTCCCGCCAAATTCAGCGGCATGGTGCGGCAGCGGTCCTGCACCTGGTTGGTTTCGGAGACATCACCCACGCCACCAATGACGACAGGGCGTAGACCGTCGTCAGCCAGATCGCTGAGCACCCGCGCAAAGCCGGCCGGCAACCAGCGTTTGGTCGCCCATACCGAGCCCGGATGCGCGCAGACAAAGCGCTGGCCCGGCGTAAGGCCCCAGGACGCGAGCTTAGCGTCGGCATCGTTAACGGGAACCGTCAATTGTGGCCGGCGTTCAGCCTCACTCGGACGCAGACCCCATACAGCAAGCAATGTTAGTACACGGTCTACCTCCGGCAACATGCGATCGCGTCTAACGTTGGAAGTGAATAGCATCGCCCCTGCCGATTCGGCGAAGCCAATACGTTCCGGAATACCGGCCCAACGCAACAACAGCGCACTGCGGAAACTCGGGTGCGGACACAGCGCCGTGTCGTACTGCCGTGCGCCCAACTCCGCCGCAAGGCGGCGCAGGCCACGCCAGCCGCGTTGCCGCCCGCGTTTGTCGAAGGTGATAACCTGGTGTAGATAGGGATCGGCTTCAAACAGCGGCGCCCACTGCGGTTGCACGAGCAGATCGACCTCCGCCGTGGGCCACGCGCGCTTCACGGCGGCCCACAGCGGTTGCGAGAGAATGACGTCACCCAGGTAGGCCGTCTGCACAACCAATATCCGCTTCACCGACGGCGTCTCCGTTCGCGGTGGTTGGCAGACAGGCGCATGGCCTATTTGTGTCCCGCGTCGCGCAGAAACTTCTCGATGCCGGCCGTGGTCAGCGGGTGACTGAACAAGGTATTGATCAGCGAAAAGGGCACGGTCACCGCATCGGCGCCGGCCATGGCCGCATCCTTCACGTGCAACGGGCTGCGCACCGAAGCTACGAGGATTTCGGTGTCGTAGTCGTAATTGTCGTACACCTCGACCAGTTCGCGGATCATCTCCATGCCCGACGAGCTCAGGTCGTCAAGCCGGCCGACGAACGGCGCGATGTACGAGGCGCCGGCTTTGGCCGCAAGCAGGCCTTGCGCGACGTTGAACACCAGCGTGACGGTTGTCTTGATGTCGCGTTCGGCGAAGTACTGCACCGCTCGCAGGCCGTCTTTGCACATTGGAATCTTGACCACGACGTTCTCGGCAATCGCGGCCAGTTCGGCGCCCTCTTCGATGATTTCCTTGTAGGTGATGCCGACAGTCTCGGCGTTGACCGGCACCCCGGCCAGACCGCAGATCTCGGCGATGACATCGGCATTCTTGCGGCCGGTCTTGGCGATGAGCGTCGGGTTGGTGGTGACGCCGTCGCACAGCCCGAGGCTGATGGCTTCCTTGATTTCGTTGATGTCAGCGGAGTCGATAAAGATCTTCATGTGGATGTTCTCCTGTAGCGCACTACGCCAGGCCGAGTTCGCGCACAGCCCGGGCGAGAGGAACGACCTGATCAAGCAACGCCGGCAGTTCGTCACCAAGACGAATCATGCTGGCCGCATCGCACGCCGCGTCGAACGGCGACGGGTGTGTTTCAATGAACAGCGCGTTGACGCCGGCCGCAATCCCGGCCCGCGCCAACACTGAGACGAATTCCGGCTCGCCGCCTTCCGGATCGGCGCTCGACTTGCCGTAAATACGCACGATGTGTGTGGGGTCGTAGACCACCGGGCAGCCAAGCGCCTGCATGATCGGCACGCAGCGCAAATCACTGACCAGGCGGTGGTAACCGAATGACGTGCCGCGGTCGGTCAACAGCACCTGTTTGTTGCCGACGGCGTGCAGCTTGCTGACCGCGCTCTTCATGTCTTCGGGCGCGAGAAACTGCCCTTTCTTGACGTTGACGGGCTTGCCGGCCTCGCCGATCTTGAGGATCAAGCTGGTCTGTTGGCAAAGAAACGCCGGCACCTGCAGGATATCGAGCGCCTGCGCCGCGGCATCGACGTCGGTCTCGCGGTGCACGTCGCTGATGACCGGACAACCGATCTTCTCGCGCACCTTGGCCAGCATGTTCAAACCTTCCTGCGTGCCGGGCCCAATGTAGCTGTCGGCCACGCCGCGGTTGTCCTTCTCGTAGCTGGCTTTGAAAATGTAAGGCAGGCCGTGCCGGTCGGCCTCGTGCTGCAACCGCTCGGCGATAAACAGCGCTTCGTCGAGCGATTCGAGCACGCACGGACCGGCAATGAGCACTAGTGGGTGCCCGTGGCCGATGATGATGTCACGTACCTTAACGTCGTTCATGATGGTTCCTTGAGCGGTTCGGCCGCTTCCGCGACCAGATGCGGAATCTCGTCGATGATCGGGTAACGCACACGCCCCTGCTCGCTGATCAGCCACTGGCCGTCGTCGGACAGGCGCAGCGGGCCACCCGAGATCGGGCAACGCAGCAGTGACAGGAGTTCGGCGTCGAACGGCATGCGTCAATCCCTCATGGCTTTGAGCCAATCGTACTCCGCGCGCAGGCCGTCGGCCAGACCCACCTGCGGCGCATCGCCAATCAGTATGCGTGCGCGTTCGACGTCGGCCCAGGTATCGCGCACGTCGCCCTTCTGTTTCTCTTCCCGGCGGATCTTCAGCGGCGCGCCGTGGATCTGCTCCAGCATGGCGAATACCTCATTCACCGTCGCGCGATTGCCGCCGCCGAGATTCATCACCGCGCCGACACAATCGGCCGTCGCCGCGCGCACATTGGCTTCGACGATGTCGTCGATGAAGCTAAAGTCACGCGTCTGCTCGCCGGTGCCGAACAGCGGCAGTTCGTCGCCGCGCAACGCCGCGCGGCACCAACGGTGGAAGGCCATATCGGGCCGCTGGCGCGGGCCGTAGACCGTGAAGTAGCGCAAGCTGACCGTCGGCACGCCAAACGCTTTCCAGTACAGCACGCAAAGGTGTTCCGCAGCGAGTTTGGTCACACCGTAGGGGCTGATCGGCCGCGGGTGATCGTCTTCATGCTCGGGCAGCTTCGCCGTGTCGCCGTACACACTCGAACTGCTGGCGTAGACCAGCCGTGCCGGCCGTTTCTCTTTGCAGGCTTCGAGCAGGCGCTGGGTCGCTGCGATGTTCATCTGGGTGTAGACGTCGAACAGATGGCCCCAGCTCGCGCGTACACCCGGCTGGGCCGCCTGGTGAAAGACCAGATCGCCTTCACCGATCAACGCCGGCAAATCGAGGCAGTTCAGGTCTTCCTCGATGAACGTGAAGCGACGGTGTTTGCGGGCGGCGGCAATGTTGGCCTCTTTGAGACGCCGCGGATAGTAGTCGGTGAAGCAGTCGACGCCGACCACCGCGTGGCCGTCGCGCAACAGCCGTTCGCTGAGGTGGGAGCCGACGAATCCGGCCGCGCCGGTGACGATGCACTTCATCGTTCCGCCTTTCCGTCGCGCATCCGCGCGAGGATATCGGTGGTATTGTGATCCTTTGGATCGCCGACGATTGCCACGCGGCCGCCGTAGGCGCGCACGGTCTCGATCTCGGGCACCGTCTCGACAGTATAGTCGGTACCCTTGGCGTGCACGTCTGGCCGCAACAGCAACAACAGGCGTGAGACGTCGGTTTCCGGAAAACTGGTTACATAGTCCACACATTCCAGCGCGGCGATCATCTCCATTCGTTCGGCCAGCGGCTGCACCGGCCGCCCTGCGCCTTTCAGCATACGCACACTATGGTCGGAATTGAGCGCCACCACCAGAACGTCGCCCTCGCGGGCCGCGGCGCGCAGGTAGCGCACATGGCCGACGTGCAGCAGATCGAACGCGCCATTGGCGAACACAACACTCCGCCCCGCCCCTTTGAGCTGGGACACAATGCGCGCCAGTTCGTCGTTGTCTACGAGAGCGGCCATGGGTTGGTTTCCAGAGCAGCCCGGATTTCAATGGGCGAAACGGTGGCCGTGCCATGCTTGAGCACGACCAGGCCGGCGGCGACGGTGGCCAGCCGCGCGGCGGTCAATAGATCGGCGCCGGCGGTGGCGGCCAGGGAAAATGCGGCGATCACCGTGTCGCCCGCGCCGGTGACGTCGGCGATCTCGTCGGTGCCGTAGATCGGAATATAGTGGCCGGGGCGGTTCTGCTCGCGCAGATACATGCCGGCCTTGCCGCGCGTCACCACGACGGCGCGAGCATTGGCACCGAGCATCACGCGTTCGGCGGCGTCGGCGACATCGTGATCGTTGCGAATCTCCATGCGGCATGCTTCGGCAGCTTCCGGTTCGTTGGGCGTGAGCAGATACGCGCCCTGGAAGCGTAGCGGCTGGAAGCGACTGTCCACCAGCACCGGACACCACTCCGACTGGCCGATGGCGCTGACGTGCGCGATCACCGTGTCCGAAAACACACCGTAGCCGTAGTCGCTGGCCACGATCGCCTGGCAACTGCCGGCGGCCTCGTCGAGGGCTTCGTTCAACTTGGCGGCGACGTCCTCGTTCACCGGCAGGCGCGCCCCTTTGTCGATGCGCAGCATCTGCTGATAGGTCGTGTGCAGACCGCTGGCCAAAAAACGTTTCTTGGTCGTGGTTGGGCGCGAAGGGTCGCGAATCACAAACGTGGTATCGATGCCGCGATCGCGCAGGAAGGTTTCGATCGCCAGGCCTTCCTCATCGTCGCCAACCACGCCAATTATCAATGGTTCGCCGCCCAGCGCCTTCACATTATGTACAGCGTTCGCGGCTCCACCAGGGGCCAGTTTCTCGTGTTCGTGCTCCATGACGAGTACCGGCGCTTCGCGGCTGACGCGGCCAGCCCGGCCATAGATGAACTGGTCGGCCATCAGGTCGCCAATCACCGCCACGCGGCGCCCTTGGCATTGCTCGAGCAGGGCTAGAATGCCGGCTGTCATTGCTTCATCTCCCGCAAGATCCAGTCGACCGCGTCGCCGAGGTGTTCGGCGATGCGGTCCGGCCGGTCGGTCCATTGCGCGGATTGATGTTCTAGGTCGCCTCGGCCATAGCCGGTCAGCACAAACACGCCTCGCGCGTTCACTCGGTGCGCCATGATCACGTCGGTGATCTTATCGCCGACGGCAAAGCTGCGCGGCAGATCAAGGTCGAGGTCGCGTGCGGCGTCTTCCACCATTTTCGTGCGCGGCTTGCGGCACGAGCAGTCGACGTTGTACGGCGCAACCTTGCCTTCGGGAGTGTGCGGGCAGTAGTAGACGCCATCCAGGTGCGCCCCCTCGGCGGCGAGCAACTCGCGCAGCCGGTCGTGGACCCGGTCAATCAATTCGAAGGGAAAATAGCCGCGGGCCGCGCCGGCCTGGTTGGTGATCAACACGGCGGGCACGCCGGCCTCGTTGAGGCGGCGGATGGCGGCGGCGGAATGGGGCAACAATTCCAGCCGGTCGACGTGGTTGACGTAGCCAACCTCACGCGTCACCGTTCCGTCGCGGTCGAGAAAGACGGCCGGCCGGGCCAACAGATCTCCTCCACATGGTCCACCAGCCGCTCGAGGGACTCGCCCACACCTTCCGGCGTGATACCGGCCACGAGCAGCGGCAGGTTTTGGGGCAGCGAAACAGGCAGCTTCACCGCATCCTTTTCGGTGGTCGCAAGATAGCAAATCCCTTGTGCAGCGGCAAGTTGCGCCAGATGCTGGAGGTCCTCTGCCGTGTAGGCGTGGTGGTCCGGAAACGCTTCGCAGTGGACCATGTTCCACCCGGCGCGCGCGAACGAAGCGAACACGTCCTTTGGCCGCGCCGTGGCCGCAAAGGCGAGCACTCGGCGGTCGGAGCAGGTCAGCGGATCGACCGGTGTAGCATTGTCATGCCGGCGCCAGCGCAGTGTGCCGTAGGTCAGATGGTGGATCGGCCCCTGGAAGCCCGCCGCGCACATCTCGCGCTCGGTGCGCGGGTCGAAACCGGCGGTCACGTTCAGAACGGCCACCTGGGCCCGGCGCAGGGCCGACGCCGGCTCCCGTAGCGGTCCGGCCGGCAGGCAACGGCCGTTACCCAACCCATCACGGCCGTGCGTCACCACGATGTCGCAATCGCGCCGCAGCGCCAAATGAGAGAAGGCGTCGTCGCAGACGATGACGTCCGCCGCGAATCGCTGACCGGCCAGCCGTGCCGCCATTGGCCGGCGCGCGCCAATGATGACGGGCACTCCCGGCAGGTTGCGCGCCATCAACACCGGTTCGTCTCCGGCTGTCGACGCGTCAAGCAGCACTTGTTTGCCGTCGGAAACCACCGCTGTCTGCCCTTCCAGGCTGCCGCGATAGCCGCGGCTGACAACCACCACTCGGTGTCCGCGTCGTTGCAAAGCAGCGGCCAGGTAAATGGTCAGGGGAGTTTTGCCGGTGCCTCCGGCGGTGATATTGCCTACGGACACTACCGGACACGGGGCCGCTTCGGAGCAGAGCCAGCCGCGGCGGTAGCCCCAAGCCCGCAGGCGCATGAGTAGGCCGTAAAACCAACCCAACGGGGCCAGAATCACAGACAAGACAGACCACGCTCTGCCGGCGTTCCGCAGGTACAGAACCTCGGCGAGACGTTCACGCCAGCACAAGGCCGGCCTCCGCTATTTGAACAGTTTGGCGAAGCGCGTGAGAACGCCTTGATCCTTGTTTTTCAGGATCTGTTCCACTTCGCCGTCATCAAAATAGATGCCCAGGCATTCGGAGCATTTATCGATTTTTATGCCCTGGAAGTCGAGTTCCACCATTTCCATGCCGCATTTCGGGCAGCGCATCCAGTGTTGATCCTTGAGCGCCTTCTTTTCCGCGGCTTTCATCGCGTGGTGTTCTTCCTCGAGCCTCTTGCGCTTGCGTTCGAATTCCTGTTTGGCGAAGTATTCGTCTTCTTTGCTCAACGCCGGCTTGATGATGTCTTTGGCCATGAATCACTCCTCGGTATGCTTGACTCCCCGGTCAGCGCCAAATGCCGCTGTGCTGGCCGAAGATGAAGGTGTACTTCAACATGACCGAATACTCCCAGTATTCGGCGCCCTGCAGGCCCGTGCCATAGCTGGCTTCGATACCCAGGCGGTGTTTGAGCGCCGCCTGCCAACTGGCGTTCGCGTAGGTGAACAAACCGAAGGTGTCGTCGCCCGGATCGACCACGTTGTAGCTCGGCACCAGACCGACTTCGTAGTAGACGTCGGGGGTCGGGTTGCCAGACAGAGCCAACGGTAGCGCGTGTTGCTGGTATTCGCGCGGCGCCCAGTAGATGTTGGCCTGGATGGCGTCTTGTTCGGCGAAGGTCAGATAGGTGTAGGTGTAACCGACCGTGAAATACGGATCGTTGAAGAACGTGTAGTTGACGCCGCCCAGCACGAACTGGCTGCGGTTGGCCTGGGAGACGTCGGTTTCGTCGATCATGCCGTAGCGGTACTCGCCCCGGAAATCGAGGCGGTTGATCGGCGTGATGGTAATCGCACCGCCGAAGTCGTGTTCGCCAAGCCGTTGTTCCATTGCCAGTAGGGTTTGGCGAATGTCTTCGCGGAAGTAGTAGGCCTCGAGGCCGACCACGTCGAGCACGTTGTACGACAAGGCGCCGGACCAGTTGTGCGTCTCGGCCACGCGGTCGTACATGTTAAGGCGATACTGGCCGCTGAAGAAGAGGTCTTCGACAATGCCGACCTTGACGCCCACCGACGGGCTGATGCGATAGATCTCGTCGAAGCCGTCTTCGGCATGACGCCCGAAAGCCACCTCACCAAACACTTCGCCGCCGTCGCCGAAGCGATAGGTGAACCGGCTACCGAACTCAAATACCGTAACGCGATCGTCAAAGCGCCGTCCGTCATTAACCCCGGCAAACACGTCGATGCGCGGCGCCATTTCATAGCGCATGTGGGCCATCCCGCGCACTGCATCCTCATTCCCTGGATCGAGGTTAAGGGTGGCGCGGTACTCACGCTTGGCGCTGGCCCACATGCCTGACACGGCATAGGCATTGGCAAGCGCCAAATGGTAGTAGGCGTTGTTTGGGTTTTTCTCGACCAGCTCCTCGTAGACATGGCGGGCGCGCTGGTAACGGGCATTGGCGAGCAGCTCTTCTGCCAGACTCAGGCGGTAGCGCTGCTCGGCCTCGTCCTCTGGTGAGAGTTGAGGCACCCCCGAACCTCCGCCCGCTTGGGCCAACTCCGTCTTCCCCGGCCAGGTGAAATACTCGTCCAGCAGAGACGTCTGCGTATAGGTGATGTTGTAGGCTTTCAGGAACTCCGCCGCTTCCTGGTCGTTTGGATTGATGACCAGAATGCGTTTGTACGCGGCAATGGCCGCGTCGACCTGGTTGGACGCCTTGTAGCTGCGGGCCAGGCCGCGCCGCGCGCGCACGTTCCAGGAGTCGTGTTCGACCACAAATTCGAGGTTGACGATTGCGTCTTGGTAGAGGCCCAACTCGTAGTAAGCCAAGCCCATTTCCAACCGGACGCGCATATCATTCGGCTTCTTGGCCGACAACTGTTTGAAGATCTCGACGGCGTCGGAATACTGCTCGGCGTAGTTCAGATTGAGGGCATACGCGGTGGCGATTTCTTCGTCGTCCGGATGCGCCTCGTAGAGCACCTTATACTGCTGGGCCGCCGCCGCGTAATTTTCCTGGAACGAGTAGATCCGCGCCAAGAGCACGCGCACTTCTTCATTGTTCGGCTCCACCTGCAACACGGCCTGGCAGTATTGGATCGCTTGTGGCCAGGTTTCCTTGTCGCCAGCGTAGATCTGCGCCAGGTAGTAGTTGGCGTCAACCGAATCGGATTTGAGTTCCAGCACCTTCTTAAATTCGCCGATCGCTTCGTCCCGTTTGTTCTGACCGATGTAGATGCGGCCCAACATCAGATGGGCGTCGACGTTGTTCGGTTCGAGCACAATCGCATCGCGGTAGGCCTTTTCGGCCTGGCCGAACTCGCCGCGTTCGTACAACAGGCGGCCATAGTCCATGCGCGCTTCGGTGTTCTGCGGGTACTTCAGGAACAACTTGCGATAGAGATCGATCGCACGGTGGTAGTAGCGCCGATCCCAGCTGTACAGGTTGGCCAAAGCGAAGCTGGCTTCGTAGTTGTTGGGATTGCGCTTTAGAATGGTCTCGTATTCGCGAATCGCGTCTTCCACGCGTTCGTTGTAGCTGAACGTCTTCGCCAATTCGAGGCGCACGTCATCGCGCGTCGGATCCTGCGCCAGGATGATCTCGTACTGGTTAATCGCTTCCTGATAGCGTTTGGCGTAGGTCAGCACGTCGGCCAATTCCATGCGTGTTTCGATTTCGTCGGGCCGGCGCTGGATGCACCAGGCGTACTGGCCGATCGACGCGTTGTACTGCAGCGACCAGGAGTAGAGGCGCGCCAGACGCAGATGGGCATCATAGTTGTCCGGTTCGCGTTTGACGATCTCCAGCGTTTCCTGAATAGCCCAGGCGTAGGTGGCCGGGCTGTAGCTGAAGATGTCGGCCAGCGCCGTGCGGGCGCCAAGATGGTTCGGGCAGTAGCGCAGCAAGGTGCGGTATTCGCGCACCGCTTCCTTGTTGCGGTTGTGGTTCTGTAGTTCCTGCGCCAGCAGGTAGCGCAAGTCGCAGTTGCCCGGATCTTCGAGCAACACCGCGCGCATCTGCTCGATGTTGGCCGGATACTCGCCCCACACGCCATAAATATCGCCCCAGTTGTTGCCCAGCAGCCACCAGGCGCGCTGATACTGGCCGGTGGTGGCGATGTAGCTGCGCGACAACAGGTAGTGGTCGTAGGACAGTTCAGCGAAGGCGTTCAGGTTGCTCGGATCGAGTTCGAGCACCTTTTTCTGCATGGCGATCGCGCGCTCATAACGGGCGTTGCGCCGGTCGATCACGCCTAGGCCGTAGTAGGCTTCGGCCGAATCCGGATTCGACGACAGCACCTCTCGGTATTCGATGACCGCGCGGTCGAATTGTTCACGCTGACGGTAGATCGTTGCCAAGCCGAGATGCGCGCGACCGTTTTTCGGGTCGGACTGCAGCACCGTGCGGTATTCTTTCTCGGCCAGTTCCCAGTTTTCCTGCACTTCATAGGCATGCGCGAGCGCCAGGCGCGTGGCCAGGATCTTCTGCGCGTCGGTTTCCTTTTCCAACTTCTTGTGCAGTTCGGCGACCACTTCGTCGCTGCTGCTGGAGTAGATCTTGACCTCCATCATTTCGATGTAGAGGTCCTGATCGTTCGGCCGCCGGCTCAACACATCGGCGTAGATCGGCAGCGCTTCATCGTACTTCTCGCTCCAGGACAAGACACGCGCCTTCAACAGGCGAGTGTTGTCGTCCTTGGTGTCCTGCTTGAGGATGTAGTCGCATTCCAACAGCGCTTTGTCGTAGTACTTGCGGTTCTGCGCATACAGGTTGGCCAGGCGGCGGTGGAGATCCAGGTCGGCGAATTTGACCATCACCGCTTTTTCCAGAGCCTCGATCGCCTGGACGTTGTCCTGCTGATAGGCGTAAGCGTCGCCCAAGCCGCCAAGCACTTCTACGTTGGTCGGATCGATCTGCGCCGCGCGCCGGATCGCATCGATCGACTTCTGCTTGTCGTCGAGTTTGTTGTAGACCCACGACATGCCGAGGTAGGCGTCCACGTTGCGCGGATCGCGCTTGAGTACCTGCTCGTAGCTTTCCAGCGATTCCTTGTAGGCGCCCTGCTCCGCATAGACTTCGGCCAGCCGCATCTGCGGCTCGGTGCTGTCAGGGAATTTTTCGGCCGCGTCAGTCAACACCGAGAGCGCGCGGTTGTAGTGGTACATCTCACTGAGGCGGACAAACAGCCAACGCACACGGTCGATCAGGCCAATTAGTTGCTTCTGAATCTGCTGCTGCAACTTCTCCAGGCGGTCCGCCTGCGCGCGGCTGAAGCGGTGATGGGCCCAGCCGAGACCGACCATCCCGCGCATTTCCTTCGGGTTCTTGTCGACGATTTCCTCGTACAGGTCGATCGCTTCTTCATAGCGCTTTGCCCGCACGAGCACATCGGCCATCAGCAACTGGTGGTCGACGTTGTCGGGCTCGGTTTTGACCAGCTCTTCGCACTCTTGGATCGCTTCGGGATACTTTTCGGCCTTGACCAGCGCGCGCACCAGATCGGCGCGGATCTTGACCTCTTTCGGGTGCTGCTGCAGCAAGGCGCGGTACTGCTGAATCGCCTCACCGTGGTTGTTGGCTTCCGAATAGATGCGCGCCAGTTCCGCTCGCACTTCGATGTTGTCGGGCTGCGCTTCCAGCACCTGGCGGTACGCGTTGACCGCCTCGGGAAAGGTGCCTTCGTTCATTGCATAGGCGTGCGCGAGAAAGAGCTTGGCATCGACGTCTTGCGGATTGATCTCGATCGCTTTCTGGAACGCGGCCACAGCCTCGTTGAGGCGGCGTTGCTCGCTGTAGATCAAGCCCTTCAATCGGTAGGCATAGCCGTTGTTCGGCTCACGCTGCAGGTAGGCATCGATAACGGCCAACGCTTCGGTGTACCGCTTGGCCCGGTACAACGCCTCCGCCAGTCCCAACAGGTTCTGATCACGCGTGCCGCGGTTGCTAACTAGGTAGTTGAACTGTTGCACCGCATCGTCGAAGCGGCCGGCCGCCGACAGCGCATTGGCGTATTCGGCGCGCACCTTCGCGTCGTTCGGATTTTCGTTTAACAGCGCTTCGTAGTAGGCCAACGCCTTGGTGTGTTCGCCCTTCCACGACAGCACGCGCGCCGCAATCAGTTGAGCCCGCTTGTTTTTCGGATCGACCTTGAGCACCTGATAGCACTGCTCGAGGCTCTGGTTGTAGGTCTCCGGTTTCCACGAGTAGATTTCGGCCATTTCCAGCATGGCCGTGGTGTTCTGCGGTTCGCGCTGAAGCAAGGTCTTGAGTTCCTTCAGCGCGTTTTCGGAGTCTTCTGTCCAGGAATACATCTGGGCAAGATGGAGGCGGGTGACTCCGTCGTTCGGATCGGCTTGCAGGGCTTTGGTGTACGCTTCAATCGCCAGGCGGGCAAACTCCGGCTTTTCCGAGGAATAGATATTGAAGTAGCAATCGCCGAGCTTCTTCATCGCGTCGACGTTGTTCGGATTCTGTTCCACCGCGGCTCGGAAACGCTCCGCGGCGGCCTGGTATTGGCCGTTGTTGAACAGGCCAATCCCATCCTCATACGCGCCGGCCCAGGCGGTCTGGGCCGCGAGGACGATCAGCAAGACCGCCCCCAGAATCGGAATCACTTGTCGTGCCCGTCTCATCGAACTCTCCCTCACCGGACGCCGCGCGGGCTTGCCCTCCCGCCCGGCGCCATTAGCCCTGTTGCGCCGCGTTGTGCAAGCGCAAAGATATCAACGCTTCGAGATTGTCGAAGCTGTACACCTCATCGTCACAGAACCCGCCGTACAACGGCGACAGCGGATTGAGATTCTGAAACCGCAGCAGCTTGTCGAGCATCCGGCCCGCCAACTCGCGGTCGCCGACCAATGTGGCGTACCGGGCCGCCAACGCATAGACGCTGGTCGATTCGAACGTGCCGGCGGCCATGCCAGTGGAAACGTCGTAGGCCGCGTACAAAGCGCCGTCGTCCTTCACCGTCTGGCGCAGCCATTCGTGGAACGGATGGCCGTTTTTCTCCAGCGGTACGGCGAAGATGGCGCAATAGAGCTGGTTGATCATGTTCTGGCGTTCGCCAGTGTAGCGATTGGTCTCAAAGTCGAACTGTTCGTAGAACAGGCCGTTGTCCCGCTGGCCGGCGAGCAGCAAATCACCAGTGCGGGTCAGCACCGGCTGCCAGGTTTCCGCGTCCATCGCCACCAGCGCTTGCAGCGCCGGAATGTCGATGTACGATAGCTGCAAGGTCGTCGCCGTTTCCGCCTCGCCGTATTCGCGCCACGACAACGCGTCACGCAACGCGCCCTCGACCACTTCGTGCTGCCAGATGTTGTCGGCAATATCGCGCGCGAAGGCGGCGTAGCGCGGCTCGCGCCACAGACGCGCGGCGTCGAGACTGGCGTGTACGATGCGCAGATCGTCCAGGCTGGCGCTGGCCGGCGAAGCCGTCTCGCCATCGTGGCTCATCTTCCAGAAAAACAGGCCGTAACGGCCGGTCATCTTCTTGCGGGCGAACTCGAATTGTTGATCGAACAATACCCGGTCGTTGGCCAGCACGGCGTAGCGCATCGCCAGCCCGACCGATTCGGACAGCACGCCCGAGGCGAGCAATTCGGCCTGGTCGAAGATCGGGAACAACAACACACGGTGGATCGAACCACTGGTGAGAATGGCGCCGTTGGACAGGCGCAAGCGTTCCAGCACGAAGTGGCGGGCCAACTTCTCCGCCTTCAGCGGGCTCACACGCCCCGGATAGGCCAGCAGCGTCGACGCGCTCAGCGCCGATGCCACCAACACTCCGGCAATGACGTATTTGCCCTTCACTTAGCTCCCTTCGCGCACTTCGCGGACACGGTCGCGGCTGACCATGCTATCTTCCACGCGTTCGCGCAGACGATAGCGAATGGTTTTATCCCACACGGTTCCCCGGCGCTTGCGCAACATACCAAGAATGGCAGCGCGGAAGACAACGACGATCCAGATCTGGCAATAGGTGATGTACATCAAAAATGCCAAGACAATGTTGGTAAAGTTCTCTTCCTCTTCCAGACTGACGGCGATCAACAGCTCCATGAAGAAGAGCATGGCTGCCAGGAACCAGATGAAGGTAAAGGGACCTACCAACCCCAGCTTGATGACGCCCAACAGACCCAACAGGGCGATGACGTCGGAGAGAATCAGCGCGAAGAAAAAAATGTAGTACAGGCTGAACATATAGAACAGGTCGACCATGATGCGCCGGTTCTTCATCTGGAAGGCGACCTTGAGAAACTTGCGAATGATATAGTCCATACCCTGCGCCCAGCGCGTGCGCTGCCGGATGAACACCTTGAGCTGCTGCGGTTCCTGTTCCCAAGTCACCGCGTATGGCACGAACTTGATACGGTAGCCGAGTTCGTAGAGACGGATGGACAGTTCGGCATCTTCCGCGATGGCTTCCTCGTCGAAGCGGCCGGCCTTTTCCAGCACCTTCCGCCAAATGACGTAGTTGGTGCCGGGCAGCGTCGCCAGGTTGAAAATCTTGTAGCGGCCGCCCTGCATGATCCACTGGAACGAGATGAATTCGATGTTGATGAAACGGGTCAACAGGTTCTGTCGGGCGTTGATCGTTCGCACCTTGCCTAGCACCGCGCCGAGTTTCGGGTCGTCGACAAGGTTCGCCACCAGGTAGCGCAGCGAGTTGGGTTCGGGGCGGTTGTCGGCGTCGAACACGCTAATCACGTCGCCCATGGCGTGTTCCAGGCCGATGTTCAGCGCGCGGCTCTTGCCCTTGCCACCCTCTCCCTTCGGTACATCGACGAGTTTCACGTTGCGGTGGCGGGAAGCGAGGTCGCGCACGATCTCGGCGGTGTCGTCATCCGAACCGTCGTTGATCACCACGATTTCGAATCGTTCGCGAGGATAATTCTGCTCGAGCATCGCCTCGATGGTGCGTCGGATGACCACCCCTTCGTTATGCGCCGGAATCAGAATCGAAACGAAGGGCAGCGGAAATGGTTCGCTGAACAGGCGTTGCCGTTCTTTCTCGCTGGTCAAACCGTGAATAAAGGCGAAGAAGGTCAGCACGACATTAAACAGCAGGAATAACCAAATGCCGATGGCCGAGGCCAAGAAGAGCAAATCGATGTAGACACTGGTATACGGCACGCTAGTCCACCTGTCCCCGGCGTTGGCTGAGCCGACCCTTGATCTCCGTGGTCGTCTTGCGCACCAGCAAGAACACCCAAATCACCAAGAAGGTGATCATGATCATCATGCCGACGAACAACAAAAAAATCGAAATCGGGCTGGTAATGCCCGAGATCACCGGCCGGAATTTGGTCACGTTCGACAGCGTAAACGGCGGGCTATTGTACACGCCCTGGTAAACGCGCACCTCGCCTTTGTGCGTGGTTGCGTACTTTTCGATTATGCCGGTGATCGGGCGGTAGGAATAGGTTTCATCCGCCGGCCGGCCGTCGGGACGTACTGAGAATTCGTGGAAGTACTGGCTCTTCAGATTCAGGTCCACCTGGCCGACGCCGGAAATGACCACGGTGTCGTCGGTGCGAACCTTGTTGTTGTAGTCGGCCAGCGAAACGAAATGGTAGCCCTGCTTCTTCAGCCCGGCGACCAGGTCTTTCAGTAACTGGAGATCGAGGTACGAATGGAAGAAGAAACTCGCCCAACCGTCGCGCACGACCTTGGTGTTCTCGGCGTCTTTCAGCAACGCCGCCACATCCCGCCCGGCCAATGGTTGCACGTAGCCCAGGTCTTCCGGCATGATGATTTGTTTGTTCATATCGCGGTAGATCACGTACGGAAAGAACTGGTCGGTGCCCAACTGATCGATCGGCTGGCGGCGTTCCAATACGGTAGTGAAATAATTGCGGATCGCCAGGTAGTCGGTTTGGCTGGCCGCGTAGTGCGGCGTGGTAAACGCCACCGGGTAAATTTCAGAAAGGAAGCATTCCGACAGACCGCGCAACACGCGTTCGGCGGCGAATTCCGGCCCGGTTGAGATGGGCCCGCCGTTCGGGCCGTCCCAGAACTCATAGTCGACCGCGGTTTCAGCCACGTGCTGGTGCGAGTAGCCGTGCAGCACCGGGATGCCGCCGCGCGCGATCAAAGCGCGCACGGTTTGCTTGAATTGCGGATCGTTCGACAAATAGATCGTCTCGTTGGTCGCCGGATTCTTGTAGACCGGAATCAACGTGAAGGCGAAGGGGATTTCTTGCTGGTGCAGGAAATCGGCCGCCGCAATCAGGTCGGCCGGATTGCGCTTGGCGTGTACGTCTTCCAACCGCACCAAGGCCGGGTGATCCTCGCTCACGCCCGACTCCACCACGTCGTGCAAAATGTCGCAAAACGCCAGATAGGCGCCGCCTTCGACATTGAACGAGAAAGGATCGGAGGCGATGTACCAGAAACGATCGGCCCGCACGATCCACGGCATCTTGTTCGCGGCGCTTTGCACCACCGGGAACTGCGGCGTGACGGGCGGCGGTTCCGGCGTCACCCCGAATGTCAACTGCTCGGGCAACGGCGGCAATGCGCTCGGAGCCGGCGTGTGTTCCGGCGTGGCCGTGACCGCCAATCCCGGATGCGGACCGTATTCCTGCCGGCCGGCGGGCTGCGGTTCGCCCACCGCGGTCGTGGCCCAAGCCAGCACGCGGTTCTTCTGCTCGTTGGTGATCTTCACCTCGTAGGTCCGTGTGTCGAGCTTCCACAACGAGCGGTTTTTGTACTGCACCCGGTTGGTCGGGTGATTGTCATCTTCATCGACCAAGGTGAAACCATAGCCGTCCATCGAATGACGGCGCGCTGCCTGGTCGAGGTTGGCGCCGATCCAAACCATTGTGCCCTTGAAGTAGAAGATGTCGTCGAGCAGGTAGGACGGTAGCGGCAAATCCTGTTTGGTGCCGACGTAGAACGCAATGTCATAGTCCTTGATCTGCCCGCGCTTGTATTCGCCGGTGCTGACCAGGTCGATCTGGTGGGACTGGAAGTGTCCGAGCAGTTGCCGGAGCATAAGCGCATTGAGCCGATCCTGGTTCACCGTACGCGGGCTGGGTTCGTCATACAGCACCAGAATCAGCCGGCCTTCGGTGAACAAGCCGGGGAACATTCGGCGCACCGGCAGTACCAAGATCACCGCCGCGATGATCAGAACAAAAGCCAACAGCGACAAAAGCGCTTTTTTCACCTGTCAGGCCAAACCCAAAAGACGAATGGATCCCAAATTCACTTCAACGGCTCGTAGCGAGAATCGATCATGTCAATCAGCTCCTCGAGGTTTCCCGCGTCTTTCGGGAAATTCGCCCGACTGATTTCAAACGTGATCTCGATCTCGTCCCATCCCTTCTTCAACTTGGAGCGCAATTCCGCCAATCCTTCGGCGAAACGATTGCATACTATGTTCACGCCCGCCAACCCCGTTTCGGGCAACACCACCCCGATTTCATTGTCGGAATATTTACCTACGTAGTCGGCTTCGCGCAACATCGAACGCAACTGCTGTCCGATTTCCTTGAACAGCATCACTTCCTGTGTATAGTCATACCGCTTGCGAAAATCCTCAAGGTTGTTGACTTTGAGAAATACGAGCGACATGGGCGTGTTGTAACGCTTCACGCGCCGCATTTCACCACGCAACATCCAACGGAAACTCTTGAAATTGTACAGGCCGGTCTCTTCGTCCGGCACAAACGTTTCGACAATCGTGGCTTCCTCGACAAAAGGATCCGAGCGGCGGAAATGGAAGAATTCGCTGATGATGCCGGGCACAAAGCCGCTCGCCACCAGCACGCCGAGATTGATCTGCTGAGCCCACAGTTCCGAGCGCGCTATTTCTTGCCCGACGAAATGGCGTAACAGCAGGTAGCTGCCGTAAATTGCTGCCGCGATCACCGAGGACAGCGCGCCCTGTTTGAAGCCTTTGGACACCGCAAAAATGACCACCGGAATGGCCAACACGAAAGCAAAGGCGTGACGACCAACTTCGAACTGGTACTGGAACACAATGCCAGCCACCAGACCGACCACCAAAATGACGATCGTCTCACGTAGATCCACTGCCCGCGAAGGGGCTTTTGCGTTGTTCTCGCTCATTTCCACGGCTCCTCATTTTCGGCTTCTCGCCGCTCCCTTTCGGTCAGTTGGCGAGTCGGTCTCTTGCTCAACCGGCGCACGAAGAAACCGAGAATGTCTCGGGCCAAAATCACCAAGGAAACTAGAGCAATGGTGGCTACCACTGCAAAGGCAAGAAAAAGTATAGAATTGTCGAAACAAAGGTCCAAAACGACCAACCCAACTTGTAGTGCCGTTTACAAAAATGGAATTCAGTTGCGCTTTACGTATCAGGACCTTGATCCTTTGTCAAGCAAGTTCGCCTTCTTCCAAATATTCGGTTCTTTCTTTTTGCACCCTGCCAAATGCCGGCCTTGTCAAAACCCACCATTTTGACCATTGCATCGCACTTGACCGCCCTGCCAAGAGAGCACATGATCGGCAAAATTATTGGGGATTCGACATGCCCATTCGTGCTCTGTTCGTTTTTGGCACTCGCCCGGAAGCCATCAAACTGGCGCCCCTCGTTTTGGAGATGAAAAAGCGACCGGCATTTCAACCGCTGGTGTGTGTCACCGCCCAGCACCGCGAGATGTTGGATCAAGTACTGCGTTTGTTCGAAATCGTACCCGACCGCGACCTGAACCTGATGCGGCCGGGCCAGTCGTTGGAAGATATCCTGGTCGGTGTGTTCCGTGATTTGCCGCCGGTACTGCGCGAAATGAAGCCTGATATGTTGCTGGTGCAAGGGGACACAACGACTTGTTTTGCGGCTGCCAAGGCCGCCTTCTGCCAGAAGATCGCCATCGGGCATGTCGAGGCCGGTCTGCGCACCTTCAACCTCTTCTCCCCGTTCCCCGAAGAAGCCAACCGCCGCCTGACCTCGGTGCTGGCCGATCTGCATTTCGCGCCGACGGATACCAACCGTGACAATCTATTGCGGGAAGGCGTGCCGCCGGAGAAAATCTTCGTCACCGGCAACACCGTGATCGACGCCCTACTGCAGGTGGCGGCGCGCGAATTCCGGTTCACGGACCCGCTGCTGGCCGACATCCCCGGCCGATTGGTGCTGGTCACCGCTCACCGCCGCGAGAGCTTTGGCGAGCCGTTCCGCCAACTGTGTCGCGGGTTGGCCGCGATCGCGCAAAGCCATCCGCAAGACACCATCCTGTACCCAGTGCATCTGAACCCCAATGTGCAACGCCCGGTGCGCGAGATTCTGGCCGGTCACGCCAACATCCGGCTGGTCGAACCGCTGGATTACGAACCATTCGTACACCTGCTCAAACGCGCCTATCTGGTGCTGACCGACTCGGGCGGAATTCAAGAAGAGGCTCCCGGGTTGGGCGTGCCGGTGCTGGTGATGCGTGAAACTACGGAACGACCGGAAGGCGTGGCCGCCGGCACCGTCAAACTGGTCGGTACATCCACCGAACACATCGTCGCGGAAGCCGGCCGTCTGCTCGACGACGCGGCGGCGCATCAAGCGATGGCACGAGCCAAGAATCCGTACGGCGACGGACACGCCTGCGAACGGATCTGCGACATCATCGAGCGGAATCTGAGGCGCTAGCTCGCGCGAGCCAATCTTGTTTTCTTACTCAGATATGGCGGCCGGCTTCACGGCTGGTGTCTGCGAAGATCGTAGCCAGCGGTCCAACTGAGCCAGGGAACGTCCATCGTAGTCGTCGGCCAGTTCACTCAGCCGTCCGGTACTGTCTTGCCAGTCGGCCATCAAGCCCTTGTTCTTCGCCGGCGAGTGCGCCAGCCCGAACACGTGCCCGAACATGTGCAACACCATCTTGCTGGTCAAATTGGCGCCACCGCCGAGGCGGGTAAAAACCAGATCCGCCGTGGAGACAAGGATCACACGCTGCGCGATGGACACGGCTCCGTGGCGCGGCGAGCGCGAAAGACCGGGAACCGTCGGCAGCAACTGGTCGGTGACGGCCACCACCACCGTGGTCGGCGTTTGATTCGCGCGCAACAGCCGGATCAATTCGGGCATGGCCGGGAGTTGGTCGGACGAGATCGCATCTGGCGCCTGGCCAAAATGGACCGGCAGCACAAATTGGCCACGCAGGTCGGCATACACCGTCGCCAACGCGTCCGCCGGCGGGTCGCCGAGTTTCAGCACCACAACCGCTTGCGGCGGTTCGGCCGGCGCCGGCCCGTGGTCGAGCAGGTCCGACGGCGATGCGCACGCCATCAACAGCAAGGCACAACCGACAAGAAGAAGCGTTCTCATCGCGGGAAGGCGTTGAGGCCGATCCAGCGCGCCAACGGCCCGAGTTCTTCTTCGATGCGCAACAACTCGTTGTACTTGGCCAAGCGCTCCGAACGGCACGGACTGCCCGTCTTGATCTGACCGGTGTTGCAAGCCACGGTCATGGTCGCCATGAACGGGTCGCAGGTTTCGCCGCTGCGGTGGCTAATCACCTGCGTGTAACCGGCTTCGCGCGCCAGGTTGATCACCTGCAAGGTCTCGGTCAGCGTGCCAATCTGGTTCAGCTTGATCAAGATCGAATTGGCGATCTTGCGCTCGATCCCGGTCTTAAGCCGGTTGGGGTTGGTCACGAACAGGTCGTCGCCGACAAGCTGGACCTTCCGGCCCAGCGATTGGGTCAACAGCTCCCAACCGTCCCAATCGTCCTCGGCCAGGCCGTCTTCGATCGAAATGATCGGGTAGCGGTCGACCAGCTTCTGGTAAAAGGCGATGACGTCCTTGGCGGACACATGATTCATGCCCTCGGCCGGGAACGAATAGGTGTTGTCCTCGTCGTTGTGCAGCCCGCTCGCCGCCACGTCCAGCGCCAGGAAGATCTGCTTGCCCGGCTGGTAGCCGGCCTTCTCAATGGCCTGCACGATCAACTGCAGGGCTTCCTCGTTCGACGCGCAGTTGGGTGCGTAACCGCCCTCGTCGCCCACGCCAGTCGCATACCCCTTGGCCTTGAGCAACGACTTGAGCGCGTGGAACACCTCGACGCCATAGCGCAGCCCTTCGCGGTAAGTCGGCGCGCCGGCCGGCACCACCATGAATTCCTGAATATCGACGTTGTTGGTCGCGTGTGCGCCGCCGTTGAGAATGTTCATCATCGGCACCGGCAGCAACGTCGCGTTGTCCGACTTGGCGATCGACTGATACAGCGGCGCCTTGGCGGTCAGAGCCGCGGCCCGCGCGGCGGCCAGCGATACGCCGAGAATGGCGTTGGCACCCAGCTTGCCCTTGTTCGGCGTGCCGTCGAGATCGATCAGCAACTTGTCGAGCGCTTCCTGGTCTTCCACCGGTTTGCCGACCAGCGCCTTGGCGATGATCTCGTTCACGTTGTTGACCGCGCGCAGCACGCCTTTGCCACCGTAACGGCCTTTGTCACCATCGCGCAGTTCCACCGCTTCGTGCTTGCCCGTGCTGGCGCCGGAAGGCACCCCGGAGTTCGCGGTGACGCCATTGTCCAGGGTCAGGTCCACTTCGACGGTCGGATTGCCGCGGCTATCGAGTATCTCACGCGCCACGATACGGGTGATCTTCGCCATGGTTCATCTCCTGTCGCCCTTGCCGGAACCAACGTCGCCGCCGTGCCGACCAGAGCCAGAAATAGAAAACGGGACGATTATTCTAACACCTTTTTTGCCGCCGCAATGATCAGGTCGATTTCGCTCTCGGTAATGATCAGCGGAGGGGCAAACCGGACCGTCGTCTCGTGGGTCTCCTTGCACAGGATCCCCTCGCGCTGCAGCGCTTCGCAGACACCGCGCGCGGTCCGCGGACCGGATTTGAATTCCATCGCCAGCAGCAAACCCTTGCCGCGCACTTCCTTGACCTGGTCGCAGCGGATCGCGCGGAGGCCGTCGCGGAGCCGGGCGCCCAACCGTTCGGCACGGCCGGCAAGGTCTTCGTCCACCAACACCCGCAACGCCTCGCGGCTCACCGCACAAGAAAGCGGCATGCCGCCGAAAGTCGAACCGTGCTCGCCCGGACGGAACAAGCCCAGCACTTCCTGGCTGCCGACCACGGCGCTGATGGGAATGCAACCGCCGCCAAGCGCCTTGCCCAGGCACATCAGATCGGGCTTCGCCCCTTCGTGCTGCCAGGCAAACAGCTTGCCGGTCCGGCCGAGGCCGGTTTGGATCTCATCCAAAACCAACAACACGCGGCGTTCGTTACACAGTTTGCGCGCGGCCTGCAGGTAGCCGTCCGGCGGCACCTTCACACCCGCTTCGCCCTGAATCGGCTCCACCAGGAACGCCACTGTGTCGTCATCGATCGCTTTCTCGAGCGCCGCGATATCGCCGTAGGGAATAATTTCAAAGCCCGGTGTGTATGGACCGAAATCCTCGCGGTACAGCTCGTCGGTCGAGAAACTAACCACGGTGACCGTTCGGCCGTGGAAGTTGTCGGCGCAGCAGATGATCTTCGCGCGATGCTTAGGCACGCCCTTGACCCGATAGCCCCATTTGCGGGCCGCCTTGATGGCCGTCTCCACCGCTTCGGCGCCGGTGTTCATCGGCAGCACCATGTCCATGCCCGTTAACTCCGCCAGTTCCTTGCACCACGGGCCGAGCTGGTCGTTGTGGAATGCGCGGCTGGTCACCACCAGCCGGTCGGCCTGCTCGTGCAACGCCCGCAATACCCGCGGGTGGCCGTGACCGTGACTCACCGCCGAATAGGCCGAAAGGCAGTCCAGGTATCTCCGCCCTTCCACGTCGGTCATCCACACCCCTTTGGCCTCGGCAATAACTACCGGCAGGGGCTTGTAATTGTGTGCACTGTAATGGTCCATGAGGTCGATAAACTGTTGCGTCTTGCTCATCAGAAACCTCCAACCCGGTCATTGCGACGCGCGCGAACCTTAAACCTGGAGCGCGATTTAGTCAACGCTGACAAATGGTTGGAGGACGGTGGAGCCTTAAAGAGACATATTCTCAACTAAAGAATATTGGCTTCATCGCGATGCCGACAAAGATGAGGACAATCAGGTACTGCCCGGCCGCCAGCGCCACGCTCCCGAAGAGACCCGCGATTATACCAGCGGCCATAGCATAGAGGTCTGCATCTTCGGTTTCGAAAGCCTTGTCCACCAGATAGATGAGTACCCAGTCGCGCACGAACTGTCCGATAGCGTAACTACCAAAGAAGGTGGGAATCAACAAAAAGAACCAGAACATCCGGGTGATGGGGATCATAAAGAACACCATCAGACCGGCGATAATTCCGCAAATGGAAATGAGGAAATTGCGCAGTGCCTTGATGCGCCGCTCGCGCAATGGGTCATAGGTGCCGGGTATATCGCCCATCCATCCTCGCGTCGGAGCTTGTTTTTTTCGAAGGCATTATACAGACAAGACTCGCGTTTGGAAACCATTTGTTTGGGCGGGTCGCGCAAAAGAGCCGAGGAGCAGTGGTCTTAGATCCCGCCGGGTTGGTAGGGCTCAAAACGCCGGTATGGGCAATTGCGCTCATCGCAGCCATAGCACGCCGGATCGGCAATCGTGCTCGTGTCACGACCCAACGGAATCACGGCGCTGATCGACTTGCGGGGCGACATCAGCATCGACGGCAGGAGGCGCACACCGACCGCATCGGCATCGAGCAAGGTGAATAGCTTGGCTTGTTCGCGCACATCCCAATCGCAGTAGCCCGGGCTGTAGCGATGGCCGACTTCCAAATCGTGCCGTTGCGCATAGGCGGCGAGGTCGGTGTGAATCCGATCAGCCAAGGCCTCGACCATGGCGCTGCCGGCGGCATCGAGCAGAAAAGCCTCCAGCACCTTCCGTTCGCCGGCGTCGGCCGAGATCTGCTCGGTTAGCGCCGCGCCGAGGGAAACCAATAGTGCGCCGGCTTGTTCCGCGGCAGCCAGCGCACGCGCCAATGTACCGGTAAAGAAGGTCTGTTCGCCCACGACCGCGACGTGTCCATCGCTTCTCGCCGGATAGATCGCCAACGAATAGCGCGGCCGCGCCAAGGCCAGCACCAACGCCCGCGCCGCCCGCACCGCCTGTTCCACCGGCGAATCCACCGGCAGTTGTTTGTCGCCGATCAGAGCGCGCAGCAATTTCTCTGGGATCCCGATCTCGACAGCGGCGCATTCACCCGTGACGGGGCCGGCGACGAACGGATCAACGGGCAAAACGGTAGGGTTGCTGGTTACGATGTCCGTATCTCCTCAGTCAGACAAGTGACAAAAGGGCGGGTCTTCAACCCGCCCTCCACTCGTTCTCATCACTCCGCTCAGCGGTGGTAGATGCGCTTGATCTCTTCTTTGGCCTCGGTGCATTCGACATTGAGTTCGAGCGCCTTGACGAAATGCAGCTCGGCGAATTCGCGTTGGTTGGTCGCCGCGTAGATCTTGCCGAGATACAAGTAATGCAGGTAACGCTTCGGATCGATCTTAATACCCTTCTTGATCATCTGTTCGGCGTCCTTCATCGAGCCGCCGGTAACGTCTTCTTTGAAGATCGCCCACCCAAGCAACGCATAGACATCGGCGTTCTTTTCGTCGAGCGTCAAGGCTTTGTCGAGGAACTGCCGCGCTTCCGACCAACGCCCTTCGTCGAGCAGCACGTTGGCCTGTTTGATCAAGTCTTCGGGGTTCGAGTATTCGTCGAGATCGACGAACATGTCTTCCCCGGACGATTCCTGCTCTACCGGCCCCAGTTCATCTTCTGGCGCCAGCGGCTCATCACCCCAGTCGGCGTTTGGTCCGCTGTCGGTCGCCGCGGCTTTGCCCTTTTCCTCGCCAAACTCGAACGGCTCCGGTTCGCCACCAACCGGTGCCGGCTGCGCAAATGCGTCGCCACCGAAATCGTCGATCGGCTGCTTGGCCGGACGCGACGCCGCGGTAAATTCCTCGCGTGGCGCCCGCATCCGTCCGCCCTCGCCCAACGTCTCGTCGACGCGCGCGGCGAACTCCGCCGCTTCGTCGACGGGTTGTGGCGCCCGCGGTTTGCGCATCGGGCGCGATTCCGGCTCGAACGGCAGTTCTTCTTCCGGCTCGGACTCCACTTCTTTCTTGATGCGGTCGACACTGGCGACCGCTTCGGCGATCAGATCTTCCGCGACGCTGATCTCGTAGCCCTGCTTCTTCTCCGGCTTCGTCTCCGCAGGCTTTCCGGTGCTGCGCATGTCG
>CAZEDX010000023.1:0-25278 GCA_964511015.1 uncultured bacterium | reverse complement strand
TGCCCTTCCTGGTGGTCATCTTGAGCTGATCGGTTTTCGCTGCCTCAGGGAAGCCGATCAACTCGAGCAGATATAGGCCATACAGCACTTTGTACGCCGCCCGTTTGCTCATGTTGGACAGGGCAATGATTTGCCGCATCGTATGGCTGCCGTTGATCAGGTTGTAGACGCGCGTTTCGGCGGGCCCGAGGCGCAGGTCTTCCACCTTGTAGCGGCCGGCCAGCCGCTTGACCAGCGGACTTTCCTTGCGGCCGCGGAACTCCACCGGCGGCCGGTCCATTGGCATGTAAGAACGCACGCCTCGATACAACAAGATCGGAAAGGAAATGTTCAGAATGCGGTGTTCTTCGTCGACAATACCGCCTTCTTTGAAAAAGAAATCGCCTTCGGCCCAGACAAACAAACTGAATAACTTTTCCTGGACCTGCTTGTTCAACGCTTCGTATAAATCGTGTGGCGACAGATAGCCCTTTTCCACCAGGTAAGCGCCCTGCTTCATCTTGGCCGCGCGCGCCTTATCGACCGACTCTTCCTGGACCTGCAGGGTGATCTTGCCTTCCTTCATCAGGAAGTCGCCCAAACCCAGATCGGGGAAGTATGAACTGGTCACATAGACGATTTCGCCGCGGTCGAAATGGATATGGACTTTGCGCTTTCCCTGGCTCAGCGCCAGGATTCCGCTCTTCCCGGCCTGATTAATGAAATTGAGCACTTTGGGAAAGGGCACCTGGAGCAGCGAACCTTTCACCACTCCGTCTTTGGTGACCGACTCGGACATGAACCCCTCCCGGCCTGGGCACCGTTGGCTAACCTTGGTTTGTAGCGGAGGTTGGGGAGCTCCTCCATCTTCGCGGCACATCCTACCGACCGGGCCGACGCGCTGTCAATGCCCGCGTGCCGCCCCGCGGCATCACCGCGAGCGACGAAACGACCCCTCCCTCGTCCGCGACCGTCCGAGAACCCGCCCCGGTCAACTTTCGCCGCGGCTCCACTCTGGAACGCGTTCGCGGAAAAACTTTTCCAAGCGCAAAGCGATCAGATCCGGCTGTTCGATCAGCGCGGCGTGCGAGCCGCGTTTGATCTTCAGCAACTCCGCGCCGGGAATCGCCTGCACCATTTTTTCGGTCAGATGGAACGGCGTAAACACGTCTTTCTCGCCGCCGACAACCAGCACCGGCACGCGAATGTTCGGCAGCAAGTCTTCGGCCGTATGTTCCGCCATCGCCTTGGCCATGGCGAAAAAGACGCGCACGTCAATCGAGCCGAGGTGCTCGAAATACGGTTTGAAGTCCTCCGCGCCGGCGAACATCGGGTCCACCACAATCAGCTTGGCCAGCGGAAACGCCACCGGGCTGCGTGCGAACGTGCGGGACACGAACTGTGCCAGCTTGTTGTGGCGCATGCCCACGCGATAGCCGAACCGGAAGAGGTATTCCGAGAGGCTAGTGTTGAAAAACGTTTTCACCGGGTGGCCGGCCGCGCCAAGCATCGGCACCAGGGCGGCGATGCGGTCGGGGATATGCCGATAGGCTTCCAGCACCACCTGGCAGCCCATCGAGTGCCCCAACAGTACGGCCCGGTCGACCTCGGCATCGTTCATTACCGAGATCAGATCCCGTATGTTGATGTCCATCGTCCAGTTTTCGAAATTCGACGGCTGGCCGCTTTGGCCGTGCCCACGGTAGTCCCATACGACCACCGTGTGCGTGCGGCTGAAATGCTCTTCCACATAGCGCCAAAACACCGTGGAAACGCCCACGCCGTTGCAACAGACCAGCGCCGGCCCGTCGCCCATGGCGCGATACCAGATCGGCACGCCGTCCACGCCGGTGACACGGTTTTCGCGATACGCGCGCATGCCTGAACCCTCACGAGATTGAGCAGCCAAGCTAACCGGAAGCCGGTCCTGGCGCAAGACCATCGCGGTTGCCGGTCGGCGGAGCTACCGGTATCATTTCTGGCGGGAGGAATCGCCATGAAACGATTCGGCCTGTGGTTGTGTTGGCTGGTCATTGGCTCCTTGTTGATCGCGCTGGTCGCCTGCGAACCGGAAGAAAGCAAGCGGGCCACATTGCCGCACTCCCACAACCCCGGCAACAACACCAGCGATGACGACAGTGACGACGACACGGCCGACGATGACGCGGCCGACGACGATACGGCCGATGACGACACCGCCGACGACAACATCGCCCTGGCGGTCATCTACAACTATGACGAAGCGATCGCGACCAACTACGCCGGCCTTTTCAGTGACGAAGACATTACCGTCACCGGCATTCACGAAGACAACGTCACCAGTGCCGATTTCAGCGGCATCGATGTGGTGCTGATCGATTCGGAAACAGACTGGTTCAGCGCCGCCGCGATCAACACCATGGCGGCGCTCAACCTGCCGATGATCGGCGTCTTCGAAGGCGGCGGCATTTTGTTCGACAAGTTGGACCTGCAGGTCGGCTACAACAACCCCGACTTCGGCGAGACGGATGATTACGCAACGTCGATCAGCGTCGTGGCGGCCGGCAGCACGGTCTTCAACAAGCCGCACGATCTCGGCGTCGCAGCCGGCGACATACTGGTGTTGTACGGCAACGACACCAACCTGCGTTACCACGACCTGCTGGGCCTGACCCTGGAAAACGTGCTTTCGCTGGGCGAGCGCGCCGTGTCGAGCAACTACTCCGCCATCACCATGGAGAACAGCCGGTACATCTATTGGGGTTTCTTCACCAACCCGGCGAATCTGACCGAGGCCGGCAAGAATCTGTTGGCCAATTGCATCTACTTCCTGGCGGACTGAACCTTTAGCGCGCCGTCGTCACGAAGTAGTTGTTGACCAGAAAGTCAGCGATCGTCTCGGCGGCCTTCTTCTGCCCCGCGCTGTTCCAATGTCCGTCACCGCGCAAGAACAATTCCTTGCCGCGTTGCCGCGCCTGGCGAAACGCCGGCACCAGCGGCAAATACGCGAATCCCTCGCGCGCGGCCAATAGTCCCAACGCTTTCTCCGGCTGGTCCAGATCGAGCCGGAAACGGCGCAGCGACGGCTGCGTGCGCAAGGTCAGCTCCCAGATGTCCGTGTCGACCTGTTCGATGTTCGCGCCCGACACCAGCAGGAACTGCCCCTGGTTGTCCGAAACCGCTTTGGCCAACGAACGAATCAGCTCGGCTTCCACGCGCACGGCATCGCCCCACAGGGCGTCGGGGATGCGGGCGTAGATCCAGAACCGCAGGCTCAAGCCGCGGTAGTAGCCGTTCTCGCCCCAGGTGGTCGCGTACAACTTCTCGTCGAACGTCATCAGGCCCCAGTCGTCCAGCAGCAGGCGCAGGCGCGACGGGCGGTCCCAGCGCGTGTACAGCCAGTAGCCGAAACGCGACCGGCACAACAGGTTCGGGAAGCCGCTCATCAGTTCCCACGGCTCGAAGCCCGGCACACCGTTGCGGCGCGACACGACCTGATTGGCGCTCCGCACCAGGCGCTTGCCCGGCAACTGCAACTTCAACTGGCCGTCGACCAACTCGAAGTAGGGTTTGAGCGCTTTCATGCGTTCGTTGAAGATCTCGGAAAGAACGCGGCTGGCGTTGATCACGTCGTTGCACGACGCGTAAAGCAGAATGACCAGGTCGGGCTGGAAGCGCCGCCCCAGTTGCTGGTAGCTCAACACCTCCTGCGCCGTGCCCCAGCCGGAGATGCCGAGGTTGATCACCTCCACCGGGCGGCCGGTGACCTCGGCCAACTGGTTTTCCAGCTGCGTGGTCATCAGCTTGTCGTCGGGGAAATGGTAGCCCTCCAGGAACGAGTCGCCGAGCACCACCACGCGGTAGGTGTCCGACGGCTTGGCCAGCGGCCGATCGGGGCCGCGAAAACCGTAGCGGTTGTAGCGATACTCCGAGCAACACACCGCCATGCTGCGCACGACATCGGTATTCGGCCGGCCAACCCAACCCAACAACGGGTGCGCGATGTACGCGTTCATCGACGGCGCCGAACCGTAGCACGAAGTGGCGCGCAGCCATAGCTCCGCCCCGCCGCCGACGAGCAGCAGCAGGACAAACAATACGATCAGGCTGAACACCAGTCGCTTGACGAACCGCTTCACGATCGGAGCCTCGGGTCGACGCCTGCCCAATGACCAGCAGAATATAAAGTATTTTTGTATCGGTTTGTATCCCTCAACCCGCCGCCGCGGTTGTCCGAAGAGCGCTCCTTCTTGACGCGCCGCGGCATCTATGTTAGCGATGCGGCGTTCGGTTTTTGCTGGCAGCACATTCAACGCGGAGGGGATCCACATGAAGAAGCTGAAGGGCAAACTCGTTCTGATCACCGGCGGCGCGGCGGGCATCGGCTTTTGCACAGCGGAGGAATTCGCCAAGGCCGGCAGCCGGCTGATTCTAACCGACCTCGACCAAGCCAGACTCGACGAAGCGGCCAAGAAGCTGCGGGCCGCGGGCGCCGAGGTTTACACCTACGTCAACAACGTCGCCGACCGCGCGGCGGTGGAGAAGCTGGCGCAAGACGTGATCGCCCGCTTCGGCGGACTCGACGTGCTGATCAACAACGCCGGCGTCGGGCTGACCAAGGAACTGAAAGACACGACCTACGCCGAATGGGAAAAGCTGCTCAACATCGACTTCTGGGGTCCACTGCACTTCGTCTACGCCTTCCTGCCCTCGATGATCGAGCGCCGCTCCGGACACATCGTCAATATCTCCTCCGGTCAGGTGTTCTACCGCTTGCCGACCTGGGGCGCCTACGCCGCGGTCAAGATGGCCGTCGGCGGCTTTAGCGAAGTGCTGCATTACGAATTGCAGGAATACGGCATCAACGTGACCACGGTGTACCCGTACCTGGTCAACACCGGCTTCTATAACGACGTCAAAGCCGAGACCTTCGGCACCAAGCTTTCGATGAAGCTGTTGCCCTACTACGCGCAGTCGCCCGAAACGCTGGGCAAGGTGATCCTCAAGGCCGTGAAGAAAAACAAACAGGCCGAACTGGTCACCGTGATGAACATCCCCGGCTACTACGCCCAGGTCATGCCGCTGGCCCGCAAGACCATCGGCTTCATGTCGAACTTGTTCCTGGCAAAGCACGACAAAAAATAGACTGTAGGCTTTAGGCTGCAGGCTTTAGGCTCGGAAATTCGAAAACCGGGCAACGTCCTGCACTCTTTCACTCTGTCACTAGATCTCGATCTTCCCCAGTCCGCGCGCGGCCATGAAGTCGCGCATTTTTTCCAAGAGGCGGGTTTCGAGTTGGCGGATCCGTTCGCGGGTGACGCCCAATTCGTCGCCGATTTCCTGCAAGGTCATCGGCTCGTCGGCCAGCAGGCGGTGCTGCAGAATAAAAGTCTCCTTTTCGGACAGATCGAGTTCGAACTCGGTCAATGCTTCGCGGAACTTGGTCAGCTCTTCGGCGTCAGCCAGCAGTTGATCTTGCCGCGCTTCCTGCCCCGGCAGCAGATCGCCCACCGTGTTCTTGTTGCTGTCGCCGATCGGCGCGTCGATCGACAAGTCGGGTCGCGACAGGCGCTGCTCCATCTCGTTGACCGTCTCTTCCGACACATCGAGTCCCTGCCCGATCAACGCGGGGGTCGCGACGAAACCTTGCGCCTCGAGGCGCTCCCTTTCTTTCTGCAAATTGAAGAACAGCTTGCGCTGCGCCTGCGTGGTGCCGATCTTGACCATCCGCCAGTTGTTGAGGATGTAGCGCAGAATGTACGCCTTGATCCACCACGCGGCGTAGCTCGACAGCTTGACGCCTTTGTACGGGTCGAACTTCTTGACCGCCTGCATCAGGCCGATGTTGCCTTCTTGAATCAGGTCGAGCACCTGAATGAATGCGCGGCGGTATTCCATGGCGATCTTGACCACCAAGCGCAGATTACCGGTGATCAGCCGCGCCGCAGCCTTCGGGTCGCCGTTCTTGAAGTAGGCAACCGCGTACTTCATTTCCTCGTCACGGTCCAGCAGACGGTACTTGCGAATCTCCGATAGATAGACCTGTAGCGCCCCGGACGGAACAAGGCTCTTATCCTCGGCAACGTCCTCTATGGTCCCGTCGTCAAGTTCAAGCTCGTCCGCCGGAAGGACTTCCGCTTCAATGGGCTCGATCTTTTTCGGCATTTTTGTTCTCAACGACTCTATCATTGCACGAAATTGGACCGCGACAAACCCCCGGGGGTTAAAGAAATGAAGAGTGAAAAGTGAAGAGAAGGCAGCGGCAGGCGGCTTTTGCCCGGAGGCTTTAGGCCGGAGGCCTTAGGCTTGAGGCTTTAGGCTGTAGGTAGGTTCCAACAACCCATGGCCCCTCCGCAGGCGTTTAAAGCGCAGGGTAGGCGCGGAGGCCCGCCACTACCGCACTTGATGCAGAATCCAGTAGGGGCGGTTCGCGAACCGCCCCCACCGATCGATTAGGCCGTCGATTTCTCACTCCGCGTCGGCGGCGAGAATGCAATAGGGGTAGGAGGTGTCGGGTTCGTAGGAAAACATCAACTCAGCCTGAGTTCCAGTAATTCGGTAGATGCCCCGAGTGACAGGCGACTCACCAAGTCCTCCGCCACCCTGACCGAAGCTCATCCACCAGAGCGAAGGCCACGACTGTGACTGCACGGTTTCTCCGTCACGTACAACCACGTCAAAGATGCCATCTTGGGTCTGGTAAACGAATGCTGTGTGGTGAGCATCAACCCGGCTCATAAGGGCCGTGCCCATGTAGTCCGGTACGAAGGTTTCTTCGATCTCCCACGTGCCTTCTCGCCGGACTTCAAGATGCACGCCCTCGTATAGGCAGCCGTCAATCATCAACCGATAGGCCAACTCGGAGTCTTGCAGCAGGACCTGCGAGGTGCACTCGGCTTCCTCCGTGGTGAACTCGGAACCATCCCACCAATAGATGCCTTGATCGTTCCACAAGATGCACTCGTCCCACGAAAGACAGTCGATGCCGACGCCGTAGATCCAGTGACCCGGTTCGTACGCCGGTAGTTCATGCGTTGTCCACTCGCTGCCGTCCCACGCCAGCAGATAGGCGCCTTGGCAAACCACGTAACCGGTGCCGTCCGCGAAGGCGCGAACTCCCTGCATTTCCGGATGAACCGAGCCGTAGGCGGGGCACGGCGGTTGCGGGTCCATCAGGGTCCAGGTTCCGGACTCCAACCGATAGAGTTCGTTTGTGCCGGCCTTGTAGTTCAACGCCCAGCCGACATCCTTGGATGGCAATGAGCCATCAGTAAACGGGTGGTCGCCGGGTGGCTCGACTTCGACGTAATCATTGGCTCGAATCTGGTAGAGACCGCCCCAGACGACTTCCCAAGGTGGAACGGATTCGCCTGTGGCCACCCACCCGACAACCGGTTCAACGTCGTCCGGCCAGTCCGTAGTGTCATCGTCGATCGAATCGTCATCGGCCGAATCGTCGTCGGGTGTTTCATCGTCGTCGGCCGAATCATCATCGATGATGACGTCGTCGGAAACGTCATCGTCTGACGCGTCGGAGTCGCCGTCGGAACAAGAACAACCGGAGTTGATCACGAGTAAAACCAGAGCAAAGAAAAGCGCGAACCGGGTTGGGCCATGCATGGGCGTCCCTCTTGTCAATCCAACAAATACAAGATCACCCAATAGTCACGGTTCTGTCAAACAAGGATGCGGTTCGCGAACCCCGCGTGTGACGTTTGTTGGGGCGGTCCCCCGTGGCCGCCCGTCCGAAGGGGATCCAAGAGCAGGGCAGGCACGGGGGCCTGCCCCTACCACAAATAACATCACCGGCGGGGGCGCCGGTGCCACATCTCTTGTCACACCCACCGCCAGGCCTTGTTTCCTCTTCAACACGACCGAGGCTTTAGACCTTAGACTTTAGGCTTTAGACCGTAGGCTGTAGGTCGAACGCTGCAGACCCGGAATCCGATTCCCATCAGTCCCATACGTCCCATCATTCCCATTCGCACCACCGCCTTGCCGATCAAGCCCGTGAAACGGGCAACAGATCTTTGCCCAGCGTTTTCAACGCTGGGATGGCAGGCGGGTCTCGGTTCACCGGTGGGGCCGCGGCCGCGTCACGACGTAGCCTTGGCGACGTCGGGGCGCGGAGCCACGCCGAAGGCAGGCCTTGGCGGACGCCAAGCCGCGGCCCTGGTGACCGGGGTCATCGGATTGGGAGGGCAGTTCGCGAACCGCCCCTAAGGTCGGGGCCATGTGGCGCCGCTCGGTTTCCGATTTGTTTTTTTTCTGCCTTGCTCGATCAATTTCCTCGATTTCCTTCGCCAACCGCCATGCGAAAGTTATTATTTAAAATACGCAGACACGATTCCCTCGCCCACCGGCGGGAGCCATCCTTCGCTGAAGCTACGGCCTGGCCGGCTGCCGGCGCCACCTGCCTTGTTCTGCGCCCCCCGCTGTGAAATTCAGTGCCTTGTGAAATCTATCACAATACTTCAAACGCCCATTCCAGACTCGCCGACCCGGCATCTAAAATGTGCATTTGTGTGGCCTACAGCCGCAGGCCTCCGCGCGTTCGAAATCGACAAAAACAACGGTCAAAAAAAGGCCTTTTAACGGGAAATCGGCCCTAACAAAACCAAGTACTTGCCCGCCGAAAACGGCACGTTTGCGCGGTTGTTTTACGGCGATGTGCGCTAAAACGTCCCTCTCAAAATCAAACACTTGTGCGACGTTGGTTGCTCGAAAACACGGTCGTTTACCGACGTGAACCACTTTTTGGACCGGAAGCACAGGATCGATCGGATGGACAGGATGTTGCCGCTCATCTGACAGGATGGTCAGGATCGAACAGATCGCACCGGATGGACAGGATCGGAGACAAAAATGGTTATCATCATATCTTTGCGGACACACGGGTCCGCCCCTACGAAAATAACCGACCTCAGACCCGATACCCGGAACCCGGTACCCGATCCCCCAGACCCCAGACCCTCTCTACACATTGCAGCCCCTGTTCCCCTGTGCCATGATGCGACGGCAATCAGAGCCATACTGTTGCGGAGGAAAAACATGCGTTCTCGCCTGCTGATCGCCACGCTGATCTTGCTCGCCGCCGTGGCCGCCTACGCCTGGGCCGACGACCTGTCCGGCGACGACATCGTCAAGAAGATGTCCAACCGCGCCGTATCGAACACGACCATCAGCGAAGCCAAGATGACCGTCGTCGAAACCAACGGCACGCAGCGCGTGCGCAACATGCGTACCCGCGCCAAGAAGATCAACAATCTGAACCACGTGGTCACCACCTTCCTGGCGCCGCCCGACGTGCGCGGGGTCAAGTTCCTCGTGATCGAAAACCCGAGCGGCGAGAACGAACAGCGCATCTACCTGCCGGCAATGCGGCGCGTGCGGCGCATCACCGCGGCCAACCGCAACGAGTCGTTCATGGGCTCGACCTTCACGTACGCCGACTTGCAGATCCGCAACCCCGACGAGGCCAAGCACACCCGGCTCAAGGACATGGTGCTGGCGGGGCAAGACTGCTACGTCGTGCAGTCGATTCCCAAAAACCCTACCGACACCGACTACAGCAAGCTGATCTACTGGGTGCGCAAAGACAACTTCCTGCCCATCCGCGGCGAGTTCTACAACAAGGAAGGCAAGCTGTGGAAGGTGCTGGAAGTGTTCGGCGTCGAGAAAAAACCCGACGGCACCTGGGTCGCCAAGCAGACCAAGATGAGCGACGTGATCGCGCGGCGCGTCACGTTGATGGAGATCCTCAACTACCAGGTCAACGTCGCCATCGACGACGGCGTCTTCACCGACCGCTTTTTGAGCGACGAAAGTCAGGAGTAATCGCCGCCCGATGAACCGGCTGGCGTCGTGGCTGCTGCTGGTGCTGGCGCTGGGCCTGTGCGCCTGGTCGATCGCCACCGCCGAAGAGGGTGAAAACGGCGGCCAGGACGAAACCAGCCCGACGCCCGATCCGCTCGCCATGACCACGCCGGTGCCGCTGGACAACGGCAGTTCCGAAACCCCTCCGGAAGCGGGTTTGGAGATGCCCACGCCGGTGCCTTTGGACGGCGCGCAACCCCCTTCGCCTGAGCTTGCGCCGACGCCGGAAATGTCGGTCTCTGAAACCCCGCCTACCCCCGCCGCGTCGCCGGTTTCCGTGCAGGCCGCGTTTCAGGGTCAGGTGGCTTTGAAGACCGCCGCGGACATGGTGTGGGACGCCGCGAATGAATATGTCTGGTCGAACGATTTGTATGCATTTATGTCGGGGTCGGCGACGTGGGGAGACACCTTCGGCGCGGTAGCTTCCGGGCTGTTCGAATACCGCTACGACATCGCCGAAGAGGCCCATGGCGAAGCGCTTCCCGAGCTGCGCGATCTGTACGTCCGCGCGCGCTGGAAATGGCTCGATTTGTACGCTGGTTATCAGGTCGTTTCGTGGGGGGTGGTGGACGGCATCAACCCCATGGACATCCTCAATCCGTACGACTACCGGCGCGTGGTCGATATCGAGCTGGATTACGCCCGCCTGCCCACCCTCATGGTGCGGCCGATCGTTTACCTCGGACCGGTCAGTATCGAGGTGGCGTACCTGCCGCTTTTCACACCGCCGCGCTATGAAGTGGTGGGGGGTGACTGGTCGCTAACCGGCATGCATTTTCCGCTCAATGACATGCTGGCAGAACTGCGCACCGACGAGCATTGGGTGAGGTTCGAACGCGCGTTGAACGTGTGGGCGCCGAGCTGGAACGACAACGTCCAACAGTTGCTGGATGACCCCGATTTCTACACCGACGCCGCCGATCTTCCGCCGCAGGATCTGACCGCGCCGGAGGCGGCCGCGCGCGTGTCGCTGAAGCTGCCGGATGTCGATCTGCACGCGGCTTACTACGCCCTGTGGGAAGACCTGCCGACGCTGCACATCAACCCCGTTTTCGGCGATTTGTACAAGTACTCGGAAGCCACGGAACAAGGCTTCGCCCAGCTTCCGCCGGTGGAGGATTGGCCGCTCGACGACCTCTCGCCGTTCACATTAACCCACCATCGCGTGCAAAGCGTCGGGCTCGGCGCGGCAGGAGTGCTGAAAGACGTCGGTTTGCGTGCGGAAGGACGCGCCGATTTCGACCGCTACACCTATCGCCGCGATCTGTCCGCCGTGCGCCGCAACATGATGAATTGGGTGCTTAACGCCGACTACACCTTCGCCGGAGACCTGCTGGTTTCGGGGCTTCTGATTCAAGGCTATCTATTCGATCGGGAAGACGATTTCATCAGCCGGGCGTGGACCAACGAACTGGGCGTGGTCGTCCGCCGCCCCTTCCTGAACGACCGTCTGCTGGCGGAAATTTTCGGTCTGATCGACTTTACGTACATGCGCGATTCCGACTGGCAAAACCTCAACCTTGGTGCCTCCGGTTGGATCGCCAATCCGATGCTGACCTACAGCGTCACCGACCCCCTACGCGTGAGCCTCGGCCTCACCATGTTCGGCGGCCGCGACACGACCGAATTGGGCCTGTTGGAACGTAACAATCGGGTATTTGCGCTGGTGCGCTACGGCTTCTAGCAAACGGGTTTTTCTGACGGGCGTTCTACTGCGGCGGCAACTGCGTCAGATCAGTCAGATCGGGGTCAACCATCCAGTAGTCGTCCTTCCACACCCAGTACTGCCGCAGCAAGGGTGAGCGGACCGCATTGCTCGGCACCACCGACACGTTGATATAGCGTACAAGAACCAGCCCGTACCACACCTTCGGCATCTCGGGTTTCGGCGTCGGCGACGGGGCCTGGTCGGCCGGCGGACGCGGGGTCGGCGCCGGTGTGGGGGTCGGCGAGGGCGTGGGAGTCGGAGTGACCTCGCCCCGAACCCGCGGATACGGGAACGAGCTGACCTGGCACATGGCGATCTTGTAGCCTTCCATCTTGAGGTGGGTGGCGACCTTTTCGGCCTGCATCAGGAATTCGCCGCGGCGGTCGGGCACGACCATCTGGGCGGCTTCGTCCCAGTAGCCCCAGGCTACCATGCGATTGAAGTCGCTGGCCTCTTTGCACAGTTCTTCTTGCAGGTCCTTGGCCTTCTTGATGATGCGGTTCTCGACGCTGCAGGCCACAATGACCAACCCCACCACAGCGGCGATCAGCAGCAGCGGCAGAACGTGACGTCGCATGATTCCTCCCTACCCCTTCTTCTCGGCAGCGGCCTTGCGCTTGGCTTCCATTTTTTTGTCGAAGTCTTCGTCGGCCTTGGCGCGCCGCTCGACAAACTCGCGCACCGCCATCTGGTAGTCTTCCGACCGCTTACCGGTTTTGATCTCTTCGATTTCCAGCGCGGCGAAACGGTTTTTAGGATTGATCTTGAGTACCTTCTCGAGCTGTTCAATGGCCTGCTGGCCACGCTTCTCGACCTTGTACAGCATGCCCATGCACAGGTTGTTGAGTTCGGAGTCGGGTTTCATCGCCAGCGCCTTGCGCACCATGCGCCGCCCCTCCTCCGCCTCTTTCAACTGGCGTGGATAGTGCTTCATGAACAACGCCAAGCCGAGCGCCGCCCAGTACTCGCTGTCGCGGTCATAAACTTCGATGGCCGCGCGCAATTCGGCGATAGCCGGATCAAGCTCCTCTTTGGTGAACAGCAGACTCTCGCCCTTTTGCCGCAGGATGTCGCTGCCGAAAATGATGAATTCCGTGTCGTAGATTTCCTTGCGGTAGGCCTGACGCGAGGCCGAGGTCTTGAGCACATTGTAGGCCTGATCCAGATGGTTCAAGAGTTGCTGGTTCATGTGCTTTTCGAGTCCCTCGGTGGACTCGATTACCTGCAATTGCGCGGCGCGCTGACGCCGATAGGTTTCCTCCACCTGCCGGTCGTCTGCGGTCCAGTGTACGCCCAGCACGTCGAACAGGCTTTCCTTCTCGATCCGCTTCAACCGCTGTTGCAGTTCGGCAATGCGCACCACGGACCGGTCTTCGCGGGTGTCGGCGAAGAACCCAACCATGCCGGTCATGTACAAACCGTAGATCACGCGGTAGGTCTGTTCCGGTTTGAGGTTGGCGACAATCATCAGGCGCTTGAGCAGGTTGTCGCGCTCGAGCACCGACGAATAGATGCGGCTGATCGGCTTGCCGAACTCAAAAGCCTCGATCCGGTAAGGCGGCGGATCGAGCCGGCCGACATACATGTTAATGCGTTCGTCTAGGAAGCGCTTGATGCGCTCGAATGGGTAACGTTTCCAGACCAGGGCGAACATCACCCGCGGCAGCGAAACCGGGATGCGCGCGATGTGGTCTGGCAAGGCCGACAGCGACTGCCATTCGAAAGCGCCGCTTTCCCAGGTCATGATTTCGGTCAGTTTGACCTCGGCCTGCACACGCAGCATTTCCGGCAGCCAGTCTTCGCGAATGGCGCCCATCGCCACCAGTTCCTCGCCTTGCCGGCGACCGGTCGAACGCGACCGCTCTAGCGACTTGACCACCTTCTCCTGATTGACCCGTCCGGCCCGCTGCAACAGCCGGCCCAGGCACTCCGCGGGGTTGAACGGCACGGAACTGACGTTCACCAATTCGCCGCGTTCGAACATCATCGCTTTGTAGCGCCCGGGTTCGCCGAACACGCGCAACACGCCGGTAGAGCGTTCCCGGCTGAGGCGGTTGAGCAGCGCGAAGAAGCTGTCGAGATTCCACTCCCCGCGCTCCGCCCGCGCTTCCGGCCGTTCAAACGCGCGATCGAGCGCCTCAGCTTCCGCCTCCGCCGTCTCGCTAGGCAAGCCCAGTTCCGGCTCGTCATCGGCCGGCCGCTCACCGCGCCAGATCGCCATCTGGTCCGGATCGGAAAATAAAATCAGATCGTTTTTCACCAGATTGGTGATGATCTGTTCCATCTCCAGCCGCTCCACGTGCAAGCCGGCGCACAGTTCGCGCAAAGTGATCATGCCGTTGATGTGCGACAATACTTGAATCTCTTTGGGATTCAGCACCAGCGGCAAACGGGCGAAATTTACTTGGACGTTGAGCTGCGGGATGTGTTCGAAGCGGCTCGTGCTTGCCATTGCGGGCTACTCGATGTCTGAGTGGATCCGTTCGACGACCGAACGCCTTTGTAACACATTTCGGGAAGCGCACGCCATCGCCCCGGCACGGTCGGACAGCGGATTCACTGCAGCAGCCGAATCAGCATCAGGGCGTTGGTCACCGCCTTGCCTTCAAAATGGTTGTTCATGATGACGTAGGTGCGCCTGGTGAGGCGCTCCAGATCGCGCAGCCGCGGCACCCATTCCACCAATTCGTCTTCGCCATAGAGGTAATTATAGCGTTCGTGAGCTTGTTCGTGGTGATACCACTGGGCCGCATTGCGCCCGTGGAAACGAACATAACCCACGCCGGCGGTGGCCACGGCCGTAGGCGGCATCAGCCCGCGTAGCCGCGGTTCGTCGACATTGCACCAGCCCAATTCCGTCTCTTTCAGAAATGCAAATACGTCCTGTTTCACCCATTCGGCATTGCGCATCTCCACCACGAGGTTCTGCCCCGGCAACAGCTCGCGCAAGCGGCGCAGATAGTCGCGGTTGGCCGCGGTCTGGTGAAAGGAATACGGAAATTGCGCCAGGAGCGCGCCGAGCGCGCCGGCCTCGGCCAGTGGTTGGCAAGCATCCACAAAAGCGTGGTAGGCCTCAGGCCCCGCGTCGCGTTCGTGCGTCATCGAGCTGTGCAGTTTGACGGCGAACTGCAACCGTCCCTGCGTGCGCTGAACCATACTCTGCATCGTGCGCGCCGTAGGCGGCCGATAGTAGGTGTAGTTGATTTCGACTACCGGCAGTTGGGTGGCGTAATATTCGAGGAAGCGGTTCTTGGGCAGCTCCGCCGGGTAAAAGTGACCGCGCCAGTCGTCGTAGCTGTAGCCGGCGGCGCCGACGAGAATCAACGCCAATTCCGGCTGGCGAGCCAGTTGTCGAGGTAGTCGCCGACTTCGCTCATCGCCCGTTCGCCGATCAACAACGCCGCGTGGCCGTAGTCGTCGGCGTAGCCGTTGATCGCGCCGAAGATGCGGTGGGTCTTGTCGGCGCTGCCCAACCGGTCGAGCAGATCACGGCTGTCCGCCGGATCGACCAGGTTGTCGATCGCGCCCGACAACAACACCGTCGGACAGGTAACTTTGGACAGGCTCGCCAAGTAATCGATGGAACTGTCGTATGCCGTCCAAACCCCGTGCTGCAACCACCCGGCGATCTGCCGCGCCACGCCAATGCTGACCGGCTCCAGCGCGCGCCGGTAGTAGGCCTCGATCGTCGTGCGCCGCAAACGGCGCCCGTTGCAAAGCAATAAGTCGAACAAGGTTTCCCGCGTGCCGACAAACGGCGCGGCGGCGGTCGCGCCTTCGCGGGTGGGCACCTCTTCGATCCAATCCAGGCGATCGGTCTTGGTCAGCACCGCTCGGTGCAATTCGTTCAATTTCGCCAGCTTGCCGGCGGTGCCGATGCCGACCAGGCCGGCCACCTGCTCGGGGTGAGCCTCGGCGAAGGCAATGGCCGCCAGGCCGCCGAAGCCGTGTCCGCCCAGCAACACCTTGTCGGCCGTCCGTTCGCGCCGCACGGCCGTAACGATCGCCGGCAGATCGCGCTCGACGTAGATATCGAACGTCCAATCCGCCCGCCGATCGTTCCACCACGCCGGGCGTTCGCTCTGCCCCTGCCCACGCAGCTCGGCTACCGTCACGTCGTAGCCATCCGACGCCAGGGCCCGCGCCAGGGAATGGCTCTGGTCCAGATCGTAGGCGGCGGCGTTTTCATACACATCGGGCAGCAAAATGATCGGTGGCACCTGCCGGTTTCGCGCCGGGTAACGATGCAGCGCCAGTTTCCAGTGATCGCTCGTGTCGATCCAGAGCGGCTCGGTGCCGTCGGACGGACCTACGCCGGGCATGCCGGCACAGCCGACGGACAGCAAAACCAGGCAGACCGCCGCGAGCAACACGTGTCTCATGGGCTAGTCTCTTTCGTTCACCGCGGTCAGTTCCACATCGCCGGCCTGACCCAGTGGGTTGGAGACGGTGCCGACAATGCGCTTGACGTTCGGCTTGAATTTCGCCCGCACCGCTGCCGACCGCGTCTGCTCCTCATCGATGGAGCCGAGCGTCATGTTCAGCTCGCGCAGATTCCAGCGGCCGGTGTACGGGATCTTGCCGCCACCCATGATGGGCTTGAGCACCCGCGGTTCGTCAACCCGCTCGATCGACGAATCGTTGGCGTAAAGCTGACACTCCAGTAGGCCGTTGAACTTGAAGCGGTCGTCCGGCGAGGACTGGAAAGTGGTCGTGCACGTGATCGAACGCCCTTCGTTGTCGGTAAATTTGGCTTTGTACGGACCTTCGACCACGTAATGTTGCCGGATGTAGGAAGGCCCCCAGGAGATCAACACCAGCAGCAACAACACCTGTGGCGCCACCCAGATCATCATCGAACGCCACGGGTGGTGGTCGTCGTTGGCGCGCGCCCGCGCCGCCGGCACGAACGGCTCTTCGCGCAAGGGTATCGCCGGCGCGCGTTCGGGCTCCGGCCGCGGCGCGGCCGCCGGCTCGCGGGCGATGATGTCCAGGCCGCTGAAATCCGGCCCTTCCTTTTCCCGTTTGCGCGGCATTTCAGCGGTGAGGTCTGATTCCGGCGCAGCCGCTCGGTCCGCTTTGGGCGGCTCCGGTTCCCGGTCGCCGGTTTCCTGAGCTTCGTTGAAACGCGGCCCCAGTTCCAGCATCCCTTCCCCGCCGACGGACGGCCGAGGCGGCGGGTGGTGGTCGTCCACTCTGTCGTGGGGCGCCATCAGGAAATCGGCCATAGCGCCGACTTCAACTTTTTCGTCCGAGTCGTTGCGTTCGATCAGCGAATCGAACCCGCTCTTGGGCCGGGCCGGCTTGGCCGGCTCAGGCGGGCGCGGTGGGGGCGGCTCGCCCGAGGCCGGCGCCGGCGCCGTTTCCGCGGGTGTCGCCGCGGCCTGACGGGCCGCCAGCCGCATGTCGCTCAACTGGTACATCGAGGTCTTGCCGCTGGCCTGCGGGGCCACACCCTCTTTGCGCGGCCGGCGCGGCAGCAGATCGGTGGACGGCGGCGCTTCCAACGCCACTCCCCCGAAATCGTCCCGGTCCCGGCTGCTGGCGGCGCCGGTCCGCAGCCGCGCCGGGGCCGTCTCTTTGCGGACCCGATGGAAACGTCCCGACAGAAAATGCGGGGGGCGCGGCGCGTCTTTGCCCAGCCGATCGCGCAGCCGTTTGGTATACATCGGCAGTCCGCAACTAAGGCATTTGCCCGCCGACTCCGGAGAACGCGCCCGGCAACGCGGACAGCGCAAAGTACGCTCGTTCATTCCAGCGACCTTCGTTTCCGACTTTCCCCCATCTCTGGGAGGATGCTAACAAAAAGGCGCCGGGCTCACAACGCGGGCCCGCTCCACAACCAACCTTCGCTGACGATGCAGCCCTCGCGCATACAATCAATCACGATCAGCGTCACCCGGATATTGCCGGCGTCAATCACCAGCGTGTAGCCGGCGGCATCGTAATCCAACCGGCCCTGGCCGAATTGTTTGGTCAATTCCAGCACCTTGGCATGCACCGCCTCCGGCGTCCACCGCTGCTGGTGGATGAAGGCGATCGACGAAAGCCCCCAACTGCGGTCGAAGCCCAGTTCCCAACCGCGGTCGTTGGCCTGGTCCTGGTAGCGGCGGCTGTCCAACCCCGCGTAGAAGTCCGACGGCGCCAGCCCGCGGCCGAGCGCGAGTTCCACGTCGACCGGCTTCATGCCGAACTTCACGCCGAACACCTCGAAGTTCGCCGCAGCCTCCTTCTGCCAGCGCGCGCGCGAGACATCGAGGGCGCGGTACGCGGCCAGGTCGACGAACGCCACCGCCGTCTCCTCGCCGCCGCCGCTCGACAGAAAAACCTTCATCGTCGGCGTCTCGAACTCATAGAACTTAATGCCTTCGCGCGACTGGTCGGAGACGAAGCGATAGGCGCGGGCGAAGCGCTTTTTGAGTTGGCCGGCGTCGTTGGCCGGATCCTTCTTCAGATGCAGCCGGACCCGGTAGAGCTTGCCGTCCCAAAACGACGCGCTCAGGCGCGCGGTTGCCTTGGTCAGCCAGGACGGCGCGGGAAATTTGTCGGCGAACGGCGCTTCGACCTTCCAGTTCTCGCCGCGCGGCGTGTCGTAGTTGGCCAGTTCGATCTCCCGCCCGGCGAAGGCAGCCTTGAACTCGGCTACGCCGAGGCCGAACTTCAGCGGCCCAACGGCGAACGGTTGGTCCTGCCCCGGCATCTTGGCGCAGGCGCAAAAACACAGCGCCAGCAACCAGCACATCATACCGCCCATCTTGCGCGACACAAACGACTCCGTTCCTCGTCGGCCGGCCGACATTCGCTATCCCTTCACCACGGCCAGCGGCCGCAGCCGCGCGACCTTGCGCGCGATGCCGGCGCCGTGAATCACGTCGACCACGTTGCTGACGTCTTTGTAGGCCTCGGGCATTTCCTCGGCCAGCGTTTCGCGTTCCTTGGCGCGCACGATGACGCCGCGCTCGCGCAGTTCGTCCGCAATGCGCCTTCCGCGCGCGTGTTTGACCGCGGCCGTGCGCGACAACAGCCGACCGGCACCGTGGCACGAACTGCCGAAGGTTTCGCGCATCGCCGCCTCGGTGCCAACCAGCACGTAACTGCTGCGGCCCATGTCGCCCGGCACCAGCACCGGCTGGCCGACGTGGCGGTACGCCGCGGGCACCTCGGGTCGGCCGGGGCCGAACGCGCGCGTCGCCCCCTTGCGGTGCACTACCACACGCCGTTTCTTCCCGCCGACCTCGTGCTCTTCGATCTTGGCGATGTTGTGCGCGACGTCGTACACCGTGCGCAGGCCCAGGTCGCGCGGCGAGATCTGCCACGCCAACTCCAGTGCGCGCTGGACGTGGCCGAGCAGCGCCTGCCGGTTGGCGAAGGCGTAATTGGCGGCGGCTGCCATGGCGGCAAGGTATTGTTGTCCCTCGCGGCTGTGGACGTGGGCACAGGCGAGCTGGCGGTCCGGCAGCGTCAGGTGGTGATCGCGCACGTAGCGGGCCATCGTCGCCAGGTAGTCGTCGCAGACCTGGTGGCCCAGGCCGCGGCTGCCGCTGTGGATCATGACCGTGATCTGACCCGGGCGCAGGCCGAAGGCGTCCGCTGCCGGCGCGTCGAAGACTTCGTCGACCACGCCGACTTCCAGAAAGTGGTTGCCCGCACCTAGCGTGCCGACCTGATCGGCGCCGCGTTCGTGCGCGCGGGCGCTGACGGCCTCGGGGTCGGCGCCTGGCAATGCCCCGCCGCTTTCGACGTATTCCAGATCGCTCGCGCTGCCGCGGCCCAAGGCCACAGCGTACGCCGCGCCTTTGACCATCGCGTCGCGCAGGCCGCGCTGATTCAGCTTGATGTCACCAGCGGACCCGACCCCGACCGGCACCTCGCGGTAGAGCACGTCGGCCGCGTGGGCCAGCGCATCTTGCACGTCGGGCAGATCGAGCCGTGTCGCCGCCAGCCTCACCCCGCAGTTGATGTCGTAGCCGACGCCGCCCGGCGAAACAACGCCGTCTTCGGCGTCGAACGCCGCCACGCCGCCGATAGGAAAGCCGTAGCCCCAATGGATGTCAGGCATGGCCAGGCTGGCGGTCACGATGCCCGGCAGGCAGGCCACGTTATGCACCTGCTTCATCGCTTCGTCGGCCGCCAAGGCGCGTTCGAGCACCGGGTCGGCATAGATGATGCCGGGCACGTGCATGCCGCCGCTACGCGGAATGAGCAGGCGATACTCATCGAGCCGCTGCCATTCAACCATGGTGCCTCACTGGGCGAAATACAACATCGTGGCGACGCCGCGCCCGTGTTCGGTGGTCGTCTGGCCATTCTCCGTCCGCGTCAGTTTCGTGTCCATCACCACGCGGAATGTCATGGGCTTGGCGACCAGCAGGCGGATCACCTGCCGTTCGATCTCGCTGAGCGAGCGCAAGGGGTCGGAGGTTTCGCGCAGGCGCCCGTTGCTGCCCTCGAAAACGAAGTCGGCCTGGCCGATGCGGGCCCGGCCGCGGATGACGGTCGGCACGCGGTAGTCGGTCGCCCGCCGCCAGCCGCCCAGTTCGATCTGCGCGGCGCTGCTGGAGCGTACCGGCTGCCCGTCTTCCATCACAGCCAGGTGGTTGATCGGCATGGCGCCCAGGTGGTCGGCGGGTTGTAGCTGGAACAGGTTCACCGAGCCTTTGGGGCCGTAGTAGCGCAGCGTGATCCAGTGCTTCGAGAAGTCGAAGTAGGCCTGGTTCGACCAGGAATGGTCAAGATAGCCGGCGCCGGCGAGGTCGAACGACTGCCCGCCGATGGTGACCTTGCCGGTGAGGCGGCCGCGCGGCACGTTCATCGCCCAGTTCCATGAGTCGGCGGGGCTGCCGAGCACGATGCGGCCCGAGCCCTGCCGCCACGCGGTGACGGTGGGGGTCAGCGTCGCGTCGACCAGCACCTTGCCCCGCGGCACGACGCAGCGGATCGCGTTGCCCTGCCGCCATAGGTGCATGTCGGCGATCGCGACATCGAGCGTCTGCTGCGAGGCCTTCAACACCTTGCGGTCGAGCTTGATGTCGTTCGAGGTGACGCGGCCGTCGGGTGCGTGGTACGACACGCCGATGCCGGGGTTGTAGTCGCCCAGTCCGGCGTTGCTGACGACGAACGAAACGAAGAGGTAGCCGCCGTTCTCGGCCTGGCCGATCATCTGCCAAGTTTCCATGTAGTTTTCGGTGTCGACCGGGTGGGCAACCCAGCCGGCCGACTCCGGCCACGCCGACGGACCGGTGAAGGCGATCACGCCGGCGGCCCAAGCGGCGCTGGTCAACGCGGCCGCCAGCAGCAGCGCGGGCAACAGCTTACGCATCGTCGTCGAAACTCCGGTGTTCGGCCAGCTCGCGCAGGGTTTCCAGGTACTCGCGCGTCGGCCGCTTGATCTGCCCGCCACGGTTGGTGAAGGCGTGGCGGGTATAGCCGCGCGCGCACAGTTCGCCGCTCTCGTGCCAGAAGCGGTACTCGAACCGGATCGACGCGCTGCGCACCCAGCTATGGCTGAGCCAGGCCTCGATAGTCAGCAGGTCATCGAAGTGCGCCGGCTTCTTGAAGTCGACGTGCGCCTGCACCACCACGATCATGTATTCAAATTCCTCGTACAGGCGGCGCGGCGGCAGCGAGAACTTACGGAACCACTCGGTGCGAGCCGAATCCATGTAACGCAGGTAGTTCGCGTTGTACACGATCCCCAAGGCATCGGTGTCGCCGAAGATCACCCGATACGGCACCCGGATCGTCGCCATGCCCGCCTCCGCCAAAAATCCGGGCGCAATATAGCAGAAAGACGCGGCGCCGTGCCATAGAGCCCCGGCCACCGGCCACCGACGGCACGCCGCGCACTTTTCTCTTCACTTCCCACTACTTTGTGCTATGATCCGCACAAATTCAGGAACAAATCCGGAGGGTCGCGATGAAGATCACTCCTCTCGACATTCAGCAGCAGCAGTTCACCAAGAAGCGCGGGCGCTACGACGCCGGCGAAGTCGACAGCTTTCTCGAGATGGTGCGTATCGAGATGGAAGAAGTCCTGCGCGAGAACGCCGGGCTGAAGGACGAGCTGAAGCGGGTGAAGAACCGGCTTTCGGAGTTGGTCGAGCACGAAAAGACCCTCAAGGACGCAATCATCTCCACCCAGCGCGCGGCCGACGACATCCGCGCCCACGCGCAGAAGCAGGCAGAGATCATCGTCGCCGAGGCGCATCTCGACGGCGACAAGCTGGTGGCCAACGCGCACGAGATGGTGCGCAAACTGAACCAGGACATTCAGGATCTCAAGCGCCAGCGCGTGAAGCTCGAGGCCGAATTGGGCGCGATTCTGCATTCGCACCTGAGGCTGCTCGACGCCAACAACGAAGACGCCAAGCGGCATGAGGCCGACGCGGATAAGGTCGCTCTGCTCTCCAAGAAGTGATCGTCACCCCTACCAAAGACGGCACACTGCTGCGTCTGCGCGTGGCGCCGAAGTCCAGCGCCGACCGCCTGGGGCCGGTGCATGGCGACGAATTTAAAGTCGCCGTGACCGCGGCTCCCGATAAAGGCAAAGCCAACGAGGCGGTGATCAAGCTGCTGGCCAAGGCGTTGGGCCTGGCCAAGAGCGACCTGGCCGTGGTGACCGGCGAAACCGACCGGCACAAGACCCTGCTGGTACGGGGCTTGCCGCCCGAAACGGTGCGGGCCAAGCTGGGGCTATGAAGCGAAGCGTCCCTCTCCTCCTGCTGGCGATGATGATCGCCATCGGCGTGTGGCCCGGCGGCATTGCGGCGTCCGAGCCAACGCCGAACATCCCCGCGACCGGCGACTTCACCACCCACCGGCCACCGGCGCCGCAAGTGAAATGGCAGCGGCTCGACACGGTTAACTTCGCGCTGCTTTTCCCGGAAGAAGAAGCTGCCGGGGTGGTGATCTTCGGCGAGCGCGCGGAGAAGATTCGCCAGCACGTGGTCAAGGAAATCGGGCAGGATTTCAAGATCAAGATCAAGGTCTACCTCGCGCCCGACCGCGAATCCTATCGCGCGCTGCTCGGCGGCAGCCGGCGTTCGGAATGGTCGATCGGCAGCGCGCTGGCCGGGAAAGACACGATCGTGATGTTCTCGCCGCGCGGTTCGTACCGCGAGAAGGTACAGGCCGACGCCGCGCAGGTGTTCGCGCACGAGTTGGCGCACATTGCGTTGTTCAACGTGCTGCGACGCAAGGATGTACCGCGTTGGTTGACCGAAGGCCTGGCCCAGATGGTCGCGCGGGAATGGAACAAGAGCGATTCGGTGCGGCTGACGATCGCGGTGCTCAGCGACAACCTGATTCCGCTGGCCGACCTGGCCGACCATTGGCCGAGCGACAAAACCCAGGCCAAGCTGGCCTATGCCGAATCGCTCAGCCTCGTGCTCTTCCTGCGCGATAACCTGTATCTGACCCCGCTGCTGGTGGCGATGCGCGACGGGACGGACTGGCTGACCGCCCTGCGGAAAGTCACCGAGATGGATTTCGACACGTTCCTCGGGCAGTGGCACGATTACCTGAAGCGCAAGCATACCTGGATTCTGCTGTTCGACGAGGGCTGCCTCTGGGTGTTCATGGCGCTGCTGCTGGTCGCCGGCTACTTCGTGGTCAAGCTGCAACGGCGACGGCAGTATGCGCGGCTCGACGACCCGGAGCGCGGTCGCCGCAAGGGCCGCCACTACGACGACATCGACGATCTGATCGACGACAGCAAATGGGGCGACGGGTGGTACTGACGTGAAGCGCAGCAAACTGGCCAGGCAGTGGTTCCGCAAACACCGGCGCGAGATCTTCTCGCTTGCCGCTACCTTACTTTTCTTTGTCGCCGCGGAATTCGCCGTGCGCGCGTTCAACCTCGTCGGCCGGCCGAGCCGCGACGCACCCGGCGTCTCGCAGAACCTCGAGACATCCATCATGGACGACCCCGACCTGTTCTGGCGTTTCCGGCCGAATCAAGAAATGGAAGGCGACGGCCGCTACTACCACATCAACTCGATCAGCCTGCGCGACCACGAAATCGCCGTACCCAAACCGGCCGGCGTCTACCGCATTCTGTCGCTGGGCGAATCGACCTCGTTCGGCGCCGGCGTCGCCGACGATGAGACTTATGCCAAGGTAGTCGAACGGTTGCTGCGCGAACGCTTTCCCGACCGGACATGGGAAGTGGTCAATGCCGGCGTCGGCGCGTACTCGTCGTTTCAGTGCGTGCAATACCTTGAGAAGTACGGCCTCGCGTTGCAACCCGATATGGTGATGCTCTTCTCCGGCGCCAACGACGGACTGGCCAGCTACGTGCGCAACTACGCCAACCTGAAAGACGGCTTCGGCTACACCGACAAGGAACTGTATGCTGTGCGCCACCGCTGGGCGGGCCTGCTCCGGCTGCTCAACCGCAGCGACCTGTACAAGCTGTTCAAGCAGTTGCAGACGGGGCGGTTGCTGGAGAACTACGGCCAGAACGTGGCCGGCAAGGAAGACCAGCTCAAGAAGCAGCGGGTGTGGCGGCCGCGCGTGCCGCTCGACGACCGACGCGAGAACCTGCAGCGCTATGCCGATCTGGCCGCCCAACATCGGGTCGTGCCGGTCTTTCTGCTGCCGGCGTATTGGACCAGCCCCGCGCATCCGGAAGATGTGATGCGGGAAGTGGCGCGCGAGAAGAAGGTGATGCTAATAGATCTGCCCGCCGCGTTGCACGCGAGCGGGCAGTTCGAGAAATGCTGGTTTTCGATGGACGAGGTGGGCGGTCATCCGAACGCGACCGGCCACCGGTTGATGGCCGAGACGATCGTCGCCGCCCTGATCCCCTATTTCGCCAACAATTCGTTGACGACCGAGGAGACGATCCCCGAACCGTAGCCGTGCCACTTGGCCCGAATCACATGATCCTGGTCGAGCACCATATTAAACGGCACGCCGCCGCCGGACATCAGGAAATACTTCCCGATCACCTCGTAGTTGTTGTCGGCCAGGTTGATGATGCCGCGTTTGTCCCACAGGTGGTCTTCCCACCAGTCGAGTAGTTCTTCGACGCTGACGTCGCCGCCGGAGGCGTCCTCGCCCTCGAAGCCGAGAATCTGCACCGGGTCGCCGTTGGCGTCGTACTGAACCTGCAATTCGCCGTTTTCCGCCGCTTCCTGGCCGCAGTAGGTGCACCACGCGGCGAAGCCTTCGATGACCACGATCTGGTCGGCGAAGTCGGACAGACTGACGTTGTCGCCATTCTGATTGACCAGCGTCCAGTCTTCCATCACGGTGCCGATCGCATACGGTTTGTCTTCGACGCTGTATTCGAATTCGCGATGGTTGCTCTCGTTGCCCGAGGCGTCGATCCACCAGACCTCCAGCACGTGGTCGCCTTCGTCCATCGCGCCGTCGATTTCGGCGAAGTCATAACCGACGAAGTCGTATGGATCATAACTGCACGAGATATTGCCGATCACACCCGGCACCTTGGTGTCGGCGTCGCCGTCGAGCGAATACCACATTTCGCCGCCCTTCAGATCGCAATCCTTGCTGTCTTTGGCCGAGTCGTTCCAGGCCACGACCAAGAACGCGAGTTCCTGCAGGCCGATCACGTAAGGCGAAGTCTCGCCGTATAGGTTCTCGAAGCCTTCGCCGGTGACATACAGGTGGAAGGTGCTGAGAATCGGGGCATCGTCATCGTCATCGTCATCGTCGCCCGTGTCGTCGTCGGCACCGGTATCGTCGTCGCCGCCGTCGTCGTCATCGTAGGT
>CAZEDX010000022.1:16090-56005 GCA_964511015.1 uncultured bacterium | reverse complement strand
GAAGACCGCAAGCGCTTCGGCGCGTTGCTCAAGCGGCTGCGCATTCCGCACCCCGCCTACGGCACCGTCTTCTCCGCCGCCGAGGCGCGCGAGGTGGCGCGCACGATCGGCTACCCGGTGCTGGTGCGGCCGTCCTACGTGCTGGGCGGTCGCGGCATGAAGATCGTCTACGACGATAAGATGCTGGCCGAGTACATGCGCGAGGCCGTGCAGGCTTCCCCCGAGCACCCGGTGCTGATCGACAAGTTCCTCGAAGACGCCTTCGAGTTCGACGTCGACGCGATCTACGACGGCCGCTCGCTGTACATCGGCGGCATTATGCAGCACATCGAGGAAGCGGGTATCCATTCCGGCGACAGCGCGTGCGTGCTGCCGCCCTACCTGATTACCGACGAGCACCTGGACGCGATCCGCGAATATACCCTGCTGCTGGCGCGCGAACTGAAGGTGAAGGGCCTGCTCAACATTCAGTACGCGATGAACATGAAAGACGGGTTGATGCAGGTGCTCGAGGTCAACCCGCGCGCCTCGCGCACCGTGCCGTTCGTCAGCAAGGCCACCGGCGTGCCGCTGGCCAAGGTTGCGGCCCGCGTGATGATCGGCCGCACGCTGAAGGAACTGGGCCTGAAGCAGCAGCGCATTCCGCGCCACGTGTCGGTGAAGGAAGCGGTCATGCCGTTCAACAAGTTTGCCGACTCGAACGTCTACCTTGGCCCGGAAATGAAATCGACCGGCGAGGTGATGGGCATCGCCGCCAGCTTCGGCAACGCCTACGCCAAGTCGCAGATCGCGGCCGGCGGCGAGCTGCCGACGCGCGGCACACTGTTCATCAGCGTCAACGACAACGACAAGTTCCGCATCATTCCGATCGCGCGCGACTTCGTCGAACTCGGCTTCCGGCTGGTTGCCACCGAGGGCACCGCCCGTTCGCTGCGCGCCTGCGCCATCGACTGCGGCCTGGTGCACAAGGTGGGCAAGGGCAGCCCGACGCTGCTCGACCTGATCCGCCGCGGCGAGATCCAACTGATCATCAACACGCCGCTGGGCAAGGTGGCGCGCACGCACGAGTACGAGATCGGCCACGCCGCCATCGCGCACAACGTGCCGTACATCACCACGCTCTCCGCGGCCTCCGCGGCCGTGCGCGGTATCATGTCGATCAAACAGAACATCGTCGACACCCGCTGCCTACAGGACTACCACCGGGAGATGGTGTAGGCCACGGGCGCTCTCGTCCGACGTTCTATCCGCGGCCGCTCACTCCCACCGCGCCAGACGGCAATGGCGGCGGAGGTGGACGTCGCGCATGAGCAGCGGCGTGTCGTCGGCCAGCGCGTTGGCCACTAGCAGGCGGTCGAACGGATCGCGCGTCCAGGTTCGGGTCGGCGCCAGGCGGGCGACCGGCGCGAATGGTGCGACCGACCAGCGCAGGCCAAACTGATCCACCAAGGCGGCCCCGGTTCGGCCGGTTCGGACACCTTGCCCGCTTCAAACAGGTGTTGCAGTTCGAGGGCCACCAGCGGGGAGACGGTCAACACCGCGCGGTCCAGCGTTTGCCAGACCGGACGCAAGCGGCGGCGGTCGCCGATGTACAGCCCCACGGCGACGTGAGCGTCGAGGTGAACTACGGCCGCCATTCATCGGACCAGTCGAGGTGAACGATCTCGTCGGACTTGGTGCGCAGGTAGTTCGTCCGCGTCACCAGCCGGTACATTTTTCCCACGGAGGACGCCAGGACGATCTGGAGCGGCTTGCCGCGCTGTTCGGTGTCCACCGGTTTGCCGGTGGCGGCCACCTGGTCGAGTATCCGGTAGAGCTTGCCGTGAAGTTCCGTTGTTTTCAGCGCTATGAGGGCCTCCCGTACGTACGTAACTTACGTACGCTTCGAACATTGCCGGCGGCGGGGGCGATGTCAAACCGGTCCGGACCGCGCTACTCCAGCGCGATTCGCTGCACCATGATCGATTTGGGGGAGTGGTCGGCGCCGCCGATTTCGACGGCAGGGTCGAAGGTGCGCGCCGCGCGCAGCGTCAAGGTGGCCACCGTGCCGGCCGGCAACGCGCGGGTGAAGTGGAGTTGCAGATCGCGCGGCCCATCCTCGGTCAGTTCCCACTGCGCGATGTCGTCGCCGTCCTTGGCCAGGGTGAGCAGCAGCGGCTGCTGGTGATGGAAACGCGGCGAATACCAAACGCGCAACGCGATCGCTTCGGCCGGCGCCTCGGCGCGCAGCATCACCGACGCCGATGCGCCGATCCACGCCCACTGCTTGGCGGGACGGGTCCATTCGCCGAAAAGCTGCAGGTCGGAATGCACCGGGCGGGAGAAATCTACCTTCGCGCTGAACACGCCGCCGCTGCGGTTGATCAAGGTTGGGCGGTCGCGCCAGTAGACGCGCAGCGGAATGTGGTACCAGTCGGCCGTGCCGGCGGAGCGGGCGTCGTAGACGGTCTGGCGATCCAGCGCCGCGTGCGCGATGCCGGCGGGATCGTACATGTGCGCGAAATGGTCGACCAGCCACAGGCGTTCAAAGCGGCTGCGGTACAACCCCACTCGCGCCTCGACCGCCGCTGCGGAGGGCGACGCGAAGACGAGCGGATCGCCGGTCAGCAGCGGCGCGTAGAGCAGCGGCCGGCCGGTCTGCCGCAGCCAATAATAATTAAGTGGACCGATCTGCATCTTGTTGTAGCCGAGCAGCACATCGCCCGGCTTCATGGTCTGGTGCAGGACCGTGGCCAGGTCGCGCCAGTTCTCCCGTTGGTAGCGCCGGTCGGCGAACTGCAGCAGGTTCGACGCGGTCATCAACCCGCAGACCGCGACTACCGCGACCAGGCCCGCGATGCGGCGCCAGGCGCGCAACCGCTCGGCGCCGAGGGCGAGCAACAGGAAAAAGAACGGCAGCAGCGGCAACAGATAGCGGTGGCCGTATACCGGCACGACACGGCTGGCGACCAGCACGATCAGCAACGGCACGCCAAGGCCCAGACCCGCCAGACGCGCGGCGCGGCTGCTCCGCCAGCGGGCGACGCCGAGCGCCCCCAGCAGCCAGAAGGGTGCGAGCGCGAGCAGAAACCACAGTCGGTTCCAGCCGCGCGGGTCGAAGGGCAATTGTGCGTCGGCGTGGCCGACGGAGAAATAGCCGGCGAGATCGAATAGCGTGTCAAACAGGCCGGTCAACGGCCGGAAGCGATAGCTGGCGCGCGCCGACTGCATCGCGATGACCAGCAGCCACGGCGCGAAAGCGAGCAGCGCCAGGCCGAGCGGCACGAGCGCGGTTTGCGCCGGCACCGGCCGTTTGTCATTTTCGTACCACCACCACAGCGCGGCGATCAGCGGCACGAACAGGAAGTAGTAGTGCGTATACAGGCCCAACGTGAGCACGGCCACCAATGCGCGGGCGCGGCGACCGGCCGGTTCATCCAACCGCCGCAGAAACAGCAGCAACGCGCCCAGCGCCAGCACGCCGGCCAGGGTGTGATAGCGCACTTCGCGCGAGAGATAGATTTCGAGCGGCGAAAAGGCGGCGAACAACGCGGCGATCAGTCCGACCGCCGGTCCCGCCAGCCGCCGTCCGAGCCGCCAAGTGAGGGCGACCACGCCCAATCCGCCCAGCGCCGACAGCAACCGCAGCCACCATTCCGGCTGACCCAGCCACGTCCAGCAATGCAGCAACAGGTAGTATAGCGGCGGGTTGACGTCTTGCACGGCGATGGTCGCCAGCACTTCCAGCAGGCTGCGGCGCGCAACCAGCACGGCGGCGATTTCGTCGGTCCAGAGACTCTCCGCGCCTAGGCCGATGAAACGCCACGCCGCGGCTGCCAGCAGAATCGTACCGGCGGCGCGCCATTCCTGGCGGGTAGTCGTTTGGTCGGTTTCTTGGGGAAGCATGGCCGGCATGGTAGTCGTCCGCGCGGGGGAGGTCAACGGAGAAAACCGACTGGTTTCGGTTATTTGCAAAAATTTTGACGCAGTGTGTAAAAAATTGTTGACATCCGGCGGAGGCGCGACTATATTTGACGCATCGTGTTAGAAAACGGTCTGTAAAGTGAGTCAACTACAGTCGAAAAAAGACTTTTTCGACTTGAGAGAGGGAGCGAGAGATGGTGGACAAGGCAAAGAATTTTTTTCCGAATTTCCTCAAGGAAAAGGCCGGCAACATGAAAGAGCCGCTGGCCCGCCTGGAAAAGGCGATTGAGAAAGCCCGCGCCCGGCTGGAAGAAAACGTCGAGAAGATCGACGCCGGCGAGCTGCGCAAGCTGTACGACGAACTGCTCGACTGGATTCGTACCTCGCGGGGAGAAGTCGAGCACTTCTTCGGCGACCGCTTGGAAAAGGCGTTGGCTGCGCTGAAGCTGCCGAGCCGTGAGGAAGTCGAGGAGCTGAAGAAACAGGTCGCTTCGCTGAGCAAGATTGTGTCCGGCCTGGACCAAGCGAAGTCCGCTCCCATGGCGAAGAAGGCCGTGAAAAAGCCCGTGAAGAAAGGGAAGAAGTAAGCCATGACCGCGCAGGAACGCAAGCTGCAGCAGATGGCGCAAGATCTGATCAAGAACCTGTGGACCGAAGCCCAGAGCGTAGCGACGCGCACCGAGAAACAGGTGGTGGCGTTCGTCAACCGCCTGGCCGAACGGGGCAACGTTACGCAGGAAGAAGCGCTTCGCATCGCTGACGAACAGGTGCAGCGCTTGCGCAAGAGTGGCGAAGAGGTGTCGCGCTTCATGGATCAACGCCTGGAAAACATGGCGCACATGCTCAAGATGCCCTCGCGCGCGGATATCGACGATCTGCGACAGCGGATCGAAAACCTCAACCGTCGCGTGGAACGCGTTGCCGCCCGGCTCGATTGATCTGGTACGCACGCCGCGAGGCGTTAGACCTTGCCTGCATTTTGCCCGGCCCGCGCGGCCGGGTTTTTTTTGGTCCGGCGAGGGAATGGCGAGGCCGAGAATGGCGAGATAGCAACGAACCGCACAAAAAAAGGCTCGCCATTAAGCGAGCCTTACGCTGAGCCCTCGATCAGGCTTGAACTGATGACCCCCTCCTTACCAAGGAGGTGCTCTACCCCTGAGCTACGAGGGCATCCAGGGCGCAGATTTTAGCCAAGCCGCGCCGAAATGCAACCCTCTTTTTGGGCCGCTTTTTTGGGTGGCCGGACATAGCACGCCGCGCACTATGGGGCGATGCATCCGGAATGCATGCCGACGCTATTGTCCTTCGACAGCCCCACCACCGAGCCGGTGTCGAACATCACCAGCCAGGCGGCGTTTTCGTTTTCCGGCGGCACCGAACCGCTCCATTGCCAACCCAGGAAGCCGGATTTCGCATCGGAATACTGCCCGTAGGGCCCGGGTCCATTGGCGCGGCCCGGCTCGTAAGTACAGGCATCCCAGCAGGCGGCCGTATCGTTGCACGACGGGTCGATCGACAGGCATTCGTCGCTTACGTTGCATGAGCCGCCGGGCACGGTGGACGGGCAACCGACGATGATCGAGCGCAGTTCGCTGATGGTCGGCAGCCGCCAATTGCCGAAGCCGCAGTAATTGATTGCGTTCAATTCGTCGCAGAGCGCCGTCGCTTCGTGCCAGGTCACGTCGATATTGGGGTCGAAGAAAGCCCAGACGCCGGGCGCCACATCCGCGCCGGGGGACCATTGTTGCCAACTGTCTACCGGCGGGCATTCGACCGGGGCGGCGTCGTCATCGCCGGCCAGGTCGTCGTCGCCGGTGTCGTCATCGTCGTCGCACAGGGGAGCAAGGTTGAGCAGCGCGAAAGAGAACAACAACAACAGAAGAGTCAGGCCGGTCAGACGATTCATCGTTTTCCCTCATTATTCGTTTTGCGGTTCCGCCTGGTAGCGGGCCGCTGCATTGCAGCACGACCGCCCCGTCTTGGCAACCGCTTCAGCGGGCGCCCGGCAATGGATTGTAATCGCTCACGCTCCATTCGTGCACGCCGCCGCCTTCGTAGGACACGCCGTCGAGCAGGAGCGTACCTTCGTTCAGCGAATGGGCCGCGCGGTGCTCGGGCGCCTCGAAGTCGGCCCAGGCCGCCGGGCGATGGTCGTAGTCGTGAAACTCTTTGGTCACCGCCACTTCGTAGGCGAAGGCGCGGCCGTCGTCGAGCCGGCCGGTCATGGCGTGCCGCAGCGGGTAGCCGCCGGACGTTTCGTTTTCGGGGAAGTTGAAATTCCACTCCAGGTCCGACATTTCGTACTGCCGCGGGCCTTGGCTCAGCACGCCGCCGGCGTAATGCGTCCAGACGCTGAAGCCGTCGGTCTCCACCCAGTACATGATCAGCGTGTCCACGCGCTGCCCGGCTTCGTCGCGCCAGGACAGCGGCTCGTACAGCCAGGCGCCGTTGACGAAGTCCTCCTCCGGGCTGCCGGGTGCGTAGCCGCCGGCCTCCCACCAGCGTTCGTAGTCGATGTGGCCGGTCGGGTGGTAGTCCTGCCCGTCGATGGTGATGGTCGCTTCTTCAATCGCGGCGTCGTAGGCGGCGAGGTATTGCGCCGTCCAGACCCGCACATGGCGCAGGCGGAAGGTGAAACGCGCGGTGAAATCCTCGGCAAACAGATCGAGGTGACGCAACAACGGCTGAACGGGATCGGCATAGACGTGCATGCGCGGTTGAACGAACACGTCGTAGGGTTCGTTCGGGCCGAACTCGACCGGAAAGCCCGAGCGAAACTCGCCGGAAACGTAGTTGTCGCCGATCGCGCCGTCGCGGCGATAGAGCACGGCGAAGTTGGCCGACCACGAGCAGCCATCGAGGTTGTACCAGTCGAGCCAGTAGTAAGCATACAAGCCTAGCGCGGGCGAATCGTCGTTCGGGTCGAAACGCGCGACGAACCAGGCGGCCTCGCGCGCGTGGTACGGGTCGGCGACAGCGAGCATCGGCGCGCACGGCGGGTCGTAGGCGGCAGACGGTAGCGGCGCGGCTTCGTCATCGTCGTCAGCCGCGTCGTGGTTCGCCGGCGGACCGGCATCGTCGTCATCGTCGTTGTTCGCGCAGGCGAAAGAAAGCGATGTGGCGGCCAAGAGGAGGAAAACGACGCGAAGCAGGCGCATGACTCCCATCCCCATGGATTGCACTAACCTCAGGATATCACTGTCCGGCGGCGGGCGGAACCAGGGACTACACGTTGAAACGGATGTGCATGATCTCGCCGTCGAGCACGAGGTAGTCCTTGCCTTCGATGCGCAGCTTGCCGGCGTCACGGCAGGCTTTGAGCGAGCCGAGGGCGAGCAGGGTGTCGTAGGACACGATTTCGGCGCGGATGAAGCCGCGTTCGAGGTCGCTGTGGATGCGGCCGGCGGCGCGTTGGGCATGGGTGCCGGCCGGGATCGGCCAGGCGCGCACCTCGTCTTCGCCAACGGTGAAGAAGCTGATCAGGTTTAGCTGACGGAAGGCCTCCCGCGAAATGGTGTGCGCGGCCGGCTCGCCCAGGCCCATTTCCTGGGCAAAGGCGAACTGCTCGGCCGGATCGAGCTGCGCCACTTCGGCGGCGACCTTTAGGCTCGCGGCAATAACGTGCCGTCCGTGCAGCTTCTCAGACGGAATCTGCGGCGCATCGGCGGGCAAGGTGCCTTCTTCGAGGTTAAGCACCAGCAACTGCGGGGTCAGCGTGACCAGGTTCAGCCCGGCCAGCGCGGCGCGGTCGGCCTCTTCGAGTTCCGCCGCCCAGAGCGGTTTTTCGGCTTCGAGGATGCTTTTGGCCTTGAGGACCGCATGCTTGCGCGCGTGGTCCATGGGCTGAATGTTCTCGCGTTCGATCAGACGCTCGCAGACCACCAGATCGGCGAAGATCATTTCACTGTCGAGTTGGTACAGATCGCGCAACACATCCGGCGGCTCGGCAGCCGTCGGCGTGACGCAGGCGCGCACGACATGGATGAAGAGGGCCGAGCCCTTGATGGCGTCGAGGTAACGGTCGATTTCACTGCGGCGCTTGGTTTCGCCGCCGCCAGGCCAAGCGGCTTCGCGGGCACGGATTTCCGCAAAGACGGTCTTCTTCGGTTTGAACATCGCGGAAAGCTTGTCGACTCGCTCGTCGGGCACCTTGACCGTAGCGATCTGCACGCGTTGCGCATCCTGTCCGGTGAGAGCGGCCAGGAGGGTCGATTTACCGCAGCCGGCCAAACCGATCACGGTGACGTCCATGGTTTCCTCCGCGAAAAGGGCAAGTGCACGATACTCCGCCGACACCGGGTGTCAAGGATGCGCGCGACTGCTGGACAAAAGCGGAGACATTTCAGATAATCGCGCCATGCTTTGAACCTCCCCAGTGCGCGAAACTGTCGTATGGATACGCCCTGGTGGCGACGGGAGACCTGTTCATGCTGCTGACCAGCAAAATCGCTTTTGTCGCCCTGCTGTTGACCGGCTTGGGGCTGGCGTTACGCAACTATTTGATTTACCTGCGCACGGCTCGGCGGGTGCACGATTTGGCGGATGGGCTGTCGGCCAGCTTCGCGCACGAGGCTGGGCGTGATTTGCTCAAATGGCGCGCCGGCGCATATGCCCACGAGATGTCGTTGCACCGCACGGCCTGGGGTGGGGTGGAACGGTTGACGCTGGCTTTGCAAAACGGTCAGGAGCGGCCGGTCTGCCGGCTGGTGGCGCGGGCCAGCAAGGCCGATCAGCCGACAGTCGGGCCGCATGCGCTCGGGCACAGCCGGTTTGACACTCAGGGGCGGGTGATTGGCATCACCAACCCGGGCGTGCGCGACCGCTTGCTCGACGGCAGCCGCGCGGACACGGTGGTGCGCCTGTTCAAACAGGGTTTCGACGAGATCGAATTGAACGGCAAGTCGGTGATTGCTTCGCGCCAGCGGTCGTTCAACGCCGAGGTATTGAATGCGGAACAGGTCAACGAATGGGTGAAATGGCTGGCGGAACTATAAGCCGAATCGGCCTGGTCACCGGCTTTGACGGCGGCGCCGGCTGGTGCTATTGAATACGGGTTTTCCCCGAAACGAAGTAAGGAATGGTTTGATTCAACTCAACCCTGACCAACGAAGGAGATCGAAATGAAGAAGTCCACCATCATCCTGCTCGCGGCGGCCGTGTTGGCCGCGATTCCTCTGGTTGTCTACGCTTTGCCGTTGTCGACGTTCGAAGGCAAGCCGACTTACACCGCTGGCGGCAACACCGGCGCGTATATTTGGTACGACAACGGTTTCGTTGCCCGCTTCACGACCAAGGAAAAGGAACGCACCTTCACCGGTAAGATCTGCGCCGACGCCATCTCTGGCCTCGAGCCATACCACGTTGATTCCAACGCCTCGAACACCGTGTCCATCGGCGCCGACGCCAAGTGCCTCGCGTTCTCGTTGAAAGTCGACAAGACCCTCGTCGGCTTCAGCTGGAAGGCGCAGGGCGCGAAAGTCACCTTCGACATCAAGATGGACGGCAGCACGCTGAACAACGACCGCATTTGGCTGGGCAAGAGCAACACCAACCCGCCGGCCAACCCGTTCGAACTCAATCGCTAGTACCTGATCAGCGATATAAAGAGGGCGCACCGCGGTGCGCCCTTTTTTTTGCCGTGGCGCTTTAGGAGACAAAAGAAAACCGCGGGCGGGAGCCCGCGGTCGTTATTGACAAATGCCGGCGGCTAGTGCTGCTGTTGCTGCTGCATCAGCTTTTTGCGGACCTGCTCAATCTTCTCCAGGTCGCGCAAAGCCTCTTCGTTGCGGCCGAGAATCTCATAGATGCTCATCCGAATCTGCAGCGCAATAATGTTCTCGCTGTCTTCGGCCAGGATCTCGTTGGCCAGCTTGAGCGCGTCGGCGGTCTTTTTCTGCTCCATCAGGATCTGGATCTTGTTGACCTTAGGCTCCAGGCGCTTGGGGTTTTTCTTCAGCGCCAGATCAAACTCGGCCAACGCTTCGGGGTACTTTTTCTGCACGTAGAAGAGCTGGCCGCGCATGTTGTAACCTTCCCAGGCGCTGGGCGCCAAGGCGATGAAACGGTTGATCGCGTCAAGCGATTCCGCCCATTTTTCCTGTGCCGCCAGGGTGTAGTGGAGCAGGATCCAGAGTTGCGGCTCGTCGGCTTTGATCTTCAAACCCTCTCGCGCCACTTTTTCCGCTTCCGTTGCCCGGCCCATTCGCCACAACAGATCGGCTTTGGCAACGTAGCCTTCGACGATTTGCGGCGCCAGCTTGATGGCCTGGGTGAAATCTTCCAAGGCCTGGCCGGCATCGCCGCGGTTGGTGTAGATGTAGCCCCGGCGCAGATAGCCGCCGAAGTACGTCGGGCACAGTTGGATCGCGTGGTTGATATCCTCGCGCGCACCGATCGGGTCACCGTAGATGACGAAGATGGCCGAGCGTTCGAGGAAAGCGCGGAAGTTTTCTTTGTCGAGAGAGATGGCCTTGTCGAACTCGGCCTTGGCTTCCTTGATTTTGTTTTGAAGCCGGTATACCACTCCGCGGCCGACGTAGTATTCCGAGTTGTTCGGTTCCATCGCGATGGCTTTGTTGATATCGGCCAAAGCCTGATCGAGACGGGTGGCCGCGGTGTGGATGCGGCCGCGCGTGTAATAGTGTTCGGCGGTGGCGTTGAGCCGAAGCGCTTCCTCAGCCTGGCTCAATCCGTTGGTAAAATCACCCAACCAACCATATACAAGGGCCAATTCCGCATGCGCCTCGGCGAAGTTCTTGTTCTTTTTCAAAGCCTTGTCGAGGTCGGTTTTGGCTTCGGCGAGTCGACCGATGAAGCGATACAACTTGCCGCGCAGGAACAGGAATTCGATGTCTTCCACCGCTTCGGGATGGGCGGCCAGCGCCTTTTCCGCCTCGGGGAATTTGTTGTCCATAATCAGGTTGTAGACATCCTGTTTCCAGCCGGTCAGTTGTAGCGCCCCGGCCGATGCCGCAAATGCCATAAGCAGGGCGAATACCAATAAACCGGTCCACACACGAGTTCGCATTGGTTCCTCCAGGGGAAGACAGGCCGCGATGTTGGCCGCATTATGGCTGGTTGCCTTGAAAAAGCAACGGCTTTCTCGTCGGGCGAGTGCAAAGCAGGTCGTGTCTTATTACATTGCATGCGAAGACTAGAAACGGGACCGGTGGTCACATGCACCGGGGCATGGACTATGTGCCTTTTTGCCCTTGCGTGTCATCGACGTTGTGCATAAGATGCTCAATATCGAGCGCGAATTGACATACTATCCTTGACCTTGGTGGGTCCATGTTATCAATGTCCACTACGTTTGCTGTGTTGATCGGCATCATCTTTGTCGTGGCAGCCGGCCTGATCGTGGTCTTGGCTCGTTTCATTCCGATGCGCGAAGAAACCATGCACAAGGCATTGCGTTATGCGCGGAAAAAAGCCGACAAACAGAAATACGACGAGGCGGTCAAACGATTGTACCGGGCTTGCCGACAAGTCGGTTGGGATTATCAAAAATACCTGGAAATGAAAAAAGTCAACAAGATGGCGAGCATCAAAGACACCCAAGGGGTGTTGGTCAAATTTGCTCGCTTGGTCCGGGTGTTGCCCAAGAACAACTTCTCGTGGGTGGCCGAGGCTATGTTCACCCTCGGCGGCCTGTACAAGGTACAGGGGAAAACCAAAAAGCAGGTGCGTCTGTACACCGACCTGCGCAACTTCATCACCGAGTACGGGGCGGACCTCACCCGGGTCGCGCGGGCCAGTCTGCTGTCGCGCATCAGCGCCGAGGAAGCGGTAATCGATCTGGCTCGCGAAAACTATCGCAGCGCCCTGGGCATGGAAGCGGCATTCTTTCTGCACAACGTGGAAAAAGCGTATGTTGGCGGGGGCGAGAGCGCCGTGTCCGAATTGTTGCCCTATGCGGGCACCGAGGTGTTGCACGCGGCGTTGCGCGGACTCGGGCGCTATGACGACCGTCACGAAGTCTATCGCATTGTGCAAAACGCGATTGTCGACAATGGTGCGCGCATCGACCTGGCACGGGTTAGCCGTGAGCTCGACGACTTCCTGAAAGGCCGCAAGACCGGCACCGACCTCGAACGCGAAATGGCCCGGTTGATGATCCAGAAAGTGTTGGAGAAAGCCGGCCAGAAGAAGATCGAAGAAGACGAAGAAGGTCCGGACGAAGGTGGTGTGATCCACCTATAATCGAGAAAACCAATCCGCTTCGCTGGGGAGGAAACATGGGCAAGATCGATCTGGGCAAGGCTTTCAACGAAGGTTGGGCGCTGTTTTCCAAAAACCTGGTGGCGATGATCATCGGCACGTTGCTGGTCATGATCATCGGCGGCCTGAGCCTCGGCATTCTGATGCCGATCATGATGGGCGGCTTGTTCATGATGATCCGCAAAGCCGACCAGGGCGAGGCGGTGCAGGTAGGCGACGTGTTCGGCGGCTTCTCCAATTTCGGCACACTTTTCGTCGCCGGTCTGATTGTGTTGCTGGCTCTCATCATCGGTTCGCTAGCTTGCGGTGTCGGCGCGATCGTCACCGGCGCGGCGGTCATCTTCATGTTCCCGTTGATCGTGGATCAGGGCATCGGTGCCGGGGAAGCCTGGAACCGCAGTTGGGCGGCGTTCAAAGCCAACATCGGCGGGCTAATCGTGGTGACGCTGGTCATCGGTCTGCTGGCCGGCGCCGGCGGCGTCGTGGCCTATATCGGCTCGTTGTTCACCACGCCGTTTGCCTATTGCGTGCTCTGGAGTGCGTACAAGCAGTCTTTCGCGGCGTAGTTTCGAACGTAGGAAACAGGCGGGAAAGGCCGGTTCATCCGGTCTTTTCCTTTATCGGACGAAATGGAGCGAGAAACCCCAAGACAGTTGGGTGCCTACACCCTGTTGCGCTTGCTCGGCGAGGGCGGCATGGCGGAGGTGTGGCTGGCGCGGCACGCCGGCCCGCTCGGCGCCCGCCGGCTGGTGGTGGTCAAACGCATTCTGCCGCACCAAGCACGGCAACGCACGTTCGTCGAGGCGTTTGTCGACGAAGCGCGGCTGACCTGCCGCCTGCAACACCCCAACATCGTGCAAGTGCTGGAGGTTGGTACCGACGGCGACCGGCCATTCTTGGCGCTGGAGTTGGTCGACGGCCTCGACTTGGAGCGCCTTTGGCATGAGTTGGCGCGACACGGCCGGCGCTTGCCCATTGGCGTCGCCACGCGAATCGCCATAGAACTGCTACGGGCGTTGGCCTATGCACACGCGCTTGCCGATGAGGCCGGTCAACCGCTCGGCGTCGTGCACCGCGACATCAGTCCGCCCAATGTGCTGTTAGGCCGCAGCGGCGAGGTGAAGCTGGCCGACTTCGGCATCGCCCGCGCGCGCGGCCGCTTGTCCAAAACGGCCTACGGGTTGGTCAAAGGCAAGGCGGCCTATATGAGTCCCGAGCAAGCTGCCGGGCAGTCTCTCGACCACCGTTCCGATCTGTTCGCCGTCGGCGTGCTGTTGTGGGAAAGCCTGACCGGCCACCGGCTGTTCGATGCCGGAGACGATTTCGTCACCATGCGCCGCGTTCGCGAGTGCCATTTAGAGCCGCCGTCGTCCCGCCGGGCGGAGATCGATCCGGCGCTGGATGCGGTGGTGCTCAAGCTCTTGGCCCGGCGAGCGGAAGACCGTTTTGCCAACGCGCCGGCGGCCATCGCCGCGCTCGAGGCGGCGGTGGGCGACGACCGCGGCCGACCGGAAGAACTGGCGGTGTTGGTGGCCCAGTATACGGGCGAGTCGCTGGCTCGGGTCACCACGCCGACGCGCGGCCTGGAAGTCGAACCAGTTGTGGCGATCGATCTTCATCGGCCGAAATCCGCCCGTTGGCGACGGTGGCTGATCGGGGCGGCGGCCGTAGCGACAATGGCCGCGGTCTGGCTTCTTCTCCGCGGCCCGGCACCGGCGCCTCCGGCACCCGTGACGACACCAGTAGACGTCGCAGCGGCCTCACTGGTGATCCATCCCGGCACCGCCGGCGCCGTCGCGTTTTGGGACGGCGAGCCGCTGGCGGAAGTGCCGGTGGCCCGCGAGATTCCCTTCGACAACCGTAATCATCAATTGCTGTTATTGCGTCCCGGCTTCGTCCCCTGGCAACGGTCCATGTCTTTTTCCAAGAGTCGGCTGGTTGACCAAAGTGAACACCTGACGCGAGAAGCCGGGTGGGTTGTGCCAAACAGCGATGGTTGGACCATTGCCGGCCGGAATACCAAGAGGGGACAAGAAACAGCGCTGCCCGCCGGCAATTACCTTGCCGAGCGGGCAGGTGATTTTCATTTGCTCACCATTCGCGCCGGGAGGACGAGCCATTTGCCCTAGCGCATCGAACAGCGCCTAGCAGCCGCATTCGCCGCTGCTACTTTCGTCCTCGTTCTGGCGCGCGTCAGGCGCGTCCGTGTCATCGTCGGATGAATCGTCGTCGAAAACGAGATCATCGTCTTGCGGCTGATAGATCTCGGTGCCCCAGTCGTCGCTTTCGGTATCATCATCAGCCGTGTCATCATCGATGCTGTCGTCATCGACTAGGTCGTCGTCGGTGGCATCGTCATCGGTGGCATCGTCATCGGTCGCATCGTCATCGGTGGCATCGTCATCGGTCGCGTCGTCATCGGTGGCATCGTCATCGGTCGCGTCGTCATCGGTGGCATCGTCATCGGTGGCATCGTCATCGGTCACATCGTCATCGATCAGGTCGTCATCAGCGATATCGTCATCGGTGATGTCGTCGTCAGCAGCGGTGTCGTCATCAACCGAAGTATCGTCGTCGGCGACGGGCAAGCACTCATCCAACCCGTCATCGCACTCTTCACCGACGCCACAAGGATCGCCCGAGCTGACACAACTGTTGAATAATTCATTGCACGTTTCCGTGCCGGTGCAAAACAGGCCGTCGTTGCAGTTGCGGGGGGCGCTCACACATTGCGAGCCTTCGCAGATTCCGTTCACCGTGCAGTACAGGCCGTCTTCGCAAGATTCGCCGTCGCGCGCGGTCCAGGCCTGAAACGAAATGCTGGTTTCGCAGATTTCGCAATTGTTTTCCGGATTGTTCGACTCATCGGGATAGCAGACGCCGTCAATCAGGCATCCGTCGCAGGCCGGCAGGCCCATGTCAACGGCAAACAGAGTATCCGGCCGCCCCTGCACGATGCCGAGCAGAACGGGTTTGCGCCCGGCTGGATCGGGCCACAGGGTGCAGGCCAGACCTGCCGGTTCGTGCTTGCCGCCGGTCAACGGCGTGGGAATGGTCACACCGGTGTACTGGCCGAGACCCGGATCAAATTGATAGGCCAGGTGGTCGCTGACGCCAAAGGCCCAGAGGAACGGTCCGTCGGGGGTGAAGGTGTCCCAGGCCAGGCCGTACACCACGCGGTCGTTGGGAAACTCACGGACGATGTTGCCGTCGCGATCGATTTCGACGAGCCAATCGGCGTCGACGCCAGCCACCCAGAGGTGGCCGGTTGCCGGGTCGTAGGCGAGGCCGCGGTTCACCGCGAATACGCCGGGGAAGGAATCGATGACCGCTCCTTCGGTGGTGAACTGATCGACAGTCGAGCCATCGCTGCCGAAAAGCGAGACACCGTCAGTCGCGAGGTCACGCCAACCCTGACCGACTGTTCCTTGCTGTTCATACTTGTCGTAGAGATTGCCCAACTGATCGATCACATACATGTAATTGGGGTCATTAATGCCGTTACCACCAGAAACGTAGATATAGGGGGCGAGGTACTCGACGCCGACAACGCTGAAGTCTTTGATCGCGGTACGAAGGTTCAGTCGGAAAACGATATCACCCATGGCAGTGATTGCGGGCGTCTCAGCGCGCGCGACGTTTGCAGCCACTGGCATGACCAGCACCAGCAACAGCAAAACTGCCGCAAGAGAGACCCGACCGAAGAAACGAACCATGGCAGACTCCTTTATTTTTTTGTTCTTACTTACCAAGCGTCTGATGGCGCCTCAACGCAAAGCCCGAATGGAGAGGAAGCCTGAAATTGGATTTCCCCTCTTCTTTCCTTTTCGGACAACCATTCTATTCGCTTGAGCCCGATTTTTCCTAGTTACAAAACCCGTCTTGAGCGATGTCTTTTCTCTTCATTGTTGCTTAACTAGTTGACACAATGGGTAATTTTGGCGAAGCGCGGTGTTCTTCGACCGAAATCCTGGGCGAGCCTCCTGTCTCCGGACTATGATTGGTATCGACTTCGTGGGAGTCATCCGTACCAGAGTAGTTGTCGGCCGCCGCTCAAATCGTTAGTCTATCGGCGCGCTCATGGCGATTGTGGCTCCGGCCACAAGGAGGAAAAGCAAATGAGAAGAGTAGCGTTGTCCACGACAATGTTGTTGATGGCAATTCTGGTGGTGAGTGGTCAAGCCTGGTCGCAGGAAACGCCGGTGGCGATGTCCGACGCCGGCCCCACGCCGGAGGAATCCGGGTTGGATGAGCGTTTGCCCCAGGAAGGCTCATTCCATATTGACGTCCGCCCGTGGATGCTGGTGAACATCTCCAGCCGGCTGATCGAACTCAACGACGATGCCGAGGACGAGTTGAGGCAGTACGTTTCGAACTCGCTGCCCGGCTTCAAATTCGGTTACTTGTTCGCGGGGCGGCACGACGTTGGCGCACATTTCTATACCAGCACCCTCTGGACACAGAGCTACTACCGGCCGGGCGGCGATCAGGACAATCAGACCGACACGCAGACAAGTTCGGCGTCGTCTCGTTTCTTGCCCTACTACAATTACAACTTCCATCCGAGCAACTGGGTAATGCCTTATGTCGGTCCGGTACTCGGGGTGGCCAGCACCGTTTTTGAATTTGCCGACCATAAAAACGAAGAAGTGAACTACAGAGTCACCGACATGACCCTGTTGGGCGGAGCCGAAGGCGGGGTGAAGCTGTTTCCGTTCCCGCACGTAGCGTTCGACCTCGGCGCCCTGCTGACCGCCGGCCCTACTTGGCGCATCACCGAATATTCCGACGACAGCCGCGACGATGAGGATTGGGCGGGCCACGAAATTGTGTTCGATGCCTACGTCGGGGTGAACGTCTATTTCTAACCCGACATCGGCGGCCGGGTCGGTCCCTTTGTGGTACCAGCCGGTCGATTGCGCCACCAGGCTCTTGTCGTTATCCTCGCGAAATCATGATTATTGCAAGAGTCCTCGTGTGCTTCACAGCCTTGTCGACAAAGAGAAATCGGGGAGGAATCGGCCGCCAAAAGTGAGACTATTTTCCCCGATTTTTTAATGAGAACAAATCGCAATAGACAAAAATCCTAACAAATTCGGTGTTGACAGGCCATACTAAAGGGGTCTAAGGTCGCGGCCAACCATTGGGGGCTATCCCTTGCTGGCTAGGCAAAAACCTTCGATTGCTTTTCCCGAAATCGAGGACAAAGGAGTACGCGATGAGTGGCTATAAGTCCGTCAGCGAGTTCATGGAGTATGTGAAGGCAAAGAACCCGGCCGAACCGCAGTTCCATCAAGCCGTACACGAAGTCATCGAGTCGATCTGGCCCGTGATCGAATCGAGCCCGACCTACCAGGCGGCGAATATTCTGGAGCGAATCGTCGAGCCCGAACGCGTAATCCTGTTCCGTGTCCCCTGGATAGACGACCGGGGCCAGGTGCGCGTGAATCGCGGCTTCCGCGTCGAAATGAGCAGCGCGATCGGTCCGTACAAGGGCGGCCTACGTTTCCACCCGAGCGTTAACCTCGGCATCTTAAAGTTCTTGGCTTTCGAACAGGTATTCAAAAACAGCCTGACCACGCTCCCGATGGGTGGCGGCAAGGGCGGTAGCGACTTCGATCCGAAAGGCAAGAGCGACAACGAAGTGATGCGCTTCTGCCACTCATTCATGCTCGAACTGTTCCGCCACATCGGTCCGGACACCGATGTGCCGGCCGGCGACATCGGTGTGGGCGGCCGCGAGATCGGCTTCCTGTTCGGCATGTACAAAAAGCTGCGCAATGAGTTCACCGGCGTGTTGACCGGCAAAGGCCGCAACTGGGGCGGCAGCTTGATTCGGCCCGAAGCGACCGGCTACGGCTGCGTCTACTTCGCGCAGGAAATGCTGGCGACGCGCAAAGACTCGTTCCAGGGCAAGACCGTCGCCGTCTCCGGCTCGGGTAACGTCGCGCAGTACGCGGTGGAGAAGGTGCTGGAGCTGGGCGGCAAGGTCGTGACCCTGTCCGATTCCAACGGCTCGATTTACGACCAGGCCGGTATCGACCGCGCCAAGCTCGAATACGTCATGGAACTAAAGAACATCCGCCGCGGCCGCATCGCGGAATACGTGAAGAAGTATCCGAAGGCCGAATACCTCGAAGGCCAGCGGCCGTGGGGCGTGAAGGTTGACGTCGCGCTGCCTTGTGCCACCGAAAACGAGGTGAACGCCGAGGAAGCCAAGACGCTGGTGAAGAACGGCTGTTACGTGGTGGCCGAGGGCGCCAACATGCCCAGCGAGCCGGCGGCGATCGATGTGTACCTGCAGAACAAGATTCTCTATGGCCCCGGCAAGGCCGCGAACGCCGGCGGCGTGGCGACCTCGGGCCTCGAGATGTCGCAGAACTCGATGCGCTTGTCGTGGAGCCGCGAGGAAGTTGATGCCCGCTTGCACCAGATCATGAAAAACATCCACGAAGCGTGCGTTCGCTATGGCAAGGAGGGCGATTTCATCAACTACGTCAACGGCGCGAACATCGCGGGTTTCGTCAAGGTGGCCGACGCGATGGTCGACCAGGGCGTGGTTTGATACCATTTGTCCGTCGACGAACCACCAGGGGGCGTGCGCGCCCCCTTTTCGTTGGGCTTCGCCCGGCGTGAACCCGAGGCCATGATGTTTGAAACCGCGCCCCGCAAGTTCCGCAAGTACAACGACCTCATGCCGCACCGCGTGCGCGAGGTGCTGTTGGTTTCTTCCTTGTACGACGCCTTCATTATGCAGGAAGAGGGGCACCTCACCGAGCAGATTTTCGTCGAGTACAAGGACCTCAATCTCTCCAGTGCGCCGCGGTTCACCCACGTCACCACGGCGGAAGAGGCGCTGGAGATGCTCAAGGTGCGCCGGTTCGACATCGTACTGGCCATGCATCGGGTGGGCGGGCTCGACCTGCAATCGTTCGGCCGCCAGGTGAAACAACAGCGGCCCGGCAAACCGGTGGTGGTGCTCGCCTTCGACCATGCGGAAATCGAACGACTGCCCAACCTCATTTCACCCGACTGCATCGACGCGGTGTTCATGTGGAACGGCGACGCGAAGATCCTGCTGGCGATCATCAAGCACATTGAGGATCAGCAGAACGTCGACCACGATATTGCCGTCGCCGACATTCGCGTGATTCTGGTCGTCGAAGATTCCGTGCGTTTCTATTCGTCGTTTCTGGCCGCGCTGTATCCGGAATTGATGAAGCAGTCGAATTCGCTGTTCGCCGAGGGTCTCAATCGCTTACAGAAACTGATGCGCATGCGCACGCGGCCGAAGATCCTTCACGCCACGACCTACGAGCAAGCGTTGAAGCTGGTGGAAAAGTATCGCGACAATCTGCTGGCGGTGATCAGCGATGTCGGCTTCCGTCGCGCCGGCAAGCAAGACGAAGAAGCCGGGCTGCGGCTGATGAACAAGATTCGCCGCTGCTCGCCGGATTTGCCGTTCCTGCTGCAGTCGTTCGACCAGAAATACCAGGACGTGGCCCAGCAACACGGCGTGCTGTTTCTGAACAAGAACACGCCCTCTTTGCTGCACGAGGTGCGCCGCTTCCTGACCGACTTCCTGGGTTTCGGCGAATTCGTTTTCCGTTTGCCGAACGGAACGGAAGTCGCCCGGGCGCGGGACATCTACGAGTTGGAGAAGTGCCTGGCCACGGTGCCGATCGAATCACTGGAGTACCACACGCGGCGCAACCATGTCTCGAACTGGCTGCTGGCCCGTAGCGAGTTCGAGTTGGCGATGAAGCTGCAGCCCAAAACCGTCGCGGATTTCCCGACGGTGGAGGACGTGCGGCAGTACCTGCTGCGCGAACTGCGTTTGCAGCGCAAGGTCGGCAGCCGCGGCGTGATCACCGATTTCTCGCGTGACGAATTCGACCCCGACGCGTTGTTCCAACGCCTGGGGCAAGGGTCGATTGGCGGCAAGGCGCGCGGGCTGGCTTTCCTCAATACGCTGCTGAGTGAAGAGCCTCACGCCGGTCGACTGGCCGGCCTGGCCGTGCGTGTGCCGCAGAGTTTCGCCATCGCCACCGACTACTTCGATCAGTTCCTTGAGCAGAACGGCTTGGCCGAGTTCGCCTACGCCGCGGGAAACGATGACGAGATCACCCAGCGCTTCTTTGCCGCCAAGTTGCCGGCGCAATTGCGCGAAGATCTGGATCTGTTGCTCAGCCGCGTGCACTGCCCGCTGGCCGTGCGCTCCTCGAGCCTGCTCGAAGACGACATGATCCATCCGTTCGCCGGCATCTACCGCACGGTGATGATTGCCAACAATGCGGAAGAACGCTCCGCGCGGTTGGAAGACCTGTGCCGCGCCATCAAGCTGGTCTACGCCTCCACTTTCTTCCGCGATGCCAAGGCCTACATCGAAAACACCGCCCATCGCGTCGAGGAAGAGAAAATGGCGGTGGTGGTGCAGCAGTTGGTGGGCAAGGATTTCGGCGACCATTTTTACCCGCATCTGGCGGGGGTAGCGCACTCGCACAACTACTACCCCGTAGGCCCGCAAAAGGCAGAAGACGGGGTAGTACAACTGGCGCTGGGCTTGGGACGCATTGTCGTCGACGGCGGCCAGGCCGTGCGTTTCTGTCCGCGCTTCCCGCAGGTGATTCCCCAGTTGGCGACGCCCGAATTGGTCTTGCGCAACTCGCAGCGCGTCTTCTACGCGCTGGATCTGAAGAGCCGCGAGGTGACGCCCGACTTCAATCTCGGCAGCAACCTTCATCCGCGGGAATTGTCCGAGGCATTGAACGACGGTGTGTTGCCGCTGGTCGGCAGTGTGTACGACCCCAACGACAACACGATCAAGGACAGCCCGTACGCGCGCGGAGCATGGGTGGTCACCTTCAACCATATCTTGAAGCACGGCAGCTTGCCGCTGCCAGAAGCGCTGATCGAACTGTTGCGGCTCGGGCAGATCGGGTTGGGTACCGCGGTCGAACTCGAGTTCGCGGTCGATCTGGGCGATCACGGCCAGCGCGATTTGCTAGGCTCGTCGCGGCGTGAGCCGACGTTGTATGCGTTGCAAATGCGGCCGATCCTCACCCAGGTATCGCTGGCCGACCAGCATGTGAACACAATCGACCCCGAGCTCCTGGTGTGCCGTTCAACGCAGGCCCTCGGTGTCGGCCACTTCGAGGATCTGGCCGACGTGGTTTATGTGAAGAATGCCAACTTCGACCCCGCGCGTAACCCGCTGCTCGCCCGGCAAGTCGGGCAGTTCAATGACGAACTTCGCCGGCAACAGCGCCACTACGTGCTGATCGGTCCCGGCCGCTGGGGCTCGGCCGACCACTGGCTCGGCATTCCGGTGCAGTGGTCGCAGATCTCCGGCGCCCGGGTGATCATCGAGGCCTCGCCGTCGGGTTACAACATCGACCCCTCGCAGGGCTCGCACTTCTTCCACAACATCACCTCGTTGCGCATCGGCTACTTCACCATTCCACCTGGCGCGCACCCGAGCGACCGCACGCAAGACAACTTCGTTGACTGGGCCTGGCTCGATGCGCAGCCCGCCTTGCACGAGACGGAATACCTGCGCCACATCCGGCTGGATAAACCGCTGCAAGCCATGGTGGATGGCCGGCAAGGGGTAGGCGTGATCGCTCGCCGTCCGGTGTCGGTCGACAGGCCCGCCGAATCCGCATCGGGCGAGCCCGTTGCACGTTGACAAAATCGCCAAAGGGCTTATTTTTCACGCTTGTCTTTCATAGTCAGGGAGCCTGTCATGCCTAGCAAGTTTGTCTATTTCTTTGGTGGCGGGAAGGGTGAAGGAAAGGCCGACATGAAGAACCTGCTCGGCGGGAAAGGGGCCAACCTGGCCGAAATGGCCAATTTGGGTCTGCCGGTTCCGCCGGGTTTCACCATCACGACCGAAGTCTGCAACCTGTTCCTGGCCCGCAAAGGTAAGTATCCGGACGGGTTGAAGAAAAAGGTCGAAGAGGCCATGAAGAAGGTCGAGAAGATCATGGGCTCGAAATTCGGCGATCCGGCCAATCCGCTGTTGATCTCCGTTCGTTCGGGCGCGCGGGCGTCAATGCCGGGCATGATGGAAACCGTACTCAACGTCGGCCTGACCTCGAAAACGATTCCTGGCCTCATCGCCAAAACCAACAATCCGCGTTTCGTGTACGACGCCTACCGCCGGCTCATCATGATGTATTCCGACGTCGTCATGGAAAAGGCCGCCGGCATCGAGCCCGAAGAAGGTCGTGGCGTGCGCTTGCAGCTCGAACACCTGATGAGCGCGATGAAGAAAAGCAAGGGTGTGGAGAAAGACACTGACCTCGACGCCGACGATCTACAGGCGCTTTGTGAGCAGTTCAAGGCAAAGGTTCGAGAAGTGCTGGGCAAGTCGTTCCCCGACGATCCGATGGAGCAACTCTGGGGCGGCATCGGCGCCGTGTTCCGTAGTTGGAATGGCCGCCGCGCCGTCGAATACCGCCGTATCGAAAAACTGCCCGACGACTGGGGCACGGCGGTCAACGTGCAGTCGATGGTTTTCGGCAACACCGGCGACGATTCGGCAACGGGGGTCGGCTTCACGCGCGACCCGGCCACCGGCCGCAACATCTTCTACGGCGAATGGTTGCCGAACGCGCAGGGCGAAGACGTGGTGGCGGGTATCCGCACGCCGCTGCCGGTCAACGAGGAAGGCAAGACGGATCACAACCGCCATCTGCCCAGCCTCGAGACGGCCATGCCCAAAGCGTACAAAGAGCTCAACGCCTACCGTTTGCGGCTGGAAAAGCACTATCGCGACATGCTCGATCTCGAATTCACCATCGAGCGCGGCCGCCTATGGATGCTGCAGTGCCGCGTTGGCAAGCGCAACGGCGTGGCGGCGGTCAAAATGGCCGTCGACATGTGCAAAGAAAAGCTGATCAAGCCGGCCGAGGCTGTGCTGCGCGTCAAACCCGACGCCTTGGTGCAGGTGCTGCTGCCGGCAGTCGACCCGAAAGCCGAACGCGGCGTCAAGGCGCTAGCCAAGGGCTTGCCGGCCGGACCGGGCGGCGCCCACGGCATGATCGTATTTACCGCCGACGAAGCCGCGCGCCGCGGCCTCGAGTTGAAAGAGAAGGTCATTCTCGTCCGCGCTGAGACCAGCCCTGAAGACGTACACGGCATGCATGCCGCGCAGGCGATTCTCACCGCGAAGGGCGGCATGACCAGCCACGCGGCGTTGGTAGCGCGCGGGTGGGGCAAATGCTGCATCGTCGGCTGCGCTGCGCTCGACATCGATCTCGACCGCAAGGTGATGAAAGTCGGCGACGTCGAGTTGAAGGAAGGCGACTGGATCACGCTCAACGGCACCGCCGGCGCCGTGTATGCCGGCAAGTTGCCGCTGGTCGACCCCGACCTCGAAAACAACCAGGACATCAAGGCGCTGATGAAGTGGGTCGACGGCTTCCGCAAGTTGAAGGTACGCACCAATGCCGATACGCCCGCTGACGCCAAACGCGCGCTGGGGTTCGGCGCCGAGGGCATCGGTCTGTTCCGCACCGAGCATATGTTCTACGGCATGGGTTCGGACCAGCCTTTGTTCCTGCTGCGCAAAATGATCGCCAGCACGACCGCCGAGGAACGCCGGCAAGCGCTGGCCGAGTTGTTCCCGTTCATGAAGGCCGACATAAAAGCCACCCTCGAGGTGATGGCCGGCTATCCGGTCACCATCCGCCTGCTGGATCCGCCGTTGCACGAGTTCGTGCCGCATGACCCAGCCCGGTTGCAGGAACTGGCCGACGCGATCGGCATTCCGCTCGCCGCCTTGGAAAAACGCGCCGACAGCTTGCGCGAGAGCAATCCGATGATGGGCCACCGCGGTGTTCGCCTGGGCATCACATATCCGGAGGTGACCGAATACCAGGTGCGGGCCATTTTCGAGGCCGCCGTGGAATTGCAGAAAGAGAAGAAGAAGGTAGTGCCGGAAATCATGATTCCGGTGACCAGCGTGCGCAGCGAACTCGACGATCAAAAGGCGATCTGCGAACGCGTCTACGCCGAAACCTGCAAGAAGTACGGCGTCAAGCGCATTCCGCACATGTACGGCACGATGATCGAGATCCCGCGCGCCGCGCTGACTGCGAACCAGATGGCCGAAACCGCCGAGTTTTTCAGCTTCGGCACCAACGACCTGACCCAGATGTCGTTCGGTTTCTCGCGCGACGACGTCGGCTCGTTTCTCGGCGACTACAAGAAGAAGAAAGTGCTGGCGGACGATCCGTTCCAAACCATCGACCAGCAAGGTGTCGGCCAGCTCATTCAGATGGGCATCGAACGCGGGCGCAAGACGCGCAAAGACCTGAAGGTCGGCATCTGCGGCGAACACGGCGGCGATTACGAATCGGTCAAGTTCTGCCACCGCGTGGGGATGAACTACGTAAGCTGCTCGCCGTTCCGGGTGCCGATCGCGCGCCTGGCGGCCGCGCACGCTGCGCTCGAAAAGTGAGAAGTGAATAGGGAAGAGTGAGAAGTTGCGGGTCGCCGGACCGTCTCCGTTGCGGCCTGCGACTTTTCTTTGTCCTGACTCCAGACACTAGACCCACTGTCTTGAGGAGCCGATGTCCGATCTGCGTCCCGACGTCCAATCCATGCCGGCTTCCGGTTCCGACATCGAACTTCTTTTTGACCGTCTCGCTCCGCGTTATGACCTGCTGAATCATCTGTTCTCTTTGGGGCTCGACTACACCTGGCGGTGGCGCACCACGCGCGCGCTGGCGCCGGCGCTTCCCGGTCCGTTGCTTGACGGTGCGACCGGCAGCGGCGATCTGGCGATCGACCTGGCTCGCCGGTACCCGGATCGGCAAGTGGTTGGCGTCGACTTCTCCGCCGGCATGCTCGCCATGGCGTCGCCCAAGGTGCGCGGCACCGCCTTAACCGCGCGGCTCGCGTGGGTACGCGGCGATCTGACCGCGTTGCCGTTTCCCGAGGCGACCTTCGCCGGCGCGACCGTCGCTTTCGGCGTGCGCAACGTGATGGACCGCGTGAGATGTCTCGCCGAGTTTCGCCGCGTGCTCCGACCCGGCGCGCGGTTGCTGGTGCTCGAGTTCTCGTTGCCGACCCTGCCGTTGTTTGCCCCGCTCTACCGCTTCTATTTCGGCCGGATCATGCCGTTGCTCGCCGACCTGGTGGGCATGGGCGGCGCTTACCGCTGGCTGTTTCGTTCGGTTAGCGACTTCCCGCCGCCGGAGGAATTCTGTGCCCTGCTCAAGCAGGCCGGCTTTGCCAACACCTTTGCCCGTCCTTTCACGCTGGGGACCGTGGTGCTATACGAGGCTTGGTAGAAACGCCCGTTACGGAACCGATGGCGCGCTCTTCCCGATCCGGAACAACTCGTATTGCGGTAGACCACGCTGGTCGACGATCGCCAGCGGCGTTTGCCGCTGGTTGTTCCCGGCGGCCAAAAGCTTGTCGAATAGCTTGGTCGCCTGCGGAAACAGCAGGTGTTCGGCGGCATGCGTGACGAAGAGCATGTCGGTCGTTTGTGCCGTTCCGTCGGCGAAAGTGATCAACCGCTCGATCTGACGCACAGCACCCGCCGACGCCGGTTCCGCAACCAACGAGCGGTATGCTTCGAGCTGCGGGAATGGGCCGTTGAGCGTCAACAACTGCGTGGTCATGCCGCCGTCGAGAAAGACGACTAGGTCGCTATTCGCCTTCTTCGTCTCCGCCGCCAGTTGGTAGATCGCCGGCGACCACGGCCCGTCGCCGCCACGCTGATCGAGCAGCCGTTCGGCGCGCCACGAGGAGATGATCGAGGTGATCAGGATCGGCGCGAGCAGCAACGGCGTTGCTACACGCCGGGCAGACGGCGAAACGAAAGCGTGATCGAGGAAATGAACGACCAGCGCCGCAGCGAGCAGGTGCACAGTGGGCGCGAGAGCGAAGAAGTGGTGACTGCCAAAAGTCCACGGCGACAGCCACAGCAATCCTGCGTGCACCAAGAACAATACGGCGAGCAGCGACAGCGCGCTATCCAGCTCGTGTTTCACCCTGCGACGGCGCAGCCAGATCAACGCGAGCAGGCCGGTGATCAGCAACTCCGGCAACAGTGTGTGCGGCGGTGTGATGCTGCCCTGGCCGAGAAACGTGTAGGTCGGGTAGTGCGCGCGCAACGTATCGCCGATGGCGAGCAGTTTGTAACCCAGACCGGCAAAGGACAACGGTGATGGCGCACTCCAGGTCAGCGCGACCAGTTCATGCTGACGTGCCCAGAAAACCAGCGCCGGGCTTGCACCGGCGAGAAAGGCCGGCAGCGCCGCCCACCAGCGCCGTTCACGAAACACATCGCGCCGGCAGACGGTAGTCGCGACGGCCAGCGCCACTACAAAGAGTAGGAAGTCGGCCTGGTTCCAGACACCGACGCCGGCCAGAAATGCCGCGACGAGCAGCGCTCGTGTCCGGCCGCCGCGCAGGAAAGCGAAGAACGCGAGCAATACGCCGGTCCGCAAAGGCAGCGCGAAAGCGGCGCGCGCGTAGTCTTCCCGCACGTGGTGCAGCACCGACGGGTCGAGCGTCGCCAACAGCGCGAACAGCGCGCTTTGTCGTGGGCCGAAGTGTCGCCAGGCGAAGCGGGCGCCCAGCAGCAGCGCGAGAAGGCCAAGGGCGACCAGCGGCGAGCGTAACCGGGCCGGACTCGTGCCCATTGGGTTGATGAACGGCCGCATCAGCAAGGATTTTAGGTCGGGTGACGGGCGCGTTTCGAAGGGCGGCCCGCCGATTAGCGGCGGCACAAAGGAGCATTCCTCGAAGTTGAGTCCCGGACGGTCGAACTGACGAAAACCCAGCGCGGCGAACCACAGCAGCCCGAGCAGAATCACTAGCCCGGCTGCCCGCCGCCACATGGACTAGTCGTACTCGCGTTCGGGGAGGTAGACGTCGCGCGGGCGGCTGGTACCGTCGGAAGGCCCGATCATCCCTTCCTGTTCCATGCGTTCGATGATGCGCGCCGCGCGGTTGTAGCCGATCTTCAGGCGTCGCTGGATATAACTGACCGACGCTTTGCGTTCGCGGGCGACGATCTCGACCGCCTTGTCGAATAGCCCTTCGTCGACGTTCTCGTCTTCGTCAAGGCTCAACTCGTCGAGCGAAGCCTCGTGTAAATCGGTGCCGGCCGAGGTGCGTATCTCCACGTAGTTTGGCTTCGGGTTTTTCTTTTTCAGAAAGTCTACCGCCGAGTGTACTTCCTCGTCGGCGATGAAGGCGGAGTGGAAACGGGTCAGCTTGGCCGACCCCGGCGGCAGGAACAGGGCGTCGCCCATGCCTAGTAGGTTGTTGGCGCCCGTCTCGTCGAGAATCGTGCGGCTGTCCACCCGGCTGCGCACCTGGAACGAAATGCGACTCGGGAAATTGGCTTTGATCACACCGGTGATGACATCTACACTTGGCCGCTGTGTGGCGAGAATGAGGTGGATTCCGGCCGCGCGCGCCATTTGCGCCAGACGGGCGATCGACTCTTCCACCTCCTTGGCCGCGACCATCATCAGGTCGCCCAATTCGTCGATGATGATGACGATGTACGGTAGCCGCTCGGGCGCCGCTGGCGCGTCGTCGCCGGTGATCGTGCCATGACGTGGCGTCTTGGCGGCGAGTTTGACGGCCTTTTCGTTGTAGTTCTCGATGTTGCGCACACCCAATTCGGCCAGGCGACGATAGCGCTCTTCCATCTCGGCCACCGCCCAGCGCAGCAGCAGCGCGGCCTTTTTCGGCTCGGTGATGACCGGGTGCAGCATGTGCGGGATGTCGGTGTACATGCTCAGTTCAAGTTGCTTCGGGTCGACCATCAGCAGGCGCACCTGATCGGGCGTAGACTTGAAGAGGATCGACATGATCAGGCAGTTGAGGAAGACGCTCTTGCCGCTGCCGGTGGTGCCGGCGGCCAGCAGGTGCGGCATTTTGGTCAGATCCTGCACGAACGGTCGGCCTGAGCTGTCCTTGCCGAAGGCTACGGTGAGTGGCGATTTGGCTTCGTTGAATTCCTTGCTCTCGAGGATCTCGCGCAGGAAAACGATCTCGCGTCGCAAGCTCGGGATCTCGATGCCGACCGCGCCCTTGCCCGGAATCGGCGCGATGATGCGCACCTTCTCGGCCTGCAGGGCCATCGCCAAGTCGTCGTCGAGGTTGGCGATGCGGCTGATTTTGATGCCGGGCGCGGGCTCGTATTCAAACATGGTGATTACCGGCCCGGGGTGGATCTCCACCACCTTGCCGGTCACGCCCAGCGTTTCGAGTTTGCTCTCCAAAGTGACCGACTGGGCCAATAGTGCCTCGCGGTCGATGTCCTTGTTGTCGATCGGCGGACGCTTGAACAGATCAAGCGGCGGGCGCTCGTATTCGCCGACAAGTTGGTTGAAGGAAATCTGCCGCGCCGACTGTGTCTCCACCTGCTCGTGAATGGTGATCGCTTCCTGCTCCATACGCTTGGGTTCCGCGGCGGGGGCCTCTTTCGGTCGCGTGGGCTTCGGTTTTTTCGCCACTTGCTCGACGAACGCCGGTTCCGGCGGCGGTTCCTCTGGTGGCGGTGGCGGAGACGGTGGCGGAGGCGGAGGCGCCATGCGGATCGGCGCTTTGGGCGGTGGCTCGAGTGCGGGCGGCGCGGTCCGCGCGGGCTCTAGCTCGATCACCGTCGAGCGCACCGGCGCATCGGCATCGCGTTTTCGCGGCGGTTTGGCCTGACGGGCCGACGGCTTCATCTCCGCTTCGGCAGGTGTATCCATGCCGAAACGGATCACCGGCTCGGCGCGGTTTGCGGCCACGGCCGGAGTCTCGCGCTGGTCGCGGCGCTGGCGGCGGCGTTGCTGTTCGCGTCGCACCGTCCACCAAGCGCTGAGCGCGGTGGTGGCCGATACGGCGACGCGCTTGGCCAACGACCCGGCGCCGACGAAGGAAAAATCCATGGTGATGATCAGGCTGATCAGCACGAGCGTGACCGCCACCAACATGCCGCCGACAGCACCGAGCGACTGACGCAGCAGATCGGCCATCACTTCGCCGATCCACCCACCGCCGCCCGCCTGGCCTTCGGCACCTGGCGGCACCACGGCGGAGAAAATGGACGCGAGGAAAATCAGCAGCACCAGGTAGCCGAAGAATTGGCTTAGCTTCAGCTTGACCGAGCGGCCGGTGAAAAAGAAGTAGCCTAGCAGGGCAAACACGAACGGCAGAAACCAGCTGGCGTAGCCGCCGAATTGGATCAACAGATCGGCCAGGTGTGCGCCGATACGGCCGACGAAGTTCGACGGTTCGCGCGGCGGATAGTTCTGCGTATTGAACGAGCCGTCGCCGACGTAGTACGAAAGCAGTGCCAAGCCGAACAACGCGGCCGCGACGAAGCAGCAGAGGCCCAGGATCTCGCCCAGTTTGCCGGGCCGACCGGCGCCGCGATCTTCCGCTTTCGGCATCGGCTAGACCTCCATAATGACCGGAATGACGATCGGCCGGCGCCCAATGCGTTTGTTGAACAAGCGTCGCACTGCGCGCGCTATCTCGTCTTTGGTGTCGTCGGGATTCAGGCGCGACTCGGCGCGCAATCCTTCGAGTGTTTCGAGGACCACCTGCCGTGCTTCTTCCAGCAGGTCTTTGTAGTCGGGCTCGTAGACAAGACCTTTGCTCTTGAAGTAGGGGCCGGAAACGACCACGCCGTCACGGTGGGCTAGCGCGCAAGTGATCGTGCCGCCTTCCGACAAGATGCGGCGGTCGGTGAGCACGATGTTGCCGACGTCGCCCACACCGTGGCCGTCGACGTAGACGCGACCCGAAGGCACTCGGCCGTATAGCTGACCAACCTGGCCCGAGATCAAAAAGACGTCGCCCGTTTCGAGCACGGTTACGCCGTTTTCCGGCACGCCCATGGACCGCGCCAACTGCGCGTGCTGCACCAGATGGCGGTATTCGCCGTGGACCGGAATGAAATGCCGTGGCTTGGTCAGCTTGAGCATCAGTTTGAGTTCTTCGCGGTGGGCGTGGCCGCTGGTGTGGATCTGGCGAATCGTTTCGTAGATCACATCGGCGCCCTGGCGGTAGAGTTCGTTGATCACATTGTTGATCGCGCGTTCGTTACCCGGAATCGTTTTGGCCGACAACAGCACCGTGTCGCCGCGTTCGATGCTGATTTGTTTGTGGTCGGACGAGGCGATACGCGCCAGCACGCTCAGCGGCTCGCCTTGGCTGCCGGTGCACAGAATAACCACCTGTTCTTTCGGCGTCGATTCCAGTTCGCCGAGCGGCAACAACTGATCGGGTCCGATGTTCAACAGACCCAGCTCGCTGGCGATGTTCACGCTGTCGATGATGCTCTTGCCATTGAGCAGCACCCGGCGGTCGAAACGGCGGGCCAGCTCGAAGATCTGGCCGATGCGCAGAATGTTGCTGGCGAAGGCGCTGACCAGAATGCGACCGCGGCAACGCCGAAAGATGCTTTCCATTTCGTTGACCACGTCGCGCTCGCTGATGGTGAAGCCCTCGCGTTCGACGTTGGTCGAATCCGACATCAGCAAAACGACCCCGCGCTCGCCGAATTCGGCCAGCGTTTTCAGGTCGGTCATTTCGCCGTCCACCGGGGAGAAGTCCATTTTGAAGTCGCCGGTGTGGACGATCAGTCCTTGCGGTGTGGTGATGCCTAACGCGAAACCGCCGGCCATCGAGTGCGTGACACGCACGAACTCGACCTCGAACGGGCCGAAGGCCACGCGGTCGCGCGGTTGCACAACACGCGTGTGCAAGGCGCCGTTGGTTTTGTGGCCGTTGAGGTCGCTGCGCAAAAACGCCAGCGTCAGTTCGGATCCGACGATCGGCGGCTGAAAGCGGCGCAGTAGATACGCCACTGCGCCGATGTGGTCTTCGTGGGCATGGGTCAGAATCAGGGCCTCGATGCGGTCCGCCTTGCCTTCGAGGTAGCTGAAATCCGGAATGACGATGTCCACGCCAAGCATGTCGTCGTCGGGGAACATCAGACCGCAGTCAACGAGCAGAATGCGATCCTGGCATTCCAGCGCCATCATATTCAGACCGATCTCGCCCAACCCGCCGAGGGGTATGATGCGTACGGCGTTGCGGTCGTTATGCGGCGACATGAAGCATCTCCTCCACCTGCGCGCGCGCGGCTTGCAACAGGCGGTCGCGATCGTCGTAGGTCATGCCGACGGTCGGAATCGGCCGGCCGATGTGAATCGTAATCAAACCCGGCCGCGGCAGCCAATGGCCGATGCCGAAAAGCTTGGCCGAACCGGTGATCGCTACCGGCACAACCGGTATTTGCAACTGCGTGGCCAGCACAAACGAACCTTTCTTCCACTCGCCGATCTGACCGTCCGGCACGCGGCGGCCGGTCGGAAAGATGAACAGGTGTTTGCCTTCGCGCGCCCGCTTGGCCATGCCAGCCAGCGCCCGTTGGTGGTGATCCTTCCGCCGGCGGTTGATGTAAACGTGGTCCAGCGACAACAACCCGAGACCGAAGAACGGCACGTAGATCAGCGTCTTTTTTGCTAGAAAACGCATCGTGACCGGGAAATCGGTGAACAGAGCGATCACATCAAGGTAGCTGGCGTGATTGCCGACGAACAGAAAAGGGCCTCCCGAACGAATATTTTCCTGGCCGTACACCTGTACTTTGAAACCCAGCGTCAACTTCCACCAGCGGAACCATAACCGGCCGATTTGATTGACAAAATCGCGCCGCCGGTCAAACGGCGCGGTGCATAGCACGACCAACCACAGCACAAATGCCAGGACGAAGGCCGTTACCACGGCAAAACAAGCTCGCGCCACGCGCATACATGGCTCCTGAACCCCCGCCCTGAGGCGTTTTCTACTCCAAACCGTGAGGCCCGGTCAATGGCTTTCTGTGATGTTATGTTGATACGTAGGGCAGATCAGCGCCCCGCCGCCAGCCCGAAATAGTCCGCGTGTTCCACCATGTACCTGGCGATCAGCTCGCCCATTAGCCGGTGGCCGGCGGGTGAAAAGTGCTCGTTGTCCAGAAAAAGCTCCTGTCCGGCGGCCGTGGCGGCGACGAACGGCTCGGTAGGGTTGATGAACGCCACACCCCGCATGTCGCAAATCTGGCGGGAAAAGCGCATGTATTCTTCCAGCGAAGAGGCCATGTTGCTCGGCTCCAGTTCGGGGTTGGCGAGCCGGGCGACACATTCGCGCACCAACGCGCGGTGCAAGTGGTGGACGATCAACAGCCTGACGTGGTTCTGCTCGGCCTGGGTGAACAGTCCGTTGAGATCCTCCTGCAGGCCGGCTTTGACCCAGCGCATTTCGTCCGGATCGCGCCGGGCCATGGTCTGACGAATCGCTTCGATGTGGGAGAGCACTTCGGATCGTTCGCCGCCTTTGATCATCCGCCGCAGCAGGCGATAGACCTTCGAGTGGTGTAGCCATTGGTGAACGACGTTAACCGTGTCGGCCTCGCCCCGCGTGGCGCGGCGCTCGAGTTCGCGCCAGATCTCGATCTCCGCCCGGCTGTTGAACAGCAGGTACACCACGGCGGCGTCGGGGTGAAAATGCACCAGCTTTTTCGCAAACAGCAGACGGTGCGTGTAGACGTTGGTGCCCGGGACGCCGGCGTTGAGCGCTTGAACGCGCGGGCCGAACTTCTGGCGCAGCAACGTTTCGATGATTCGGGTATAAGTTTCCGACTCGGGCACCATGACACCGAACGTCGTCGAATCGCCAATGCTGATCACGCGGTATTCGCCGGGCGCCTTCTCGTCGCGGAATTCCGGGCCCCGGAAACCGGCGTGATTGGTCGGGTCGGACGGAATGCTGGAGTTGCCGAAGCGCAATGGCGCATTGGGCAGCAACTCGTAGGCGGCGTCGTAGATATCGGTGTACACGCGCTCCGACGGGGTCTTGTACCAGCCGGTGATGCCGAGCACGATCTCGGCCAGCAACCAGGCGAGTACGAAGGCCACCACCGCGAAGACGAGCCGGTGTTGCCGACGCCGCAAACCCATGCCGGGCATCATAGAGGTGTGCTACTATTCTGCCAAGATGAAACGCCAACGCATCCTCGGCTTCTTGCTGGTGACGGCGGCCTTGGTGTTCGGTTCGCTGGAACTGATCGCCCGGCTGGTTGAACATGTGCGGACGCCGGCCGACGAACAAAGCGGTGTCGCCGGTCAAAACGCCGATGCCGTGCCCGCGTTGGCGTTCCAGAAAATCTTTTCTTCGTACCTGTCCGACGTCACCGTGTTCGGCCAGTCTTACCGCCGCCCGATCAACGTCGATCGCCCCGGCCAACTCTTCGAACGCAATAAGCCGACGGGACAATTGCGCATCGTCGTACTGGGTGCTTCGCAGGCCGGCGCGCTGGGACTTTCCGACGCCGCCGGCTATGTGCGCCAACTGGAAACGTTCTTGCGGCAACGGCACCCGGATCGCGACATTCGCGTCATCAATCTCTCTCGCACCGGCTATGCCAGTGCACAGCTGGCGCTGGTGGCCAAAAAAACACTGGCCGCGATCCAACCCGATCTCGTAGTGGGCCTTTTTGGCCACAACGAGCGGCTTGATGTGAAGGTCTACGCCGAACAGGGTCGCGTGCCGCCCGAGGCGCTGGCGCTCAACCGTGCCTTGCGGCGCAACTCGGCGTTGGTGCGGCTGATTGCGCCGCGCCATCCGGCGCCGTTGGGGCAGGGCGATAAGCCGCTACCGCGATTGGTCAGCGACCCGGCGTGGGATGCGTTCTGGGTTGCCAGGCTCGAACGCGCCGTGCGCGATATCGCCGCCGAGAGTCGCCGCGTCGGCGCCCAGTTCGTGCTGTGTACCGAACCGGCCAATCTGGCCTACATTTCGGTGCGCGAATGGTGGTGGGCCGAAGACTACGAAAGCGACCCCCGGCTGATCGAGGCGCGGCATTGGCTGCGCTACGGCGACCCCGGTCGTGCGGTCACGTTGCTGGCCGACTACGCAGCCGCCAAGCCCGGGCCGGCGGCCGAGGTGTTATGGGCGACCGCGCTGCGCGTCGCCGGTGACGACAAATCGGCCAAAACCCATTTCACCGCCGCGCTGGCGCTGCTGGAATCGGCCTCGGGAATTACGCCCGAGCAGTACTATTATTTGTCGGTGTTGGCGCGGCTTGGTCTCGGCGAGATAGACCGGGCCCGCGAAATCGCCCAGGGCGTCGCGAGCAGCGGCGCGAATCGGCAGATCCGCACCGGCGTGATCGGCCTGGCCCTACAAGCGTCTGGGGTATCGGAGGAAGCCCGCCGCATGCTTGAGCGGGCGCGCGATGAAGACAACCTGGCGGTGCGCGCGCCCGGCAAGCTGAAAGAGATCTATCGACTGCTGGGCCAACAAATCGGTCTGAAGTTTTTCGATCTTGATGAAGCGCTCGCGGCGACCTGCCCCGGCCGCATTCCGGCGTGGGATCTGTTCATCGACTACTGCCATCTCAACCCCGTCGGCCAGATTCGCGTTGCCGGAATACTGTTGCCGCTGATCGAGCGCGAACTCGGTTTGGCACCCGATGTCGACAATCCGGCAGACGCCGCCGAACGGCTGCTGCTGGACTCGTTGTTTCGTCGCCAGCGGGACTTCGCGGAATTCGACAAGTGGTTGGGTGTGAACGACGACCTGATCGCGATTTCCAACGAGAAGATCGACAGTCATCCGGAAAACTATACCGCTGCCCCGCGAGATGCTGCTGGCGCCTGCTTTATGGGCAACTATCAAGCCGAAAACGTAACCGGGGAGGCCAATGTGACCAGGGCCGCGGAGGAATACCGCCGGGCGCTGAGTATCGATCCAACCTTCCGACCCGCTCAGAGCAATCTGGATCATCTGCGCCAATTATATCGAAATGGTATTTTTCCTTGACACGGGCGTTTCATTGAGGGAAATTTCGTAACGTTGAGGCGAAGTTCGGTAGGAACGTAAACTCCGCCGGGGAGGGATACGATGCCTGCATCGTCCGAACGGCCGATCATCATCGGTCGTAGCAAGAAAATCGAAGCCTTGTTCGAAATGATCGACCGTGTCGCCCCATACAAATCCACCGTACTGATCAGCGGCGAAAGCGGCACCGGCAAGGAGTTGTTCGCGCGCGCGATTCACACGGCCAGCCCGCGGGCGAACGAGCCGTTTGTCGCGGTCAACTGCGGCGCAATTCCGGAAAACCTCATCGAGGCGGAATTGTTCGGCCACGTGAAAGGGGCATATACCGGCGCAGTTTCGTCAAAAGAGGGCTATTTCGAGCAGGCGCAGAAAGGCACTTTGTTTCTCGACGAGATTGGCGATTTGCCGCTGAACCTGCAAGTCAAGATTCTGCGTGCGATCCAGGAAGAAGAGATCATGCGCGTGGGCGATCGGCGGCCGATTCAACTCGACATCCGCATCATCGCTGCCACGAACCGCAATCTCGAGAAGGACGTGGCTGACGGCCGGTTTCGTGCCGACTTGTACTACCGCCTCAACGTTGTGCATCTGGTCGTTCCGTCGTTGCGCGATCGTATCGAGGATTTGCCGTTGCTGGTGGCGCACTTTATCGAAACCATCGGCAAGCGCATCGGCAAGAAAAGTGGCGGTATCAGCCGCGAAGCGATGGGCATGATGCGCAACTACGAATGGCCGGGCAACATCCGCGAACTCGAAAACGTGATCGAGCAGACGATGATCATGATGGACGAGGGGCAGGTCATCGAACCGAACCACCTGCCGCTGTTCATGGAACGCCGTGGGGCGGAACGCCGTCGGCGCTTCCTTGAAGAAGCGCTCGACCGCAAATTGACCGTCGATGAATACTCCCGCGAGTTCGTGCTGCGTTTTCAGGATCGGCACACCGAGCGGGAACTGGCCGAGTTTTTGGGAGTTACTCCCAAGACTCTATGGGAGAAACGCAAACGCTGGAACATGCCTCACAACCGGTGAGCCATGGCTGAGCCGCGCACCATATTGATCACCTGCGCCGCGCAAAACGCGGCCTTGGCCAGTGCGCGTAGTCTGCATCGGGCCGGTTGGCACGTTACGCTGGTGGATTCCGACCAGGACGCCAAGGCGTTCCGCAGCAAGGCTTGCGACCAGAAATTCGTTGTGGCCGATTCGCCCGGCGAGCACCCCGAAGGCTACGCCCAGGCGATCCTGGACTACCTAGCCGCGCATCCGCACCAAGTGCTGCTGCCGGTGACCGATGCTGCCATTTTCGCTTTGTTGCCGCGTCGAGAGGAACTGGAGCGGCTGACGACTGTCGTCTGGGCTTCAACCGACTCGCTGATCGCCGCCGCCGACAAAGAAGCGACCATGCGCCGGGCGCGCGACCTCGGCATTCCGGTGCCGCTGACGGCCTACCTCGGCGTGGGCGACCCGATTCCCCCCGCGCTTCGTTTCCCGGTGGTGATCAAGCCGCGGCGCAGCCTGGTCTTTGGCCACAAATACGCCGTGACCTACGCCAACAATGAAACCGAATTGCTCGACGTGCTGGCCCACCTGCCGGCCGGCGCGCGGCCTGCCTTGGTGCAGGAGCGCATCGTCGGGCCGGGCCAGGGGTACTTCGGCGTCTGGCGCCACGGCGAACCGGTGGTGGAATTCGCCCACCAGCGGGTGCGCGAAACGCCGCCGTCGGGCGGCGTGAGCACGCTGCGCGAGGCGATTGCGTTGCCTGACGATCTGCGTGACTTTTCCCGCCGGTTGCTCGGCCAATGGCGGTGGCATGGGCCGGTGATGGTCGAGTACAAACGCGGCGTCGACGGCGTGCCGTATTTGATGGAAGTCAACGGCCGGCTGTGGGGTAGCCTGCAGCTTGCGGTCGACGCCGGCATCGATGTGCCGTTGGCGTCGGTGTTGGTGGCCATCGGCGAGCCGGTGCCGCCGATGACCGTGCGCACCGGCATCCGTACCCGTTGGGAATTGGGCGACCTTGACGCGACGCTCACCCGCTTTCTCAAGAAAGAGAAAGAGCTCGACCTGCCGCCCAACGCGATCTCGCGCGGCCGGTGGCTGACGGATTTCGTTCTCGACTTCTTCCGGCCCCGCGTGAAAAACGAAGTCTGGCGCTGGGATGATATCGGCCCGTTCCTCGCCGAAGCCCGGCGCTGGTCGGGCAAATGGCGTGTGCTGGCCGGCCTGCCGCAGCGCCGGCGCGGTCTGCCGACCGTGTTGCACGCCCATTCCACGTTCAGCCACGACGGCGAGATGTCGATCGCCGAGCTTGCTGCTTTTCTTCGCCAACAACGTGTGCGGGTGTGCTGCCTTTCCGAACACGCACGCGATCTCAACGCGGCAGCGGTGGACCGGATGACCACCGAGTGCGAGCGGGTCAGCGGCGAAGGGTTCGTCATGGTGCCGGGCTTGGAATTCGAGCCGGCGCCCGACTGCCACATCCTCGGTCTCGGGGTAAACAAGTACCTCACCGAAACCGATCCGGCCGCATTGGTGAAAGCGATTCGCGAAGCCGGCGGCATCGCGGTACTGGCGCATCCGACGCCCGGCTGGCTGCGCGCCAACCCCGTGCTGGCGCGTTCGTTTGACGCCATCGAAGTGTGGAACACGGCGCGCGACGGCACGTTCTTCCCGGCGTCCGTTGTCCTGAAGGAATGGCGCGAAGTGATCGGCCCTGCCGCGGTGCCGCGCGCCATTCACGGCGTCGACCTGCATCGCATCGACAACCTGAAGCGAGTGCGCCTGTTCGTCCAGACCCTCCGGCCGGAATGGCCGGCGGTACGCCGCGCCTTGCTGGACGGGGCCTACAGCTTCGGCCACGCGCCCGTGCGAGTCGGCCCCGCCGGCTTGGGGGGCGTGCGACGGACCATCGTTCGCTTCGGCCGCGGAATGATCCATTTGCTGCGTCCGCTCCGCCGTGCCGCGCGGTCCTGGCTACGGGCACCCTGTTGGGAATACCTCGGTTGTGAATGTACCGATTGCCCCGCGCGCACCATGCCTGACGGCGGCGATGTCTGTTGGCGCGTCGTCGGCACGTTCGGCGGCTGCGACCACCGCGCGCGGCATCCCGCACACGATTGTGCCGAATGCGACTTCTACCGCCAGCGCACGGGCCAGCGTCCGAAGCGGTTGCGCGTCATGCACCTGATCGAAACCGGAAACCCGGGCGGCGCCGAGCGGATGATGCTGAGCCTGATCAAGGGGCTCGGCACCGAACGCCATGCCAACCATGTGGTGTTGCTCAAACCCGGCTGGCTGGAAAAGAAGACGCGCGAGCAGGGTTCGGTGGTATCCATCGTGCCGCTCGGCCGCCGTTTCAATTGGCGTTTTGTCTTGGCCCTTTGCCGTCTGGTGCGCCGCCGTCACATCGACGTGCTGCACAGCCACGAATTCGCGATGAACGTGTACAGTTCCGTGGTCGGTTTGCTGACCCGCCGCGCCACCGTGGCCACTGTGCACGGCAACTTGTCGTATCTGCAAGCGCGTTTCCGGCGACGCCAGGCTTACCGCCTGATCGCTCGCCTGGCCGGACCGATGGTGGTGGTCAGCGAGGAGATGAAAGGGCAGGTCGCCACGCGCTTTGGTATTTCCCCGCGGTACCTGCGGGTGATTCCCAATGGCGTGGAGATCCCCACGCGCATGCCGGATGCAACGGAGATTGCCACGCAACGGGAATTGCTCGATTTGCCGCGTGACGCCTTCCTGCTGGCGGTGATCGGCAGCCTGTACCCGGTCAAAGGGCAGATGACGCTGGTGGAAGCGATGCCCGCGCTGGTGGCCGAGTTCCCACAGGTTCATCTGGCCATCGTCGGCCGCGGTGACATGCGCGCGCCGCTCGAGCAGCGGGTGGCGGCGCTCGGCCTTGCCTCCCATGTTACGTTCACCGGTTTTGTCGACAACATCCGCGACCAACTGCCGATTTTTGACCTGATCGTTGTGCCCAGCCGGTATGAAGGATTGTCCTTGCTGGTGCTCGAGGCGATGGCCGTGGCGCGGCCGGTGATCGCCACGCAGGTCGGCGGCAATCCGGAAGCGATCATCGACGGCGAATCGGGTCTGTTGGTGCCGCCTGACAACGCGCCCGCCTTGGTCGAGGCCTGCCGGCGCGTGATCAAGGATCCGGCCTTTGCCGCCCGACTAGGGCAGGCGGCGCTACAGCGCGTGCGCGACAACTTCACCCTGGAACATATGGTTGCGGCGTACGAAGACCTCTACCGGCGTCAACTCGGCCGGAGGGGCCGATGATCTTCTGGTTGTTGGCGACCGCTGTCGCGTTGGCCGGCCTGGTGGCGCCCTATATCCTCTATCCGTTGTGGTTGTCGCGCCAGCCGCGTCTGTTTGCGCTGGGCCAGGCGTCGGAGCCTTCGCAGTGGCCGCGGGTTTCGGCCATCGTCGCCGCTTACAACGCCGCCGAACATATCGCCGCCAAGGTGCGCGAGCTGAAGGACCTGGACTATCCGGGAGGCGTCGAGGTGGTGGTTGTCGATGATTGCTCCACCGACAACACGGCTCGCCTCGCGCGCGAAGCGGGCGCCGACATCGTCTTAGCGTTGGAAAAACGCGCTGGCAAAAGCGAAGCCCAGAACCGCGCCGTCGAAGTGGCTCACGGCTCGGTGTTGTTGTTCACCGACGCCACGGTGGCCGTGTCGCGCGAAGCGTTGCGCCACCTGGTGCGCGAGCTGCTGGTCGATGGCGTCGGCGCGGTGACCGGCGTCGATGTATCCGTCGCCGCCGATCCGCACGACGCGAACGCCGGGGCGGGCCTGTACACGCGGCTGGAAATCGCCCTGCGCAAACGCGAAGCAGAAAGCGGCACGCTGCTGGGTGTCAATGGTTGCCTGTTTGTGGTGCGCGCCGACCTGCGTCCGCCCGTTCCGTCGGAATGCGTTGACGATC
>CAZEDX010000022.1:14579-16080 GCA_964511015.1 uncultured bacterium | reverse complement strand
TGCCGCTGGCCGTGGTCAACCGTGGCGCGCGGGTGACCGTCGCGCCGGCGGCGCAGGCCGTTGTGCGCCGGGCCGCCAACTTGCGCGAGGAATACCGCCGCAAGGTGCGCACCTTCACCGGCGGGCTATTCACCTGGCAGGCGGCGCGGCGCGATCTGCCGCGGGCCATGCGCGTTCTGCGCGGGCGTTGGCTGGGGCACAAGACGTTGCGCTGGCTTGGTCCGCTGTTCGCGGTGCTATCGCTGTACTTCAGCGGCGGACTGGCGATGCGTTGGATGCCCGGCTACCTGGTGTTCCTGCCGCAGGTTGCGTTCTGGCTGGCGGCGCTCGCCGGTCTGTTGTTGTCCGGCTCGCCGGCGGCTTCTTCTCGCTGGTTGCGGCTGCCGCTGTTTTTCGCCACCGTGCAAGTCGCGCTGGCGCATGCCTGGTGGCGGCTGGCCGCCGGACGCCCCTATGTCACCTGGGAACCGACCCGGAGAGCGCAGTAGCCATGCCGCGCGTGTTGCTGGCCACCGAAGGGTCGCGTTTCGCCGGCATCGAAGCCCATCTGGTCAATCTGATTCCGGCCATGCAGCAGGCGGGCGACCTCGAATACCATCTGGCCTTGTTCGACCGCGGCCCGCTTGCCGATCGCGCGGCGGCGATGGGCGTGCCGGTCCACTTCGTCCTGCGTCGCAAGACCTACGACACCAGCGCGATCGACAATCTCAGAACGATCGTCAAGGAACAACGCATCGACCTGGTGCATGCGCACGGCTACCTGGCCAATATCGTCGCCGGCTGGGCTTGCGGCCGGAAGAAAACGCCGCTGGTGGCGACGGTGCACGGCGCGGCTGAGCGCTTCACCGGACTGGCCGAAATCAAAATGCGCCTGAACCTGCGTCTCGACCGACGCATGATGCGCAAGCGTGCGCGGGCGGTCATCACCGTGGCCGGTTTCCTCAAGAACGAACTGGTGCAACGCGGCGTGCCGGCCGAGAAAATCACGCTGGTGCCCAACGGCGTTTTTGACCGGCCGCCGGACAACCAATTGCGCGCCACCAATCGCGCCGTGCTCGATCTGCCGCCTGATGCGCCGGCCATCGCATTCGCGGCCCGGCTCGAGCCGGTGAAAGACCCGCTGGCGTTTGTCGAATTCGCCCAACTGGTGCGACGGGATTTGCCGCGCGCACGTTTTCTGGTGGCTGGCGACGGTCCGCTCCGCGAGGCGATGCACGAACGGGTGTTGGCGCTCAACCTACTGCCGTCGTTCCGTTTCCTCGGCTATCTGCCCGATCTGGATTCGTTCTTCAACGCGGCCGATATGCTGGTGTTGACCAGCCGCAGCGAGGGCGTGCCGCTGGTCGTGCTGGAAGCGATGCGCGCGCAGAAACCGGTGTTAGCTCCGGCGGTCGGGGGATTGCCCGAAACGCTGGCCGGCCTGGGCGAGGCCACCGCGCCGCCGGGTGACGTGCCGCGTCTGGCGGAATTGGCCGTGCGGTTGTTGCGCGAGCCGGCCCGA
>CAZEDX010000022.1:0-14569 GCA_964511015.1 uncultured bacterium | reverse complement strand
GCGCGCGTTTCCTGGCGGAATTCACGGCCGCCCACATGGCCGAGCGGACCCGGCAGGTGTACGACCGCGTGCTGGGGGCAAACACATGAGTATCGTCGGCGCGCTGTTGTTGGTCGCGGCGTTGGTGTTGTTCTTCACCGCCGCGCGATTTGCCTTCTTCGCAGCGGTGGCCTTGCTCGACCCGGCCCCCACGCCGCCGGCCCGGGCGCTGTCCACCCGCTTCTGCGTGCTCGTTCCGGCGCATAATGAAGAGGTCGGCATCGCCCGCACCATCGCGGCCGTCCGCCGGCTGATCTATCCACCCGAGTTGTTTCGCGTGCTCGTGCTGGCCGACAACTGCACCGACCGCACGGCCGCCATCGCGCGCGAAGCCGGCGTGGAGGTGGTCGAGCGCCACGACATGCTGCTGACCGGCAAAGGCGAGGCGTTGCGGTGGGCGATTGCCAACCACCTGCGGTCGGACGAGGCGTTGGTGGTGGTCGACGCCGATTCCGAACCCGCGCCCGACTATCTGCAATGGATGCACCGTGCGCTGGCCTGCGGCTACGGCGCCGCCCAGGGTTTCAACGGCGCCGCCAACGCCGACGCCTCGAGCCTGGCCGCGCTGTCGGCGATCACGGGTGGCATGAAAAACGGCCTGCACTACGCCGGCAAGACCGCGGCCGGTCTGCCCGCGCCGTTGATGAACGGGCTGTGTCTGGCGGCGGCGACGCTGCGCGACCACCCATGGCGCGCGTTTTCGGTTGCCGAAGATTTCGAGACGTATCTGCTGCTCGTCGAGGAGGGCGTTTCCATCCGTTTCATGCCGCAAGCGCGCATCTTGAGCCAGAAGGTGAGCAACCTGCGCGCGGCCGCCTCGCAAAAAGCGCGGTGGAGCGGCGGTCAGAGCAAGCTCGCCTTGCGGGCGGCGTGGCCGATGGCCTGGCGCGCGCTGGGGCGGCGGTCGTTCGTGCGGTTCGATGCCGCGCTGGAACTGCTACTGCCGGGCTACGCGCCGACGACAGCCCTGCTGGCGCTAGTGGCCGCGCTGGGCGCGTTGCTGTTCTCCGGCCAGGCGCATCCGGCGACCGGGTTCGCGGTCACCGGCCTGCTGTTGATGATGGCCCAGTTCGCCGTCGGCCTGACGTTGGTTCGCTGGACGCCGCGCACCTTCGGCGCGTTGTTGTTGTCCCCCGTATATATCGTCTGGAAGCTGGGTCTGGCGGCCTGGGCGCTGGTCAAACGGCCGGCCCAGTGGCGCCGCGCCGAGCGTGACGGCGACACGTAAACGCGAGGTCTCGCATGAAAACGATTCTCTCCCTACTGCTCCTGTTGTGTCTGCCGTTGATCTGGTCGTGCGGCGGCGACGATGACGATGCCGATGACGACGCCACGCCGGTTGATGATGACACCGCCGCCGTGGATGACGACACCGCGTCGGCCGATGACGATGCCGTGGACGACGACACCGGCGCGCGGGCGCAGGTGATTCTCCCCGATTATCCCTTCTGGCCCAACAACGCTTACGTGATCGACCTCGAATTGCTCGAAGATCTCGCCACGGCGTATTGCGCCGCGCATCCGGACGACGCGTCGGCCGAGGACTTCTTCTACGGCGAACTCGCGCTGGCGTCGTTCGATTGGTTCTACGCCGACGAGGGGCAGCCGAAGCTTGAAGCGCTGATGGGCGACTTCTACATTTCGGGCTTCTTCGGCGGGCTCTGGTTGAAGCAGGCGCTGAATCCGGCGAAGGACGAGCGGCGCGTCGATTTCCTGCGCTTGACCTTCCAGGCGATGGCCGGCTACACCGCCGCGCAGATCGAGACCAGCGAGCAGGCGACCGACGGCGAAGTATGCGCCGCCGCGCGTCGGCATGTCGGGCCACAGGTGTTCATCTACGCTTACAATCTCGGCTACCTCGAGGAGATTCTCGCGCATCCGCCCGCGGGTTCGCCGTCGCTGGCCGATCTGCTGGTTTGCCAGGACGGTCAACTGCTCGATTGCGACAGTCCAGAAATGGACTGGGCGTTTCTCGATCGCTACGACGCGGCGATCGCCAAGCTACGCCAGCCGCCGACCGGCGCATGGCAGGAACTGGCCGCGCTGACCGAAAACGCCGAAGTATTCGTCGCGCAGGGCCACGCGGTGTGGCAGAGGATCAGCCTGGAACACCTCGACCCGGAGGGCTATCGGTTGCTGGTGCGGCTGAGCCTTAACTTCCTGTTGGCGTCGAAGGTCGCGGCGCTGGGCCACATGACCGCTTGGGCCGATACCGCGCCCGGGGACGGCCGTGACTCGTTGCTCACCGATGCCGGCATGATCACGTGGGCCGGCAGCTACTTCATGGGTCTGGCGGCGCGCGACGCGACTGGCGAGTTCCCGCAGTTGATCTGCCCGTAGCCCGGATCAGCTTTTCTTCACGCGCTTTTCGATCAGCCGGCGGATGGTTTCGTATTTCGGCGGCGGTCCGCTGCGCACCTCTTTGCCGTCGATGAACAGCCCGTCGGAGCGCCCCCACTCGGCCGTTGCCGCCGGCGTGAAGGTGTCGATCTCGTGAAAGGCCACCGCGTCGCCGAATTCGGCCGCCGCGCGGCCGGCCCGTTCGCGGATCACATTCTGCGCCATACACCAGCCGTTGGTGAAAGAAACGACGTTCACCTTGCCGGGCGTAGCGGGCAACGGCCGTCGCGCCGGAGGGTACCACTTCGGCGGTTGGGCTTCACGGTCAAACGGCTTCCAGAGCAGCACGGCCATTCCTTGCCGGTCGGCCTTGGCGTAGCCGTGTTTCTTGAACCACGACGCGCGCATCCAGAACGGCAGCCAGAGCCCCCAGGCCGCCATGCCCTGGGCGCCGTGCGCGCGGGCGTCGTCTTCGGCGGCGGCCAGCAGCGCCCGGCCCATGCCGCGGTGCTGAAAATTGCCGCGACCTTGCTTGTGTCCGTGCACCCAGACGCAGTGCACAAAATACAAGCCATGGCCGTCGGCCATCGCGTGCTCGATCGGCGCGTACTGAATCATGCCGCCGATCCGGCCGCCGTCGTCGGCCGCCAGTTTGGCGCGCAAACCGCGGTCGAGCATCTTGGCGATCCACGCCTCGCGCCGCGGCGCGCCTTCCTCCGCTTCGTCCGACCAGTCTTCGAGACAGCGGGCGAACAACGCGTGGTGTTCGGGACGAAGATCGATGATCTCCATGTCGTGTTTCCTTCCCGGTTTGGCTACAGCTTGTGTTGTTCTTCGTCGAGCTCGGGAGGAACCGTGGGCCGCGCGAAGAAATCCTCGCGCTGCGGGAAACGTTCTTCGAACAGCGCGCGATCGAAAATGAAATGGGTTTTTTCCAGCGTGTGCGCGACGCGTTTCTGGTAAGCGTCGGAGTTGAAATAGGCGATCAGCCGCCGGCGGCGCGGGTAGCACATTTCGTCGTGGAACCACTGAAAAACTTCGTCCGTGTCGCGTTCGCGCACGCAGCCCAGTTCAATGCCCCAGGACGAATCGGCCAGCGAAACCTCGGCCAGGTCGCGCTTCAACGCCAGCAGCTTGCCTTGCGAGTAGGGGTCGACGTACTGGAACGCGCGCATGTACATGATGGCGTTGTGCGCGAACTCGGGGCTGACCAGTATGCCGTCGAAGTTCTGTTTCTCGACCAGCGCCGTCAGCGTGGTGACCACTTCCTTGGCGACGCGCAACCCCGGGTACCGTTGGCCGGGAAGCTGGGGGCGTTCGGGGGTGAACTCGGCGTCGGGCTTTTGCAGCAACATCCACTGAATGAACAGCATGTGAAAACGATGACCGTGCAGCAGAGTGGCAAACGGCGCGCGCGTGCGGAACTCGCCTTCGTGGTAGATCGCCTCAGCGAGCAACAGGTCGCCCGGATCGGCGTAGATGCGCAGGTATTGGTGTTCGGGGTCTTTGGTGTCGAGCGAGACGCGCAAATTGAGGTAGCCCTTCTGCCGCAGCTTGGGCAGCACGCCGAAATGCTCGAGCCGTTCGGTGACCATTTCCTCGGTGTAGTAGCCGAGAAACAGATGATCCGTGCGGGAGATCAGTCCGCCGAGGTCGTCCATCCCCGGCAGAGCGACCTCGGGAAAGTTCCACAGCCGCTCGAACCACCGCAAGTTGCGCAGTACGCGTTCCGGTAGCGACGGCATGACGATCTCCACTAGAGGTTGCCTTTTTGATATACCAGATTTGACCCGGCGGTACACGCCCGGGTCTACTTGTTGCCCCGCGGGCGCAGGTATGCTACAACGCCCCTGGCCCTGAGGGGGAACGAAAGGCGACCTATGAAGAAGAAGCTGAACGAACTGTGGCCTGATCTGGCGTTGACGACGCTGCTGGCCTACGTGTTGTTGCTGGGGTTCGCCACCTTCGACGAATTGTTGGGCTGGGGCATCATCACTCCCTACTTCAAGTAGGAGGACGTCATGTTTTTCGGCGGCATCGGTGCGGGCGAACTGTTATTGGTTCTGGTCATCATTCTGATCGTCTTCGGTGTCGGCAAGCTGCCGGAAGTCGGCAAAGGCCTGGGCAAGGGCATCAAAGAATTCCGCGAGTCGTACAAGACCGAGGAAATTGAAGCCGCCAAAGCCGACGAGAAGAAGGAAGAAAAGCCCGCCGAGCCGGAAAAGAAGGCGTAAAGCGGCTGGGGAACGGGTCTAGGGCCTTAGATCGGCCGCGCGGCAGGCCAGTGCAACAGCTTTTCTGACAGCATTGTTTAAAGAAATGGTGAGCGGTGGTGTGTCTTGGCGTCGCTCACGACAACAGACGCCCGAAAGCCTGATGAAACAACGGTTTTATACTGTCAGGTCTGCAGACCGCAGACCCGTAACCCGACACCCTTAGACTCTGTGCCTTATACCCCTTGTTCCTACACTCTCTTCAACGCCTCGTTCCAGGCGGCTAGATGTCCCTGCACCTGCTCGGCAGGCATGGTGGGCTTGAAGCGCTTGTCTTCCTTCCAGCGCTGGGTGACCTCGTCCTTGTTCTTCCATACGCCGACGGCCAACCCGGCCAGCAGCGTCGCGCCCAGCACAGTCGTCTCGATCATCTTCGGGCGGCTGATCTCGCAGCTCAGCACGTCGGCTTGGAACTGCATCAGCAGGTTGTTGGCGCTTGCGCCGCCGTCGACGCGCAACAGCGCCAGCTTTTCACCGGTATCGGCTTCCATCGCCTGGAAGACGTCGTGGTTCTGCAGCGCGATCGCTTCGAGGGTGGCGCGCGCCAGGTGGGCCGCCGTGGCGCCGCGGGTCAGACCCCACACCACGCCCTTGGCTTCGGCGTTCCAGTGCGGCGCGCCCAGGCCGACCAGCGCCGGCACGAACACCACGCCGCCGTTGTCGGGCACGCTGGCCGCCAGCGCTTCGATGTCGCTGCTTTTCTTGATGATGCCCAGGCCGTCGCGCAACCACTGCACCGCCGCGCCGCTGATGAAGCACGAGCCTTCCAGCGCGTAGTTGACCTCGTCGCCGAGTTTCCAGGCGACAGTGGTCAGCAGCCGATTGCGGCTGGGGACGATCTGCGCGCCGGTGTTCCACAGCATGAAGCTGCCGGTGCCGTAGGTGCACTTGGCCATGCCCGGCTCGAAGCAGGCCTGGCCGAACAACGCCGCCTGCTGGTCGCCCGCCATGCCCGCGACGGGGATGCCGTCGGGCAGCGTCGAGAGGCCCTTGGTCACGCCGTAGACCTCACTGCTGGCGCAAATCTTCGGCAGCACCGAGGCGGGGATCTCGAGCACATCGAGCAGTTCGTCATCCCACGCCAAGTTGCGCAGGCTCATCAGCAGCGTGCGGCTGGCGTTGCTCACGTCGGTGACGTGCGCGACGCCGCCGGTCAACCGCCAAGTCAGGAAGGTATCGATGGTGCCGATCGCGGCGCCACCCTTCTCCGCCGCTTTGGCGAAGGCGGGCACATTCTGCAACAGCCAGGCGACCTTGGTGCCGGAGAAGTACGGATCGAGCAATAGGCCGGTGACCGACTGGAAGGTCTCTTCCAGCCCGCGCTCGCGCATGGCCCGGCACATGTCGGCGGTGCGGCGGCACTGCCAGACGATCGCGTTGTGGTAGGCCTTGCCGGTGCCGCGATCCCACGCGACGACCGTCTCGCGCTGGTTGGTGATGCCGATGCCGACGATCCGTTCGCCGCCGACGTTCGCGGCCTTCAGCGCCTTTTTCATCGTGTCCTCGACGCTGTGCCAGATCTGTTCGGCGTCGTGCTCGACCCAGCCGGGTTTGGGGAAGTGCTGCGGAAACTCGGCGTAGGCCTGCCCGAGCACCTTGAGGTTCTTGTCGATGATGAAGGTTCGACTGCCGGTCGTGCCTTGGTCGATCGCCAGAATGAGATCACGCATCGCACACTCCTTGGCAAAGGATGATGAACGGCGACAAAGTAGCACCGCCATGCCCTGACTTTCAACCGGTTGACAGCGTGGCGCGCAAGCGCGAACCTTGGCCACGCCCGGTCACGCGCCGGGTTCCCCGTAGAATTGACTAGTGCGACGGGAGGAGGCAATGTCCGAACCGAAAGAACCGACCAAGAAGCCGACGCGTTTGGAGATCAAGATCGACGACGCCATCGCCGCCGGCACGTACGCGAACCTGTGCATCATCAACCATTCCGACGCCGAGTTCGTCTTCGACTTCGTGTTCGTGCAACCGGCCCGGCCCCGCTCGAAGGTGGCCAGCCGCCTGATCATGTCGCCCAAAAACGCCAAGCGCATGTTCCTGGCGCTGCAGCACCAGGTGAAGGTCTATGAGAAGCAGCATGGCGAACTGAACATCAGCTTGCCTCCGGGCAAGGAAATCACCGAGCTGGAAATCAATTAAGTCCGTCCCTACAACCACATTGCCCGACTGCCGTCAGCGTCACGCGTCACCAGCAGCACATGCGGTAATGCGTCTTTCACTGTTTCCAGGTGGCTGATGACCAGCACCTGTCCCTCGAGTTTGCCGAGCGCATCAAGCAGCAGTTGGCGGCGTTCGTCGTCCTGGCTGCCGAAGACCTCGTCGAAGGCGAGCAGGCCGGGTGCGGACTGGCCGCCGAGTTCCGCCACCACGCGGCCGATGGCGACACGCAGGCAGAGGTTGGCCAGGTCGATCTCACCGCCGGAGAAACGCCGGATGGGGTATTCGCCTCCGTCGTCGGCGATGACGAAGTCGAATTCGTCGGTGACCCGGATGCGCGGATAGCGCCCGCGGGTGACGCGGGCGAAGAGCGCCGACGCGTGGCCGTCGATGGCCGGGGTGACGTGTCCCAGCACGGCGGTGCGGAACGAGCGCAAGGCTTCGGCGCAGGCGGCCAGATCGTCAGCCTGGGCGCGCTCGTCAGCGATGGCCCGGCGGCGGCGATCGTCCTCATCGAGTTGCCGCTGCCGTTCGCGGAGTTGATTGACCAGGTCCTGATGCTGGTTCGCCAGCTTGCCGGCGATCTTTTCAGCGTCGGCCATGGCCCGCGCCGCCACGTTCACCTGCTCTCGCGCGCGTTCGTACTCGGCGGCGTCGAACGGCAGGGCCGCCAATTGTGCGTTCAGCTTAGCGATCAGTTCGCCGAAATGCTCCAGTTCGCGCCACAACTGGCGGATATCGTTTTCGATGACCGGTTTGACCTTGAGCATTCCGAGCAACTGCGTGTGGCGGTCGGCGTCGGGGCGCAATTCCCGTTCGCGCGCCTCGTTGGCGGCCAGAGCTTCCGGATCGAACGGCGCCTCGCCGAAAGCGGCCAACTCGGCGGCGGCCTGCGCCGCCGCGTCTTGGGCCTTCTCGACACGTTCGACGGCCCGTCCGAGTTCCGTTTCGAGCAGCGTTGTCTGCTGGGCTTCCGCTTGAGCCCGGGCAAAGTTGTCGCGCGCCGTACGGTCCGCCGTTTCCGCTGCGGCCCGGTGTTGGTGCGCCGCCGCGACTGCCTGCTCGGCGGCGGCGAGACGTTCCTCACGCATCGAACGCAGTTCGGCGCTTAGCGCGGACAGCACCCGCGGGTAGTCGTCTTGCATCGGTCGACGGCAAGTGGGGCAGGGCTCGTTCGGCCCGTTGAGTTCGATCAGCCGGCGTCGGTTCTCGCGTTCGTCGATTAGTTCTTGCACCGCCGCGACCTCTTTCCACGCGGCGGTTTCAGCGGCGCGCGCGTTGCGCAGGGCCAGTTCGCTCTGCTGCACCAGGGCGGCCGCGCGGTCTGCTTCGCTCAGCTTGTCTCCCAACGCGTCTCTTTCGGCTTGCCGGCGAGTCACCTCGGCTTGCGCCTCGCGCAGCGCCTGCTCGGCCGTCTGCGCCGCCTGCTCGCGCAACCGGCGCTGGTTGGCGCGTTCGCGCGCGGCGAGCAAGGCGGTTCGCTCTTTCAGCAGAGCTTTGAGTTCCTCGACACGCGGCTTCAGACGCCGGGCCTCTTCTTCGTGCCGGGCCATCTCGGCCAGATCGGCCGTTTCGCGTTCGAACTGCTCGTGCTTGGCCTCGACCGTTTTGTGCGTGCCGCCGATCTCGTGCTCAATCTCGGTGCGTCGGTCTTTGATGCCGCGCAACTCCGCCTCGCGCGTTGTGGCCGCCTCGTGTTCGCGCCGCGCCTGTTCCGCCGCTTGCCGCGCTTTGTCCTTTTGCTCGCGCGCGACCAGCTCATCGGCTTGTCGCGCCGCGATCTCGGCGGCCAGTGTCGCGCGCGCGTCATCGCTCAGCAGTTCGCGCTCCATGATCTTGATCGCTTCCTGCTGGCGGCGTCCGGCAGCGTTGGCCAGGTCGCACGCGCGGTCGATGCGGTCGAGGCCCAACATGCGGCGCACCAGGCGCTTGCGTTCTTCCGGCTGCTCGGCCGAAAGGATGTCAAGCTCCTTCTGGCGCGCGAAGACCGAGCGCGAGAAGGCGGTATGGTCCAGGCCCACGAGTCTGGCCACCTCTTCGTTCACCGCGCGGCTCTGGTCGGCGAGTTGCCGGCCGGCCGCGTCGCGCAGTTCGGCGCCGACGGTCATTGCTTTGCCGCGGAATTCGCGCTTGACCAAGTATTCCTCGCCGCGCACCGCGAAACGCAATTCGACGGTCACCGGTTCTTTGGCCGTCGCGCCGGCGTGACGCAACAGCTCCTTGTCCAGCGGCACCTGACCGTAAAGTGCAAACAGCACCGCTTCGAAGATGGTGGACTTTCCGGCGCCGTTGGCGCCGATGATGCCGATCAGTCCGCTTTCCGGAAACGCAAGGTCGGCCTGCCGGAACGACTTGAAGTTGCTCAGGGTGAGGCGGCGCAGAATCATTCGTCCGCCTCCTGCAGGTACCGGCGGGCCAGCGCCGCGACGCGCGCGCGTTGAGCCGCGTCGGGCAACGCGCCGGCCAGATGCTCATCGAGCAGATCGGCCAGGCTGGTGTGCCGCAGGTCGACCACATTCACCACCCGTTGCCCGCCGAGGAAGTCGCGCGTGACGATCGGCGGCAGCGCGGTGGCGAATGGCGCGGCGATTGCGCGGTTGGTCAGGCCGGCGCCTTGCTCGGGCGACAAGTCGGCGAGGTGAACGCGCACGATCGCGCCGTCGAGCGGCAAGCCCGCGGCCTGCTCGCGCAACCGGCGCAGGATTTCGTCGTTGTCGAGTTGATGGCATTTGTCCACCCGCACCTGATGCTGGGGGCGTATCTCGACCGGTTGCCGGGTGACGCGCACCGCGCTGCCGTTGAACTCGACCAGCACCCAGCCTTTGTCTTGTCCGACCTCGCGTTCGCCAAGACATTCGAGGCTGCCGCTGTAGACCGGCGCGCCGGCGGCGTCGAGTTGGCGGAATCCGTGCCAGTGACCGAGCGCGGTGTAGGCGAAGCCGGACAGCCGCTCCTGCCGCGCCGGATCAATCGCGCGCTCGCCATATTCGTCCATCAGATAGGCTGGTCCGACCGAAGCGTGCAGCGCCAGCACGTTGATCGCGCCCGGCACCGGCGCCAGTGCGTCGAACGCGGCGTAGAAGTCGCGGTCGTCGAGCAGATGGGGTAGGGCCTGGATCGCCAGGTTGCCGAGGCGGATCGTCTCGGCCGCGGCATACACCGGGCGCACGCCCGGCAGGCTTTCCAACGCGCGGAAGATGGGCGCGGTGAATGCGGTGCGCGGTGCGTCGTGGTTGCCGGCCAGCACGATCACCGGCAAGCCGGCATCGGCCAGGCGCTTGAGTTGCGCGAGTCCCTCGGTGAGGGCACGGTTGCTGGGGCTGGCGCGATGGAACAGGTCGCCGCTGTGGATGACCGCGTCGACCTGGGCGGCGAGCATGGCGTCGACGGCGCGGGCGAAGGCGCGGTAGACATCGAGTTCGCGCAGGAGCACACCGCTTTCGTCGAGCACGTCGAGATCGCTGTATCCCAGGTGCGTGTCCGACAGGTGCGCGATTCTCAATCCCATCCTCCGCTACGAGAGCTTCGGGGTGGGCGGCGGCGGTAGATCCGGCCGCCGCGGCGGTTCTGGCGATTTCTTCGACAGCACGAGGCGCCCCATCGGGCCCGGGTCGCGGCGCATCGTGATATATGCATCGACCGCTCCCACGATCCACACCAGCAAAAGCAGCAAGACCCAGCCTGCAATGGCCGCCCATAGCGACTCGGCCTGCTCGGCCACCGGCGGGCCGTTGAGGTTGATGTGCGCCAGCAGTATCTGTTGGAAAGGCTTGATGAAACGGACGACAAAGCCGACCAGGGCGATCGTCCCCAACGCCAGCAGAATGACGCCGCGGACGTACCGTTTCTGCTTTAGCTGCCCGGCGCCCGGAAAGACGAGGGTCGAGAGCAGAACCGGCGACCAATCAAGCTTGGACTTTCCAATCATTGTCGCGCTGCCTGTTGCACCAATATTGTGCAATGGACGCGGCAAGGCCTTCTACTCGCCTTCCGGCCCGGTTTTCCACACAGTTGTCCACAAGGTTTTCCGCAGATTCTGTGGAAAACATGAATCATCATTCAGCCCAGATCTTTCTTGGCTTGTTGCCAGAGGGCCTCGAGTTCGTCGATCGTTTTTTCCTGGAAGTTGCCGCCCTCGCGCGTGACGGCTTCCTCGACCTTGGCGAAGCGGGTGATGAAGCGATCGGTCGCGCGGCGCACGGCGTCTTCCGCGGTGATGCCCAGATGCCGTCCGAGGTTCACCAGCGCAAAGATGGCGTCGCCCAGCTCGTGCTCGATCGCCGCGCGGTCGCCAGACTGGATGGCCTCGGCCAGTTCGCCCTTTTCTTCTTCAAGTTTCTGCCAGACCTGCCCGGCATTTTCCCAGTCGAAGCCGACCTTCGCCGCGCGCTCGCTGACCCGGTGGGCGCGCAGCAGCGCCGGCAGCGAACGGGGCACCTTGGCCAGCACTCCGGCGTGGTTGTCGGTTTTCTTCTCCTGCTTCTTGATCTCGGCCCACTGGGCAAGCACCTGCTGCGAGGTTTCGATCTCGACATCGCCGAAGATGTGCGGATGGCGGCGGACCATTTTCTCGCCGAGCTGCTGCAGCACGTCGTCGATGGTGAACAGGTTGTCCTGCTCGGCGATGCGGGCGAGGAAGAGGATCTCCCACAGCGTGTCGCCCAGCTCTTCGGCCAGGCCGGGCCAGTGGCGGTGGTCGGCGGCGTCGAGCGCTTCATACGCCTCTTCGAGGAAGTATTTGAGGACACTTTCCAGTGTCTGCTCGTTGTCCCACGGACAGCCGCCCGGCCCGCGCAGGCGGCGGGTGATGGCGACGCAATCGTCGAAGGTGTAGCGCTTCACCGCGTTCTCCCGTCGTTGTTGTCCCCTTGTAACCCAGCGGCGGCGGGCGTTCAAACCCGCCGGTGCGCCGGCGGCTTGCGGCGCCGGGGCGGCTCTGCTAAGAAGAGCGTGTTTTTTGCCGGACGAAGACGGGAAGCCGGTGTGAAGCCGGCGCGGCCCCGCCACTGTGAAGGGTGAGTTCTCCGCCACCATGCCACTGGATCGCCGGATCTGGGAAGGCGGCAGGCGAACGGCAGCAGCCCCAAGCCAGGAGACCGAATCGCCCGGCGTAACAGGCCTTCCGCTCTTCGTGGGAGAGAGCCAGGTCGGGCGGGCGCATCGACGCGCGCGCCTCACATGGAATCCCCCCAGACGGCAAGGCCCAACGTTCCACTCACCGTAGGAGGTAGAGAGATGAGATTCGTGGATCGCTGGGTCACCTTGCTCGTTGCCTTGGCCGCGCTGACCCTCGCGGCTGTGCCCTTCTTGGGCTGCACGGGCGACGACGACGATGATGACGACAATGCGGGCGATGACGACCAGAACGACGACGACGCGGCCGATGACGACTCCGCCGACGACGACACGCAAACCGACGACGACACGGACGAGGATTCGTTGACGCTTACGCCCGACACGCAGATCGTCCCGGCGGGCACGGCCTTCGCGCTCGCGGCGGAAGCCACGGTCGACGGCGAAACCGTCACCGACGGTTTTACCTGGACCAGCGGCGACACCGCCGTGGCGACGGTCGATGAAGACGGCGTGGTCACCGGCGTGGCTGCGGGCCAGACGACGATCACCGCCGCGCTCGGCGATCTGAGCGCGACGGCCGACGTGAAGGTCGGCGCCGACGTCTTCGTGATGGACAACCTCGGCGGCCTACTGATGGCCATCGATCGCGGCAGCGAAACCGCCGTGGCCGATTACCTCGGCGACACCATCGGCGCGGTGTTGAATGACGTGCGCGTCAGCCCGGAAGCGGGCGTGATCTACCTGGTTGATTCGGGAGACTTCGGCGCGGGCATCACCGGCGGCGAGAAGCTGATTCTCGTCGATCCGTTCGACGAAAACGCGACGCAGGAAATCACCCTCGAGCAGGACAGTCCGTGGATGGCGACCTATCACAACGGCTCATTCTGGGTGACCGGCAATCTCGACGACACGCTGGCGCAGGTCACGCTCGACGAGAAGAAAGAGCCGACTATCGTCTATCACGATCTCGATGAAGGCTGCGTGCCGACCGACGTGGTTGGCGTCGGCAGCTATCTCTACGTCGCTTGCAGCGGCTTCGATCTCGACACGTTCAGCTACGCCGACGGCAAGCTGCTCGTGCTCAATGCCGACGACGGCGCGAAGGTGAAAGAGATCGCACTGCCGCAGATCAACCCGACGCACCTGGCGTTGATGCCCGAGGGCGCCGACACCGACGTGTTCGTGGTGATGACCGGCGACTACGCCGCGGCCACGGGCAAGGTGGCGAAGATCTGCACCAAGGAAAATGTGGTGAAGTTCTCCTTCGACCTCGGCGTGGCGCCGGGCTATATCGCCATGCGCGACGACGGCATCGCCTTCGTGGCCGAGTCGATGAGCGGCAACGTTTACGTCATCGACGGCGTGGATGGCGTGGCCATTCACGGCGCCGACAACCCGCTCACGATCGCGGGCGCGTTGTGGATCCAGGCGTTGGGCGTGCATCCCGAGACCGGCGACGCCTACGTGTGCGACCAGGGCAACGGCAAGGTGTACGTGCTGTCCGGCACGGACTACTCCGAGCTGTTCAACGTCACGCTGACCAACCCGGCCGGCGTCGCGTTCTGGTAGAGACAACTGAGCCCCACCCGGGGCGGGTCCGGCGAATCGCCTCGGGTGGATGTTTGTATAACGAACGAATAACCAAAACCCCTGCCGCGGATCCTGTGGGTCCTTTTCATCCTGGAAATTCAGTCCAAAACGCGTTTCACGTCGTTAGACGGCCGTGTTTTCAAGCAACCAAGGTCGCGCAAGTCATTGATTAATAAGGGGCGATTTTTCGACAACTCGCCGTAAAAACACCGTGCAAACAGGCAAAAATCGGTGTGCAAGTGCTTGATTTTGTTAGGGCCGATTTCCCGTTAAAAGGCTTTTTTTCGACCGTGGTTTGAAGTGCCGCAAAGTCGCTTTCGAACGCCCGTTCGTTTCGTTTCGTAATGCGCTTTTTTCGTCCTATGAAATGTTTTCATACCCCACAAGCGCGAAAACGAATCTCAGCCCTTCCGTCCGGCGGTATGTTTCGTCGCGCACCGCCGGGCGATGGCGTATGATACGCGAAAGATCGGCACAATGGGGGTGGACTCGTGGAGATGATCGGCAAGGCGCATGAGACGGCAGTGCTCGGCACGTCGATCGCGTGGGGCGAACTGGGCGCGGGGCCGCCACTGGTGTTACTGCACGGGCTATACGACTCCCACCGCACCTGGCGGCGCGCGGCGCCGTTCCTGGCCCGCAGTTTCCGTGTGCTCCTGCCCGACCTGGCGGGCTTCGGCCTGTCCGGGCGACCGAACGCACCGTATACCCTGTCCTGGCACTCGCAGGTGGTCGCATCCTGGATGGACGCCATCGGCGTCGAACGCGCGCACATCTGCGGTCATTCCTACGGCGGCGGCGTGGCGCAATGGATGATTCTCGAACACCGCGCGAAGGTGGACCGGGTGGCATTGGTGGCTGCGGGCGGGCTCGGGCGCGACGTCGCACTCGGCATGCGCCTGGCGTCGTTTCCGGTGCTCGGCCGGCGGATCGCGCCGGTGGTGATGCGCGTGGCGACCCCGCTGGCGTTGCGCTACGCCCCGGCGCTGTTCGGCCGGATGGAACGCGAGGAGCAAGAGCGGTTCCTGCGCTGGAGCCGCTTGCCGGGTTCCGACCGCGCCTTCCAGCGCACGCTCGAAGGGGTGATC